>NZ_JBHJUI010000006.1:0-97959 GCF_042268405.1 Kitasatospora sp. NPDC056184 | reverse complement strand
TCTTTTTTTTTTGGTCTCGCGGGGGGGGGGGGGGGGGGGGGGCGTGGGGGGGTCGGGGGGGGGGGCCCCCCCCCCCACTCCGGGGCGGCATATGTAGACCGGTCTGCATATTTCGGATGCTCCGGGGGCGGGAGGGAACCGGGGTGTGATCGGTGGGCGTCCGGAGAGGGGTGGGGGTTGCGGGGGGCGGTGTGCCGACGGGCCGTTCGGCGAGGACCCTGGGACGTCTGGGAGACTGACCCTGATGACAACTGCGAAGACGACCGTTATGGCCACTCTCACCGAAGGCGCGCGAGCCGAGGCGACCATCGATCTCGCCGCCCTGCGCGGCAACCTCGACGCGCTGCGCGAGCGTATCGGCGGCGCCACGGTGATGGCCGCGGTCAAGGCGGACGCCTACGGGCACGGCGCCGCCCGGTGCGCCCGGGAGGCGGTCGCCGCAGGAGTCCGCTGGCTGGGCACCGCCACGCCGGACGAGGCGCTCGCCCTGCGCGCCGCCGGCATCCGGCCGGACCAGGCCCGCATCCTCTGCTGGCTGTGGACCCCCGGCGGCCCCTGGCGCGAGGCCCTCTTCGCCGACCTCGACATCTCGGTCAGCGGCCAGTGGGCGCTGACCGAGCTGCTCGCCGCCGTCCGCGCCACCGGGATCCCCGCCCGGGTCCACCTCAAGGCCGACACCGGCCTCGGCCGCAACGGCTGCCAGCCGCACGACTGGACCGACCTGGTCGCCGCCGCCCGCCGCGCCGAGCTGGACGGCCTGCTGACCGTCGTCGGCGTCTGGTCGCACTTCGCCGCCGCCGACGAGCCCGGCCACCCCTCCATCCAGGCCCAGCTGGACGCCTACCGCGCCGCCCTGGCCACCGCCGAGGCGGCCGGCCTGCGCCCCGAGGTCCGGCACCTGGCCAACTCGCCGGCCACCCTGCTGCTCCCGCAGTCGCACTTCGACATGGTCCGCACGGGCCTGGCGATGTACGGGCTCTCGCCGGTCCCGGACGTCGGCTCGCCGGCCGACTTCGGCCTGCGCCCGGTGATGTCGCTGACCGCCCGGCTGGCCCTGGTCAAGCACGTCCCCGGCGGCCACGGCGTCAGCTACGGCCACCACTACACCACCCCCGGCCCGACCACCCTGGGCCTCGTCCCGCTCGGCTACGGCGACGGCATTCCCCGGCACGCCAGCGGCATCGGCCCGGTGCAGATCGACGGCAAGTGGCGCACCGTGGCCGGCCGGGTGGCGATGGACCAGTTCGTCGTCGACCTCGGCGGCGACACCCCGCCGATCGGCGACGAGGTGCTGCTCTTCGGCAACGGCGACCGCGGCGAGCCGACCGCCGAGGACTGGGGCCGCGCCTGCGGCACCATCTCCTACGAGATCGTGACCCGGATCGGCTCCCGCGTGCCGCGCCGCTACGTCGGCGGCCTGGACGAGGACCTGCTCGGATGAGCGAGCAGGCCGGCACCGACCCGGCGGGGGCGGTGAGCGGCGTGGCCCGCGCCGTCAAGGCGGCCGGGACGGCCACCGGGGTGAGCCGGGCCGGCCTGATCGGCATCTCGGTCGGCGTGCTCGCGGCCGGCGCCGCCGCGGGCGTGGCGATCGAGCGGCTGACGGTCGGCCGGACGATGCGCCGCCGGGCCCGCGCCGAACTGGACGCCAAGGCCCCCTACGGCTCGCTGCGCGGCCGCCCCCGCACCGTCCCCGCCGCGGACGGCACCGAGCTGTACGTCGAGCTGGACGGCACCGGCGAAGCGGACGGCACCGGCGGGCCGGACGGCGCGCCCGAGCCGCTGACCGTGGTCTTCTGCCACGGCTACTGCCTCAACCAGGACAGCTGGCACTTCCAGCGCGCCGCCTTCCGCGACGGCCTGCGCCTGGTCTTCTGGGACCAGCGCAGCCACGGCCGCTCCGAGCGCTCCCGCTCGTTCCTCGCCGGCGGGTCCGCCAGCATCGACCAGCTGGGCGGCGACCTCAGGGCCGTGCTCGACGCCGTCGCGCCGACCGGCCCGCTGGTCCTGGTCGGCCACTCGATGGGCGGCATGACGGTGATGGCGCTGGCCGACCAGGCCCCCGAGCTGTTCCGCGAGCGGGTGGCCGGCGTGGCGCTGATCGGCACCCTGGCCGGGAACTGGGACGCCGTCACCTTCGGCCTGCCGCAGGCGGGCGCCAGGCTGTTCCGCCGGGTCGCGCCGGGCATGATGAAGCTGCTCGGCCGTCAGGTGGACCTGGTCGAGGCGACCCGCCGGCTGGGCACGGACGTCAGCGCCGTCCTCTACCGGCGGTTCTCCTTCGGCGGGAAGGACGTCGACCCGGGCGTGGCCCGGTTCGCCGAGCAGATGCTGGACGCCACCCCGATCGACGTGGTGGCCGAGTTCTACCCGGTGTTCTCCGCGCACGAGAAGACCGAGGCCCTCGCCGCGCTGCGCGGCATCCCGGCCCTGGTGCTGACGGGCACCAAGGACCTGCTGACCCCGCCCGGCCACGGCGAGGTGATGGCCGAACAACTGCCGGGCGCCGAGCTGGTCCTGGTCGAGGACGCCGGGCACCTGGTGATGCTGGAGCGCCCGGACGCGGTGGACGAGCGGCTGGCCGCGCTGTTCGAGCGGGCCGCCCGCTACCGCGGTGCCGCCGTCCCGCCGGCGCCCCCGGCCGTCGAGGGACGGTAGGGGGAGCCCCGCGGGCCGGGGTCCGCGGACGCCCGGCGCGGGTGGTGCCGGGGATGTGGCACGGTAGCGGGGGCGCCCGAGAGCCGGTGCGCCGCCGTACGGACCGAAGGGCTTGATTCGCGCATGGGCTCGCACGCCACTCTCACCGCCGCCACCCCCGACCGGATGGGCCGGCTCGGCCGGGAGCTGGCCGCGCTGCTGCGGCCGGGGGACCTGGTGCTGCTCTCCGGCGAGCTGGGAGCGGGGAAGACCACGCTGACCCGGGGCCTCGGCGAGGGCCTCCGGGTGCGCGGCGCCGTCACCTCGCCGACCTTCGTGATCGCCCGGGTGCACCCGTCGCTGGTCGGCGGCCCGGCGCTGGTGCACGTCGACGCGTACCGGCTGGGCGGGAACCTCGACGAGATGGAGGACCTCGACCTGGACGTCTCGCTGCCCGAGTCGGTGGTGGTCGTCGAGTGGGGCGAGGGCAAGGTCGAACGGCTCTCGGAGGACCGCCTGGAGGTCCGGATCGAGCGGGCCATCGGCGCCGAGGCTGCGGGCGACGACCTGGACCCGCGCCGGGTGCTGCTGACCGGGATCGGCCCCCGCTGGGACGGCGTCGACCTGTCCGTGCTGGCCTGAGGGCCCGGCGGCGCAGGCCTGCCCGGTCACGGTTTGCCGACAGGCTGTCGGGAAGATGTTGCGGTCGGGGTCCCGGGCGTGGTGGGATGGGTTCTGAGGTTAGGTCTGCCTAACTAGGAGGCGCCATGCCGAGCACCACGCCCGCCCCGGAGCGCGAACCGCGCGGGACCGGGGCCGAGGGGCCCGACCGCCGTGCCGAGGGGGAGCCGATGCGGGCCCTGCTGGCCGCCTGCGCGGCGGCGGAGGCGGTCTCCACTCCGCCCGAACGCCGCCCGGCGGCGGACCCGCGGGCCGGACGGTCGCCGTCGGACGACCGCGCCCACGCCACCCGCCGCGCCGCCTAGCCAGGCCCTCGCCCACGCGCGCCCGCCACGGCCGCGCAGCCCTGTGGCCGCGCGGCCCGCCGGGGTCAGGCGATCACGACCACCTTGGTGTCCTTCGGCGCGAAGTCCCAGAGCAGCTGGCCGTCGGCCCGGCTGCTGCGGATGCCGCCGGTCTTGCCCGTCTTCGGGTCGCCGCTCGCGCCGGCCGTGCCGCTCCCGATCGAGGACGGCGTCCCCGACGCGGACGGCGTCGGCGCGGCGGCCGGGGTGCCGGTGGCGCCGTCGACGGCCGCGCTGAAGCCGAACACCACGCCGTTCTGCTGGGCGAACCGCACCACGTGCTCGATCTGCTTGCCGTCGGTGCCCGTGGTGGTCTGGGTGCGGCTGTACACGGGGTAGCTGCCGGGGAGCGGTTCGACGGTGCCCGGGGTGACCGGGAAGGCGGCCACCACCTGCGGGGTCTTCTTCGGGTCGATCAGCCAGACGTAGTGCGCGCCCACCGAGTAGACGACCCGCAGCCCGGTGCCGGTGCCCGCGGTGGGCAGCGTCGGGACGGTCGGCGTGGGCGTGGCGCTGGGGGTGGCCGAGGCGGCCGGCCCGCCGGACGAGGCGGTGGTGCTCGCGCCGGGGTTGGCGGCGACCGCGCGGTCCTGCGCTCCGTTGGCCTGGAAGGCCAGCAGACTCACCACCGCCAGGGCCCCCAGGGTCAGCCCCGTGACCACCACTCCAGGACCCATCTTCGCCACGTGTGCTCCCACCGCCGTCCCAAAACCGTCGGCCCCATCGTGCCAGGTTCGCCCGTCCGGTCCGCATCGCGTCGGACGTGTGTTCCGCCGTAGGGCCGGTTTTCGATCGGGCGGCGCACACCCGCCGGGCGCGCACCCGCCAGGCGCACACCCACCGGTCCGGGCGCGCACCCGCCGGTGCGGCGCACGCGCCCCGGGCGGCGGGACGGGACCGCGCCCCGACAGGTCGCCGCCCGACCGGTCTAACCTTGACCCGTGCTGCTGCTCGCGTTCGACACCGCTACCCCCGCCGTCACCGCCGCCGTCCACGACGGCACGTCCGTCCTCGCCGAGACCGACCAGGTCGACGCCAGGCGCCACGGCGAACTCCTGCTGCCCGCGATCGACCAGGTGCTGCGGGCGGCCGGTGTCGACAAGCACCGGCTGACCGACATCGCCGTGGGCGTCGGCCCGGGCCCGTACACCGGCCTGCGGGTCGGCCTGGTGACCGCCGCCGCGCTGGGCCACGCCCTGGGCCTGCCGGTGCACGGCGTCTGCACCCTGGACGCGATCGCCCACCGGGCGCGCGCCGAGGGGCTGGCCGGCGAGCCGTTCACGGTGGCCACCGACGCGCGCCGCAAGGAGGTCTACTGGGCCGCCTACGACGCCGAGGGCCGCCGGACCGAGGGCCCGTCGGTGGACCGCCCGGGCGAGCTGACGCCGCCGGCGCGCTCGGTCGGCGCCGGTGCGCTGCTCTACCCGGACGCCTTCCCCGGCGCGCGGGGCCCCGAGCACGTCTCGGCCGGCGCGCTCGCCGGCTTCGCCGCCGCCGAGCTGGCGGCGGGCCGGTCCCTGCTGCCCAACGCCCCGCTCTACCTGCGCCGTCCGGACGCCCAGGTGCCGGCCGGCTACAAGGCGGTGCTCCCGGCGTGACCGGCCCGAGCACCGACGGGGCCGTGCGCACCGCCGCTCCGGCGGCCGTGCTGCGCCCGATGCGCTGGTGGGACATCGCCCCGGTGCTGGCGCTGGAGCTGGAGCTGTTCCCCGAGGACGCCTGGTCCGCCGGCATGTTCTGGTCCGAGCTGGCCGAGGCCCGCCCCGGCGGCACCCGCCACTACACCGTCGCCGAGGCCCCGGACGGCACGGTCGTCGGCTACGCCGGGCTGATGGCGGTGGCCGGCGAGGGCGACGTGCAGACCATCGCCGTGGACGGCCGCCACCAGGGCGCCGGCCTCGGTGCGGCGCTGCTCGCCGACCTGGTCCGGGAGGCCGCCCGGCGCGGCTGCGCGGACCTGCTGCTGGAGGTGCGGGTGGACAACACCCGCGCGCAGCGGCTCTACGAGCGCTTCGGGTTCGAGCCGGTCGGCATCCGGCGCGGCTACTACCAGCCCGCCAACGTCGACGCGCTGGTGATGCGCCTCGACCTCGCGGCCGCCGCCGTCGACGGCGCCGCCGCCCCCGAAGACCTCGACGAACCCGCGGACCACCCGCGACCGGACGTGAAGAAGGACACCCCCCATGGCTGACGAACCGCTCGTCCTCGGCATCGAGACCTCCTGCGACGAGACCGGCGTCGGCATCGTGCGCGGCACCACCCTGCTCGCCGACGCGGTGGCCTCCAGCGTCAACGACCACGCCCGGTTCGGCGGCGTCGTCCCCGAGATCGCCAGCCGCGCGCACCTGGAGGCGATGGTCCCCACCATCCAGCGGGCCCTGGACACCGCGGGCGTCAAGGCGAGCGACCTGGACGGCGTCGCCGTCACCGCCGGCCCCGGCCTGGCCGGCGCCCTGCTGGTCGGCGTGAGCGCCGCCAAGGCGTACGCGTGGGCCCTGGACAAGCCGCTCTACGGCGTCAACCACCTCGCCTCGCACATCTGCGTGGACCAGCTGGAGCACGGCCGGCTGCCGTCCCCGACGATGGCCCTGCTGGTCTCCGGCGGGCACTCCTCGCTGCTGCTCAGCGAGGACATCACCAGCGACGTGCGCCCGCTCGGCGCGACCATCGACGACGCGGCCGGCGAGGCCTTCGACAAGGTGGCCCGGGTGCTCGGGCTCGGCTTCCCCGGCGGCCCGGTGGTGGACCGCACCGCCCGCGAGGGCGACCGGAAGGCGATCGCCTTCCCGCGCGGCCTCACCGGCCCCAAGGACCCGGAGTACGACTTCTCCTTCTCCGGCCTGAAGACCGCCGTCGCCCGCTGGGTGGAGGCCAAGCGCCGGGCCGGCGAGGAGGTGCCGGTCGCCGATGTCGCGGCGTCCTTCCAGGAGGCGGTCACCGACGTGCTGACCCGCAAGGCGGTCAAGGCCTGCAAGGACAACGGCGTCGACCACCTGATGATCGGCGGCGGCGTGGCGGCCAACTCGCGGCTGCGCGAGATGGCCCAGCAGCGCTGCGACCGGGCCGGCATCCGGCTGCGGGTGCCGCGCCCGGGCCTGTGCACCGACAACGGCGCGATGGTCGCCGCGCTCGGCTCCGAGATGGTCTGGCGGGACCGCGCGCCGTCCTCCTTCGACCTGTCGGCGGACTCCTCGCTGCCGGTCACCGAGGTCCACGTGCCGCACCCGGACTTCCACGGCCAGGCGTACCGGGCGCTGGGCGGGCAGGCGTGAGCACCACCGCCGCGATGTGGGAGGCCCGGGCCGCCGACGGGCGGGGCGCCGAGCTCTCCGCCTGGGTCCGGGAGACCGCGCTGCCCGCGCTGCGCGGCCGCGCCGGGCTGCTGCGCACCGAGCTGTTCGCCGCCCCGGGCGAGAGGGTGCTGCTGATCACCTGGTGGTCCGGCGAGCCGGTGCCGCCGCCGGATCCGCCCGCCGCCCTGCTGGGCCGCCCGGTGCACCGCTGGTCGTTCACCAGCGAGCACGTGGAGTAGCCCCGGGCCGCCGTTCGCACGCCCGACCGGGAACCGAACGTCCGACCGTTACCGTGCTAGCGAGCGAGAACGCTGAACGGGAGCGGGGAGCACGGCGCGGTGGACAGGCACGGGTGGAGCAGGACGACGGCGTACGCGGTGGGGGCGGCGGTTCTGCTGGCCGCCGGCACCGGGTGCTCGGGCGGGGGTGACAGCGGCGCCGCGTCCGCGGCCCTGGTGGCGCCGAGCGGTACCACCGCCCCGGCCGGGACCCCCTCACCGCGGCAGGGCGCGGCCACCCCGTCGCCGAGCACGCCCCCCGCCCCGGCCGCCGCGGACGCCGCCGCCTGGGCGAAGTGGAACCTCACGCCGCTGCCGCCCGCGCCCCCGGCGCCCGCCGACAAGCCGGTGAAGCTCCAGCGGACCGGCCCGGTCCCGGTGTTCAGCGAGGTGCGGACCAGCGACAAGGTCGTCTTCGTCACCATCGACGACGGCGCCGAGAAGGACCCGAGGTTCGTCGAGATGCTGACCGACCTCAAGGTCCCGGTCTCGATGTTCCTGACCCGCGACATCGTCAAGGACGACTACGGCTACTTCAAGCGGCTCCAGGCGCTCGGCAACCACGTCCACAACCACACCGTGGACCACGCGCAGCTGAGCAAGGTGACCCCGGAGAAGCAGAAGTCGGAGGTCTGCGACGCCCAGGCCGCGCTCACCCAGCAGTACGGCACCCCGCCGCTGCTGTTCCGCCCGCCGTACGGCGACGGCGCCAACACGCCCGCGCTCAACTCCTCGGTGCAGCAGTGCGGCCCGCGGGCGATCGTGCTGTGGCGCGAGTCGATGCAGATCCACGACATGCAGTACCAGGCGGCGGACAAGAAGCTGCGGCCCGGCGACATCGTGCTCGCCCACTTCCGGGGCCCGAAGGACCTCAAGGGCGAGACGATGACGCAGATGTTCGGGGAGATGCTGGCCCGGATCCAGGAGCAGGGCTTCGCGGTGGCCCGGCTGGAGGACTACATCGCGGCGCCGGCCGGCTGAACCGCCGCGGCCGGTCCGGTCACCGGCCGGCCGAGCATCATCAGCGGGCCGTGGTCGGTGCGGCTGAGGATCACCGTGACCTCGTTCGGGCCGGAGGGCTTCAGCTGGCGGCGCAGCTCCTCCGGGGTGATCGCCATCCCGCGCTTCTTGATCACCACCGTGCCGACGCCGCGGTCGCGCAGCAGCGCCTTGAGCTTCTTGATGTGGAACGGCAGCACGTCGGTGAGCTCGAAGCCGTGCGCGTAGGGGGTGTCGACCAGCTCGTCCGAGGTCACGTAGGCGATCTTCGGGTCGATCAGCCGTCCCCCGACCTGCCGCGCCACCTCGGCGACCAGGTGGGCGCGGATCACCGCGCCGTCCGGTTCGTACAGGTAGCGGCCGACCGGGCCGGCCGGCGGATCGGGCAGCTCGCCGCCGGTGAGGCTGGCCCGCTGCGGCAGCAGGGTGGCGCGGTGCGGGTGCCCGGCCCGGGTGCCGAACCAGAGCACGGCCTCCTTGACGTCGCCGTGGTCGGAGACCCACTCGGCCTCCGCGTCGGCCGGCACCGCCTCGTGCGGGATGCCGGGGGCCACCTTGAGCGCGCCGACCGGGGTGCGCCGGCCGGCCTCGATCGCCCAGGACAGCGGCGGCGCGTACGCCTCGGGGTCGAAGACCCGGCCGCGCGAGGTGCGCCGGGCCGGGTCGGTGAAGACCGCGTCGAAGCCGGTGACGTCGACGTCGGCGACGTCCGCGCAGCGCACCTCGACCCGGTCGGCCAGCCCCAGGGCGGCCGCGTTGGCGGCGGTGGCGGCGCAGGCGGCCGGGTCCCGGTCGACCGCGAGCACCTCGATCCCGGCCCGGGCCAGCGCCAGCACGTCGCCGCCGATCCCGCAGCAGAGGTCGGCCAGCCGCTTCACCCCGAGGTCCGCGAAACGGCGCGCCCGCCACTCGGCGACCTCGCGCCGGGTGGACTGCTCGACGCCGTTGGGCGTGAAGTACATGAGGTCGGCGTCGGCGCCGAACTTGGCCCGTGCCCGCTGCCGCAGCCGGGCCTGCCCGAAGGCGGCGGACACCAGCTCGGCGGGGTGCTCCTTGCGCAGCCGGGTGGCCAGCGCCAGTTCCTCCCCGGGTGCGAAGTCGCGCAGTTCGGCGAGCAGGGCCTGGCCCCGGTCGGTCAGCAGGGGCCGCAGGTCGTCGTTCTCCACCCCGCCATTCTCGCCGGTCGGAGGGTGCCGGGGACGACCGGTACGAAGGCCGGACAGCCGAACGGCGACAGCCCGGCGCCCGGGCGGAGCCTCGCACGGGAGTACGGCCGCTCGTCCGCCCCGCGCGGCCCGACGGGCGCGTCGTTGGCACTCTGGTTGACTGAGTGCTAACCGCAGCCTATGGTCGTCACTAGCACTCCCCACCGGGGGAGTGCTAACGCGACAGTGCGTGTCTGACCCCCGCGACGGCAGATCCGCGAGTTCGCCCCTACCCGTTAGAAAACCCCGTAATCTCCGAAGGGGAGCTCGGACGTGACCACCAGCAGCAAGGTTGCCATCAAGCCGCTCGAGGACCGCATCGTGGTCCAGCCGCTCGACGCCGAGACCACCACGGCCTCCGGCCTGGTTATCCCGGACACCGCCAAGGAGAAGCCCCAGGAGGGCGTCGTCCTGGCTGTCGGCCCGGGCCGCTTCGAGGACGGCCAGCGTCTGCCGCTCGACGTCGCCGTCGGTGACATCGTCCTGTACTCGAAGTACGGCGGCACCGAGGTGAAGTACCAGGGTGAGGAGTACCTGGTGCTCTCCGCCCGCGACGTTCTCGCCATCATCGAGAAGTAAAGACGTCCAGCCACGCCCCGGATCCGTGTCCCAGTGACAGGGGACCGGGGCGTGGCTGTTGGTTCACGTAGTCGAGCGGCCGCCGCGACGGCCGCACCCCCGAGGGAATAGGGAACATGGCGAAGATCCTGCAGTTCGACGAGGACGCCCGCCGCTCGCTGGAGCGCGGTGTCAACAAGCTGGCCGACACCGTCAAGGTGACCATCGGCCCCAAGGGCCGCAACGTCGTCATCGACAAGAAGTTCGGCGCCCCGACCATCACCAACGACGGTGTCACCATCGCCCGCGAGGTCGAGCTCGACGACCCGTACGAGAACCTTGGCGCGCAGCTCGTCAAGGAGGTCGCCACCAAGACCAACGACGTCGCGGGTGACGGCACCACCACCGCCACCGTGCTGGCCCAGGCCCTGGTCAACGAGGGTCTGCGCAACGTCGCCGCCGGCGCCGGCCCGGCCGCCCTGAAGAAGGGCATCGACAAGGCCGTCGCCGCCGTCTCCGAGCACCTGCTGTCGGTCGCCCGCGAGATCGAGGGCAAGGACGACGTCGCCGCCGTCGCCACCCTGTCCGCCCAGGACACGCAGGTCGGCGAGCTGATCGCCGAGGCGATCGACAAGGTCGGCAAGGACGGTGTCATCACCGTCGAGGAGTCGAACACCTTCGGCGTGGAGCTGGACTTCACCGAGGGCATGCAGTTCGACAAGGGCTACCTGTCGCCGTACTTCGTCACCGACGCGGAGCGGCAGGAGGCGGTCCTGGAGGACCCGTACATCCTGATCAACCAGGGCAAGATCTCCTCCATCCAGGAGCTGCTGCCGCTGCTGGAGAAGATCCTGCAGGGCGGCTCCTCCCGCCCGCTGCTGATCATCGCCGAGGACGTCGACGGCGAGGCGCTGTCCACCCTCGTGGTGAACAAGATCCGCGGCACCTTCAACGCGGTGGCCGTCAAGGCCCCGGGCTTCGGCGACCGCCGCAAGGCGATCCTCGGCGACCTGGCCGTCCTGACCGGCGGCACCGTGATCTCCGAGGAGGTCGGCCTCAAGCTCGACCAGGCCGGTCTGGACGTGCTGGGCTCGGCCCGCCGCGTGACCGTCACCAAGGACGAGACGATCGTCGTCGACGGTGCCGGCGAGTCGGAGGCCGTGGCCGGCCGCGTCTCCCAGATCAAGGGCGAGATCGCCAACACCGACTCGGACTGGGACCGCGAGAAGCTGCAGGAGCGCCTGGCCAAGCTGGCCGGCGGCGTCTGCGTCATCCGCGTCGGTGCCGCCACCGAGGTGGAGCTCAAGGAGCGCAAGCACCGCCTGGAGGACGCCATCTCGGCGACCCGCGCCGCGGTCGAGGAGGGCATCGTCGCCGGTGGTGGCGCCTCCCTGGTCCACGCCGCCAAGGTGCTGAACGACGGCCTGGGCCTGTCCGGCGACGAGGCCACCGGTGTCGCGGTCGTCCGCAAGGCGCTGCACGAGCCGCTGCGCTGGATCGCCCAGAACGCCGGCCTGGAGGGCTACGTCATCACCTCCAAGGTCTCCGAGCTGGAGCCGGGCCAGGGCTACAACGCGGCCACCGGCGAGTACGGCGACCTGGTCAAGGCCGGCGTCATCGACCCGGTCAAGGTCACCCGCTCCGCCCTGGAGAACGCCGCCTCGATCGCCTCCCTGCTGCTCACCACCGAGACCCTCGTGGTGGAGAAGAAGGAGGAGGAGGCCGACAACGGTCACGGCCACTCGCACGGCGGTCACGGCCACTCGCACTGAGGCCCGAACGACTGACCGCAGGCCCGGTCCGCGCCCCGCGAGGGGCGGCGGGCCGGGCCTGCGGCCGTTCCGAGCTGTTCCAGTCTTCAACTATCAGTTGAATTTTGCGTATTGCAAAGAATCCCTTATATCTTGGTGGCATGATCGAGGCCCGCCACCTGCGCGTCCTGCGTTCCGTCGCCCGCACCGGCTCCTTCTCCGCCGCGGCCCGCGAGCTGGGCTGCACCCAGCCCGCCATCAGCCAGCAGATGAAGGCCCTGGAGAAGTCCGTGGACACCCCGCTGGTGGTCCGCTCGGGCCGCGGGATGCAGCTGAGCGAGGCCGGGCGGATCCTGCTCAAGCATGCCACCGGGATCCTCGCCGGGCTCTCCGCCGCCGAGGAGGAGGTGGCGGCGATCGCCGGGCTGCGGGCCGGGCGGGTCCGGCTGGTCTCCTTCCCGACCGCCAGCTCGACCCTGGTGCCGCCGGCCGTCGCCCGGCTGCGGGACAGCCATCCGGGCGTGCGCGTGTCGCTGGTCGAGGCGGAGCCGCCCGAGTCGCTGGCGATGCTGCGCGGCGGCGAGTGCGAGGTCGCGCTGGCCTTCCGCTACCCGCAGGCCCCCGGATCCGCCCACGTGCCGGCGCCCGCGCCCGCGCACGGCACGCCCAGGGAGGCACGCGCCGAGGCCAATCTGGAGGCCCAGCAGCTGAGCGCCGGGGCCGACTGGTCCGACCTGGTGGTCACCCCGCTGCTGGACGACCCGCTGGTCGGGCTGCTGCCCGCCGGGCACCCGCTGGCCGGGCGCGGCGGGCCGGTCGGGCTGTCCGAGCTGGCGGCGGAGCAGTGGATCGCCGGCTGCCCGCAGTGCCGGGGCCACCTGGTGGAGCTGTGCGCGGGCGCCGGCTTCGAGCCCCGGATCGACTTCGCGACCGACGACTACCCGGCGGTGGTCGGGCTGGTGGCCGCCGGGCTCGGGGTGGCGGTGCTGCCCGGGCTGGCGCTGGAGTCGGTGCGGTCCGACGGGGTGGCGCCGGTGGCGGTGCACGCCGCCTCGGGGGCGCCGGCGGTGCGCCAGGTGGTCGCGCTGACCCTGCCGGACCTCGCCGAGGTGCCGGCGGTGGCGCTGATGCTGGAGCGGCTGGCGGGGGCGGCGGCCGGGCGCTGAGCCGGGCGCCGAGCCGGCGGCGCGCCGGGCCCGCGGCGGCCGGACGGGCTCCGGCCCGTCCTCACCCCGCGAAGAATCGTTTCTCCCCGCGGCGGGCGGAGTCGAGGTCCTACGACTGGGCCGCGCTCGGCGCGGCGAGCGGCACCTCCACCAGGCGGTTGCGCGAACGGCCCATCATCTCCTCGCGCTCGTCCTCGGTCAGGCCGCCCCAGACGCCGTACGGCTCGCGGACCGCCAGCGCGTGCGCGGCGCACTCGGTGCGCACCGGGCAGCGCATGCAGACCTCCTTGGCGCTCGCCTCGCGCGAGCTGCGGGCCGCGCCGCGTTCGCCCTCGGGGTGGAAGAAGAGCGAGCTGTCCACACCGCGGCAGGCCGCGGAGAGCTGCCAGTCCCAGAGGTCCGCGTTGGGGCCGGGGAGTCGGGAGAAATCTGCCATGGCTCATTCCCTTCAGAGGTCGTCGACCGCGGGCCGGTCGCCGGCGGGTTGCGTCGGCGGCGGCACGGCGGGGCGTCCGGCGCGGTGTGGACACCTGGAAATATGACTTACGGCAACTCCATGGACAAGTCACCCACAGACTGGCACAACAGTCAATGACCATACAAAAGCTCTAAAACCGGGCAAAGTGGGCATGGCGACCAGGTCGGCGATCGCCCGGCGCAAATGCGGCAATCGGGTGGCCGACGGGCGCACACGGAGCCGCGCGGGTGTGCGGGTTGTACGCCGACCGCGCGCGAGCTGCGCAAAAGTGCGGCGTGTGCACCGCGATGCGGCTGATCGGTAACGGGTCGGCCACGTACAGTGGTGGAGATGGCCCCGAAGGCCGTAACTCATTCGAGTGACGGTCGTTGGAAGTGCGGAGGCGGTTAGCGGACGCCGGACGTCGGGAACGATCGCGGGGAATCTCAGGCGATCAGCACGGAGTCTGACGCCGATCGGCCGTGTCGGAGAGGTTCGTACCAGCCAGGAGGCTCAACGTGACGCGGATCAGCTGCGGAGGACGACGGTCATGACTTCCGTTCTCGTTTGCGACGATTCCCCGCTCGCCCGCGAGGCGCTTCGCCGCGCGGTCGCGACCGTACCCGGTGTCGACCGGGTCACCACCGCGACGAACGGGGAGGAGGTCCTCCGCCGCTGGGTGGCCGACCGCTCCGATCTCGTCCTGATGGACGTCCGGATGCCCGGCCTCGGCGGGGTGGAGACGGTCCGGCGGCTGCTGTCCGCCGACCCGGGCGCCCGGATCATCATGCTCACCGTCGCCGAGGACCTCGACGGTGTCGCCCTCGCGGTCGCCGCGGGTGCGCGCGGGTACCTGCACAAGGACGCCTCGCGCGCCGAACTGCGGGCCACCGTCACCCAGGCGCTCGCCGACCCGACCTGGCGGCTCGCCCCCCGCCGGCTGCGCAGCCCGGACATGGGCGCGGCGCCGACCTTGACGGCGCGTGAGATCCAGGTGCTCGAAGGCATGAGCCACGGCCGCAGCAACGCCGAGATCGGCCGCGAGCTGTTCCTCTCCGAGGACACCGTCAAGACGCACGCCCGACGGCTGTTCAAGAAGCTCGGCGCCTCGGACCGCGCGCACGCGGTGGCGCTGGGATTCCGCTGGGGCCTGGTCCGCTGACCGCCGCCGGCACCGCCGGTTCCGGCACGCTCCGCGCGATTGCCCGCGCGGGGGCGTGTGACGTTACGGTCCCGAGGTTGCACCATGGAGGGGTGGAGCACCTCGGGGACCAGCGGACAGGAACTGCGGCGAACCACGCAGCCGCAGGAGACTCGGCGGACGGCGCCGCGGCCGGGACCACCCGGGGCGGCGGGGCGGGAGGCGGGACGGTGCAGGAGGGGCCGGTGGTGCGAGCCGGTGCGGCACCGCATAACGTTCCGGTGCACAACTCCGGACGCGGTGCCGCGTTTTCCCGCGCGACCAGGCACCATGGACCGATGCGTGACGACGTGACCGGGGCTCCCGGCGAGGCTGACCCGGTGGAGGCCGAGCCCTCCGCACCCGGGCCCGGCCCGGCGTACGCGGAACCGGCCGACGGACCCGGCGCGCTCGCCGAGCTCGTGGCGGCCGCCGTCCGGGGCGAGGGCCCGGCGATCGACGCCCTGCTCGCCCACGTCCACCCGCTGGCCCTGCGGTACTGCCGCGGCCGGCTGGTCCGGCTGCCCGGCGGCGCCCGGCACCACGTGGACGACATCGCCCAGGAGGTCTGCGTGGCGGTGCTCTGCGCGCTGCCCCGCTACCGGGACCAGGGGCGCCCGTTCGAGGCCTTCGTCTACGGGATCGCCGCGCACAAGATCGCCGATCTGCAGCGGGCCGCGATGCGCGGGCCCGGTTCGACGGTGGTCGCGCAGGACGACCTGCCGGAGGTGCCGGACGACGCGCTCGGCCCGGAGGAGCGGGCGCTGCTGAGCAGCGACGCGGCCTGGGCGAAGGAGCTGCTCTCCAACCTGCCGGCCCGGCAGCGCGAGCTGGTGCTGCTGCGGGTGGCCGCCGGGCTCTCCGCGGAGGAGACCGGCGAGGTGCTCGGGATGTCGCCGGGGGCCGTCCGGGTCGCCCAGCACCGCGCGCTGAGCCGGCTGCGGGCGCTCGCGGAGGAGTCCTCCTAGGCGCGTCCGACCATGCGCGTCGGATCGGCGCGCGGCGTCGGGGCGCGTTTTCGACCGGCCGGAATGGTCCATGGCCGGGCTGTGTTGTCAAGGGCACACGAGAGCGCATTCGCGGTGCCAGTACCATGGGGTATCGGCGCCTGGGCGGGTCGCCAAAGATTCGACGGTGTGCGCGGGGTTCCCCTGGAGGATCCTCCAACGGCCACCGCGCTTTCGGCGGTCCGAGCGAGTGAGCTGATGACAGCGCCCCCACCCTCAGGGCGCGAGCTGATCGAGCCGGCCACGGAAGGTACCCCCGAAATGTCTTACAACGCCGCAGGCGTACCCGAGAAGTTCGCGATGCTCGGACTCACGTACGACGACGTCCTGCTGCTGCCGGGGGCGTCCGAGGTGCTGCCGAACCAGGTCGACACCTCCTCGCGGGTCTCGCGCAACGTGCGCGTCAACATTCCGCTGCTCTCCGCGGCGATGGACAAGGTCACCGAGTCGCGGATGGCGATCGCGATGGCCCGCCAGGGCGGCGTCGGCGTCCTGCACCGCAACCTGTCGGTCGAGGACCAGGCCAACCAGGTCGACCTGGTGAAGCGCTCCGAGTCCGGCATGGTCACCGACCCGATCACGGTCGGCCCGGAGACCACGCTCGCCGAGGCCGACGCGCTCTGCGCCAAGTTCCGGATCTCCGGCGTGCCGATCGCCGACGAGTCCGGCAAGCTGCTCGGCATCGTCACCAACCGTGACATGGCCTTCGAGACGGACCGCACCCGCCAGGTCCGCGAGATCATGACCCCGATGCCGCTGATCACCGGCAAGGTCGGCATCTCCGGCGTCGACGCGATGGCGCTGCTCCGCCGCCACAAGATCGAGAAGCTGCCGCTGGTCGACGGCGACGGCCGGATCAAGGGCCTCATCACCGTCAAGGACTTCGTCAAGGCCGAGCAGTACCCGAACGCCGCCAAGGACTCCGAGGGCCGGCTGCTGGTCGGTGCCGCCGTCGGCGCCAGCGCGGAGGCCTTCGACCGCGCCCAGGCCCTGGTCGAGGCGGGCGTGGACTTCCTGGTCGTCGACACCTCGCACGGCCACAGCCACAACGCGCTGGCCTGGATCGAGAAGATCAAGTCGGCGGTCAAGGTCGACGTGGTCGGCGGCAACGTCGCCACCCGCGACGGTGCCCAGGCGCTGATCGACGCCGGCGTGGACGGCGTCAAGGTCGGCGTCGGCCCCGGCTCCATCTGCACCACCCGGGTGGTCGCCGGCATCGGCGTCCCGCAGGTCACCGCGATCTACGAGGCCGCGCTGGCCTGCCAGGCGGCCGGCGTGCCGGTCATCGGCGACGGCGGCCTGCAGTACTCCGGCGACATCGGCAAGGCGCTCGCCGCCGGTGCCGACACCGTGATGCTCGGCTCGCTGCTGGCCGGCTGCGAGGAGTCCCCGGGCGAGCTGCTGTTCATCAACGGCAAGCAGTACAAGTCCTACCGCGGCATGGGCTCGCTGGGCGCCATGCAGTCCCGCGGCCAGGGCCGCTCCTACTCCAAGGACCGCTACTTCCAGGCCGAGGTCGCCTCGGACGACAAGCTGGTCCCCGAGGGCATCGAGGGCCAGGTGCCCTACCGCGGCCCGCTCGGCGCGGTGCTGCACCAGCTGGTCGGCGGCCTGCGCCAGACCATGGGCTACGTCGGCGCCGCCACCGTGGCCGAGATGGAGAGCAAGGGCCGGTTCGTCCGGATCACCTCGGCGGGCCTCAAGGAGAGCCACCCGCACGACATCCAGATGACCGTCGAGGCGCCGAACTACAGCGCCCGCCGCTGATCCCGGCACCCGGCCGCAGGGCCCGCCACCGAGGGGTGGCGGGCCCTGCGGGCTGTCCGGGGGACCGCCCGCCGGGGGGCCGGGGGCCGGGCGGGGCCGTGTGGGGGCGGGCGGGTGCGGGATACTGGGAGGCGGCCGGGGTGACCCGGCGGGCATGAGCAACACCACCAGAAGGGCTCGAAGTGACTGAGATCGAGATCGGGCGAGGCAAGCGCGGCCGCCGGGCGTACTCCTTCGACGACATCGCCGTCGTCCCCAGCCGCCGTACGCGTGACCCGAAGGAGGTCTCGATCGCCTGGCAGATCGACGCCTACCGCTTCGAGCTGCCGTTCCTGGCCGCTCCCATGGACAGCGTGGTCTCCCCGCAGCAGGCCATCGCCATCGGCCGCCTCGGCGGCCTGGGCGTGCTGAACCTGGAAGGCCTCTGGACCCGCTACGAGGACCCGCAGCCGCTGCTCGACGAGATCGCCTCGATCACCGACGAGTCCGCCGCGACCCGCCGCCTGCAGGAGATCTACGCCGAGCCGATCAAGGCCGAGCTGATCAAGCAGCGGATCCAGGAGGTCCGCGACTCCGGCGTGGTCACCGCCGCCGCGCTCTCGCCGCAGCGCACCGCCGAGTTCTCCAAGGCCGTCGTGGACGCCGGGGTCGACGTCTTCGTCATCCGCGGCACCACCGTCTCGGCCGAGCACGTCTCCGGCGCCGCCGAGCCGCTCAACCTGAAGCAGTTCATCTACGAGCTGGACGTCCCGGTCATCGTCGGCGGCTGCGCCACCTACACCGCCGCGCTGCACCTGATGCGCACCGGCGCGGCCGGCGTGCTGGTCGGCTTCGGCGGCGGCGCCGCGCACACCACCCGCAACGTGCTGGGCATCCAGGTCCCGATGGCCACCGCCGTCGCCGACGTGGCCGCCGCCCGCCGCGACTACATGGACGAGTCCGGCGGCCGCTACGTGCACGTCATCGCGGACGGCGGCGTCGGCTACAGCGGCGACATCCCGAAGGCGGTCGCCTGCGGCGCCGACGCGGTGATGATCGGCGCCGCGCTGGCCCGGGCCACCGACGCGCCCGGCCGCGGCTACCACTGGGGCATGGAGGCCGTCCACGAGGAGCTGCCGCGCGGCAAGCGGGTCGACCTCGGCACCGTCGGCAGCACCGAGGAGATCCTCACCGGCCCGTCGCACACCCCGGACGGCACCATGAACCTGTTCGGCGCGCTGCGCCGGGCGATGGCGACCACCGGGTACACCGAGCTCAAGGAGTTCCAGCGGGTCGAGGTGACCGTCAACCCGGCGCTCAACCACCGCTGAGCCGGCTCTCCCCGGGGCCCCCGGTCGCACCGCGCGACGGGGGCCCCGTGCCGTGTCCGGAGGGAGCGGGCGGCCACCGGCGGGCGTTCACCGGCGGGCGGCTACTGGCGGGTGGCGGCGCGGCGGGTCAGCAGGAAGCCGCCGATCACGGCGATGCCGTAGAAGACCAGGTCCAGCGGGCGGCGGCCGTCGCGCCAGAGCGGGAGGGCGTCGTGCAGCAGTTCGCCGTACCCGGTGCCGGCCAGCGCGTGCAGCCGGCGGGCCCCGGCGAGCACCTGGCCGAGGAACAGCGCGCCGGACGCCAGCAGGGCGCCCAGCGGCGGCAGCAGCCGGCCCGGGCCGCCGAGCCGGCCCAGCGGCCAGGCGACCGCCGCGGCCGGGGCGATGGCCAGCCAGCCGACGGTGGCCTCCGCGCGGGTCGGCGCGCAGCCGAGCGCCGCGGCGCCGGCCAGCATCGCGAGCACGGCCAGCGCCACGGCCGGGCCCGGCCGGTACCGGGGGCGACCGCGCCGCGGGGTGCCGCCGGCGCTGCCGGTGCCGTCGGCCGCCGGGTCGGCGGCGGGGGCGGCCGGGTCGGCGGGGCGGTAACCGGCCACCGGGGCGCCGGGCATGCCGGGGGCCACGTACCCCTCGGGGGTCTCCGGTTCCGGTGCGACCGAGAAGTGCGAGGCCGTGGGCGGTCGGCCCGACCGGCCGTCAGAGCCCGGTGCGGATGCGGTCATGGACGTCGTGTTCCCCCCGGAAAGACGGTGAGCTGCCGAACGGTAGCAGGGGCCGGATCGGGGTCGACAGAGTTTTCGATCACAGATCGGGCACGGACCGCCGCCCCGGACCGGGGGGCGTGCCAGGGTGGCCGGGGGCCGGGTGGTCGGGGACGCGCGTGACAGGGGATGATGGAGGCTTGGGCGTTCGGGCCCGACGCCGGTCCGACACGCCGTCACCACGACCGCCAGCAGCACATGGGGGAACGTTCCGAAATGACCCAGGCGCAGGGTTCCACCGGCCGCCTCCTGGCCGGACGCTACCGGCTGAACGCGGTGCTCGGGCGCGGCGGCATGGGTACCGTCTGGCGCGCCGAGGACGAGATGCTGGGCCGGACGGTCGCGGTCAAGGAACTGCGGATGAACGCCAGCGTGGAGGAGGACGAGAAGCACCGGCTGATCGTCCGGACCCTCCGCGAGGCCAAGGCGACCGCGCGGATCCGGCACAGCTCGGCGGTCACCGTCTTCGACGTGGTCGAGGAGGACGACCGGCCGTGGATCGTCATGGAGCTGGTCGAGTCGCGCTCGCTGGCGGACGTGGTCCGGGAGGACGGGCCGCTGGCGCCGGCCCGGGCGGCGGAGATCGCGCTGGACGTGCTCGGCGTGCTGAGCGCCGCGCACGCGCTCGGCATCCTGCACCGGGACGTCAAGCCGTCCAACGTGCTGATCGGCGAGGACGGCCGGGTGGTGCTCACCGACTTCGGCATCGCCAGCGTGGAGGGCGACACCTCGGTGACCTCCACCGGCATGCTGGTCGGCGCGCCCTCGTACATCTCCCCGGAGCGGGCCCAGGGCCAGAAGCCTGGACCGCCGGCCGACCTGTGGTCGCTGGGCGGCACCCTGTACGCGATGGTCGAGGGCCGTCCGCCGTACGACCGGGGCTCGGCGCTGGCCACCCTGACGGCCGTGATGACGGAGGAGCTGACCGCTCCGGCGAACGCCGGGCCGCTGCTTCCGGTGATCGAGGGGCTGCTGGCCAAGGACCCGGCGGAGCGGCTGACCGCCTCGCAGACCCGGTCGATGCTCAAGCGGGTGGTCGCGGAGGCGACCGCCCGGGCCGAGTCGACCACCGAGCAGGCGGTGCCGGTCGCGGAGGGCGGGAAGAAGCGGTCGGTCGGCGGGCTGCTCGGGACGGTCCGGGTGGGCAGCCGGGCCGGGGACGCCGGGAGCGGGGAGCCGCCGGCGGCGCCCGCGGGGGCGAAGGAGAAGGCGGGGCCGTCGGAACCCCCGGCGCCGGCGGGGCCCTCGGAGCCGTCGGGGGCCGCGGGCCCGGAGACCGAGGCGGCCCGGCCGGTGACCAGTGAGTGGACGCTGGGCGCGACCCAGGCGGCCGGGGCGGACCCGCGCACCGGCCGGCGGCGCCTCGCCGTGGCGACGGTCGTGGTGGTGCTGCTGCTGATCGCGGGCGTGGTCGCGCTGGTCCAGGCGCTCGGCGACTCCGGCGACGGTTCGGCGGAGGGCGCGCGCGGCACCGCGGCGGCGGACGTCACGCCGGGCGACGCGGCGCCGGCGCCGACCCCGGAGGGCGCCGCCCCGGCGGAGAGCACGGCGGCGGAGCCCGCGCCCGTGCCCAGCGCCACCCCGACGCCCACGCCCACACCGACCCCGACGGCCACCGGGGCCGTGGTGCCGGCCGGGTACCACGAGTACAAGGACCCGGCCGGCTTCTCGATCGTGCTGCCCGACTGGCTGCAGCCGTCGGGCTCGGAGTCGATCCGCCGCACCTTCAAGGGCAACGGCAGCACCCTGCGGATCGAGTGGACGACCACGCCGGGGCCCAGCGCGCTCGCCGACTGGCAGGACGCCGAGCCGGGGCTGCGCGGCCAGGTGACCAACTACCAGCGGGTGCAGCTGCAGTCCGTCGCCTACCGCGAGTGGACCAACGCCGCCGACTGGGAGTGGATCAGCGGCAGCTCGCGGTCGCACTCGCTGAACCGGGGCTTCGTCACCGGTTCCCCGGCCAAGTACGGCTACGCGATCTACTGGACCACGCCGGACGCGGACTGGGCCGCGCCGCAGAACGCCCAGGCCCGGCAGACCGCGTTCGACACCTTCCAGCCCGCGCCCTGAGGCCCGCCCCGACCGCCGGTCGTCAGCCGATCAGGCGCTGCTTCGCGCGGGTGAACTCCTCGTCGGTGAGGGCGCCGGCGGTGTGCAGGGCGGCCAGCCGTTCCAGCTGGTCCAGCAGCTCGGTGCCGGAGGAGGCGGCGGGCGAGGGGCCGGTGGGGGCCGGGGCGGCCAGTGCCTTCCGGGAGGCCTCGCGGGCCAGTCGGGCCGTGGCGCGGAGCTGCTCGGCGAAGACCTCCGCCTTGACCACGTCCTCGAAGCGGTGCGAGCCGGTCAGCGCGACCACCAGCAGTACCTCGCCGTTGATCCGGGTCCGGGTGACGGTCGCGTCGGTGACCGCCTCCAGCGGAACCGGGACCGGGGGCTTGCCGTCCTTGAGGAAGAGCAGCCGGTGGGTGGTCAGGACCAGGACGCCCTTGCGGAAGTGGTCGGGGTGGCGTCCGGCGGTGGAGGCTACCGGCCGCTCCTCGGGGGCGACGTTCGCCTCGACGGAGCGCAGGGCGGCGTCCCGGTTGTCCTTGTTGCTGTTGCCGGCCACGTCGAAGGCCGCGTCGATCAGATCGGTCCAGTCCATGGAGCGAGGGTAGTCCGCCGTCGCGCGGTGCCTTCCGCGGGCGGGGAGGGCCCGAGGCGCGTCCGACCACCCGGGTCGGATCGGCGTGCGGTTCCCGCGGCCGCGGGCCGGGGGCGCGCGTGCCCCGGCGTCGCACGCCCGGCGGGAATCGTCGGACACGCCTTAGGCTTGGCGGTGAGCGGAGAGGAACACGCATGCGAGCGGGCCCGGGGCAGGTGTTGGCGGGGCGTTACCGGCTGATCGACCGTCCGGGGGCGCCGAGTGCGTTCGCCGTGGACGAGCGGAGCGGCGAGGTCGTACGGCTGCGTGCGTGGGAGCTGCCGGCGCGGCTGACCGTGGGTCAGGAGGACGACGCCGAACCGGTGCGCGGGGAGCGGCTGGTGCGCCGGGTGGCGGAGGTCGGTGCCGCCGCGCCGCGGCATCCGCGACTGCTGCAGGGGGCCGGGGCGTTCGTCGAGGGCGACCTGCTCCGGACCGTCGAGGAGGGCCCGGCCGGGCGGCCGCTGGCCGAGGTGCTCGCGGACGGCCCGCTGCCGCCGTACCGGGCGGCGGAGGTGGCGGCCGACCTCGCCGCGGCGCTGCGGGCGCTGCACGACGTAGGCCTGGCGCACGGGAACCTGACCGCGGATTCGGTGCTGGTCTGCGAGGACGGCGCGGCGCTGCTGGGCGGGCTGCTGCCGGGGGTGGCCGAGGAGGTGCTGGCCGAGGAGCTGGGCGGCCCGGGCGGCAGGCGCCGCTACGAGGTCCGGGCCGAGCTGGTCGGGCCGGTGGCCGAGCGCTGGCCGCTGGACGGCGGCCCGGCGGGCGACTGCTGGGCGCTCGGGGTGCTGCTGCACCGGATGGCGACCGGCCGCGCGCCGTACCCGGAGAGCGGGGTGCCGGAGCTGGTGACGGCGGTGCGGGAGGGGCGGCGGGTGCCCTCGGAGGCGTGCGGGCCGCTGGGGCCGCTGGTGGAGCGGCTGGTGCAGCCCGATCCGGCACGGCGGCCGACGGCGGCGGAGATCCGGCTGGAGCTGGCGGAGCTGCTGGCGGGCGCGCCGGAGCCGACGGCGGGCGAGCGGGCGGTGCTGCCCGTGCCGGAGCCGCGCCGTCCGGCCGCGCGGCGCGGTGCGGCCCGTCGCGGCGGTGCGGCGGGGGCGGAGCGGTCGCGGGTGGAGGCGGCCGGCCCGGCCCGGCCGCCGCGGATCCCGCCGGCGATGCTGGGCCCGGTCCTGGTCGGCGGGGTGTTCCTGCTGCTGGTCCTCGGCGTGGTGGCCGTCGTGCTGTTCGCAGGCTGACGGGGCCGGTGGGACCATGGTCGCCACGGTGGCGGGTGGGGGAGATTACCCGGGGGCGACCGGGGCGCCTAATGTGTCCGTGGGATTTGTTCGATTCAGCGGTCTGCACCGAGTGGTCTGCGCCGGGCCCTCCGTCGCGGTGACGGCAGGTGGATGAGGGGGAGCGGTCGCGGATGGGCGCGCAGGACCGGCCGGAGTCGGCCGAGGCGGAGCGGCTGCTGGCCGGGCGCTACGAGCTGGGCGAGCGGCTGGGCCGCGGCGGGATGGGCACGGTGTGGCGGGCCCGGGACCGGATGCTGGACCGCGAGGTCGCGGTCAAGGAGCTGACCGTCAACCACCTCCCCGAGGAGGAGCTGCAGATCCTGCACGCCCGGATGAAGCGGGAGGCCGCCGCGGCCGCCCGGATCAAGCACCCGGGCGTGATCACGGTGCACGACGTGCTGGAGCAGGACGGCCGGCCGTGGATCGTCATGGAGCTGGTCGACGGCCGCTCGCTGGCCGACGTGATCAGCCAGGACGGCACGCTGCCGCCGCGCGCCGCCGCCGAGGTGGGCGGCCAGGTGCTGGCCGCCCTGCACCGGGGCCACCAACTGGGCGTGCTGCACCGGGACGTGAAGCCGGCCAACGTGCTGCTGGAGCACGGGACCGGGCGGGCGGTGCTGCTGGACTTCGGGATCGCGACGTACGAGGGCTCGGCCGAGCTGACCCGGCCGGGCGACCTGGTCGGATCGCCGGACTACCTGGCGCCGGAGCGGGCGCAGGGCGAGCGCCCGGGCCCGGCCTCCGACCTCTGGGGGCTCGGGGCGACGCTGTACGCGGCGGTGGAGGGCGACTCGCCGTTCCGCCGCACCTCGCCGCTGACCACGCTGGCCGCGGTGGTCGGCGATCCGCTGCCGGAGCCGCGCCGGGCGGGGCCGCTGGGGCCGGTGCTGGCCGCGCTGATGGCCAAGGACCCGGCGGACCGGCCGACCGCGGACGAGGCGTCCCGGATGCTGGCCGAGGTGCAGGCCGGGCACACCATGGGGTTCAAGCCGGTCGCGCCGGTGCGGATGCCGACCCAGTCGGTGCCGGTGGTGGACCGGTCGGGCGAGCCGGGCGAGCCGGGCGGGTCGGCGGAGCCGGAGCACCCGGGCCCGGCGGACGGGCGGCCGGAGACGGCTCCGGAGGCGGTCACCGTGCCGCGTCCGGTGGCGGCCGCGGCGGTGGCCGAGGAGCCGCCGGCAGTACCGGCCGTCGGGGGCGAGCCGGCCCGGGAGGGCCGCGAGGGAGCGCCCACCGGCCCGGGCGCGCTGGGGGTGCACGCCGACGCGCCGGTGCGCGGTTCGGCCAAGCGCCGCCGAATGCTGCCGGTCCTGGCGGCCGTGCTGACGGTCCTGCTCGCCGTGGGCGCCGCCGGGGCGGTCTACCTGGCGGACCGCGACGGCGGACCGGGCGGCACCAAGCCGCTTCCGACCGCCGCCGAGTCCCTGCCGGGCGAGGCCGACGGCACGCCCGCGCCGCCCGGCGGCTACCGCTGGGTGGACGACCCGGCGGGCTTCCGCTTCCCGCTGCCCGACGGCACCCCGGCCTGGCAGCGCACCAGCACGCCCGACAACCAGATCTACTACAGCCCCGACAACAAGGTGCACTACCTGCAGTTCGCGGTCACCGTCGGCCAGTCGGTCCGGCCGCTGGAGCACATGCGGCAGATGGAGAGCACCGTCTCCAAGTCGCTGAAGGAGTACAAGCAGCACAAGCTGACCAGCGTCGCGGTGAACGGCCACGAGGCGGCGGTCTGGGAGTTCAGCTACCTGGCCAAGGAGGGCGGCCGCCGCCGGGCGATCGAGGCCGAGTTCATCGACAAGGACGGCACCAGCTACGCGATCTACTCGTCCAGCCCGGAGCGGGGCAGCGAGTGGAACGAGGCCGAGCAGCGTTTCAACGCGGTGCTGCACTACTTCACCCCCACCCGCTGACCGGCGGGCCGCCGCCGACGGCCCGTTTTTTGTTACCGACGGGTACCGAATCGGGCGCGAAGCGCCTAGGCTGCGCCCCATGACGGACCTCACAGCAGCTGCCACGGCCCACGACCCCGCCGGCACCGGCTCGCCGGGCCGCAACCCCGCCGCACCCGGCGGCGGCCGCACCGTCGCCTCGGCCGTGCCGGCGTCGCTGGTCGCCCGGCTCGCCGCCGGGGTCACCGCCACCGGCGAGCCCAGCGTGGTGGAGACCGTCGCCCCGATGACCGGCGAACGGCTGGCCGCCCTGCCGCAGTCGACCCCGGCGGACGTCGAGGTCGCCTTCGAGCTGGCCCGGCGCGCCCAGCCGGCCTGGGCCGCGCTGCCGGTCCGCCGCCGCGCCGCCGTCCTGCTGCGCTTCCACGACCTGCTGATCAAGCGGCAGGACGAGGTGCTCGACCTCATCCAGGCGGAGACCGGCAAGGCCCGGCTGCACGCTTTCGAGGAGGTCCTCGCCGTCGCCATCGCCGCCCGCCACTACGGCCGCTCCGCCCCGGCCTACCTGCGCGACAAGCGGCACCTCGGCGCGGTGCCGCTGCTCACCCAGGCGATCGAGGCCCGCCGCCCCAAGGGCGTGATCGGCCACATCTCGCCGTGGAACTACCCGCTGGAGCTGTCCGTCGGCGACGCCCTGCCGGCCTTCGTGGCGGGCAACGCGGTGGTCAACAAGCCGGACACGCAGACCGCGCTGACCGCGCTCTGGGCCCGCGAGCTGCTGATCGAGGCCGGCCTGCCGGCCGACCTGTGGCAGATCGTGATCGGCGACGGCCCGGTGATCGGCCCGGCCGTGGTCGAGCACGGCGACTACGTCTCGTTCACCGGCTCCACCCGCACCGGCCGCGACGTCGCCCGGCGCGCCGCCGAACGGCTGGTCGGCGCCTCGCTGGAACTCGGCGGCAAGAACGCCATGCTGGTGCTCGCCGACGCCGACCTCGACCGGGCCGCCGAGGGCGCCGTCCGGGCCTGCTTCTCCTCGGCCGGGCAGCTCTGCATCTCGATCGAGCGGCTGCTGGTGCACCGTTCGGTGGCCGACGAGTTCCTGGCCGGGTTCGCCGCCCGCACCCGGGCGCTGCGGCTCGGCGGCGGCCTGGCGTACGGGGCCGACATGGGCTCGCTGGTCTCCGGCCGGCAGCTGGAGACCACCACCCGGCACGTCGAGGAGGCGGTCAAGGCCGGGGCCACCCTGGTGGCCGGCGGGAGGGCCCGGCCGGACCTCGGCCCGTTCTTCTTCGAGCCGACCATCCTGGACGGCGTCACCCCGGACATGGCGGTGTGCGGCGAGGAGACCTTCGGCCCGGTGGTCTCGGTCTACCGCTTCGACACCGAGGAGGAGGCGGTGGCCGCCGCCAACTCCACCCCGTACGGCCTCAACTCCAGCGTCTGGACCAGGGACGTCCGGCGCGGCCGGGCGGTCGCGGCCCGGCTGCGCACCGGCACGGTCAACGTCAACGAGGCCTACGGCGCGGCGTACGGCTCGGCCGGCTCGCCGATGGGCGGCATGGGCGACTCCGGGCTCGGCCGGCGGCACGGCGCGGAGGGCATCCTGCGGTTCACCGAGGCGCAGACGATCGCCAGCCAGCGGCTGCTGCCGCTCGCCCCCGCGCCCGGCCAGGACGACCGGCAGTACGCGGCGATGATGACCGCCGGGCTGCGGATGCTGAAGGCGCTGCGCGTCCGGTAGCCCCGGCGGCCGGCACCCCCGTTTCGTGGACGACTTCCGAAGGAGCAGTGGCAGATGGTGGGTTCGGCTGAGGACCGGGAGTTCGACTACGACGTGGTCGTGGTCGGCTCCGGTTTCGGCGGTTCGGTCTCGGCGCTGCGGCTGACCGAGAAGGGGTACCGGGTCGCCGTCCTGGAGGCCGGGCGCCGCTTCGACCGCGACGAACTGCCCCGGAACTCCTGGGACGTCGCCAACTACCTGTGGGCGCCGAAGCTCGGCCTCTACGGCATCCAGCGGATCCACCTGCTGGCCAATGTGATGATCCTGGCCGGCGCCGGGGTCGGCGGCGGCTCGCTGAACTACGCCAACACCCTCTACGTGCCGCCGAAGGCGTTCTTCGAGGACCGCCAGTGGAGCCACATCACGGACTGGCAGGAGGAGCTGGCGCCGTTCTACGACCAGGCGCGGCGGATGCTCGGGGTGCGGCTCAACCCGACCGTCACCCCGTCCGACGTCCACCTGCGGGCCGCCGCCGAGCGGATGGGCGTCGGCGACACCTTCCACATGGCGCCGGTCGGGGTCTTCTTCGGCGACGGCGAGGACGGCGACGGCACGGCGAAGGCGGCCCCCGGCGCCGAGGTGGCCGACCCGTACTTCGGCGGCGCCGGTCCGGCCCGCCGGGCCTGCGTCGAGTGCGGCGAGTGCATGACCGGCTGCCGGCACGGCGCCAAGAACACGCTGACCGAGAACTACCTGTACCTGGCCGAGCGGGGCGGCGCCGAGATCCACCCGCTCACCACGGTGGCCCGGATCCGTGAGCGGGGCGAGGGCTTCGCGGTGGACGTGCGGCGCACCGACAGCCGCTCCACCACCGACCCGGTCAAGGCCGGGGCGCGGACGATCACCGCGGCGAAGGTGGTGGTCGCGGCGGGCACCTACGGCACCCAGTCGCTGCTGCACCGGATGCGCGCGGCCGGCCACCTGTCCCGGATCTCCGCCCGGCTCGGCGAGCTGACCCGGACCAACTCCGAGGCGCTGGTCGGCGCGCAGACCACCGACCGGCGGTACGGCGCCCGGGCGGACTTCACCAAGGGCGTGGCGATCACCTCCTCGATCCACCCGGACGAGAACACCCACATCGAGCCGGTCCGCTACGGCAAGGGCTCCAACGCGATGGGCGCGCTGTCGATCGCCCAGGTCCGCGGCGGCGGGCGGGTGCCGCGCTGGCTGCGCTACCTCGGCAACTCGGTCAAGCACCCGGTGACCTTCGCCCGTTCGATGAACCAGCACCGGTGGTCCGAGAAGACGATCATCGGTCTGGTGATGCAGTCGCTGGACAACTCGATCACCGTCTCGCTGAAGGAGAAGGGCCTCGGCAAGGGCGCGCTGACCTCCCGCCAGGGCCACGGCGCGCCCAACCCGACCTGGATCCCGGCCGCCGAGCGCGGCGCCCGGGCGCTCGCCGACGAGATCAACGGCTTCCCCGGCGGCAGCGTCGGCGAGATCTTCGACATCCCGATGACCGCGCACTTCCTGGGCGGCTGCCCGATCGGCGACTCCCCGCTGACCGGCGTCGTCGACCCGTACCACCGGCTCCACGGGTACCCCGGGATCAGCGTGGTGGACGGCGCGGCGGTCTCCGCCAACCTCGGGGTCAACCCGTCGCTGACCATCACGGCGCAGGCCGAGCGGGCCATGTCGATGTGGCCCAACAAGGGCGAGCCGGACGCCCGTCCGGCGCCCGGCGAGGACTACCGCCGGGTCGCCGCCGTCCCGCCGGCCGCCCCGGCGGTGCCGGACGGCGCGTTCGGGGCGCTGCGGCTGCCGCTGCTGGCGGTGCCGGAGGTGCCGAAGAAGCAGGCCTGACCCGCGGGCCGCCGGGCGGGCGCACGGCCGGGAGCGTCCCGGCGCCCTTCCGGCGGCGCGTGGCCGGTTGACAGCCGTCCGTACCCGATGGGAGAAAAGGGGCGCCCTGGGGGACCAGGAGATCGTTCGTTCGGACGGGGGGACGCGGTCCATGTCCATCTGCGCATCCTGCGGCGCGGCTTCGGCGGAGGGGGCGCTCGGCTGCGCGTCCTGCGGGAGGCCGCTGGTGCCGCCGCCGGTCCTGCCGCCACCGCCGCCCTCCGTTCCGCCTTCCATACCGCCTTCCGTGCCACCGCCACCGCCGCCGCCTTCCGTGCCACCGCCGCCGCCGCCGTCCGGCGCGCCGTCCGCCGACCTGCCGCCGCCGGTGCTGCCCCCGGCGCCCCCGGCCGCCCCGCCCGGTCCGCCGGCCCCCGGCGGGCCCTGGGGCGCGGGCCGGCCGTACGACCCGGCCGCCGGCCGGCCCGCCGCGCTCGCCCTGCTGACCGGCGCCGACTGGCGCCCGGCGCTGCGCGCGGTCGTCGCGCCCACCGCCGTGCTGCTGCTGGCCGCGCTCGTCGTCGCGATCCCGGTGGGCTTCTTCCCCTACACCGGCCTCCTCGACCCGCCCTCCTACGGCAAGCGCTTCGGCACCGCGCTGGCGATCGTCCTCGGCGCCCTCGGCGCGCCGTTCCGGCTGCACGTCGACACCGGCGGCCGGCCCGACCTCGCGGGCGGCACCGAGGTGCTGGTCCGCGCGGTTCCGCTGACCGTCACCGTGCTGTGGCTGCTCGCGCTCTGGCTCGGCCTGCGGCTCGGGGCGCGCCGCGCCCAGGAGCGCACCGGCGAGCAGCAGACCCGCCGGCAGGCGGCCGGCGAGGCCGTGCGCACCGCCGCGGTCGCGGTCGCGGTGACCGTGCTGCTCGGCCTGGCCGGCGGCGCCGGCTGGCACGAGGGCGGCCCCTTCGGCCCGGACGGCCCGGACGTCCGGGGGCCGGGCGGGACCGCCTACGAGTCCTCGGCCGGCTGGATCGAGGCGGCCGGCTGGACGGCGCTGCTCGCCGGGCTGCTCGCGTTCGCCGTGTACGGCACGGACGCGCTGCGCTGGGCGGCCTGGCGCAACCGGGCGGTGCGCGGCTGGGCGGTCGCCGGGCTGGCGGCCGGCCGCGCGCTGGCGGTCTCGGTCGGCCTGGCGTCGGCGGTCGGCCTCGTGGTGGCCGTGGTCCTGGGCGGTGACGAGGTCGACGGGGGCGGGCCGACCGGCAGCGCGGCGGCCTTCCTGCCCAACATCGGCCTGATGCTGCTCGGGCTGGGCTCCGGGGCGACCTTCCGGACCAGGAGCGAGGTGCCGGGCGCCGAGGACTCGGACTGGTACCGGGACCCGCGCGACGTCGACGAGTACTCCTTCTTCGACCTGCACGGCGCGAACGGCGACTGGCGCTGGACCGGGCTGCTCGCCCTGGCCGCCGCCGCGGTGCTCGGCTGGACGGCGTACCGGCGGCGGCTGGACGCCGCGGACCGGCTCCGGCTGGCGGCGGTGTACGCCGTGGGGCTCAGCCTGCTGATGCCGGTGTCCGGGATGCTGAGCTCCTCGAAGGCCACCGTCCGCGTCCTCGGCCGGAGCCAGGACACCGGGTTCGAGGCGGCGCTCTCACTGGTGCCGTGGACGCTGCTGGCGGCCAACGCCGTCTGGGCGGCGGTCGGCGCGCTGGCGCTTCCGCCGCTGCTGGCGGCCCGCGACCGCCGGGTGCAGGCGCCGTCGGCGAAGCTGCCGGCGCAGTCCGAGGGGGAGTACCCCGCCGGTGGGCCGGTGGTCTCGGAGGTGATCGGCTCGGGCGGCGGGCCGCGGCCCGCCGAGCGGCGGCCGGAGGACGAGGGCCCGGTGGACCCCAGCGTGTGGAGCCGCCGGCCGTAGCGCGCGCGCCGGGGCGCGCCGGAAGCGTCCCGGACGTCCCGGACAGGGCAAAGGGCCCCGCGGGGGAACGGGGCCCTTTGTCGTTCAGCACTCGGCGTCAGGGCAGCGCCGGTGCTGGGTGACGGCGCCGGGGGAGGAGCGCCGTCGGGAGAGTTGGCTCGACGGTCGCGCCGCCGCTCCGGCGGGGGTGGGCCGGCGCGCGGGCGCACAGTGCCGCGGCGGCGGTCCGGCGGGCATGCCCGCATCGGACCATCGCTCACGGAGCGTGAGGCGATAGTCGTTGCCACCGCGGGTCTCGGCGGCACCGGGACGGTCCTCCGCGGGTAGCCCTTCGGCCATCGGGAGAACCTCTTCCACGCAGCATCGTCCTGGACGAAGGGCTTGCTCTGCAACCGATTCGGCATGATTCGGTACAGGCCGTTTCCGGCCGGGCCGGCCTCCGGCCCGGCGGGGGCCCGCCGCGGCGGGTGCCGGGGCGGTCGGCGGAGGGGTGGCCGTGATGATCACGGTGCGTAATGGTGCTGGCCGGAGCGCACGGGGACGTGCGCGGCGGCGCGGGGACGGCGGACGGGGTGCGCCGGGATCGCGGCGGGTGCGGCGGCCGGCCCCGGGCGTCCCCGGCGGCCGGCCGCCCCACCTCCTTCGTCCAGTCGCGGCCGGGTTCGCTGTCCCCTGCTGGCCGGCCGCAGCACCCGCGCGCGGTCCCACGGCGCGCCGCTCCCCGGCCGGGGCCGGTTCTCCGCGACGGCGCCACGCGCGCCGGTGGACTGGGGGTGAGCTCCACGCGTGGTCCTGCAGTGCCGTACGGGGCGCCCTGGCCGGGGCGGGGGCGACGCGTCTGGCGGGCGCGGCGCGGATCGTACGGTCCGCCCGGAGCAACGAACCGGCGGCCGGGGCGGTCACGGCCGGTGGGGCGGGCAGACGAGTGAAACGGGTCGGCCCGGTAGACTCGGTGGCAGACCCCCGCCCGTCGCCCGCCGTGCACCCTCCGTAGGGCGCGCCGCGCGACACCTTTCGTACCGCTGCCGGAAGGCCGTCCGTGTCCTCTGCTACTCCCGTCCAGTCCGCACCCGAGACCGACACCGTCCTGGTCGTCGACTTCGGTGCCCAGTACGCCCAGCTCATCGCCCGTCGGGTGCGTGAGGCCCGGGTCTACAGCGAGATCGTGCCGAGCAGCATGCCGGTCGCCGAGATGCTCGCCAAGAACCCGAAGGCGATCATCCTCTCCGGCGGTCCCTCCTCGGTCTACGAGGACGGCGCGCCGCAGCTCGACCGCGCGATCTTCGAGGCCGGCGTGCCGGTCTTCGGCATGTGCTACGGCTTCCAGCTGATGGCCAAGACGCTCGGCGGCACCGTCGACAACACCGGCGCCCGGGAGTACGGCCGCACCCCGCTGACCGTCTCGCGCACCGGCTCGACCCTGTTCGAGGGCGTCCCGGCCGAGCACTCGGTGTGGATGTCGCACGGCGACGCCTGCTCCGCGGCCCCCGAGGGCTTCACCGTCACCGCCTCCACCGACGTGGTGCCGGTCGCGGCCTTCGAGAACGACGAGGCCCGGCTCTACGGCGTCCAGTACCACCCCGAGGTGCTGCACTCCGACCACGGCCAGCAGGTCCTGGAGCACTTCCTCTACCGCGGCGCCGGCCTCGCCCCCACCTGGACCACCGGCAACGTGGTCGAGGAGCAGGTCGCGGCGATCCGCGCCCAGGTCGGCAACAAGCGCGCCATCTGCGGCCTCTCCGGCGGCGTGGACTCGGCGGTCGCCGCCGCCCTGGTCAACAAGGCCATCGGCGACCGGCTGACCTGCGTCTACGTCGACCACGGCCTGATGCGCAAGGGCGAGACCGAGCAGGTCGAGAAGGACTTCGTCGCCGCCACCGGCGTGCAGCTGAAGGTCGTCGACGCGCAGGAGCGCTTCCTCGACGCGCTGAAGGGCGTCAGCGACCCGGAGGAGAAGCGCAAGATCATCGGCCGGGAGTTCATCCGGGTCTTCGAGCAGGCGCAGGCCGAGATCATCGCCGAGGCCGGCGAGCACGGCGAGTCGGTCGACTTCCTCGTCCAGGGCACCCTGTACCCGGACGTGGTGGAGTCCGGCGGCGGCACCGGCACCGCCAACATCAAGTCCCACCACAACGTCGGCGGCCTGCCCGAGGACCTCCAGTTCGCGCTGGTCGAGCCGCTGCGCAAGCTGTTCAAGGACGAGGTCCGGATGGTCGGCCAGGAGCTGGGCCTGCCGGAGGAGATCGTCCAGCGCCAGCCGTTCCCGGGCCCGGGCCTGGGCATCCGGATCGTCGGCGAGGTCACCAGGGACCGCCTGGACCTGCTGCGCGAGGCCGACGCGATCGCCCGCGAGGAGCTGACCGCGGCCGGCCTGGACCGCGAGATCTGGCAGTGCCCGGTGGTCCTGCTGGCGGACGTCCGCAGCGTCGGCGTCCAGGGCGACGGCCGCACCTACGGCCACCCGATCGTGCTGCGCCCGGTGTCCTCCGAGGACGCCATGACGGCCGACTGGTCGCGCCTGCCGTACGACGTGCTGGCCCGCATCTCCACCCGGATCACCAACGAGGTCCGCGACGTCAACCGCGTGGTGCTGGACTGCACCAGCAAGCCGCCGGGCACCATCGAGTGGGAGTGAGCACTCCCCGCCCCGGCCGGTCCTGAACCGGCTTGAACGGCCGCGCCGTCGATCCCGTACCAGGGTTCGACGGCGCGGCCGTTCGCGGTGGACGGCACCCGCCAGGTGGGCCCTCCCACCGAAAGCGCTCACGAGCGGGCAGAATGCGTCCGGACCTGTCAGGCGGTGACGGGCCGGTGAGGGAAGGTGTGGGGAATGGCGGAGGCCAGCAGCTCCGTGGCGGCCGGGCCGGGTGCGGCCGGTGCCGGGACGACCGGCGAGGGCGCGGCCGGACCGGCACCCGGCACCCCAGGCACTCCTGACGGCGCGGGCCCGGGCCGGGCCGGTCGGATCGCCGCCTGGAAGGCGGCCGGTTCGCGGCTGGCGCTGCTGCCGCTGCGGATCTTCCTCGGCGTCACCTTCGTCTACGCGGCGCTCGACAAGCTCTCCGACAGCCACTACCTGGCCGGGGCCGGCGACCCGGCCTCGTTCGTCTCGCAGACCCGGGCCGTCAAGGGCTCCAGCCCGATCGACTTCCTGCTCGGCCCGGCCCTGTCCCACCCCACCCCGTTCGCCCTGCTGGTCGCCTTCGGCGAGCTGGCGGTGGGCCTGGGCACCCTGCTCGGCCTCTGGGGCCGGCTCGCCGCCGCCGGCGGGGCCCTGATCAACCTCACCCTCTGGCTCACCGTCAGCTGGACCGTCGCGCCCTACTACCTCGGCAACGACCTCGCCTACCTGATGGCCTGGACGCCGCTGGTGCTGGCCGGCACCCCGTACCTCTCGGTGGACGGCTACCTCGCCCGCCGCGCCGCCCGGGACCGGAGGCGCGGCCTGCGCGAGGACCACGTCCGGCGCCGGGCCCTGATGGACGGCGGCATCGCGGCGGTCGCGATGGGCGGCGCCGGACTGCTCACCGGCTCGCTGACCGCCACCTTCGGGCGGGACAAGCCCGGCGCGGACGCGAAGGCGAAGCAGTCCGCCGTCCCGGCGCCGGCCGCCGCGCCGGTCACGGTGGACGCCGCGAGCGTGCCGGTCGGCGGCTCGGCCCAGGTCAAGGACCCGGCCAGCGGTGACGCGGTCTACGTGGTGCAGCCCAAGGCGGGCCAGTACTGCGCGTTCTCCTCGGTCTGCACGCACTCCGGCTGCGCGGTCGACGCGCCGAAGGACGGCAAGCTCTACTGCCCCTGCCACGGCTCCCGGTTCGACGCCGCCACCGGTGCGGTGGTGAACGGCCCGGCGACCAAGCCGCTGCCGAAGTATCGGGTCACCAAGGAGGGCGACAAGCTGCGCCTGGGGCCGCTGGAGAGTTAGGACGGCCCCGGGACAGCCGCTAGGACGCGCCCCGGTCCGGGCCGTGGTCCTCCGGCCGGGAGCGGCGCACCGCCGCCGCCACCGCCCCGGCCAGGCCGCCCAGGCCCAGGACGATGAAGGTCACCGGGATGACGATCCGGCCGTTCACCGAGACATCGTTCACCGCCGCCACCAGGTAGAGCACCGCGATCGCGGTGAACAGCCCCCCGGCGATCAGCGAGAACAGGTCGAGCTGGTGCTTCCTCACTGCTGGACCACCTTGATGTTGCCGAGCCCGACCTTCAGCGTGAGGTCGAGCGTGCCCTTGGATGCCTGTCCGTTCGCCGGGAGCAGCTGGTAGGTGCGCTTCCCCGGCCCGTCGTCGTAGCCGTCCTGGCCCGTGACGCGGACCTCGACCAGGCCGATCTCGCTGCGCACGTTGACCGTCACGCCCGACGGCACCGTCACGGTCAGGTCGCCGGCGCCGAGCTCGGCGGTGGTGGCCAGGGTCGCGCCGGCCGGGTCGATCGCGCTGAGGTCCAGGCGCAGCGAGCCGACCCCCAGCGAGTACTTGGGCTGCAGCTCGGCGGCCGTGGCGACGGTCCAGCTGCGGTCGCCGGCCACGTTCCGGGTGGTGACCGACGAGCCGCCGATCGCGGTCAGCGCGACGGTGAGCAGCAGGCCCGGGACCACCAGCCGGCGGGCCCGGCCGAACTTCGCGCCGAGCAGCAGGGTCAGCCCGATCACCAGCAGCGCGGTGGCCAGCACGGTGCCGGCCCGCACCGTCCCCCCGCCGTCGGCCGAGGCCGACCAGACGGCGCTGGCGGCGCCCACCGCCAGCAGCAGGCCGATCAGGCCGAGCGGGGAGCGCTCGCGCCGGTGCACCACCACGGGGGGGCGCGGCGCGGGCGGCGGGCCCGGCGGGCTCGGCGGGACGGGGCCGGTCTCCTTGCGCAGCGGGTCGCCCTGCGGCAGGTCGGTGCGCTGCCACCACGGCCGGGCCGGGGCGCCGGGCGGCGGGGTCGGGGCGGTGCCGCCGTACGGGTCGCGCTCGGGGTGGCGCGGGTCCCACAGGTAGCCGGACGGGCCGGCGTGCGGGGTGTCGGCCGGGACGGTGCCGGCCTCGCGCGCGGCGGCGTGCCGGGCGCGGGCCTCCTCGGCCGCGGCCGGCTCCTCGCGCGGCCAGCGGTAGCCGTTCTCGGCGGTCCCGGCGGAGGGGGCGGCGTCCGGGAAGTACCGGTCGTACGGGCCGCCCTGCGGTCCGCCGTCGCCGTCCCCGAACCCGTGGCGGTGGCCGTGCCGGTGGCGGCGGCCGCGGATCCGGCCGCCGCGGCGCCGCTCGGGGTCGTAGCGGACGGCGAGGAAGACCAGCCCGGCGAGCAGCAGCAGCGGGAACAGCTGGTCGCCGTCGCCCATCGAGGAGAAGAAGACGCCGGTGCCGATCACGGTCAGCAGCACCGCGCCGACCGACTGGCCGTCCACCCGGCCGGTGAGCACCCGCTGGAGCTCGGTGCGGCCGGAGCGGCCGCCCTTGCCGTCCGCACCCGGCTCGGTCGGCACGATCAGCCAGGCCAGGCCGTAGAGGAAGAGGCCGAGGCCGCCGGAGAGGCAGAGCACGACCGTCACGACGCGGAACACCACCGGGTCGATGTCCAGGTGCCGGCCGAGGCCGCCGCAGACGCCGGCCACCACGCGGTGGTGCTCGGCCCGGGTCAGCGGGGGTCGGTCCGGCGCGGGCGGGGCGCTCGTCCCGGCCTCGTGGAGCTCCTCTGCGCGGTGGTCTTCGGTCATGGCCACCATCCTGGTGGGTGCCGGACCCCCGCCCAACCGGTCCCGTCCCTGCTCGGACCCTGACTTGTCCCTGATAAGGGTCAGGGCCACACCCTGATGCGTCCGGGTCCGCCCGCGTGGAACCATCGGTGCCGTGGCAGCACCCGGTTCCGACCCCCGCCCCCTCGCCCCCGAGCCAGCGCCGTCCGGGGGCGGCGACCCGGCCGCGCCCGCGGACGGGAAACCGCCGTACCGCCGGCTGTACCGCAGCCCGCAGGGGCGGATGCTCGGCGGCGTCGCGCACGGGCTCGCCGTGCACCTCGGACTGCCCGTCAGCTGGGTGCGGATCGCCTTCGTGGTGCTGTTCTTCGCCCAGGGCCTCGGCGCGCTGCTCTACGCGGCGTTCTGGTTCGTGGTGCCGATCGGCATCGGCGAGCCGCGGGCCGGCGCGCACTGGGTGTACGTGAACGGCGCCTTCGTCCCGGTCGGCTCCTGGCAGTCGGGCGGCGGCGGGGAGCTGAGCAAGGGCGGCCGGCGCGGCGGGTGGATCGGCCGGCTGCGCGAGGTGCTGCAGCACGCCCTGCGCGGCGAGCCGGTCGAGGCGGGCGAGGGGGCCGGTGCCTCCGGCTCCGCGTCCGCGGGCCAGCGGCAGGGCGGGCTGGGCCAGCTGGCCGCGCTGGTGATGCTGGTGATCGGTGTGATCGCCCTGCTCAACGCGCTCAACGTGCAGACCGCCAAGCCGTACACCTGGCCGCTGCTGGCGATCGGCGTCGGTGTGGCGCTGGTCTGGCGGCAGGCCGACGACTCGCGCTGGCAGCGCTGGTTCGGCCTGGAGGAGGGCGAGAAGCGGCGCGGCGCCTACACCCGGGTCGGCGTGGGCGTGCTGCTGGTGGTGGCGGGCATCATCGCCTTCCTCGCCACCCAGGGCAGCGGCTCGACGATCGGCTCGGTGGTCGAGGCCTCGCTCGCGGTGCTGGCCGGTGTGCTGGTGCTGGTCGGCCCCTACGCGCTGCGGATGTGGCAGGACCTCGGCGCCGAGCGCACCGCCCGCATCCGGGCCCAGGAGCGCGCCGAGATCGCCGCCCACGTCCACGACTCGGTGCTGCACACGCTGACCCTCATCCAGCGCCGCGCCGAGGACCCCAAGGAGGTGCTGCGGCTGGCCCGGGCGCAGGAGCGCGAGCTGCGGCTCTGGCTCTACCGCCCGGAGGCGGTCGCCGAGCAGGCGCCGGACACCATGGCGGAGAGCCTGCGGGCGGTGGTGGCCGAGGTCGAGGACCGGCACGGCGTCCCGGTCGAGGTGGTGATCGTCGGCGACTGCCCGATGGACGAGCGGATCGCGGCGCAGATGCAGGCCGCGAGGGAGGCGACCGTCAACGCGGCCAAGTACGGTGGCGGGGGACCGGTCCAGGTCTACGCCGAGGTCGAGGGGAGGACCGTGATGGTGTTCGTCCGCGACCACGGCCCGGGCTTCGACCCGGACACGGTGCCCGAGGACCGGATGGGCGTACGCGAGTCGATCCTCGGCCGCATGAAGCGCAACGGCGGCACCGCACGGGTGCGGCCGGCGCCGGACGGCGGGACCGAGGTCGAGCTGGAGATGGAGAGAGCGAATGACTGAGGCAGCGCCGGAGCGCCGCGCGCGGGTCGTGCTGGTCGACGACCACCGGATGTTCCGGACGGGGGTACGGGCGGAGATCGGGCGCACCGAGACGACCGGGATCGACGTGGTCGGCGAGGCCGACGACGTGGAGTCCGCGGTCCGGGTGGTGGCCGAGACGCGGCCCGACGTGGTGCTGCTGGACGTCCACCTGCCCGGTGGCGGCGGCGTCGAGGTGCTGCGCCGCTCGGCCGGGCTGATGGGCGATCCGGGGGGAGTGCGCTTCCTGGCGCTCTCGGTGTCGGACGCGGCGGAGGACGTGATCGGGGTGATCCGCGGCGGCGCCCGCGGCTACGTCACCAAGACGATCACCGGGACCGACCTGGTCGACGCGATCTTCCGGATCTCCGACGGGGACGCCGTGTTCTCGCCCCGGCTGGCCGGCTTCGTGCTGGACGCCTTCGCCGCCACCGACACCCCGCCGGTGGACGAGGACCTGGACCGGCTGACCCAGCGCGAGCGCGAGGTGCTGCGGCTGATCGCCCGCGGCTACGCGTACAAGGAGATCGCCAAGCAGCTGTTCATCTCGGTGAAGACGGTGGAGAGCCACGTCTCGGCGGTGCTGCGCAAGCTCCAGCTGAGCAACCGGCACGAGCTGACCCGCTGGGCCACCGCGCGCCGACTGGTCTGAGCGGGCCGGCCGGTCCGAGCGCGCCGGCCGGGCCGGGCGGGCCGTCCCGCCACCCCGCCGTCCTGCGGCCCCGCCCGGTCCTGTCAAGGGCCGGGCGGGCTTGTCGGCGCGTGGCCATAGACTCGTCAGTGCCATGAGTAGCCTCTTTGACGACCTCCCGCTCCCCGGTTTCGAGGCCCCCGCCGCCGGGTCGAAGCAGCCCGCGCCGCCGATCGACGAGGAGCCGCCGCCGTACGGGGACGACGCCCCGTACGACGCCTACGAGGAGGCGATCCCGGACGGGCTGTTCCACACCGACCACGCCGCCGAGGCGGAGCGGGACGCCTGGTACCGCAACGGCGCCGCCCGCCCCGTGATCGACCCGGCCGCGCTGCTGGAGGGCATGAACGACCCGCAGCGCGAGGCCGTGCTGCACGCCGGCTCGCCGCTGCTGATCGTGGCCGGCGCCGGCTCCGGCAAGACCCGGGTGCTCACCCACCGGATCGCGTACCTGCTCGGCGCGCGCGGGGTGCAGCCGGGCGAGATCCTGGCGATCACCTTCACCAACAAGGCGGCCGGCGAGATGCGCGAGCGCGTCGAGCAGCTGGTCGGCCCGCGCGCCCGGGCGATGTGGGTCTCCACCTTCCACAGCGCCTGCGTGCGGATCCTGCGCCGCGAGTCCAAGCAGCTCGGCTTCACCTCGTCGTTCTCGATCTACGACTCGGCCGACTCGCAGCGGCTGATGGCGTTGGTCTGCCGCGACCTCGACCTGGACCCCAAGCAGTTCCCGCCGAAGTCCTTCACCGCCAAGGTCAGCAACCTCAAGAACGAGCTGATCGACGAGGAGACCTACGCCGATCAGGCCGCCAACCCGATGGAGAAGAAGCTCGCCGAGGCGTACGTCCTCTACCAGCGGCGGCTGCGCGAGGCCAACGCCCTCGACTTCGACGACATCATCATGACGACGGTGAACCTGCTCCAGGCGTTCCCGGACGTCGCGGAGCACTACCGGCGGCGGTTCCGGCACATCCTGGTCGACGAGTACCAGGACACCAACCACGCCCAGTACACGCTGGTCCGCGAGCTGAGCGGCGGCGCGGCCGTCGACGCGCCGAAGCGCACCGTCGACGGCGACTGGGTCGACCCGGCGGCCGGCCGGCTGGCCGAGGTGCCGCCCGCCGAGCTGTGCGTGGTCGGTGACGCGGACCAGTCGATCTACGCCTTCCGCGGCGCGACGATCCGCAACATCCTCCAGTTCGAGGAGGACTACCCGAACGCCACCACGATCCTGCTGGAGCAGAACTACCGCTCCACCCAGACCATCCTGAGCGCGGCCAACTCCGTCATCGAGCGCAACGCCAACCGGCGCAAGAAGAAGCTCTGGACGGCCGGCGAGGACGGCGAGAAGGTCGTCGGCTACGTCGCGGACGACGAGCACGGCGAGGCCCAGTTCATCGCCGACGAGATCGACCGGCTCACCGACGCGGGCGCGGCCAAGCCCGGCGACGTCGCGATCTTCTACCGCACCAACGCGCAGTCCCGTGTCTTCGAGGAGGTGTTCATCCGGGTCGGCCTGCCGTACAAGGTGGTCGGCGGGGTGCGCTTCTACGAGCGCAAGGAGGTCAAGGACGTCCTGGCCTACCTGCGGGTGCTGTCCAACCCGGAGGACACCGTGCCGCTGCGCCGGATCCTCAACGTGCCCAAGCGCGGCATCGGCGAGCGGGCCGAGGCGATGATCGACGCGCTGTCCGCGCGCGAACGGATCTCCTTCGCGCAGGCGCTGCAGCGGGTCGACGAGGCGTACGGGATGGCCGCGCGCTCGGCGAACGCGGTGAAGAAGTTCAACGCGCTGATGGCCGGGCTGCGCCAGGTCGTCGAGTCCGGCGCGGGTCCGGCCGCGGTGCTGGAGGCGGTGCTGGAGGAGACCGGCTACCTCGCCGAGCTCCAGGCGTCGACCGACCCGCAGGACGAGACCCGGGTGGAGAACCTCCAGGAGCTGGCCTCGGTCGCCCTGGAGTACGAGCAGGACCCGGGCGAGCGCCCGGACGCGGGCGAGGACGGCGCGCCGCCGGTCGGCTCGCTGGCCGACTTCCTGGAGCGGGTGGCGCTGGTCGCCGACTCGGACCAGATCCCGGACGAGGACGGGGAGGGCCAGGGCGTCATCACGATGATGACCCTGCACACCGCCAAGGGCCTGGAGTTCCCGGTGGTCTTCCTGACCGGCATGGAGGACGGCATCTTCCCGCACATGCGGGCGCTCAACCAGGTCAAGGAGCTGGAGGAGGAGCGGCGCCTCGCGTACGTCGGGCTGACCCGGGCGCGGCAGCGGCTCTACCTGACCAGGTCGGTGCTGCGCAGCGCCTGGGGGCAGCCGTCGTACAACCCGGCCTCGCGGTTCCTGGAGGAGATCCCGGAGACGCTGGTGGAGTGGAAGCGCACGGGGGCGGCGTCGGCGCCGGCCTCGCGGGGCTTCTCGTCCGGGTCGTCCTGGGGCGGGAAGTCCTCGGGCGGTTCGGGCGGGTCGGGCGGTTCGTCGCGCGGCGGCGCCTCCTCGCGAGGCCAGTCGGCCGGGGCCTCGCCGAAGGCGGGCTGGGGCCAGTCGGCGCGGCGCTCGGGCGCGGCGGTGGAGCGGGAGGTGGTCGCGCTGGCGGTCGGCGACCGGGTCACCCACGACACCTTCGGGCTGGGCACGGTGGTGGCCACCACCGGGGCCGGCGACAAGGCGCAGGCCACGGTGGACTTCGGCACGGAGGGGCGCAAGCAGTTGCTGCTGCGCTACGCGCCGGTCGAGAAGCTCTAGCGGACCCGGGGCTCCCCGGCCCGCGCGGTGCTCAGCGCGGGTCGAGGCCCTGGGCGAGGAACCAGGGCAGCGGGTCGACGGGGGCGCCCCCGCCGGCCGGGCGGACCTCCAGGTGCAGGTGCGGGCCGGTGCTGTTGCCGCTGCTGCCGACGAAGGCGATGACGTCGCCGGCCTTCACCGTGCCCTTGCGGATCTTGTACGAGCGCAGGTGGCAGTACCAGACCTCGGTGCCGTCGGCGGTCTTGAGGATCGTCATGTAGCCGTACGACGCGTTCCACTGCGTGCGGATGGTGCCGTCGGTGACGGCCATCACCTGGGTGCCGCCGTCCACCGGGAAGTCGATGCCGGTGTGCCGCTTGGCCCAGTGGGTGCCGGCCGCGCCGAAGGCCTCGCCGATGCCGTGCTGGGCGACCGGCATCGAGACCGTGGGGCGGGCCGGTGCGGGTACCTGGTCGGTGGCGGCGGCCTGCGTGGCCGGCTGCCCGGCGGCGTCGGGCGCGCCCTGGGTTCCGGCGAGCGGCTGGCGGGCGTCGCCGCGGGAGGCCTGGTCGGCCTGGCCGGCGGCGAGCGCCTGCTGGGCGGCCTGCGCGGCCTCGGCGTGCGCGCCGTCCGGTACGTCGGCGGCGGTGGTCTGCTCGGGGGCCCGGCCGGCCGCCTGGGCGCGCTGCTGGTCGGCCTCGCCCTGCACGGTGACGGCCGCCGCGGCGGCGACGCCGAGCGCGGCCACCGACGGCAGGGCGACCCGCAGCAGTGCCGTGCGGGTGGCGGCCTTGGCGGCGTCGCGGCGCTGGGACCGGGACTGCTCGCGGGCGGCGAGACGCAGTTCCGCACGGGTCGGGCGGGCGGCTGCTTCGGGAGCCATCGCGGCTGCCTCCTCGGTGGCCTCGGGCGCGTCGTCGGGCGGGGACGGAGGGTGAAACGACCGTGACTGTAGCCGGAAGCCCGACGTCCGGACAAAAGTCCGGATGTCAAGGGGCTGCGGGTGTGCGGTTGCGGGGTAGAACAGGGGAGGGCGGCGGGCGGGCTGTGATTTTCCCCTCGTCTTGAGGGGCGGCGCCGCCAACCCCGGCGGGTGACGCTACCCTCCCCTCAGATTGGTTATTGCTCGTTAACCTCGCCCGTGCTCACAAAGTCCGGTGGGGGATGGACGACGAGGTCCGGGAGGCAGTGATGGGTGTGTCAGGACCGATCCGCGTGGTGGTCGCCAAGCCGGGGCTGGACGGCCACGACCGCGGCGCCAAGGTCATCGCGCGCGCCCTGCGCGACGCCGGTATGGAGGTCATCTACACCGGCCTGCACCAGACGCCGGAGCAGGTGGTCGACACCGCGATCCAGGAGGACGCGGACGGCATCGGCCTGTCGATCCTGTCCGGGGCGCACATGACGCTCTGCGCGCGGGTGCTGGAGCTGCTGAAGGAGCGCGAGGCCGAGGACATCAAGGTGTTCTGCGGCGGGATCATCCCGGACGACGACATCGTCGAGCTGAAGGCGATGGGTGTCGCCGACATCTTCACCCCGGGCACGCCGACCAGCGACGTGGTCGCCTGGGTCGAGGCCAACCTGCGCGCCGCGGGCTGACCGCCGTCGACGGGGCCGGGGCCGGACGGCGTGTCCGGTACCCGGCCCCGTCGCGTGTCAGGCCCCGTCGCGTGTCCGGGGCCGGGTGGCCCGGGCCGCGGGCGGCCGCCGGTCAGGCCGCGAGTTCGGCGAGCATCGCCTCGCGGAAGCGCAGCGTCCCGGCGAGCCGGGCGAAGGTCTCGCCCCAGGCGGTGGCGGGCGCGGACCCGGCGGCCAGCGCCTCGACCGCCCCGGCGCTCTCCGGGGAGAGCGCGCGTTCGGTCATGCCCAGCACCCCGCTGTGGCTCCACGGGTAGGCACCGGAGGCGGCGGCCCGGGCCAGTGCCTCGACCACCGCGGTGGAGAGCGGCGGCGTCCACGGGGTGGCGCAGGCGCCGAGCAGCTGGAAGGCGTCACCGAGGCCGTGCGCCTCGATGAACGCGGCCGTCCAGGCGGCCCGTTCGGCGGGCGGGAGCACCGCGAGCAGCTTGGCGGGGGCGCCGGTGGTGCGGGCGGGGCGCCCGGGGCCGGGGACGGGCGCGGGGCCGAGCAGGGCGCGCGCCCAGGCGGCGTCCTGCTGGCGGACGGCGGCCCGGGCCCAGGCCTCGCGCAGGTCGTCGGCCCAGGTGCTGCTGGTCTCGTCGATCGCGTCGCCGACCCGCAGCGTGAGCAGCCGCTCGGGCGTCAGGCCGGTGTGCCCGGACCACAGGGAGAGCGGTGCGGCGGCGATCACCTCGCCGAACCACCAGGCCCGTTCGCCGCGCCCGGTGGGCGACTTGGGGGGTATGCCGTCGCGCTGCATGGCCGGGTCGCAGGCGGTGGGCGGGGTGACCAGCACGTGCGTGCCATGGGCGGAGAGGCGCACGGCGGTGCGGGCGCGCTCGGCCATCCGGGTGGCCAGCGCGGAGCCGGGCAGGGTGGAGAGCAGTTCGGCGGCGGTGGCCCGGACGTTCTTGCTGCGGTCGCCCAGCGCGGCCTCCAGGAAGGGTTCGTCGGCGAGCGAGAGGCCCTCCTGGAGGGCGTCCAGGAACAGCAGCCGGTCCTCGGCGCGCTCGGTGGACCAGGTGCCGCGCAGCAGCGCGAGCCCGGCCGCCGGGTCGCGGCGGCGGAGCAGGGTGAGGTGGGTGACCCGTTCGGCGAACAGGCCCTCGTGCCACAGCCGGTCGCCCTCGGCGGGCGCGGTGTCCGGGGCGGAGGCGGGCTCCGGGGCGGGCACCGGCTCCGGGGCGGCGCGCTGGACGAACCGCCAGTCCGCGTTGCGCTCGGCGAGCCAGCGGCCGAGCGGGCCGGCCAGCGCGACCGCGTCGGGGCGCAGCTCGCTGCGGGCGCGGGCGGCGTCCAGCAGGGCCGGGACGCTGGCGGCGGGCGCGCGGTAGCCGCGCTCGCGGGCGGTGGCGAGCCACTGCGGGAGCAGCTCGCCGACGTTGGCGAGCACGCCGCTGCCGCCGCCGCGGGTGGAGAGCAGCAGCGAGAGCCGGCGCGCGGCGGCGGCCGGCAGCTCGGGGCGGGGGTCCTCGGCGGCCGGCCGGTCGGCCGGGGCGGCGGCCGGCACGGGCAGCGCGCCGGCCCGGCGGCGGACCGTCTCCAGGGCGGCGAGTTCGAGCAGCGCGGTGGCCGGGTCGGCGCGGTCGACGGCCTCGTCGTACGGGGCGGCCGGGCCGGGCGCGGGGAGCGGGCGGCGGTCGGTGCCCAGCAGGGCGGTGGTCTGCAGGGACTCCCAGGGGTCGGGCACGGGGCCTCCTCCTCCGGTGGAACGGGTGCGGGTGGACGTCGGGGTGTCGGCGGGCTCGCGGCGCGCGCCCGGGGCGCGGCGGGGCCCGCTCAGGGCGTGCCGAGGCCGATCGGGCGGCCGTCGGGCCCCCAGGCGGTGACCGGTGCGAAGCCGCGGTGGCCGTACTCGCCGAAGACGGTGAGCGGACGGCCGGTGGAGACGGCGGCGAGCCGCCAGAGCGCGGCCTCCGGCACGGCGGCGCGGTGCACCGGGACGGTGTGCCGGCCGTCGGTGAGGTGCCAGCCCTCCTCGGAGAGCACCGGGACGACCTCGGTGAGCACCGTCGGCCAGGCGTCCAGCCACGGGTCGTCGGCCACCGCGGTGCCGTAGCCGGCCACCGCCTCGGCGACGGCCAGGCCGGGCGGCGGCCCGTCGGGTGCCGGCGCGGGGGCGCCGTAGCGGGTGCCGAGGACGGCCCGCAGCGGGCGGGCGCCGGGGTGGAAGGCCAGCTCGGCCTCGACCACCTGGCCGGTGGGCAGGGCGAGTTCGGGGGCCTGGCCGGGGCGGCCGAAGGCGATCAGCAGGGCCGGGCGGCCGGTCTTGGCGCCGCGCAGCCAGAGCCGGCGGGTGGTCAGCCGTTCGTCGGACCCCCCTTCCATGGGCGAGGTCCGGCTGCCGAGGACCTGCCAGCGGTCCCGGACGGTCGGGCCGGCCAGCAGCTCGGCGGTCTCGGTGGTGTAGCCGACCCGGGCGCGGACGGTCGCGGCGAGCGGCGCGGGCAGCTCGTCGAGCCGGGTCGCGGCGGTGGCGAGCAGGTGGAGCATCGCGTACTCCGCCAGCAGCCCGTGCTGCGGCACCGCGTCGAGTTCGCGGACCCGGGTGGCCAGGCCGGGGGCCTGGGCGTCGACCATCCGGGCCGCGACCTCCTCCCAGGGGCCGGCGGTGGACTGGTCGGCGAGGCCGTGCCGGACCCGGTCGGCGAGCCGCAGCCGCAGCTCGGCGGCGCCGGCCGCGACCCGGGCGGAGCGCTTCTCGGCGCGGCGGCGGGCGGCGGCCGGGTCGGCCGGCGCCTCCGCTCGCACGGCCCGCTGCTCGGCGCGCTCCTGGCGGCCCTTCAGCCACTCGGCGGCCCAGTCGGCGGGCTCCGCGCCGTCCGGCACCGCGGTGGGCGAGCCGCTCCAGAGCAGCAGCAGCCCCAGGGCGTGCTTGCAGGGGAACTTCCGGCTCGGGCAGCTGCACTGGTAGGCGGGCGTGGCGAGCTCGACGACCGTGCGGTACGGCGTGCTGCCGCTGCCCCTGCACTCGCCCCAGACCGCCGCGCCGTCGGTGCCCGCGGCGGACCAGGGGGCGGGCGCGGAGAGCTTGCCCGCGGCCTTCCGCGAGGCGGCGTCGGGTGCCAGGGACAGGACGTGTTCGGTGCTCCAGCGTTCCTCCATGACCACGACGGTAGGCGGCGGCACTGACAGTCGACCGGCGGCCCGGACGGCCCGAACTGAGGTCCGGTCAGGATTGTCAGTGGTCCGGTGCATGGTGGTTCCGCAGGCCGGGACGCCGACCTGGCTCCCCCCGATCACCCCGTCGCCCGGGCATCCGTGTGCCCGGCGGCCGACCCGAAGGAGCCCCGATGACCGACGTCGTGACCGAGGTCCTGCGGCAGCACGCCGAGGACGCGTTCGCCGCCGAGCTGTCCGCGCTGGCCGCCCAGGATGACCGCCCGCGCCCGGAGCGCTGGAAGCTCTCCCCGTGGGCCGTCGCCACCTACCTGCTGGGCGGCGAGCTGCCCGACGGCACCGTGATCACCCCCAAGTACATCGGCCCGCGCCGGGTGGTGGAGGTCGCCGTCACCACGCTCGCCACCGACCGCGCGCTGCTGCTGCTCGGCGTGCCGGGCACCGCCAAGACCTGGGTGTCCGAGCACCTCGCCGCGGCGATCAGCGGCGACTCCACGCTGCTGGTGCAGGGCACCGCCGGCACCCCCGAGGAGGCCGTCCGGTACGGCTGGAACTACGCGGAGCTGCTCACCAACGGGCCGAGCCGGGAGGCGCTCGTCCCCTCGCCGCTGATGCGGGCGATGGCGGAGGGCCGGATCGCCCGGGTCGAGGAGCTGACCCGCATTCCGGCGGACGTCCAGGACAGTCTGATCACCATCCTGTCCGAGAAGACCCTCCCGATCCCGGAGCTGGGCACCGAGACCCAGGCCGTGCGCGGCTTCAACCTCATCGCCACCGCCAACGACCGCGACCGCGGCGTCAACGAGCTGTCCAGCGCCCTGCGCCGCCGCTTCAACACCGTGGTGCTGCCGCTGCCCGGCTCGCTGGAGGAGGAGGTCGAGATCGTCAGCCGCCGGGTCGAGCAGCTCGGCCGCTCCCTCCAGCTGCCGGAACTGCCCGGCGGAGCCGAGGAGATCAGGCGCGTGGTGACCGTCTTCCGCGAGCTGCGGGCCGGTATCACCGCCGACGGCCGGACCAAGGTGAAGACCCCCAGCGGCACCCTCTCCACCGCCGAGGCCATCTCGGTGGTCACCAACGGCATGGCGCTCGCCGCCCACTTCGGCGACGGCGTGCTGCGGGCCGCCGACGTCGCGGCCGGTGTGATCGGCGCGGTGGTCCGAGACCCGGCCGCCGACCAGCAGGTCTGGAGCGAGTACGTGGAGGGCGTGGTCCGCGAGCGCGACGGCTGGAAGGACTTCTACCGCGCCGCCCGTGAGAACGCCCGCTGAACGGCACGACCGTGCCCCGCACGGCCGTGCACCGTACGACCGCAAGCTCGGAACACTCGGGAGGGAGCGCGCGATGAGCGCAGAGGTGACGCTGCTCGGCGTCCGGCACCACGGCCCCGGCTCGGCCCGCTCGGTGGCCGCCGCACTGGAGCAGCTGCGACCGGACGCCGTCCTGGTGGAGGGCCCGCCGGAGGCCGACCCGATCCTCGCACTGGCGGGGGAGAAGGACATGGTGCCGCCGGTCGCCCTGCTGGCCCACGCGGCCGACGACCCGGCCCGCGCCGCCTTCTGGCCGTACGCCGAGTTCTCGCCGGAGTGGGTGGCGATCCGCTACGCCACCGAACTCGGCCTCCCGCTCCGCTTCATCGACCTGCCGGCCGGCTACGCCTTCGCCGACGCCGCGGAGGCGGAGGAGCGGGGCGGTGACGGCGCCGACGCGGCGGACGCGGACCTGCCGGGCGACCCGATCGCCCGGCTCGCCGAGGCCGCCGGCCACGACGACCCGGAGCGCTGGTGGGAGGACGTCGTCGAGCACCGCCGCCCCGGCGACGGCGAGGACGCGCTCGCGCCCTTCGCGGCCGTCGCCGAGGCGATGGCGGCCCTGCGCGAGGACGGCGGAGCGGGCCGGCGCGACGAGCGGCGCGAGGCGTACATGCGCCAGCAGATCCGCGCCGCCCGCCGGGCCGGCCACCGGCGGATCGCCGTGGTCTGCGGGGCCTTCCACGTCCCCGCGCTGGCCGCCATGCCGACCGTCGCGCACGACCGGGCGCTGCTCGCCGAGCTGCCGAAGAAGGTACGCACCGAGGTCACCTGGGTGCCCTGGACGCACCGCCGGCTCTCCCAACTCACCGGCTACGGCGCCGGGATCGTCTCCCCGGGCTGGTACCGCCACCTGCACCGCACGGACGGCGACCCGCTGCCCGGCTGGCTCACCCGGGCCGCCGACCTGCTGCGCGCCGAGGACCACCCGGTCTCCTCCGCGCACGTCATCGAGGCCGTCCGGCTGGCCCGCACCCTCGCCGTGCTGCGCGGCCGCCCGCTCGCCGGGCTCACCGAGACGCTGGACGCCGTCCGCGCGGTGATGTGCGACGGCTCGGACGTCGCCCTCGCGCTCGTCGAGGACCGGCTGGTGATCGGCGACGCGCTCGGCGAGGTGCCCGAGGCCGCGCCCGCCGTCCCGCTCCAGCGCGACCTCGCCCGGCTCCAGCGCACCCTGCGGCTCAAGCCCGACCCCGCCCCGCGCGACCTCGACCTCGACCTGCGCAAGGAGACCGACGCGGCCCGCTCCCGGCTGCTGCACCGGCTGCGCCTGCTCGGCGTCGACTGGGGCGTGCCGGTCCGCTCCGCCGTCGCCTCCACCGGAACCTTCCGGGAGAGCTGGCGGCTGTGCTGGCAGCCCGAGTTCGCGGTCCGGATCGCCGAGGCCGCCCAGTGGGGCACCACGGTCGAGCGGGCGGCCGCCGGCAAGGCGGTCGGCACCGCCCGGGCCGCCGCCGAACTCGCCGAACTCACCGGGCTGGTGGAGACCTGCCTGGTGGCCGGGCTGGCCGAGGCGCTGCCCGCCGTGATGCGGGTGCTCGCCGACTGCGCCGCCCTGGACACCGACGTCGCCCACCTGGCCGGCGCGCTGCCCGCGCTGGTCCGCGCGCTGCGCTACGGCGACGTCCGGGGCACCGACCACGGCGCGCTCGGCGAGGTCGCCGGCGGCCTCGCCGACCGGATCTGCGTCGGCCTGCCGCCCGCCTGCACCGGCCTGGACGCCGCCGGAGCCGCCGTGATGCGCGGCCACCTGGACGAGGTGCACGGCGCGATCGGCCTGCTGGACCAGCCGGACGGCTCCGCCGCCGGGCTCGCCGGACTCGCCGACCGCTGGGCCGCCACCCTGCGGGCGCTCGCCCGGCGCGAGCCGTCCGGCGGACCGGCCACCGGCGTCCCCGGCCTGCTGCGCGGGCGCGCTGTCCGGCTGCTGCTGGACGACGGCCGGCTCGACTCCGGCGAGGCCGGGCGGCGGCTCGGCCTGGTGCTGTCCGCCGCCAACAGCCCGGCGGACGCGGCCGGTTGGATCGAGGGCTTCCTGACCGGGGGCGGCGCCCTGCTGCTCCACGACCCCCGCCTGCTCGGCCTGCTCGACGACTGGCTGACCGGCGTCCCGGCGGAGGTCTTCACGGACGTGCTGCCGCTGCTGCGGCGCACCTTCGCCACCCTGGAGGCCGGCGTCCGGCACACCGTCGGCAGCCGGGTCGCGGCCGGCCCGCTCGGCCCCGGGAACGCCGAACCGGACGCGGAAACCGCCGAGTTGGACCGCCTGCGGGCCGACGCCGCACTGCCCGTGGTGGCCCTGCTGCTCGGGCTGCCGACCGGCGCCGGAGAACCCGGCGCCGGCCCGCGGATCCCCCGGCAGGCCGAGGGCCGCGACACCTGACGACACCCCCCGTCCCCGACCGCCGACCGCACGCAGAGGAGCCTCCGATGGCAGTCACCACCCCCGGCACCGCGTCCGCCGCCGACCCCGGCGCCCGCGCCGACGAGCGGCTGCGCCGCTGGCGGCTGGTCCTCGGCGGCGAGGCGGACGGCACCGGCCGCACCCTGCACGGCCGGGACGCCGCGATGGACGGCGCGCTCGCCGCGCTCTACCGGGGCGCCGCCGAGGACGGCCGGGCCGGGCAGCCGCGCTCCGGCCGCCGCAGCGCCGGCCTCGGCGGCTCGGCCCCGCAGGTGGCCCGCTGGCTGGGCGACATCCGGACGTACTTCCCGGCCACCGTCGTCCAGTTGATGCAGCAGGACGCCATCACCCGGCTCGGCCTCGAACAGCTGCTGCTGGAGCCCGAGATGCTGGAGGCGGTCGAGCCGGACGTCCACCTGGTCGGCACCCTGCTCTCGCTCAAGCACGCGCTGCCCGAGACCACCCGGGAGACCGCCCGCGCGGTCGTCGGCCGGGTGGTCGCCGACCTGGAGCGCCGGCTCGCCGACCGCACCCGGGCCACCCTGGGCGGCGCGCTGGACCGCAGCGCCCGGGTCAACCGCCCGCGCCACCGCGACATCGACTGGGACCGCACCATCCGGGCCAACCTGAAGAACTACCTGCCCGAGCACGGCACGGTCGTCCCCGAGCGGCTGGTCGGCTACGCCCGCGCCCAGCGCGCGGTGAAGAAGGACGTCATCCTCTGCATCGACCAGTCCGGCTCGATGGCGCCGTCCGTGGTGCACTCGGCGGTGTTCGGCGCCGTGCTCGCCTCGATGAAGAGCCTGGACACCCGGCTGGTGGTCTTCGACACCTCCGTGGTCGACCTCACCGAGCAGCTCACCGACCCGGTCGACGTGCTCTTCGCGACCCAGCTCGGCGGCGGCACCGACATCAACCGGGCGCTCGCCTACTGCCAGTCCCGGATCACCCGGCCGGCCGAGACGATCGTCGTCCTGATCAGCGACCTCTACGAGGGCGGCATCCGCGACGAGATGCTCAAGCGGGTGGCCGCGATGAAGGCGGCCGGCGTCCAGTTCATCGCCCTGCTGGCGCTCTCCGACGAGGGCGCGCCCGCCTACGACCACGCGCACGCCGCCGCGCTGGCCGCGCTCGGCGCCCCGGCCTTCGCCTGCACCCCCGACGTCTTCCCGGAGATCATGGCGGCGGCGATCGAGAAGCGCCCGATCCCGGTCCCGGACCAGGGGGTGTGAACCGAGCCGTCGGCGCGGCCGCCGCCCCCGGGTTCCGCCGGGCTCACCCGAACGGCGGAACCGGGGGCGCGACCGCGCGAAGCCGCCGGTCGGGGCACCCGGCGCACGCCCCCTAAGCTGTCTGTGACGGTTCTCACCAAAGACGGGCAGGCCCCGGGCGAAACACGCACGTCGTACGGGGATAACCTGCCAGACGGACGTGACGCGCGTGTTGATTGACGTGTGCGCCCGTGGCTGTGTGGGCCGCAAGGCCGTACTTCTGCGTACCCGCACCGCCCCGACGACCCGCAGCGAAGATCCTGCCGTGGCACGCTCGTAGAGACACAATCCGCGACCACGAACAAGGACAAACACGTGGACCTGTTCGAGTACCAGGCGAGGGACCTCTTCGCCAAGCACGGCGTGCCCGTGCTTGACGGCGATGTCATCGAGACCGCCGCAGACGCTGCCGCCATCGCGGAGCGCTTCGGCGGCCGCGCCGTCGTCAAGGCTCAGGTGAAGGTGGGCGGCCGTGGCAAGGCCGGCGGCGTGAAGCTCGCCGCCGACCCGGCCGACGCCGTCGCCAAGGCCGGGCAGATCCTCGGCATGGACATCAAGGGCCACACCGTGCACAAGGTGATGCTGGCCCAGACCGCGGACATCAAGGACGAGTACTACGTCTCGTTCCTGCTGGACCGCACCAACCGCACCTTCCTGGCCATGGCCAGCGTCGAGGGCGGCGTGGAGATCGAGGTCGTCGCGGAGGAGAACCCCGACGCGCTCGCCAAGATCCCGGTCGACCCCAACGTGGGTGTCACCCCGGAGAAGGCCGCCGAGATCGTCGCCGCCGCGAAGTTCCCGGCCGAGGTCGCCGACCAGGTCGCCGAGGTCCTGCAGAAGCTCTGGGTCGTCTTTGTCAAGGAGGACGCCCTCCTCGTCGAGGTCAACCCGCTGATCAAGTCCGGCGACGGCAAGATCATCGCGCTCGACGGCAAGGTCTCCCTGGACGAGAACGCCGAGTTCCGCCAGCCGGAGCACGAGGCGCTCGAGGACAAGGCCGCCGCCAACCCGCTGGAGGCCGCCGCCAAGGCCAAGGGCCTCAACTACGTCAAGCTCGACGGCCAGGTCGGCATCATCGGCAACGGCGCGGGCCTCGTCATGAGCACCCTCGACGTGGTCGCCTACGCCGGTGAGAACCACGGCGGCGTCAAGCCCGCCAACTTCCTCGACATCGGTGGCGGCGCCTCCGCCGAGGTCATGGCCAACGGCCTGGAGATCATCCTCGGCGACGCCGACGTCAAGTCGGTCTTCGTCAACGTCTTCGGCGGCATCACCGCGTGCGACGCGGTCGCCAACGGCATCGTCCAGGCCCTCGCGCTCCTGGAGAGCAAGGGTGAGGCCGTCACCAAGCCGCTGGTCGTCCGCCTCGACGGCAACAACGCCGAGCTGGGTCGTCAGATCCTGACCGACGCCAACCACCCGCTCGTCGAGCAGGTGGACACCATGGACGGTGCGGCCGACCGCGCCGCCGAGCTGGCCAACAAGTAAGGAAGGGGACTTTCACACCATGGCTATCTTCCTTACCAAGGACAGCAAGGTCATCGTTCAGGGCATGACCGGCTCCGAGGGCATGAAGCACACCCGCCGCATGCTCGCCTCCGGCACCCAGATCGTCGGCGGTGTCAACCCGCGCAAGGCCGGGACCACCGTGGACGTCGACGGCACCGAGGTGCCCGTCTTCGGCACCGTCGCCGAGGCCATCGAGAAGACCGGTGCCGACGTCACCGTCATCTTCGTCCCGCCGGCGCACACCAAGAGCGCCGTCGTCGAGGCCGTCGACGCCGAGATCGGCCTGGCCGTCGTCATCACCGAGGGCGTCCCGGTGCACGACACCGCCGCCTTCTGGGCCCACGCCGGCGCGAAGGGCAACAAGACCCGGATCATCGGCCCGAACTGCCCCGGCCTGATCAGCCCCGGACAGTCGAACGCCGGCATCATCCCGGCCGACATCACCAAGGCCGGCAAGATCGGCCTGGTCTCGAAGTCCGGCACCCTGACCTACCAGCTCATGTACGAGCTGCGGGACATCGGCTTCACCTCGGCCGTGGGCATCGGCGGTGACCCGGTCATCGGCACCACCCACATCGACGCCCTCAAGGCGTTCCAGGAGGACCCGGAGACCGAGCTCATCGTCATGATCGGTGAGATCGGCGGCGACGCCGAGGAGCGGGCCGCGGCCTTCATCAAGGAGAACGTGACCAAGCCGGTCGTCGGCTACGTCGCGGGCTTCACCGCCCCCGAGGGCAAGACCATGGGCCACGCCGGCGCCATCGTCTCCGGCTCCTCGGGCACCGCGCAGGCCAAGAAGGAGGCCCTTGAGGCCGCCGGCGTCAAGGTCGGCAAGACGCCGTCCGAGACCGCCCGCCTGGCCCGTGAGCTGTTCAAGGGCTGACACCCTTCCCGCTCGCCGACACAGCGCCCCCGACCGGACCTCCGGTCGGGGGCGCTGTGCTGTCTCCCTTTCGGCGCCGGCGCGCCCTTCGGCTCGGCGCGCTGTGCCGTCGCGTTCACCGGCCCGGTGCGCACGGGTGCAGGGCCCAGGCCGGTGCGCAGCCGGGCGGTGGTTCGGCGGCCACCGCGCCGGGCGGGGGCAGTGCCTCGGCGGCCCGCCCGCCCGTCGGCGGGCGGTACGGCCCGTCCTCGCGGGGCGGCGGCGGATCCACCACGACCGGCTCGAGCCCCGGCGTCGGCGAGCACCAGAGGCTCTGGATCCCCGACGGCGGCCCGTCCGCCAGCAGCGGCAGCGGCGCGTCCGGATCGGCGGCCGACGTCGGGAACGGCGCGCAGAGCGAGGGCGGCGGCGGGCCGGGCGGCCGGAACAGCGCGCCCGGCCCCCCGCCCGCCAGCGTCGCCACCACCGCGCCGCCGACCGCGGCCGTCAGCAGCGCCGCCGCCCCCGTCCGGCCCGCGTTCACCAGTCCGTGCCGGGCCCGCAGCAGCGGGACCGGCGGCCGGTACGGCTGCGGGACCCCGCGCACCGCCGCCCGGTGCATCAGCGCGCACAGCCGGTCGGCGAACCCGTCCGCCGCCGGATCCGTCCCGACCAGCTCCGGCACCCAGTGCGCCAGCGCCGTCCGCGCCGCCCACACCCGCCCCTCGGCGGCCGCCAGCGTCGACTCCACCTCCACCGCCACCGCGGCGGCCGGCATCCCCAGCCCGTCGTGCAGCACCAGCGCCCGGCGCTGCGGCCGGGACAGCCGCCGGAGTGCCTTGAGCAGCGCGCGGTCCCGGTCGGTGAGGCGGTCGTGGTCCGGCAGGACCGCCTGGGCCTCGTCGGCCGGCCGCACCTTGATCCGGCGGTGCGGCAGCCGCCACGTGTGCGTGCGCCGGGGGCCGCCCCGGTGCCAGGGGGACAGCGCGAGCTCGAAGGCCCGCGCCCGCACCCACGACTCCGGCTCGCCCCCGGCCACCGCCTCCGGCCACCGCCGCCGCGCCTCCCCGAACGCCCGCCCCACGCAGTGCACGGCGCGGTACTTGCACGCGGTGAGCAGGAACACCTGCTGCGCCAACCGGGTGTGCGCGGTCTCGTACACCTCCTCGAACCCCGCCGCCGGCCTCCGCTCTCCGGTGCCGTCCCCGGTCGTGTGCCGGTCGGGGGCTGCCGGTCCGGTCGCGGTCCGGTCGTCGCCGTGTCCCGGCGTGGTCGGCCGGGTGTGTGCTGCGGTCGGCCCCCGCCTTCCGGCGCCGTCCCCGGCCGGTTGTGCGGCCGCCGTCCGGTCGGCGTCGGCCTGGGCCGGGTGCCGGTCGGGGGCTGCCGGTCCGGTCGTGGTCCGGTGGTCGTCGTCCCGCCCGGTCGCTGTCTCGCCCCCGGCCCCGGCCGTGCGGGGCGGCGCCGCGCCGTTGTCGGCGGACCGGCCGGCGCGGACGCCCCGCGGCCGGTTGGCGCCGGTGGTGTCCGCCTCCGGGCGGTGGGCGGCTTCCTGCCGGTCCGGCGCGGCGGTGGCGTCGGTCCGGTCCGTGCCGCCACCGCGTCCGTCGGCCGTGCGCCGTCCGCGCCCGGCCCGGTCGCCCGGTGCGGCGGCCGGCGCACCCGACCCGGCCGCCGCGCCGCGCCGCGGCTTCGCGCCGGCGGGCTCCGGACGGCCGCCGGGCGCGGGCTCCGGGGCGGGCAGCAGGGCGGCCAGGGCGGCGATCTCGTCCTGGGTGCGGGTGCCGAGCTTGCGCAGGGCCCGGTGCCGGTAGCTGCGGGCGGTGGTGGGGGTGACGCCGAGGGCGGCGGCGGTCTCGGCGAGGTCCCGGCCCGCCGCGAGGTGGGCGAAGGCCTGTGCCTCACGCGCCGTCAGGCGGCCCAGCAGCTCGGCGGACTCGTTCCGCGCGGGCGGTGCCCCGCCCTTCCCGGGGGCGGGAGCGGTGTCGGCCCGGGCGCGTCCGGCCCCGGCCTTGGCGGGACGCCCCTTCCCGCTGCGTCGCTGCGTCGCGGGCGCGGGCTGGTTGCCGGGGTGTTCGGCGGTCGGGGGCTTGGTCATCAGACGCTCCTGGCCGGGTCGGTCGCGGCAGCAAAAGGGCATGGTCTGAAAATGCGCATAAGCCAATAATCTGGGACACCCCGGCGGTTTGCCTCTTCACGGAGCATGGCGAGTCGCCTTGGCACGATGTGGGCCATGACGCAGCTGACGGGTCGTCCGATTCTGGGAGCGCCGGGCGAACTGGGGGCCAGGCCCGTCCTGTCCGCCCTGCTCGCCGGGGTCCGGACGGCCCTGCTCGGGCTCTGCGCCGTCACCGTCCCGGTGCTCGGGCTCTGGGTGGCGACGCCGAACGCGGACGCGGGAGCGTCCGGGGCGCTGCGGCTGGCGGCGGCGCTCTGGCTGCTCGGGCACGGCGCGCCGGTGCTGCGCGGGGCGGCGGAGGCGCCGCTGTCGATCACCCCGCTGCTGCTCGGCCTGCTGGCGGCGGGCCAGTTGTCCCGGGCGGCGGGCCGGGTGGCGGCGCGGAGTGCGGGGCGTCCGGGGCGCAGCGGCGCGCGGGCGGTGTGGGCGGGCTACTGCGCGGTGGGGTGCGCGGTGGTGGCGCAGTGCGCGGGGGCGGGGGAGTTCCGGGCCCGGGTGCTGCCGGACCTCGCGGTGGTCGCGCTGGTGGCCGGGGCGGCGGTGGCGGCCGGTGCGCGGGGGCGCGCGGTGGTCCCGGCGGTGACGGGTCTGCTGGAACGGGCGCTGGCGCGGCTGCCGGAGCCGGTCCGGCCGACGGGCGGCGCGGTGGCGGTCCGGGTGGCCGCGCAGGCGGCCGGGGCCGGGCTGCTGGCGGCCGGCGGGCTGGTGGTGGCGGGGGCCGCGGTGCTGGCCGCGGCGTCCACGAGTGGCGTGCCGGGGGTGTTCGCGGGCGGGCCGGCGGCGGTGGCGGGGGTGCTGCTGGTGAGCCTGGTGCTGCTGCCGAACGCGGTGCTGTGGGGTGCGGCGTACGCGCTCGGGCCGGGGTTCGCGGCGGGGGAGGGGGCGGTGGTGTCGCCGGTGCGGACGGTACTGGGGCCGGTGCCGGAGTTCCCGCTGTTCGCGCTGTTCCCGGAGCCGGGTGCGGGCGGCTGGCGGCTGGTGGTGTGCGTGCTGCCGGCCCTGGCGGGTGCGGTGCCGGGGCTGGTGCTGGGCCGGGCGGCCGTCCTCGGCCGGGCCGGCCGGCCCGGCCCGTGGCCGCCGGCGGCCACCGCGGTGGCGGCGGTGGCGGCCGCGCTGCTGGTCGGGGTCGCGGCGGCGGGGCTCGGCGGGCTCTCCGGCGGGGCGCTGGCGGCCGGCCGGATGGCCTGGCTGGGGCCGATGCCGTGGTGGACGGGCCTGGCCGCGGCGGTCTGGACGGCGGCCGTCGCCGCCCCGACCGCCCTGCTGGCCCGCTTCCACCTCCTGCGCGAACCCGGCGTCCGCGTCCCCCTCGCCCCGAAGGCGCTCGCCCTGCCCGCGCGCCGGGGCGCGCTCCTTCTGCGCATCCGCGCCCACCGGGCCGTCACCCGCCTGTCGGGCCTCCGGGACGGTACCCCCGAAGGCGGGATCCCCGAGGGCGGGACCGGCGCGGACGGCGCCGGCCGGGCCCGCTGACCGGGTCTACTCGCTCTGCTTGGTGATGTCGACGTACCACTGCGGGGCGAGCCGCTCGCAGCCGTCGGCGCCGCTGGCGGTGAGGGAGTCCTGCACGCAGGTGACGTAGTCGTTGTAGTACAGGGCCAGGCCGAGGACGGAGGAGACGAAGACCACGGTCATGGCGCCGGTGAGGATGCCGGCCAGGGCGGCCGGGGTGAGCGGGTTCGGGGTGGCGGCGGCGACGGGGGCCGGGGTGCCGGCCGCGGCGTCGGCGGCGGGGGCCGGCTTGGGGGCGCGCATGGCGGAGACGCCCCAGGCGATGGCGAGCGCGCCGACGAACAGGGCGACGTAGTGCAGGGAGGCGAAGGCGCAGACCAGCGCGCCCATGCCGGCCAGTGCGGCGTTGCGGGCCTTGCGCTGGGCGGGGTCGGTCGGGTCGAGCCGGGGCGGCTGCGGCGCGGGCGGCCGGGGGTGCCAGCCGCCGCCCTGGTAGCCGGGGCTCCAGGGGTGCGGCGGCGGGACGAGCGGGCGTTCGTCCGGGTCGCCGTCCTGGCCCTCGGGGCGGTCGGAGCCGTCGGAGGGGTGGGGAGCGCGCGGTCGCCACGGCTGGTCGGGGGCATCCGCCGGCGGCGGCGCGAAGGGGTTGCGCTCGCCGGTGTCGTCACCGCTGCTCATGGTTCGGCCATTCCTTCTCGGTCGGTGGGGCGGGTGCCCGCGCCACCCTATGATCCCGCAGGCCCTCGTGGGGGCTCCGGGCGCGTCCGGGACGAGCCGGTCGGGGCCCGCCGGGGACCGGCGAGATCCCCGTCTCAGCTACGCGCGTAGCCCCCGACGGTGTTTCGGAGGCCGTCCGACCAGCCGTTATGGTGGTGACGGTCAGCAGCTCCCACGGGTTCCCCGGGCGCCCGCGTCGCGGCGGGTTCTCCAGGAGTTCCCCCTCGCTCGACCTGCCGTTCGTAGTGGCCCCACCGCCGGTGGACGTACCAGCGTACGGCGACCGACCTACGGAGAATCGCGCAGTGGCCGCCGCCCCCGCTCAGCTCTTCCCGCCCCGCACGCCCGGACCGGCCCGTCTGGTGGTGCTGGTCTCCGGTTCCGGTACCAACCTCCAGGCGCTGCTCGACGCCGCCGCCGACCCCGCGTACGGGGCGGAGATCCTGGCCGTCGGCGCGGACCGCGACGGCATCGCCGGCCTGGAGCGCGCCGAGCGCGCCGGGCTGCCGGTGTTCGTGCACCGGGTGAAGGACCACCCGGACCGTGCGGGCTGGGACCGCGCGCTGACCGCCTCCGTGGCCGGGTACCGGCCGGACCTGGTCGTCACGGCCGGCTTCATGAAGATCCTCGGCCCCGAGTTCATCGCGGCCTTCGCCGGGCGGATCGTCAACACCCACCCCGCGCTGCTGCCCTCCTTCCCCGGCGCCCACGGCGTCACCGACGCCCTGGCGTACGGGGTGAGGGTCACCGGCTGCACCGTCCACCTCGTCGACGCCGGCGTCGACACCGGGCCGATCATCGCGCAGGGCGTCGTGGAGGTCCTCGACGCCGACCACGCCGATGGCGGCGAGGCGCTGCACGAGCGCATCAAGACTGTCGAGCGCAAGCTGCTCGTCGACGTCGTGGGCCGGCTGGCCCGCGAGGGTCACCGCATCGAGGACCGAAAGGTATGGATTCCGGCATGAGCGCCGCCCCCACCACCACTCCCGTCTCCGAGAACGTCCGGCCGATCCGCCGCGCCCTGATCAGCGTGTACGACAAGACCGGTCTGGAGGAGCTGGCCCAGGGCCTGCACGCCGCCGGGGTCGCCATCGTCTCCACCGGCTCCACCGCGGGCCGGATCGCCGCCGCGGGCGTCCCGGTGACCGAGGTCTCCGAGCTGACCGGCTTCCCGGAGTGCCTGGACGGGCGCGTGAAGACGCTGCACCCCCGCGTGCACGCCGGCGTGCTCGCCGACCTGCGGCTGGAGTCGCACCGCGCGCAGCTGGTCGAGCTGGGCGTCGAGCCCTTCGACCTGGTCGTGGTGAACCTCTACCCGTTCAAGGCGACCGTCGCCTCCGGCGCCACCCCGGACGAGTGCGTCGAGCAGATCGACATCGGCGGCCCGAGCATGGTCCGCGCCGCCGCCAAGAACCACCCCTCGGTGGCCGTCGTGGTCGACCCGGCCCGCTACGAGGACGTGCTCACCGCCGTCCAGGGCGGCGGCTTCGACCTGCTGACCCGCAAGCGCCTGGCCGCCCAGGCCTTCGCGCACACCGCGGCCTACGACGTCGCGGTGGCCAACTGGTTCGAGGCCTCGGGCTACACCGAGACCGAGGACGCGTTCCCGGCCTTCCTCGGCTCGGCCTTCGAGCGCCAGAACGTGCTGCGCTACGGCGAGAACCCGCACCAGGGCGCCGCGCTCTACACCGACGGCAGCGGCGGCCTGGCCGGTGCGCGGCAGCTGCACGGCAAGGAGATGTCGTACAACAACTACGTCGACACCGACGCCGCCCGCCGCGCCGCCTACGACCACGCCGAGCCGGCGGTCGCGATCATCAAGCACGCCAACCCGTGCGGCATCGCGACCGGCGCCGACGTCGCCGAGGCGCACCGCAAGGCGCACGAGTGCGACCCGGTCTCCGCGTACGGCGGCGTGATCGCCGTCAACCGCCCGGTCACCGTGGCGCTGGCCGAGCAGATCGCCCCGATCTTCACCGAGGTCGTGGTGGCCCCCGGCTACGAGGACGGCGCCGTCGAGGTGCTGGCCCGCAAGAAGAACCTGCGCGTGCTGCTGGCCCCCGAGGCCCCGGCCAACCGCCAGGAGGTGCGCCCGATCTCCGGCGGCGTGCTGCTCCAGGACGCCGACCGGGTGCACGCCGAGGGCGACGACCCGGCGACCTGGACGCTGGCCACCGGCGAGGCGCTGTCCGAGGCCGAGCTGGCCGAGCTGGCCTTCGCCTGGCGGGCCTGCCGGGCCGTCAAGTCCAACGCGATCCTGCTGGCCAAGGACGGCGCCTCGGTGGGCGTCGGCATGGGCCAGGTCAACCGGGTCGACTCCTGCAAGCTCGCGGTCGAGCGGGCCGGCGAGCGGTCCAAGGGCGCGTACGCGGCCTCCGACGCCTTCTTCCCCTTCGCGGACGGCCCGGCGATCCTGATCGCCGCCGGTGTCCGGGCGATCGTCCAGCCGGGCGGCTCGATCCGCGACGAAGAGGTGATCGCGGCCGCCGCCGAGGCCGGGGTGACCATGTACTTCACCGGTACCCGGCACTTCTTCCACTGATTCCGCCGACCGGTCGGTCCGTCGACCGGCCGACGGAACGACGGAGCGGCCCGTCCCCCTCCACCGAGGGGGGGCGGGCCGCTCCGCCGTACGCGCTACTTCTTGATCACCAGGGTGCCGGCGGCACGGTCGTGCCAGCCCTGCAGCTTCCCGGAGTTGTCGAAGAACGGCGACAGGTAGACCAGCAGCGCGCCGATGTAGCAGAGGAACGCGCCGACGATCGGGATGATGAAGCGGATGAAGCCGCCGCCCAGGCCCGGGGTCTGGCCGGTGCTCTCCTTGACCACGCGCAGACCCATGGCCATCTTGCCCAGGGTGGCGCCCACGAAGGAGACCATCAGCCACTCGTAGAGCAGGTTGAACAGCGCCAGCACGCCGATCATGATCATCATGGTGGCGACGAGGCCGGTCGCGGCGTCGGTCTGCTGCTGGAGGCAGTCGTCGTAGGAGACGGTCCCGTAGGAGTACTGGCTGCAGTCGTCGGTGTCCTTGACGATGCCGAGCGAACCGGCCAGGCCGAGCGCCATGACCAGGGCTATGACCGCGCCGACCGCCAGACCGTCGATCAGCCGGGCCACGAAGCGCTGGCCCATCGACGCGATCTTCACCGTGCCGAGCTGGGCGATGTTGATGTAGCCGTTGTTCGCCTGGAGGGTGCCCGGCATCGGCTGGTACCCGTACGCCGGCTGCTGCTGCGGGTAGCCGTACCCGGCGGCCGGCGGGGCCTGCTGCGGGTAGCCGTAGCCCGCGGCCGGCGGCTGCTGCTGCGGGTAGCCGTACCCGGGCGGGGGCTGCGGCGGCTGCTGGGGCTGCTGCGGCTGCTGGTTGTACGGGTTGTTCGGGTCGGGCGGGTAGCTCATCAATGCCTCCGGGCAGATGGGGACACAGGGGGACGGGACAGCGGAGGACCCGGAACGGACCGGCGGATCGCACGGCCGGTCGGACGGGACGTTAGCGGAGCGCACTGACACCGGGAGCGGGTGCGACCGGGTGCGCGTCCCCGCTCAGGGCCGTGGGGAACGGACGAACGGAAGCCGGGACGGCCCGCCGGTGAGGGGCGTGCCGCGTCGTCGGTCGGTCGTCGGCGCGGTGCGGTCTGGTCGGCTCACTTCGCTCTTCCCCCGGGTACGCCCCCGCCGGGTCTGTCCGTCGGCCCGTCACCGGGCCGGATGCGGCGGGGAATGCCCGCATATCGTCGACCGCCCGGCGGGGGCCTGTCCAGCCGCGTCCGCGCGTGGCGCCGGACTGTGGCGCAACCGCAATACGGCCAGGACGTTCCGTGCCCGTTCGTCCACCTCCCGCACCGTCCCGCCACCGCCGGGCCGCCGTCCCGCCGCGGGCCCGGCCGCCGCCGCGCCGCCGGCTCCCTCCGCCCCGGGACCGGTGGCACGGAACCCGGTCCGGATCCGGGAGAATGGATCCATGACTGCCCAGATTCTCGATGGCAAGGCCACCGCGGCCGCGATCAAGTCCGAACTCGCCGCCCGCGTGGCGGCCCTCCAGGCGAAGGGCGTCGTGCCCGGCCTCGGCACCGTCCTGGTCGGCGACGACCCGGGCAGCCGCTGGTACGTCAACGGCAAGCACCGGGACTGCGCCGAGATCGGCATCGCCTCGATCCAGCGCGAGCTGCCCGCCACCGCCACCCAGGAGGACGTCGAGAACGTCGTCCGCGAGCTCAACGCCGACCCGACCTGCACCGGCTACATCGTCCAGCTGCCGCTGCCCAAGGGCCTCGACCAGAACCCGGTCCTGGAGCTGATGGACCCGGACAAGGACGCGGACGGCCTCCACCCGACCTCGCTCGGCCGCCTCGCGCTCGGCATCGAGGGCCCGCTGCCCTGCACCCCGCTCGGCATCGTCGAGCTGCTGCGCCGCCACGACGTGCCGATCGACGGCGCCGAGGTGGTCGTGGTCGGCCGCGGCGTCACCGTCGGCCGCTCGATCGGCCTGCTGCTCACCCGCCGCAGCGAGAACGCCACCGTCACCCTCTGCCACACCGGCACCCGTGACCTCGCCCACCACCTGCGCCAGGCCGACATCATCGTGGCCGCCGCCGGCGTGCCGCACCTGGTCAAGCCGGAGGACGTCAAGCCCGGCGCGGCCGTGCTGGACGTCGGCGTCAGCCGCAGCGAGGGCAAGATCGTCGGCGACATCCACCCGGGCGTGGCCGAGGTGGCCGGCTGGATCTCCCCGAACCCCGGCGGCGTCGGCCCGATGACCCGCGCCATGCTGCTGAACAACATCGTGGTGGCGGCCGAGCGCCGCGCCGGCGTCTGACCCACCCCCGATCGACGAACGACGATCCCGAAGGACGGGAAGCCATGACCGAACCGCGGCGGACCCGGCGCAGGCCCGTCAAGACCACCGGCACCATCCCTCCCGAGGGATCGGCGGCCGCGCTCGGGCGCGACCACGCGCTGCCGGTCCGGCAGTGGCCGATAACGGTGGTCCTGCTGGTGGTCGGCGCCGGGCTCGCGGTCACCTGGTTCGCCGACTTCAAGGACGGCTTCAAGTACGGGCTGCTGATCGTCGGCGGCGGGGTGCTGCTCGGCGCGCTGCTGCGGCTGATCCTGCCGGAGGTCGGCATGCTGGCGGTGCGCAGCCGCTTCACCGACGTGATCGTGCTGACCTTCCTGGGCGTCTCGATCGTGCTGCTGACCCTGATGGCCCAACCCAATCCGTGGCTGGACCCGCCGCTGCTGGACAATATCGGCCAGCTGATCGGCCGGCCGCGCCGCTAGCGCGCGCCGCCGAACGGCCCCCGCCCCGGTCCGGGGCGGGGGCCGTCATCGTCTGTGACCAACCAGTCACGACCTCGCCCGAGGCGTACGCTTCCCTTTGCGATACCCTGACGCCGGTTCTCTCGATGTCGAGAGACCGTCCGCGGCTCCGGCGCGCCGAACGTGCCTGGGGCACCTGGCGATCTTGCTGGAGAAGGTAGAAATGACCCGCACCCCCGTCAACGTCACCATCACCGGAGCCGCCGGCCAGATCGGCTACGCGCTGCTCTTCCGCATCGCCTCGGGCCACCTGCTCGGCGCCGACGTCCCGGTGAACCTGCGCCTCCTGGAGATCCCGCAGGGTCTCAAGGCCGCCGAGGGCACCGCCATGGAGCTCGTCGACTGCGCGTTCCCGCTGCTGCGCGACATCACCATCACCGACCAGCCGAACGTGGCCTTCGACGGCGCCAACGTCGCGCTGCTGGTCGGCGCCCGTCCGCGCACCGCCGGCATGGAGCGCGGCGACCTGCTGTCGGCCAACGGCGGCATCTTCGGCCCGCAGGGCAAGGCGATCAACGCCCACGCCGCGGACGACATCAAGGTCCTGGTCGTCGGCAACCCGGCCAACACCAACGCCCTGATCGCCCAGCGCAACGCCCCGGACGTGCCGGCCGAGCGCTTCACCGCGATGACCCGCCTGGACCACAACCGCGCGGTCGGCCAGCTCTCCGCCAAGACCGGCGCCCTGGTCTCCGACATCAAGCGCGTCACCATCTGGGGCAACCACTCCGCCACCCAGTACCCGGACATCTTCCAGGCCGAGGTCGCCGGCAAGCCGGCCTTCGAGGCCGTCGGCAGCGACCAGGCCTGGCTGGAGAACGACTTCATCCCGACCGTCGCCAAGCGCGGCGCGGCCATCATCGAGGCCCGTGGCGCCTCCTCGGCCGCCTCGGCCGCCAACGCCGCCATCGACCACGTGCACACCTGGGTCAACGGCACCGCCGAGGGCGACTGGACCTCCATGGGCGTCGTCTCCGACGGCTCCTACGGCGTCCCGGCCGGCCTGATCTCCTCCTTCCCGGTCACCACCAAGGACGGCAAGTTCGAGATCGTCCAGGGCCTGGAGATCTCCGACTTCTCGCGCGCCCGCATCGACGCCTCGGTCAAGGAGCTGACCGAGGAGCGCGACGCGGTCCAGGAGCTCGGCCTCATCTGAGCCGCCGCGCCCCGGCGCCCCACGACGGCCCGCCGTCCCCTTCCCGGGGGCGGCGGGCCGTCGTGGGACCGGCCCCCGGGTGCCGGCCGGTCCTACACTGACCCGCTGTGAGCGAAACCATCGAGGACGCCGCGCTCGTCCTCGTCTTCATCGTCCTGGGCGGTCTGTTCAACGTCGCCGAGATCTCGCTGATCTCGCTGCGCGAGGGCCAGATCCGGACGCTGGAGGCGCGCGGCACCCGGCGGGCGGCCCGGGCCGCGCACCTCGCGGCCGACCCGAACCGCTTCCTGGCGGCCGTCCAGGTCGGCGTCACGTGCATGGGTTTCCTCTCCGCCGCGTTCGGTGCCGACACGCTGGCCGGCAAGGTCGCCCCGCTGTTCGTGCGGGCCGGGCTCTCCGAGGGCGTCGCCGACGCCACCGCGCTGGTCGGCCTCACCCTGGTGATCAGCTACGTCTCGCTGGTGCTCGGCGAGCTCACCCCCAAGCGGATCGGCCTCCAGCGGGCCGACGCCATCGCGGTGCTGGCCGCCCCGGTGGTCGACGTCATGTCGGTGGTGCTCCGCCCGGCGATCTGGCTGCTCGGCCGCTCCACCGACCTGATGGTCCGGCTGCTCGGCGGCGATCCGAGCGCCGGGCGCGGCTCGATGAGCTCCGAGGAGCTCCGCGGCCTGGTCGCCGCCAACACCGAACTCGGCAGCGACGAGCGGACGCTGATCGCCGACGTGTTCGCCGCCGGGGAGCGCCAGCTGCGCGAGGTGATGGTCCCGCGCACCGAGGTGACCTTCCTGGACGCCGAGCGCCCGCTGGCCGAGGTGCGCGCCCAGGCGGACTCCTCGCCGCACTCCCGCTACCCCGTGATCGAGGGCAGCTACGACGCGGTGACCGGCTTCGTGCACGTCCGCGACCTGTACGGGGCGCGCGGCGAACGGGCCGCCAAGGTCCGCGACCTGGCCCGCCCGGTCAAGCTGCTGCCCGGCACCAAGCGGGTGCTGGAGGCGATGGGCGAGATGCGCCGCGAGGGCCACCACCTGGCCATCGTGGTCGACGAGTACGGCGGCACCGCGGGCATCGTCACCCTGGAGGACCTCGTGGAGGAGGTCGTCGGGGAGATCCGCGACGAGTACGACACGCCCGAACCCGCGCCCACCCGGCGGCTGGCCGGCGGCGGGGTGGAGCTCGACGGCCTGCTCAACCTGGCCGACTTCGCCGAGGAGACCGGCGCCACCCTTCCGGAGGGCCCCTACGAGACGGTGGCCGGCTGCCTGGTGGCCGCGCTCGGCCGGCTGCCCGCCGACGGCGACCGGGTGCGGATCCCGGCCGGTCCCGGCGTGGAGGTGCTGCTGACGGTGGCCAAGCTGGAGGGCCGGCGGATCGCCCGGGTCGGGGTGAGTGCGGTCACACTGGCTCAACCGCCGGGGCCGGAGGTTTCCTGACCGGTCGGTGGAACTGGAACAATGGCCCGCATGGTCAACGCAGCGGTCACCGGTCCGGTCAAGGACCGTCCCCGGGTGCTCTCCGGCATCCAGCCCACCTCCGGCTCGTTCCACCTCGGCAACTACCTGGGCGCGGTGCGCCAGTGGGTCGACCTGCAGAAGGAGAACGACGCCTTCTACATGGTCGTCGACCTGCACGCGATCACCGTCGAGCAGGATCCGGCGACGCTGCGCCAGAACACCCGGATCTCCGCCGCCCAGCTGCTCGGCGCGGGCCTGGAGCCGGAGCACTGCACCCTGTTCGTCCAGTCGCACGTGCCCGAGCACGCGCAGCTGGGCTGGGTGATGAACTGCCTCACCGGCTTCGGCGAGGCCTCCCGGATGACCCAGTTCAAGGACAAGTCGGCCAAGCAGGGCGCCGCCGGCACCTCGGTGGGCCTGTTCACCTACCCGATCCTCCAGGTCGCCGACATCCTGCTGTACCAGGCGGACGCCGTCCCGGTCGGCGAGGACCAGCGCCAGCACGTGGAGCTCACCCGCGACCTGGCGGAGCGCTTCAACACCCGCTACAGCCCGACCTTCACGGTCCCGAAGCCGTACATCCTCAAGGAGACGGCCAAGATCCAGGACCTCCAGGACCCGGCCATCAAGATGAGCAAGTCCGCGTCCTCGACCAAGGGCCTGGTGAGCCTGCTCGACGAGCCGAAGGCCAGCGCCAAGAAGTTCAAGAGCGCCGTCACCGACACCGGCACCGTGGTCTCCTACGACGAGCAGGAGAAGGCCGGCGTCTCCAACCTGCTGCGGATCCACTCCGCGCTGAGCGGGCAGTCGATCGAGCAGCTGGTGGCGCACTTCGAGGGCAAGATGTACGGGGCCCTGAAGACCGAGCTGGCCGACCTGTTCACCGAGTGGGTGACGCCGTTCCAGGAGCGCACCAGGACCTTCCTGGACGACCCGGCCGAGCTGGACCGCGTCCTGGCGCTGGGCGCCGACAAGGCCCGCGCGGTGGCGTCCGAGACGCTGGCCCAGGTGTACGACCGGATCGGCTTCCTCCCGGCCGCCAAGCGGTGACTCCGCTGACGAGCCTGCCCGGTGGTGGGGGTCTCCCGGAGACCCTCACCATCGGCGTGTCCGTCAGCGTCCCGGATCCGTACGGCGCGGCGATCCAGGACGCGCGGGCCGGGCACGGCGATCCGCTGGCCCGGTCGATACCCACGCACGTCACGCTGCTGCCGCCCACCGAGGTGCCGGCCGAGGCGCTGCCGAAGATCGAGGAGCACCTGGCGGCGGTGGCCGCCGCGCACCGGCCGTTCCGGATGGTGCTGCGCGGCAGCGGCAGCTTCCGCCCGGTCTCCCCGGTGGTGTTCGTCCGGGTCGAGGAGGGCGAGCGGGAGTGCCGGCTGCTGGAGGCGGACATCCGCTCCGGCCCGCTGGCCCGGGAGCTGGCCTTCCCGTACCACCCGCACGTGACCGTGGCGCACGGACTCGCGGACGACGTGCTGGACCAGGCCCACGAGCAGGCCCGGTCCTTCCACGCGGCCTTCCCGGTCCCCGGGTTCGGCCTCTCCCGGTTCGACGCGGACGAGGTCTGGCGGCCCTGGCGGGCCTACGGCTTCTCCTGACCGGCGCGCCCGGCCGCGCCGCCGAGCTCCAGCATCCGGTCGACCACCCGGGAAGCGGCGGCGCCGTCGTCCAGCGCGCAGTGCACGGCCCGGAAGCGCCGGTAGCGCTCGGCGTACCCGGCGGGCACGGCGCCCCCGGTGTCGGCGACCTCGCGCAGCGCCGCGACCAGCGCGGCCGAGTCGTCCAGCAGCGGGCCGGGGGCCTGCGCCTCGAAGTCGAAGGCGAAGCCGCGCAGGCTGTCCCGGTAGTGCGCCAGGTCGTAGGTGAAGAACAGCACCGGACGGCCGGTGATGGCGAAGTCGAACAGGATCGACGAGTAGTCGGTCACCAGCACGTCGGCGACCAGCAGCAGCTCCTGCACGTCCGGGTAGTCGGCGCAGTCGACGGCGAAGCCGTCCCCGGTGCCGGTCAGCGGCTCGCGGACGTGCGCGTGCGGGCGCAGCAGCAGGACGTGGTCGCCGCCGAGCGCCCGCCGGGCCCGGTCGAGGTCGAGCCGCAGGTCGAGCCGGAAGCCGTCGCCGTCGGGGCGCGGCCGGTCCTCCCGCCAGGTCGGCGCGTAGAGCACCACCCGGCGGCCCTCGGGGATGCCGAGCCGGCGGCGGACGGCGGCCGCCCGGCGCGGGTCGGGGCGGGCCAGCACGTCGTTGCGCGGGTAGCCGGACTCCAGGATCTCGCCCCGGTAGCGGAAGGCCCGGCGCAGGATCGGGGTGGCGAACGGACTGGGGGAGAGCAGCAGGCTCCAGTGCGGGGTCTCCCGGTCGAGGGAGGCGAGGTAGCCGTGGTCGGCGAGCCAGGGGTTGTCGACGTCGTGGGCGATCCGCTTGAGCAGGGCGCCGTGCCAGGTCTGGACGACGACCTGGCCGGGGCGGCGCTGCAGGAAGTCCGGGAAGTGGGTGTTGCCGACGAGGTAGCGGCTGGTGGCCAGCGCCCGGTACCACTCGGGGCTCCAGACCCGGACCGCGCGGACCCCGGGCGGCAGCTCGGCCTGGGCGTCGTCGACCACCCACAGGTGCTCCAACGGCGTGCCGCGGCGGGCGAGTTCGGCGTGCACGGCGCGCGGTGAGTCGGCGTAGCCGCGGCCGCCGAAGACGTCGTACAGCACGGCCTCGCGCAGCGGCTCGCGGCGGGCGGCGGGGTAGCCGGCGGTGCGCTGGCGGGCCTGGGTCCAGGCGCTGCGCTCGGTGGGGCTGAGGACGGGCGTGGAGTCCAGCACCAGGGTGTCGTGCCAGCGGCGCTCCAGCACGATCCGCTTGCCGCCGGCCAGGGTGGCGGCGGGCAGCGCGGCCAGGACGGCGGGCGCGGCGGTCAGCGGGCGGGCCGGGCCCGGGCGGCCGGCGGGGTGCAGCGAGACCTCCCACAGGCCCTTGCGCAGCGGCAGCGCGGTGCCGTCGGAGCCGGTGCGGGTGGCGGGCAGCCGGACGGTGAACCGCAGGCCGGGGCCGAGCCGGACCGGGTGGCGGACCTCGGTGCCGCTGCCGCTGTGCCGCAGGACGAGGTCGAGCGGGCCGGGCGCGGGGCAGCGGCCGGCGAGGTCGAAGCCGCCGGCCCGGGGGGTGAGCCGCTCGATCCAGCCGGCGGCGGGCCGCACGCACAGCTGGAGCCGGCCGTCGGCGAGGTGTTTGAGGTGCAGCACCCGGTCCGCGCCGCCGGGCAGCGGGTGCTGGCCGGTGACCGGCGCGCCGCGTTCGTCCAGGACGAGCCGGTCGACGGCGCCGTCGGGGTCGACGAGTTCGGCGTCCCAGTGCTCCAGCTCGCCGGCGCCGCGGCCGTCGGCGGTGAACAGGGCATACGGCAGACGTGCGGTGACGGTCCGTCCGGTGCGGTGGGCGGGCTCGGTGCGGACGGTTCCGCTCTCGCGGTGGCGCAGCCGCAGGACGGTGCGGGCCTGGCCGGGGTCGGCGGTGGCGAGGTGCAGGCCGATCCCGTCGGGGTCGGGCACGGCCCGGGTGAGGCGGACGGCGGGGCGTTCCAGCCGCAGGGCGAGCCGGCCGTCGGCGAAGTGCGGCAGGAGGCGGACGTCGTGGTCCACCCAGCGCGCGGGCGGGTACTCGCCGGAGCCGCACCAGTGCGGGGCGAGGCCGCCGTACTGGCGGCGCAGCCGGGTGGGGCGGGGGAGGGTGAACAGGGTGGCCTCGACGCTCCAGTCGCCGAGCAGCCAGCCGTCGGCGGCGCGCAGCCGGCGCGGTTCGACGAGGGCGGTGAAGCCGGCCCAGTCGTGGTTGTGCTCGGGCTGGGCGCTGTCGTCGGTGACCTCGGGGAGCCGGCGGGGGCGGGTGGGGACGTGGACCGGCACCTGGCGGTCGTCGCGGCGCAGGGTGAGCCAGGTCCAGGCGGAGCCGGGGCGGGCGGTGGACCGGTCGTCGGGGCGGGCGAAGCCGGTGAGTTCGAGGCCGCGGCCGGTCCAGCGGGCGCGCAGCAGTCCGAAGGCGGCGTTCCCCTCCTCGCCCGGCAGCGGGGCGCCGAAACGGGCGTCGCCGAAGCGGGGCGCGGCGTGCGGGAGGACGAACCGGGTGAGGACAGCCATTTCCACGGACCTTTCTCGGCGAGAATTTCCATCTCACCCGGAAAAGCATCCGAGGTCAATTCTGTAATGTCCTGCAAATTAGTCGGTGAGTTCCCTTCGGAAACTTCTGTTCGAAATTCCGGAATGGCGCGCGGAGCCGTCCGGAAGTCGTCCGGAAGCCGCCCGGAAACGCCGGAGGCGCCCGGCGCGGTGTTCGCGTCGGGCGCCTCCGGCACCGGCGGGCGGGCCGGTCAGGCCTCGCGGCTCAGCATGGCGTCCACGGCCCGGGCGGCGGCACGGCCGTCGTCCAGGTCGCAGTACTTCGCGCGGAACGCCGCGTACTTCCCGGCGTACTCCTCGGCGACCTCGTCCACCCGGCCGAGCGCCGCGACCAGTTCCTCGGAGGTGGCCAGCAGCGGGCCGGGCGCGTCCGCCTCGAAGTCCAGCGAGAAACCGCGCAGGTTGTCGCGGTAGTGCGCCAGGTCGTAGGTGAAGAACAGGATCGGCTTGCCGGTCGCCGCGAAGTCGAACGTCGACGCCGTGTAGTCCGTCACCAGCACGTCGGTGACCAGCAGCAGCTCGTTCATGTCCGGGTAGCTGCTGACGTCCCAGACGTAGCCGTTGCCGGCGCTCTCGATCTGCTCGCGGACGCTGGTGTGCCGGCGGACCAGCAGCACCTGGTCGTCGCCCAGCGCGGCCTGCGCCGCCTCCAGGTCCAGCTGGAGGTTCAGCTGGTAGCCGCCGTAGTGGCGGCGCCGGTCCTCGCGCCAGGTCGGGGCGTACATCACGACCTTCTTGCCCTCGGGCAGGCCGAGCTGCTCGCGCACCCGCTCGGCGGTCTTCTCCTTGTCGGGGGAGAAGAACACGTCGTTGCGCGGCAGGCCGCTCTCCAGGATCTCGCCCTTGAAGGCGAAGGCGCGGCGCAGCACCGGGGCCGCCCAGGTGCTGCCGGCCAGCAGGATGCTCCAGTTCGGAACCTCCTGGGCGAGGCCCTTGAGGTAGTTCGCGTCGGTGAACCAGACCTTCTCGAAGTCGTGGCCGAGCTGCTTCAGCGGCGAACCGTGCCAGGTCTGCAGGACGATCTGGCCGGGCCGGCGGACGAAGAAGTCCGGCAGGTGCGCGCTGGTGACGACGTACTTCGCGGTGGCCAGCGCCTCGAACCACTCCGGGCTCCAGAGCCGGACGGAGCCCGCCGACTGCGGCAGGTCCGCCTGCAGGTCGTCGGTGCCCCACAGGTGCTCCAGCGGCAGGCCGCGGCGCACCAGCTCCTCGTGGACCGCCCGCGGCGAGTCCGCGTACAGGCCGCCGAGCGCGGCGTTGTAGAGCACGGTGTCGCGCAGCGGCAGCCGACGGGCGGCCGGGTAGTCGACCGTCCGCAGCTGGCGCTGGCGCCAGCCGCTGCGCTCCTCCGGAAGCAGTATGTTCTCCGACTCCAGCTGCAGGCCGTCGTGGTGGCGGCGCTCCAGCACGATCCGCTTGCCGCGGGCCTCCACCTCCAGCGGCAGCGTCTCCCAGCACTCGGGGGCGATCAGCGCGTAGGAGGCCATGTCCGGGTGGTAGGCGACGCCGACCGGCCGGAACGAGACGTTCCAACCGCCCTGGGCCAGCGGCACGTTGCCCGCGAAGGACGCGGTCGGCACGGCCGGCAGCGCGGTGCGGAAGCGGCCGTCCGCGATCTCCACCGGGTAGATGTGCTGCTCGTCGCCCCAGTGGTGGCGGACCACCATCTCCCAGCGGTGGGTGCCGGGCAGCGGGAAGGTGCCGCTGAGCAGGAAGCCGTCCGTGCCGCGCGAGGTGACCTCGTGCACGACCGGCTGCAGCAGCTGGTCCAGGAACTGCAGGTAGCCGCCGGGGGAGGGCTTGGTGTAGAGCGCGCGCCGCAGCACGGGCTCGGCGCCCGCGTTGAGCACCAGGTTGAGCTGCTCCGGCGCGTTCCGGTCGTCCCAGGCCAGCGGCACGGAGGTGCCGTCGGTCAGCTCCAGGGTGGTGTCCCAGCGGTCGCGGGCGCGCTCCTCGGCGACCGGGTCCAGCTCGGCCCAGCTCTCGCGGACCGCGGTCAGCTCGGCGATCGGGAAGGAGGCGCTGAAGGACTGCAGGCCGCCGGCCGGGCTGCCCGCGGACACCGGGAAGGACAGCTCGCGCTCCGACTCGACGTGGGTCAGCCGCAGCCGCGCCCCGGACAGCCGGACGCCGGAGTGGGCCGCGCCGGACACCTCGACGGTGCCGCCCTGCGAGGCGAGCCCGGTGACCCGGACCCGCACGTTCTCCACCCGCAGGTAGACGCTGCCGTCGCGGACGAACGGCACGATCCGCACGTCCGGCTCGACCCAGTGCGCGGGGAGGTAGGCCGCGCTGTCGGCCCAGCCGGCCCAGATCCGGCCCTTGTAGACGCCGCCCTTGCCCGCGCCGGCGACCAGGACGCGCCAGTTGCCGTCCTTCCACTGGCCGCGGTGCTTGAGCTTCGCCGGGTCGAGGGCGACGGTGAAGCCGGCCCAGTCGCAGTTGTAGAGGTCGTGGTGGTTGGTGGCGGTGGCCTCGGGGCTGTATGTGGTCTTCATCGGCACCGCGATGACCCGGCGGCCCTTGGCCTCGCGCAGCACCAGCGTGCGGACCATGTCGTGCTTGTTGGCCGCGCCCAGCTGCTCCGGGTACGCGTGGCCGTCCAGCCGCAGCCGGCCGCCCTCCCAGCGCGACTCGTAGAGCCGGCTGCGGATGACGGTGGAGTTGCGCAGGCTGAGCAGGCCCGGCGGCACGCTCTTGCGGCCGCCGCGCAGGAACGGGTAGTCGGCGTACGGGCGCAGCAGGCCCTTGGCGACGACGCCGCCGTTGCTCTCGCCCTCGTACTTGATCTGCTCGACGAACTCGTCGATCCGGCCCTGGAGGGTCAGGTGGTACTTCAGGCGCAGCGGCGCGCGCAGCTTCTTGACCTGCTCGGGGCCGATCGCGCGCAGCAGCCGGCTGACGCAGCGGATGTAGGCGTCCCGGTACTCCTTGTCGCCGTCCACGACGGACCAGAAGAACATCGGGATCTCCTCGACGAGGGTGTTCTCGTCGTAGGACTTCAGGTACTCGGCGAAGCGCGGCTCGGTCTGCTTCTTCAGCCAGGTGCGCACCAGTTCGACCGAGGTGACGCGGTCGATCAGGCCCTTCGGGTTGGTGCGCATCTGGGTGATCGACATCTCGCCGACCTCGCGCTCGCGCCAGTGGTAGATCGGCTCGGAGAGCACGTCCACGCTCTTGGCGAGGTAGTGGTGCGGCACGCTGACCGGGGCGTCCTCGTACAGGATGCCCTCGGGGTAGATCAGGCCGGCCGCGTCGAAGAAGGAGCGGCGGTAGACCTTGTTCCACGCGGTGCGGTCGGTGACCAGCGAGGGGATCTCGGTCACGTGCGTCTTCAGCACGGTCCTGGCGAACGGACGGCTGTGGCCGCCGGACTGGTAGTAGCCGATCGCGCGGAACCGGAGCACGTTGCCGGTGGCGAAGTCGGAGCCGGTCTCGTCCAGCGTGTTGATCATCAGCTCGTACGCGCTGGGCGGCATCGAGTCGTCGCTGTCGACGAAGCAGAGGAACTCGGCGTCCGGGTCGATGTGCCGGATACCGGTGTTGCGGGCCGCGCCGAGGCCCTTGTTGACCTGGCGGACCAGCCGGAAGCGGGAGTCCTTGGCGGCGTACGCCTCGGCGAGGGCGGCGCTGTTGTCCTTCGAACCGTCGTCGACCATGACGCACTCGAAGTCCGTGAACGTCTGGGCGGCGATCGAGTCGAGGCACTCCACGAGGTAGCGCTCGACGTTGTAGATCGGGACGACGATGGAGAGGCGGGGAGCCATCGGCTACGCAGGCCTTTCTCTGGAGGAGCGTGGCAGCCCGGTTCGGGGTCTGGCCGCACTTTGATCGGTGCGTACGTGCCCGTCGATCCTACCGTCCGGCCCACGGACCCCCGGAGCCCCCGCTCCACCGCCCCCACTACCCTGGGGGCCATGCCCCGCTTCAGTGTGATCGTCCCCGTCTACCGGGTCGAGGAGTACCTCCCCGAGTGCCTCGCCTCGGTGCTCGGCCAGGACGGCCCGGACTTCGAGCTGATCGCGGTGGACGACCGCTCCCCGGACGGCTGCGGCGCCCTGCTCGACGAGGCCGCCGGCCGCGACGCCCGGGTGCGGGTGCTGCACCTGCCGGAGAACGTCGGCCTCGGCCGGGCCCGCAACGCCGGCCTGGAGGTCGCCACCGGCGACTACGTGCTCTTCCTGGACAGCGACGACACCCTGACCCCCGGTCTGCTCAAGGCGGTGGACGACCGGCTCACGGCCGGCGGCGACCCGGACCTCCTGGTCTACGACTACGCCCGCACCTACGCCGACGGCCGGATCGTCCGGGCCGCCTCGGCCAAGGTCTTCGGCGCCCCCTCCCGGGAGGTCTTCGACCTCGCCGACCGCCCCGACCTGCTCGAACTGCTGCAGGTGGTCTGGAACAAGGCCTACCGCCGGGACTTCGTCACCGCCCAGGGCCTGACCTTCCCGGCCGGCTACTACGAGGACACCCCCTGGACGTACCCGGCGCTGCTCGCCGCCCGGAGCATCACCCTGCTCGACCGGGTCGGCGTCCACTACCGGCAGCGCCAGGAGGGCGGCAACATCCTGGCCACCGCCAGCCGCAAGCACTTCGACGTCTTCGGCCAGTACGACCTGGTCTTCGCCTTCCTGGACGGCCGGCCCGACCTGGAGCGCTGGCGCCCGGTGGTCTACGGCCGGATGCTGCACCACCTCAACACCGTGGTCTCCCGGCCGGGCCGGATCCCGCCCGGCGACCGCCGGGAGTTCTTCCGCCGTGCCGCCCGGCACTGCGCCCGGCTGCGCCCGGCCGGCTACCGGGCGGGCGGCGGGGTGGCCGGGCTGCGCACCGAACTGCTCGGCCACGGCCGGTACACCGCCTACCAGGCGGTCCGGGCGCTGGCCAGGGCCCGGCGGATGGTCCGGCGCCAGGCGGCGTAGCGGCCGAGCCTGACGGCCGTTCGGGGGATCCCCGGGTATAACCGGACGGTGGACTTCCTGACCCGTCTTCCGGTGATCGGCCCGCTCGTCGCGCGGGTGCTGCGCAGCCGCCCGTACCGCGCCTACGAGCATTTCTCCGCGCTGCGCGGCAACCGGCTGGCCGGCGCGGTCACCTTCTTCGGCTTCCTCGCGCTCTTCCCCCTGCTGACGGTGGCGCTGGCGATCGCCGTCGCGACCCTCAGCGACAGCCGGGTCGAGGACATCCAGCACCGCATCTCCGACCAGCTGCCCGGCATCTCGGACGCGCTCAACCTGCCCTCGCTGGTGGCCAACGCCGGCGCGGTCGGCCTGGTCAGCGGGGTGCTGCTGGTGCTGTCCGGGCTCGGCTGGGTGGACACCATGCGCACCTCGATCCGGGACCTGTGGCAGCTGCCCGACGAGGAGGGCAACCCGCTGCTGCGCAAGGCCTGGGACTTCGTGGTGCTCGGCGGCCTGGGCGCGGTCTCGCTGGTCTCGCTCGGCGCCTCGGCGGCCGGCACCACGCTGGCGGGGCGGATCGCCGACTGGCTCGGCCTCGGCTCCGCCGGCTACCTGCTCACCGCGGCCGGCCTGCTGATCGCGGTCGGCTCGGACATGCTGCTCTTCGCCTACCTGCTGGCACCCTTCCCGCGGATCGGCCACCAGCGCCGGCGGGACGTCCTGGAGGCCGCGCTGATCGGCGCGGTCGGCTTCGAGCTGCTGAAGATCCTGCTCTCCTCCTACCTCGGCTCGGTGGCCGGGCGGAGCCTCTACGGCGCCTTCGGCGTCCCGGTGGCGCTGCTGCTCTGGATCAACTTCGTCTGCCGGCTGCTGATGTTCTGCGTGGCCTGGACCGCCACCGCCGACCCGGCGGCCGCCCGGGACCGGGCCCGGGAGCGTGCCCGGGCGATGATCGAGGAGGCCGACCGGGAGTCCGCGGAGGAGCCGCCCCGGGACACGCCGAGGGCCCGGCCCCAGGAGGACTGAGACCGGGCCCGCGCGCGCCGGATCACCCGCCGGCGGCCCGCCGCCGGCCGATCAGCAGCAGGACGCCCGCGCCGCCCGCCGCCACGGCCAGCCCGACGGCGGCCCAGCCGACCGGCCCGATGCCGTCCCCGCCGCCGTCCCCGTCCGCGCGCGCGGCGGGCTCGGCGGAGGCGCTCGGCGTGGGGTGCGGCGGCGGGGCGGGGGCCCCGGCCGCGCCGCCGGCCTGGCCGGTCGGCGTCGGCGCGACGGTCTCGCCCTCCTCGACCAGCTTCCCGACCGGGGTGACCTTGCCGGCCGCCGCGAACCCCCAGTCCAGCAGCGCGGCCGTCTCGTCGTAGACCTTCTGATAGCTGGACGGGTGCATGACCGTCACCAGCAGCGTGCGCCCGCCGCGTTCGGCGGCGCCGACGAAGGTCGAGCCCGCGTTGGTGGTGAAACCGTTCTTCACCCCGATCAGACCGGGGTACTTGCCGAGCAGCCGGTCGGTGTTGGCGATCCCGAAGCTGCCGCGCTGCCCGGTGTTCTTGTCGACCGCGCCCGGGAACATCGCGTCCCGGGTCGCGCAGTACGTCCGGAAGTCCGGGTTGCGCAGCCCCGCCCGGGCGAACAGCGTGAGGTCGTACGCCGAGGAGACCTGGCCGTCCGAGTCGTAGCCGTCCGGCGAGACCACCCTGGTGTCCCGGGCCTGGAGCGCCTCGGCCCGCGCCTGCATCTCGACGACGGTCCGCTGCACCCCGCCGTTCATGTGCGCGAGGACGTGCACCGCGTCGTTCCCCGAGCTCAGGAACACCCCGCGCCAGAGGTCCTCGACCTTGTAGTCCAGGTCCTCCTTGATGCCGACCAGGCTGCTGCCGGCGCCGATCCCCTGGATCTCCTCGGGCGCCACCTTGTGGACCGTGTCGCGGTCGAACTTGGGCAGCACGGTGTCCGCGAAGAGGATCTTCAGGGTGGACGCCGGGGCGAGGCGCAGATGCGGGTTGCTGGCCGCGAGCACCTCTCCCGACGCCGCGTCGGCCACGATCCAGGACTGTCCGGTGAGGTCCCCCGGCAGTGCCGGGGCGCCGGCCAGCGGGCTCACCTGGACCCCCGGGAGCCCCAGGCGCTCCCCGCCGACCACGGCCTGCGGGGGCGGCGGCTCGAACGGGGCCGCGACGGCCGCCGGGGCGGCGATCAGGAGCGGGAGCGCCGCGACGGGCGCGGCGAGCAAACGTGCGAGCTTCGAGCAAGTGGGCACCACCAGACGGTACCCAGTCCCGGCCCCCGCCGTCCGCCCCCTTGCCCGTCCGGGCCGCAGGAGGGCCCCACCGTACGCCGAACGGACGCCCCCGCATACTGGGAGGGCACACCGTCTTCACCTCCCCGCCGCACCGAGGACCACCCCATGAAGCTGAGCCGCCGCACCTCCTGGTTCCTGACCGCCTTCGGCGTCTGGTCCATGATCATCTGGACCACCTTCGTCAAGAACCTGTGGAAGGACTCCGGCGGCCAGGCCTTCACCGGCGGCGACCACTCCCAGCCCACCGCCTTCTTCTGGGTCCACCTGCTGCTCGCCGTGACCTCCTTCGTCCTCGGCCTCGCGATCGGCGCCATCGGCGTCCGCGGCCTGCGCGCCTCGCGTCGGGAAACCGCCGCCGGCTGACGCGTTTTACCTGGTTGCCGGGGCCCGGGGTGTCCTGGGAGGATCCCTGTCGATCGACCGCGATCGAATCTTCGTTCGATCGCGTTGACGACCCAGGGGGGTACTCCATGAAGCCTGCTCACCTTCGCCGGCTCGGCGGCGCCGTCGCCGTCGCGCTGACGGCCGGCCTGTTCGCCGCACCGGCGGCCTCCGCCCACGGGTACGGCCCGCGGGTCACCGGGACCACCGCGTCCCCGCAGCCCCGGAACCTCTCCGCGGGCACCGCGGGCGACGCCTGCGACCGGACCACCGCGCCCGGCTGGATCGGCCTGACCCCCGGCGGCCCCACCCTGTCGGCCACGGTCGCCTCGCGCACCGCCGGCACCCTTTCCGCCCGCTTCTCGGTCAAGGACCTGACCACCGGGACGGCCGCCTTCGGCGCCACCGCCGAGGCGTCCGGCGGCACGGCCACCACGGTGGTCCCCGGCCTGGCCGACGGCCACCGCTACGCCTGGAACGCCCGCGCGCTGCAGGGCCACCGGACCTCGGCGCCCTCCCCGGACTGCCACTTCGGCGTCGACCTGGCGGCCCCCCGGGTCGCCGTCTCCTCCACGGACTTCCCGGAGTCCGGCTCCGGCCGGACCGCGACCAAGTACGCGGGCGAGACCGGCACCTTCGTCCTCACCGCCACCGACCCCGCCCCGGCGGGCGGCGAGGCCTCGGGCACCGCCTGCTTCCGCTACGCGCTCAACGGCACCATCGGGGTGTCCAGCGGCTGCGCGGACGGCACGGTCAAGCCCGGTCCGGACGGCACGGCGACCCTTGCCCTGCGGGTCCCGCAGTGGGGCACCAACATCCTGTCCGTCGAGGCCGTCGACAACGCGGGCAACGTGAGCCAGACCGCGACCTACACCTTCTACGCCCCCTCCAACCCCAACCCGCCGCAGGCGCCCGGGGACGTCGACGCCGACGGGGTGCCGGACATCCTGCTGCCGGACACCGCCGGAAACCTGCAGATCATCAGCGCGGCGGCCGGCGACACCACGCCGACCTCCGTGGTCGCCGCGCAGGCCGCGCCCAACCAGACCTCGTGGACGGGTGTCCAGGTCGTCCACCGCGGCTGGCGCGGCCACGCCCCGATGGACGACGTGCTGACGCACGAGCCCGGGTCGTCCGTGCTGTACTTCCACTACAACGACGACGCCGGCGCCTTCTCGCAGCGCCCGAGCACGGTCGACAGGCCCTTCCGCTGCGTGGACGCCGCCGACGTGCCGGCCGCCTGCCCGGCCGACTTCGCGGACGACTGGAGCAAGGCCGACCAGCTGGTGGCCCTCGGCTCGCTCAACGGCAAGCCCAACTCCGCGCTGCTGACGGTCGAGAACGGCGACCTCTGGCTGTTCCCCGACCCCGGACTGCGGTCCTGGCTCCCCGCCGCCCGCAAGCTCACCACCGGCGGCTCCTGGACCGGCTACGACCTGGTCGCCCCCGGCCCCGACGCCGCCGGCAACCTCGCCCTCTGGGCCCGCGAGCGGGCCACCGGCGCGCTGCACGCGTACCCGATCCCGAAGCTGGCCGACGGCACCTTCGACTTCGCCGCCCTCGCCGACCCCTCGGCGGGCGTGGTCGCCACCGGCTTCACCGTGGACGCCTACCCGGCGCTCGGCAGCTCCGGTGACGGCGACGGCGACACGGTGCCCGACCTGTGGGCCGTCACCGCCGACCGGCACCTGCTGACCTACCGCGGGCTCGCGAACCCCAAGGACCTCGGCGTCCTGCGCTGAGCCCGGACAGCCCGAAGGCCCCCGTCCGGAGCGGACGGGGGCCTTCGCCGTGCGGGGTGCTCCGGGATCAGAAGCGGCGGGTGACCAGGGCCCGCTTCACTTCCTGGATCGCCTTGGTGACCTCGATGCCGCGCGGGCAGGCCTCCGAGCAGTTGAAGGTGGTCCGGCAGCGCCAGACGCCCTCACGGTCGTTCAGGATCTCCAGGCGCTGCTCCGCACCCTCGTCGCGCGAGTCGAAGATGAAGCGGTGCGCGTTGACGATCGCGGCCGGGCCGAAGTACTGGCCGTCGTTCCAGAACACCGGGCAGGACGACGTGCACGCGGCGCACAGGATGCACTTGGTGGTGTCGTCGAACCGCTCGCGGTCCTCGGCGGACTGCAGGCGCTCGCGGGTCGGCTCGTTCCCCTTGGTGATGAGGAACGGCATGACGTCCTTGTACGCCTGGAAGAACGGGTCCATGTCCACGACCAGGTCCTTGAGGACCGTCAGGCCCTTGATGGCCTCGATCGTGATCGGTTTCTCCGGGTTGACGTCCTTGATCAGGGTCTTGCACGCCAGCCGGTTGCGCCCGTTGATCCGCATGGCGTCGGAGCCGCAGATGCCGTGGGCGCAGGAACGGCGGTAGGTGAGGGTGCCGTCCTGCTCCCACTTGATGGTGTTGAGCGCGTCCAGGACGCGCTCCTTCGGGTCCATCTCCAGCTGGTAGTCGACCCACACCGGCTCCGGGTGCTCCTCCGGGTTGAACCGGCGGATCCGGACGGTGACGGTGATCAGCTTGGTGCCACCGGCCTCGACCGCGTCCAGAGCGGCCGAGTGCTTCTCCACGGTCGGAGTGCTCATCAGTACTTACGCTCCATCGGCTGGTAGCGGGTCTGCACGACCGGCTTGTAGTCAAGGCGGATGGAGGTGCTGCCGTCCTCGGCGACCTCCTGGTACGCCATGGTGTGCTGCATGAACTTCACGTCGTCGCGGGTCGGGAAGTCCTCGCGGTAGTGACCGCCGCGCGACTCCTCGCGGGCGAGCGCGGAGACCGCCAGGACCTCGGCCAGGTCGAGCAGGTTGCCCAGCTCGATGGCCTCCAGCAGGTCCGTGTTGTAGCGGAAGCCCTTGTCCTGGATCGAGACGTTCTTGTAGCGCTCCTTGAGTGCGGCGACGTCCTCGACGGCCTGCTTCAGGGTGGCGCCGGTGCGGTACACCATCGCGTTGGTGTCCATGGTCTCCTGCAGCTCCTTGCGGATCTGCGCCACGGACTCGGTGCCGGTGGCCTCGCGCAGGCCGTCGACCAGGCTCTGGACCAGCTGCTCCGGGTTCTCCGGCAGCGGCACGTACTCGTTGTTCTCGGCGAACTCGGCGGCGGCGATGCCGGCGCGGCGGCCGAACACGTTGATGTCCAGCAGCGAGTTGGTGCCCAGGCGGTTGGCGCCGTGCACGGACACGCAGGCGACCTCGCCGGCCGCGTACAGGCCCGGGACGACGTCGGTGTTGTTGCGCAGCACCTCACCCTCGACGTTGGTCGGGATGCCGCCCATGGCGTAGTGCGCGGTGGGCTGGATCGGGATCGGGTCCGTGTAGGGCTCGATGCCGAGGTAGGTGCGGGCGAACTCGGTGATGTCCGGGAGCTTGGCGTCCAGCTGCTCCGGCGGCAGGTGGGTCAGGTCCAGGTAGACGTGGTCGCCGTCCGGACCGCAGCCGCGGCCCTCGCGGATCTCGGTGTAGATCGCGCGGGAGCAGACGTCACGGGACGCGAGGTCCTTCATGACGGGGGCGTAGCGCTCCATGAAGCGCTCGCCGTCCTTGTTGCGCAGGATGCCGCCCTCGCCGCGGGCGCCCTCGGTGAGCAGGATGCCCATCCGCCAGATGCCCGTCGGGTGGAACTGGAAGAACTCCATGTCCTCCAGCGGCAGGCCGCGGCGGTAGGCCACCGCCTGGCCGTCACCGGTGAGGGTGTGGGCGTTCGAGGAGACCTTGAACATCTTGCCGGTGCCGCCGGAGGCGAACACGACGGCCTTGGCCTGGAAGACGTGGATCTCGCCGGTGGCCAGCTCGTAGGCGACGACGCCGGCCGTCCTGCCCTCGTTGATGAGCAGGTCGAGGACGTAGAACTCGTTGAAGAACTCGACGCCGTGCTTGACGCAGTTCTGGAACAGCGTCTGCAGGATCATGTGGCCGGTGCGGTCGGCCGCGTAGCAGGAACGGCGGACCGGGGCCTCGCCGTGGTTGCGGGAGTGGCCGCCGAAGCGGCGCTGGTCGATCCGGCCCTGCTCGGTGCGGGAGAAGGGAAGACCCATCTTCTCCAGGTCGAGGACGGCGTCGATGGCCTCCTTGCACATGATCTCGGCGGCGTCCTGGTCGACCAGGTAGTCACCGCCCTTGACCGTGTCGAAGGTGTGCCACTCCCAGTTGTCCTCCTCGACGTTGGCGAGGGCGGCGCACATGCCGCCCTGGGCCGCGCCGGTGTGGGACCGGGTGGGGTAGAGCTTGGTCAGGACGGCGGTGCGGCTGCGCTGCGTCGACTCGATGGCGGCGCGCATGCCGGCGCCGCCGGCGCCGACGATGACGGTGTCGTACTGGTGAATCTGCATGGGGGGTTAACTCGCCTCTGGCCTCTGCCGATGTCCGATGAGGTGCGGTCGGCCTAGATGTTGGGGTCGAAGGTGAAGATCACCAGGGTGCCCAGCAGCACGGTGAAGACCGTGGCGGTACCCATGAGGCCCTTCAGCCAGAGCCGGGTGGAGTCCTTCTCGGCGTAGTCGTTGATGACCTGGCGCATGCCGTTGGCGCCGTGGAGCATGGCGAGCCAGAGCATGGTGAGGTCCCAGACCTGCCAGAACGGCGAGGCCCAGCGGCCGGCCACGAAGGCGAAGCCGATCTTGGAGACGCCGCCGTCGAGCACCAGCATGATCAGCAGGTGGCCGAGGATCAGCACCACCAGGACGATGCCGGACAGGCGCATGAACAGCCAGGCCAGCATCTCGAAGTTGGTGCGGGTGCGGCGCGGGGTCTTCTTGGTCCGCTGGCGGGCCGGCTCGATCACGAAGGCGTCGGCCGGGTTGCCCGTGCCGAGACCCTTGCCGGTGTGCGCCTGCGCGGAGGGGACCACCACAGCGTCGGAGATTTCCGTGGACATGTCTCAGATCACTTCCCGAACCAGGAGGTCAGCGTGTGCTGCAGGATCGGGTAGAAGGCGCCGGCCATGAGGACGACCCAGACTCCGACCACGGACCAGAGCATCTGCTTCTGGTACTTCGGGCCCTTGGACCAGAAGTCGACGGCGACGACGCGCAGGCCGTTCAGGGCGTGGAACAGGATGGCGGCCACCAGGCCGTACTCCATCAGGTTCACGAGCGGCGTCTTGTACGTCTGGATGACGGTGTCGTACGCCTCGGGCGACACCCGCACCAGCGCGGTGTCCAGGACATGGGCGAACAGGAAGAAGAAGATGAGGACGCCGGTGACTCGATGAGCCACCCAGCTCCACATGCCTTCCCGGCCGCGGTACAGCGTTCCAGCCGGCACGGAAAAACCCTCCGGAAGCGATTGGGGGCTCGGCCGGCTTCGGTGTCGGTCAGCCCGGCCGGGTACGGTCCACCGGCCGCGAGCATCCTATCGACGCGTTGTCGTGAACCGCCTCCGGGGGCCCTTGGTGTGATCAAACAGGCACGTCTGGCCTAGCTGGACGGGAACCGCGGCGCCAAATGACACACAGTGTGACGAATCGAGTGCGGCCGGTCGCGCTACGGTGGGCGACCCCGTCCGCGCCGACACCCCGCCGAGGCCCCCGTGCCGCATCCCGCTCCGCGCCCCTCCCGCCCCCTGCTGCTGTCCGCCGCCCTGCTGCTCGCCGCCGGCTGCGCCGCCCCCGCCGGCGGCTCGGCCGACCGGGTGCCCCCGGGCGCCCCGCCCCGCGAGCTGTCCGCCGCCGAGCTGCGCGCCGCCGCGGTGACCGACGCCGACCTCGGCCCCGGCTTCACCGTGACGGTGATCGCCCCCGGTCACGGCGAGACCGGCCCGGACGGGGGCCGGGAGGCCGCCGACAGGCCGGCCTGCCAGCCGCTGCTGGACGCGGTGGCCCCGGCCGCGGCCTCCGGCCGGGCGGGCGCGTCGGCCTCCGCCCCGCCGGTCCCGGCGGTGCCGTACACGGAGACCGATCTGAGCGTGGCGCAGGCCGCCGATCCGGCGGGCAGCCTCTACGGCGCGCTGCTCGGCTACCGGGACGACCGGGCGGCCCGGCTGCAGGAGGAGCTGGAGGGGCTGTTCGGCCCGTGCGCGGAGTTCGTCTCGACGGCGCCGCCGCCCCCGGCGGAGAAGGGCCGGGGGGTGACCCGCACCGGACACCGGCTGAGCCGCAACGACACGCCCACGCCCGAGGGAGCCGACGCGGCGACGGGTTTCACCCTGACGAATGAATCGGGCGCGGTGGTGCTCGCCCAGCGCGCCGTCCTGGCGCGGGTCGGACCGGCCCTGGTGGTGTTCAGCACGGTGGGGGTGGGCGCCGAGCCGGCCCCCGCGCCGGACGAGCGGGTCGTCCGGCGGCAGGTGGCCAAGCTGCGTGCGGCCCAGCGGGGCTGACGCCCCGGTTCGGCGCGCCCCTGCGATCAGCGGGCCCCGGCCCCCGAATGGGTGGCGACCAGGTGCTCCAGACGGGTGAGGGCGATCCGGCGCAGCTCGTCGGCGGCGACCAGGCGCTCCTCGTCGGGGTCGTTGGCGAGACGGGTGCGGATCGAGCCGAGGACGGCGTCGAGCATCTCCTCGGGGTCGATGCCCTCCAGGCAGACCACGAAGACATGGCCGAACCGTGCCTCGTACGCGGCGTGCGCCGCCCGCAGCGCGGTGTGCGCCGCCTGGCTGCCGGGTGCGCGCATGCCGAGGAGCGGCTGCGGCATCCAGCTCTCGTCCGCCAGTGCCTCGGCCAGGTCGGCCGGACGCAGGTCGTACGAGGCCTCGCTGGCGGCGGCGAGCAGGGACTCTATGTCGGGGTAGGGCCGGTGCACGGTGAGCCGCAGGGCCCAGCGGTGGCTGCCGCAGCAGGCCAGCAGGGCCTCCTCCACGGCTCCGGCGTCGGCCTCGTTGAACCGGTGCAGTCCGAGGAGTGTCGGCTCGTCCCGGGGATCGAGCCTCGGTGACGGGATGTCGCTGGCCAGCGGGTCCTCCTCGTGAGGGCGGGAAGGTGCCGGTGAAGGGTGGCGGTGGAGTGGTGGGTGAAGCGCCGGTGAAGCCAGATGAAGTATGAGGCTGCGGAATGGCGTCCATCGCCCGTCCGGCTGTGAGCCAACGGTAGTTGAGCGCTCATCAGTTGGGGAGGGCGCGCGCGGATTTCATCCGAACGAGCTATCAAGTTGTGACGTTGACACCTCGGCGTCACGCCCTCCCCGTCTTCAGCGGCTATCGCGCGTCAGGAGCACTTCGTCCCGGCGGCCGGCAGCGTGCCCTCGGTGAGGTACGCGGCGTAGGCGGCGTCGACGCAGCCGTTGCCCGAACCGAAGGCGGCGTGGCCCTCGCCCACCCGGGTCAGCAGGGTGGCGCTGGCGAAGCCCTGGGCCAGCGACTCGGCGGCGGCGTACGGGGTGGCCGGGTCGCCGGTGGTGCCGACGACCAGGATCGGCGCGGCGCCCTCGGCCCGCACGGTGTGCGGCTTCTCGGGGGTCTTGAAGGGCCAGTTGGTGCAGGAGCCCTCGCTGAAGTCCTCGACGCTGACGCCCTTGGCGAGCAGCGGGGCCTCCTGCTGGAGCTTCTGCACGGCCTGCTGGGCCTGTTCGGCGGACGGGGCGGGCGAGGCGCCGTCGGCGCAGCGGATCGCGACCAGGGCCTCCGACTCGGGGGAGTAGTGGCCCTTCTCGTCCCGGCCGTTGTAGCTGTCGGCGAAGGCGAGCAGGGCGTCGCCCTGGCCGCCCTTCATCGCCTGCAGCAGCGACAGGCGCAGGTACTGCCACATGGTCTTCTCGTCGCCGTAGAGCAGGGCGGTGACGCCGGTCCAGCCCAGGTCGCTGCCGACCTTGCGGCCGTCCTTGGTGGGCAGGGGCTTGTCGCGCAGCCCGTCGAGGAAGTCGGCGGCCTTCTTGGCGGCCTTGTCGCTGCTCCTGCCGAGCGGGCACTCGTCGGCGTGCTTCTCGACGCAGTCGACGGCGAAGCGCTCGAAGGACTTCTCGAAGCCGATGATCTGGTTGAGGCTCGTGTCCAGCGCCTGCGCGGCGGGGTCGACGGCGCCGTCGAGGATCAGTCGGCCGACGTTCTTCGGGAACTCCTCGGCGTAGAGCGCGCCGAGGTAGGTGCCGTAGGAGACGCCGAGGTAGTTGAGCTTCTGGTCGCCGACGGCGGCGCGCAGCACGTCCAGGTCGCGGGCGGTGTTGCGGGTGCCGACGAAGGGCAGCAGCTTGCCGGACTTGGCCTGGCAGGCGGCGGCGAAGTCGGCGGCGTGCTTCTCCGACCGGGCCTTGGCCTCGGCCTGGTCGAGCGGGCCGTCCTCGGCGTTGAGCGCGTCGCGCTGCTTGTCGTCGAGGCAGAGGACCGGGGAGCTCTCGCCGGTGCCGCGCGGGTCGAAGCCGACCACGTCGAAGCGGTTGTGCAGGGTGCCCTCGAACTGCTTGTCGCCGAACTTGACGGTCTCCACGCCGGAGGCGCCGGGGCCGCCCGGGTTGACGATCAGCGAGCCGAGCTTCTGGTCCGCCTTGGCCGCCGGGTTCTTGACCAGCGCGAGGTCGACGGCCTCGCCCGCCGGGTTGGCGTAGTCGAGCGGGACGTGCAGCTTGCCGCACTTCATCAGGGAGAGGTCGATCTTCTGCTCGGCGGCCTTGGCGTCCGGCGGGCAGGCGGCCCAGGCGATCTGCTGGCCGTAGAACGGTTTGAGCGCCGGGTCGTCGGCCCCGGTCGGCTTCACCGTCGGGGTGGGCGTCGGCGTCGCGGTCGGCGTCGCGGCCGCGGCGCTGCTCGCCGGTGCGGAGGCGGCCTCGTCCTGGGCCGGCTTCTCGTCCCCTCCGCACGCGGTCGCGAGGAGGAGACTGCCGGCCGCGAAGGCGGCCAGCAGGAGGCGCGGGCGGGTGGCCCGGTGAGTCTTCATCGCATGTATGTACCACTCGCGGGTGACAGTTCGGATGCGGACCCCCCGTGCGGCCACTGCCCGCGCGGCTCCCGACGCCTCAGATCTCCCGGTGGACCTTGTGGTTGGCGGCCTGCGCGCGCGGGCGGACCACCAGCAGGTCGATGTTGACGTGCGAGGGCCGGGTGACCGCCCAGGCGACGGTGTCGGCGATGTCCTCGGAGGTGAGCGGTTCGGCGACGCCCGCGTACACCGCGGCGGCCTTGTCCTCGTCGCCGCGGAACCGGGTCACCGCGAAGCCCTCGGACTTCACCATGCCCGGGGCGATCTCGATCACCCGGATCGGCTCCCCGCACAGCTCCAGCCGGAGGGTCGCGGCGATGGTGTGCGCGGCGTGCTTGGCCGCCACGTAGCCGCCGCCGCCCTCGTACGCGGCCAGCGCGGCCGTCGAGGAGAGCACCAGGACGGTGCCGTCGCCGCTCGCCCGCAGGGCCGGCAGCAGCGCCTGGGTCACGTGCAGCACGCCGAGCACGTTGACCTCGTACATGGCCAGCCAGTCGGCCGGATCGCCGGTCTCGACGCTCTCCGCGCCGATCGCCCCGCCGGCGTTGTTCACCAGGACGTCCACCCGTCCGACCGCGGCGGCGAAGGCGTCCACGGCGGCCCGGTCGGTGACGTCCAGGGTGACCGCCCGGGCCGAACCCCCGCGGCCGCCGATCTCCTCGGCCAGCGCCTCGATCCGCTCGGTGCGGCGGGCGGTCAGCACCACCTCGAAGCCCTCGGACGCCAGCCGGCGGGCGGTCGCCGCGCCGATTCCGCTGCTCGCACCGGTGACCACGGCCACCTTCTGCTCGGTCATTGCCACTCCTGAGATATCCCGGTCGGTTCAACCGATCATCTCAAGGCCGTCGGCGTTACATTGCGAGAGGAGTGGACCCGCCCGCCGACCCCGCGGAGGACCCCATGACCGCCGAACCGCCCGCCGGACCGCCCGCCGGACCGCGCCGCACCGAGTCCGGCTTCCCCTTCGCGCCGGTGTACGGCCCCGAGGCGTCGGCCGGCCCGGACCGGGCCGAGCGGCTGGGCCGTCCGGGGGAGTACCCGTTCACCCGGGGGATCCATCCGACCATGTACACCGGCCGGCCCTGGACCATGCGCCAGTACGCCGGTTTCGGCACCGCCGCCGAGTCCAACGCCCGCTACCGGCGGCTGATCGCCGGCGGCTCCACCGGCCTCTCCGTCGCCTTCGACCTGCCCACCCAGATGGGCTACGACTCGGACGCCCCGCTCGCCGCCGGGGAGGTCGGCAAGGTCGGGGTGGCGATCGACGGCGTCGAGGACATGGCCGAGCTGTTCGCGGGCATCCCGCTCGGCGAGGTCTCCACTTCGATGACCATCAACGCGCCGGCCGCCGTGCTGCTGCTCCTCTACCAGCTGGTCGGCGAGGGCCGGGGCGTCCCGCCGGCCCGGCTCACCGGCACGGTGCAGAACGACGTGCTGAAGGAGTACATCGCCCGCGGGACGTACATCTTCCCGCCGCAGCCCTCGCTGCGGCTGGTCGCCGACCTCTTCCGGTACTGCCGGGCCGAGATCCCGCGCTGGAACACCATCTCGATCTCCGGCTACCACATGGCCGAGGCCGGGGCCACGCCCGCGCAGGAGATCGCCTTCACCCTCGCCGACGGGATCGCCTACGTGCGCGCCGCGCTGGCCGCCGGGCTGGCGGTGGACGACTTCGCGCCCCGGCTCTCGTTCTTCTTCGTGGCCCGCAGCACCCTGCTGGAGGAGGTCGCCAAGTTCCGTGCCGCCCGCCGGATCTGGGCCCGGGTGATGCGCGAGGAGTTCGGCGCCCGGGATCCGCGCTCGCAGCGGCTGCGCTTCCACACCCAGACCGCGGGCGTCCAACTCACCGCCCAGCAGCCCGAGGTGAACCTGGTCCGGGTCGCGGTGCAGGCGCTCGCGGCGGTGCTCGGCGGCACCCAGTCGCTGCACACCAACTCCTTCGACGAGGCACTGGCGCTGCCCACCGAGAAGGCCGCCCGGCTCGCCCTGCGCACCCAGCAGGTGCTCGCCCACGAGACCGATGTGACCGCCACCGTCGACCCGTTCGCCGGCTCGTACGCGGTGGAGGCGCTGACCGACGAGGTGGAGGCCGCCGTGCTCGGCCTGATGGCCCGGGTCGAGGAGCTGGGCGGGGCGGTGGCCGCGATCGAGGCCGGCTACCAGAAGGCGGAGATCGAGCGCAGCGCCTACCGGATCCAGCGGGAGACCGAGGAGGGCGCGCGCACGGTGGTCGGGGTCAACCGGTTCCGGCTGGAGCCGGGGGAGTTGGCGGCCGAGGAGCCGTACCGGCCGCTGCGGGTGGACCCGGCGATCGAGGCCCGGCAGGCCGGCCGGCTGGCCCGGCTGCGGGCGGCGCGCGACGGCGCCGCGGTGGACCGGGCGCTGGGCGCGCTGCGCCGGGCCGCCGAGGGGCGGGACAACGTGCTGTACCCGATGCGCGAGGCGCTGGCCGCGCGGGCCACCGTCGGGGAGGTCTGCGACGCGCTGCGCGAGGTGTGGGGCCGGCACGTCCCGGTCGAACGGTTTTGAGCCAATGTCCGGACGGCCCGGAACCCGGGCGGAGCCCGTCCGAACGGCCGTCAACCGCCCGGTCGAGGGGGTCGTGACCTTGATCGCCAATGGTCGTTGCACAGGGCAGGCATCATGGGGAAGGCGGCTGAAACAAGATGTCATACCCACCAACGCGGCCGGTATGCGCCCATCCGGGGACTTCTTTGCGGGAAGTCGGGCCAAATCCCCCCAACAGGCCTACCCTTGTTGAGATGAACCGTCGTGAGTCCGCCCAGTCGGCCGTCACCCTCACCGCTGCCCGCCCCGCCGCCGGTCTCCGCGACCGGGTACGGGAGCTGGAGCCCGAGCTGATCGCCTTCCGGCGGGACCTGCACCGGCACCCGGAGCTGGGCCGCCAGGAGTTCCGAACCACCGGCCTGCTGCGCGACCGCCTGGTCGCCGCCGGCCTCGCCCCCCGGATCCTCCCGGGCGGCACCGGAATGCTCGTCGACATCGTTCCCGAGTCCGCCCCGCGCGGGGCGGAGTTCCTCGCCTTCCGCGCGGACATCGACGCCCTGCCCATCGACGACGCCAAGACCGACGTCCCCTACCGTTCGAGCGTCCCGGGCCGGGCCCACGCCTGTGGCCACGACGTGCACACCTCGGTGGTGCTCGGCACCGCGCTGGTGCTCGCCGAGGCGGCCCGCGGCGGCGAGCTGCGGCGCCCGGTCCGGCTGGTCTTCCAGCCCGCCGAGGAGGTCATGCCCGGCGGCGCGCTGGAGGTGATCGCGGCCGGCGGGATGGAGGGCGTCGGCCGGATCTTCGCCGTGCACTGCGACCCCAAGGTGGAGGTGGGCCGGATCGGCCTGCGGGTCGGGGCGATCACCTCGGCCTGCGACCGCCTGGTGCTCCACCTGGACGGCCCCGGCGGCCACACCGCGCGCCCGCACCTGACCACCGACCTGGTCACCGCGGTCGCCCGCACCGCCGCCGAGCTGCCGGCCGCGCTGGCCCGCCGGATGGACCCGCGCTGGGGCGTCTCGCTGGTCTGGGGCCGGATCGCCGCCGGCTCCGCGCCGAACGTCATCCCGCAGCACGCGGAGCTGGAGGGCACCGTCCGCTGCCTGGAGCTGGCCGGCTGGCGGGAGGCGCCGGACCTGCTGCACGAGCTGATCGCCCGGCTCGCCGAGACCTACCGCGCGAAGTGGACGCTCGACTACCACCGGGGCGTGCCGCCGGTGGTCAACGAGGCGGTCTCGGTCGGGCTGCTGGAGGCGGCCATGACCGCGCGCTTCGGCCGGGACGGCGCCGAGGTGGTCGAGGACACCGAGCAGTCGCTCGGCGGTGAGGACTTCTCCTGGTACCTGGAGCACGCCCCCGGCGCGCTGGCCCGGCTCGGGGTGCGGGCGCCCGGCGACACCACCGTCCGCGACCTGCACCAGGGCCGCTTCGACGTGGACGAGCGCGCGATCGCGATCGGCGTGGAGCTGTTCACCGCACTGGCACTGGAGCCCGGCACACTCTGACGCATTCCCGCTCGGACCGATCGGAACCGGACACCCGCCAAGGGTGTCCGGTTTGTCGCTGATGAGGCGCTTTTTCATGGTCCGTACACTGGATTTCCCTGATTTCCACCACCGTTCGTGAAGGGCGAAGGGGCGTCGGGGCGACACCGAGACCACGGTTTGGTAACAACCCGAATGCTCCGGCGGCCCGTAACACAACCGTGTTCTACGCGCGTTACGGTGGCGTCCGACCACGCTCATCGGGTGCGTGTGAGAAGGAGATACTCCCTTGCGCCGTTCCATTAAGCTCGCCGCGGTTGTGCTCTCGGGTTCCCTGGGCATCGCCTCGCTCGCCGCTTGCGGCGCAAAGAGCAACGACACCACCGCCTCCTCGGGCTCGTCCGAGGGCGGCCTGAAGGTCGGCATGGCCTACGACATCGGCGGCCGTGGCGACCAGTCCTTCAACGACTCCGCGGCCCGCGGCCTGGACAAGGCCAAGACCGACCTGGGCGTCGCGGTCACCGAGGCCGACGCCAAGACCGGTGAGGCGGAGGCCGACAAGGAGACCCGCCTCAAGAACCTGGTCACCGCGGGCTACAACCCGATCATCGCGGTCGGCTTCGTGTACCAGGCGGCCGTCGAGAAGGTCGCCAAGGAGAACCCGAACACCAAGTTCGCGATCATCGACTCGGCCTCCGAGACCCAGCCGTCCAACGTGACCTCGCTGACCTTCTCGGAGCAGGAGGGCTCGTACCTGGCCGGTGTGGCCGCCGCCCTCAAGACCAAGACCAAGCACGTCGGCTTCATCGGCGGTGTGCAGTCCGAGCTGATCAAGAAGTTCGAGGCCGGTTACCGCGCGGGCGTCAAGTCCGTCGACCCGCAGATGCCGGTCGAGGTCACCTACCTGAGCACCCCGCCGGACTTCTCCGGCTTCGCCGCCCCCGACAAGGGCAAGGAAGCCGCGCAGGGCCAGCTCGACAAGAAGGCCGACGTCATCTACACCGCCGCCGGCTCCTCCGGCAACGGTGCCATCGAGGCCGTCGCCAACGCCGGCGCCCTGGCCATCGGCGTCGACTCCGACCAGGCCGCCCAGCCCGCCCTGGCGAAGTACAAGAACAGCATCATGACCTCGATGGTCAAGAACGTCGACAAGGCCGTGTTCGCCTACATCGAGTCCGCCAAGAAGGGCCAGCCCTTCACCGGTGTGAAGAACTTCGACCTCAAGGCCGACGGTGTCTCGCTCGCCACCACCGGCGGCAAGATCGACGACATCAAGGCCAAGCTCGACGAGGCCGCCGCCGCCATCAAGGGCGGTTCCACCACCGTCCCGACCGACCCGTCGAAGCTGTAAGGCTCCAGGGTCCGACCGGACGTCAACGGCACTGCCGCCTGCCCGGCAGCGCCATGATGGACGCAGCATCAGGGAGGGGCCCGGCAGGGTGCGCTCAGTGCGTACCCCCGGGCCCCGTCCCGTCCCCACCTCCTTCCGCTTTTGGCCCTCCAGCGCAACGACGCGCCTCCAGACCACCAGGAGACCGCCATCACCGCATCCGACCCCGCCCCGATGACGGGCGGTAACCCCAGCGCGGGGACGGCGACACCGGCCGTCGAACTGCGCGGAATCACCAAGCGATTCCCCGGCGTCGTGGCCAACCACGACATCAACCTCACCGTCCGCACCGGCACCGTGCACGCCCTCATGGGCGAGAACGGCGCGGGCAAGTCGACGCTGATGAAGATCCTCTACGGCATGCAGAAGCCGGACGAGGGCACCATCGCGATCAACGGCGAGACCTGCGAGTTCACCACCCCGGGCGACGCGATCGCGCGCGGCATCGGCATGGTGCACCAGCACTTCATGCTGGCAGACAACCTCACCGTCCTGGAGAACGTCGTCCTCGGCGGCGAGCACCTGCACGGCATCGGGGCCAGGGCCAAGGAGAAGATCGAGCAGCTCTCCGAGCAGTACGGCCTGGGCGTGCGCCCGGACGCCCTGGTCGAGGACCTCGGGGTGGCCGACCGCCAGCGCGTCGAGATCCTCAAGGTGCTCTACCGCGGGGCCAAGATCCTCATCCTCGACGAGCCCACGGCCGTGCTGGTGCCGCAGGAGGTCGACGCGCTGTTCGACAACCTGCGCGAGCTGAAGTCCGAGGGCGTCACCGTCATCTTCATCTCGCACAAGCTGCACGAGGTGCTCTCGGTGGCCGACGCGATCAGCGTCATCCGCCGCGGCACCACCGTCGGCGACGCCGACCCGAAGAGCGTCACCGCCCGCCAGCTCGCCGAGCTGATGGTCGGCGCCGAGCTGCCCTCCCCGGAGAGCCGCGAGTCGACCGTCACCACCGCCGAGATGCTGAGCGTCGACGGCCTGCGGATCGCCAAGACCGACGCCGAGGGCATCGAGCGCGTCGTCCTGGACGACATCTCGCTGCGCATCCACAAGGGCGAGATCCTCGGCATCGCCGGTGTCGAGGGCAACGGCCAGGCCGAACTGGTCGAGGCCGTCATGGGCATGCTCCCGCTGGACGCCGGCACCGTGACCCTGGACGGCAAGGACCTCTCCGGCACCCTCACCCGGGCCCGCCGCGAGGCCGGCATCGGCTACATCCCCGAGGACCGCCACCGGCACGGCCTGCTGCTGGAGGCCCCGCTCTGGGAGAACCGGATCCTCGGCCACGTCACCGAGAGCCCCAACTCCAAGGGCGTGCTGCTCGACCCGGCCGGCGCCCGCAAGGACACCCAGCGGATCGTCGAGGAGTACGACGTCCGCACCCCCGGCATCGAGGTCACCGCGGCCTCCCTCTCCGGCGGCAACCAGCAGAAGCTGATCATCGGCCGCGAGATGAGCCACGACCCCAAGCTGCTGATCGCCGCCCACCCCACCCGCGGGGTGGACGTCGGCGCCCAGGCGCAGATCTGGGAGCACATCCGGGTCGCCCAGCGGGCCGGCCTCGCCGTGCTGCTGATCTCCGCCGACCTGGACGAGCTGATCGGCCTGTCCGACACCATCAAGGTGATCTACCGCGGCCGGCTGGTCGCCGACGCCGACCCGGCGACCGTGACCGCCGAGGACCTCGGCACCGCGATGACCGGCGCCGCCAGCGGCCACATCGAGTCCGAGCCGGAGGCCCTCGCGCAGGCGCAGGCCCTCGCGGCGGAGGGCACCGAGGCCCCGCCGTCCGACACCCCCACCGACACCGCCGACGACCAGCAGGCGGGGGAGTAGCCACATGACCAGTCCCAAGCCCGCCGCCAAGCCCTCGTCGGCGAAGCGGTTCGACGGCGAGAAGATCGTCCTCGCCCTCGCCGCGCCGGTGCTCGCCGTCGTGCTGTCCGTCGCGATCTGCTCGGTGCTCCTGGCGACCTCGGGGAAGAACCCGTTCGACGCCTGGAACGTGATGATCACGTACGCCACCAAGTCGGACGGCCAGGTGGCCATCCTCAACCGGTCCACCACGTACTACCTGGCCGCCGCGGCCGCCGCCTTCGGCTTCCGGATGAACCTCTTCAACATCGGTGTCGAGGGCCAGTACAAGGTCGCCGCGCTGTTCGCGGCCTTCGTCGGCAGCCAGGTCGACCTGCCGTCCTTCATCCAGATCCCGCTGCTGCTGATCACCGCCATGCTGGTGGGCGGCCTGTACGCGAGCATCGCCGGTCTGCTGAGGGTCTTCCGCGGCGTCAGCGAGGTCATCTCGACCATCATGCTGAACGCCATCGCGGTGGCCATCGTCGGTCTGCTGCTCGTCCCCGGCATCTTCGCGCCGGAGAAGAGCGGTTCCAGCAACGCGATCCAGACCGCCCCGGTCTCGGAGTCCAGCCACTTCTTCGCGATCAACACCGACGGCGGGCCGCTCTACGGCTTCCTCTTCGTCGCGATCCTGGTCGGCGTGGCCTTCCAGCTCACCCTGACCCGCACCCGCTTCGGCTTCGACCTGCGCGCCACCGGCCGCTCGGAGACGGCGGCGACCGCCTCCGGCGTCAACGTCAAGCGGATGATCGTCATCTCCATGGTGGTCTCCGGAGCGCTGGCCGGCCTGATCGGCCTGCCCGAGCTGCTGCAGAACTCCTACAACTTCGGCCAGAGCTTCCAGCCGGGCCTCGGCTTCCTGGGCATCTCGGTCGCCCTGCTCGGCCGCAACAGCCCGATCGGCATGGCCTTCGCGGCCCTGCTGTTCGCCTTCCTGGACGCCACCGGATCCCAGCTGCCGCTCCAGGGCGGCTTCCCGTTCGAGATCGTCCCGGTCATGCAGGGCACCATCGTCATCTGCGTCGTCGTCGCCTACGAGCTGGTGCGCCGCTACGGCCTCAAGCGCCAGCAGCAGAAGGTCGGCGCCGAGCTCGCCGCCCAGGCCGCCGCGGCCGCCGAGAAGAAGGAGGTGTCCGCATGAGCACGGCCACCGCAGCCCGCGCCAAGGCGCCGGGTGCTCCCGCCAAGAAGCGCAAGATGACCTGGCCCGTGGTGCTGCTGCTGATCGCGGGCGCCCTGGTCCTGTTCTCCGCCGTCGGCATGATCACCGACAACCACTCGCTGACCTCCTCGGGCCAGATCACCGCCGCGCTCAGCGCCGCCGTGCCGATCGGCATGGCCGGTCTGGGCGGTCTCTGGTCCGAGCGGGCCGGCGTGGTCAACATCGGCCTCGAAGGCATGATGGTCGCCGGAACCTTCTGCGGCGCCTGGGGCGGCTACCTCGTCAACCCGTGGTTCGGCCTGGTGGCCGGCATGATCGGCGGCGCCCTGGGGGGTCTGCTGCACGCGGTCATCACGGTGACCTTCGGCGTCGACCACATCGTGTCCGGTGTCGGCGTCAACCTGCTGATCCCCGGCATCTGCGCGTACGTCAACCGGATCTACTACAAGGACTACATCTCCGCCGGCGCCGGCGCGAACCAGTCCCCGCCGGCCGATCCGCTGCCGTACATCACCGTGCCCGGCCTCTCCTCGGGGCTGAAGGACATCGAGGCGCACCACTGGTTCCTGGTCTCCGACGTGGCCGGCGTGCTCGGCGGTCTGGTCACCAACATCTCGGTGGTCGTGCTGCTGGCCGGTGCGCTGATCGTGGTCAGCTACTTCGCGCTCTGGCGCACCGTGTTCGGCCTGCGGCTGCGCTCCTGCGGCGAGAACCCCACCGCGGCGGAGTCGCTGGGCGTCAACGTCTACAAGTACAAGTACCTCGCGGTCATCACCTCCGGTGCCTTCGCGGGCCTCGGCGGCGCGTACCTCTCGCTGGTCGCGGCGCACTTCTACAAGGACGGCCAGACCAACGGCCGCGGCTTCATCGGCCTCGCGGCGATGATCTTCGGCAACTGGATGCCGGGCGGCCTCGCCATGGGCGCCGGCCTGTTCGGCTTCACCGACAGCCTCCAGCTGCGCGACCCGGAGTCGGTGCACGTGCTGATCCTGGTGGTCGCCATCGCCATGGTGCTGCTGTCGGCCTGGCACCTGTACCGCCGCAAGTACACGGCCGCGGTGATCTCCCTGGTGGTCTCGGCCGGCCTGTTCGTCTGGTACTTCACCACCGACGAGGTGCAGCGCCCGCTGATCGTCGCCACGCCGTACGTGATCACCCTGGTGGTGCTCTCGCTGGCCTCGCAGCGGCTGCGGCCGCCGAAGGCCGACGGCCAGATCTACCGCAAGGGGCAGGGCAAGTGACGTCCGACGCCGAGACGGTGGACTGGGCCGCGCTCCGGACGGCCGCGCGCGAGGCGATGCGCCACGCGTACGCGCCGTACAGCAAGTTCCCGGTGGGTGCCGCCGCCCTGGTCGACGACGGCCGGGTGGTCACCGGGTGCAACGTGGAGAACGCCTCGTACGGGCTCGCGCTGTGCGCCGAGTGCGGACTGGTCTCCGCGCTGCACGCGAGCGGCGGCGGCCGGCTGACCGCGTTCACCTGCGTGGACGGCGCCGGGGCGCTGCTGATGCCGTGCGGCCGCTGCCGCCAGCTGCTGTACGAGCACGGCGGGCCCGACCTGCTGATCGAGCTGCCGTCCGGCGTGCGGCCGATGAGTGACGTCCTGCCCGACGCGTTCGGGCCGGAGCGGCTCTAGCACTGCTGTTTGTTACGCGCGTAGAGTGTCGCGAGCGGGGCCCGAGCGGCCCCTGCTCGCGACACTCTTCGCTGTTGAACCCACCTTGGAGCAATGGAGCAACCATGGACGCCATCTCCGTCATCAGGACCAAGCGCGACCGCGGAGAGCTGAGCGACGCTCAGATCGACTGGGTCATCGACGCCTACACCCGCGGCGAGGTCGCCGACGAGCAGATGTCCGCCCTGGCCATGGCCATCCTGCTGAACGGCATGAACCCGCGTGAGATCAGCCGCTGGACGGACGCGATGATCCGCTCCGGCGTCCGGATGGACTTCTCCTCGCTGGCGCAGCCCACCAGCGACAAGCACTCCACCGGCGGCGTCGGCGACAAGATCACCCTGCCGCTCGCCCCGCTGGTCGCCGCCTGCGGCGCGGCCGTCCCGCAGCTGTCCGGCCGCGGCCTCGGCCACACCGGCGGCACCCTCGACAAGCTGGAGTCCATCCCCGGCTGGCGCGCCCTGCTCTCCAACGAGGAGATGCTGGAGGTCCTGCGGGGCACCGGTGCGGTCATCTGCGCGGCCGGCGACGGCCTCGCCCCGGCCGACAAGAAGCTGTACGCGCTGCGCGACGTCACCGGCACCGTCGAGGCGATCCCGCTGATCGCCTCCTCGATCATGTCCAAGAAGATCGCCGAGGGCACCGGCGCGCTCGTCCTCGACGTGAAGGTCGGCTCCGGCGCCTTCATGAAGAACATCGACGACGCCCGCGAACTGGCCCGCACCATGGTCGGCCTCGGCACCTCGGCGGGTGTCAACACCGTCGCCCTGCTCACCGACATGTCCACCCCGCTCGGCCTCACCGCCGGCAACGCGCTGGAGGTCCGCGAGTCGATCGAGGTGCTGGCCGGCGGCGGCCCTGCCGACGTCGTCGAGCTCACCCTGGCGCTGGCCCGCGAGATGCTCGCCGCCGCGGGCGTGCACGGCAAGGACCCGGCCGACGCGCTGCGCGACGGCTCCGCGATGGACCACTGGCGCCGCATGATCGCCGCCCAGGGCGGCGACGTCGACGCCCCGCTGCCGGTCGCCCGCGAGCGGCACGTCATCCCGGCCCCGGCCTCCGGCGTCCTCACCCGGCTGGACGCCTACGCGGTGGGCGTCTGCGCCTGGCGCCTCGGCGCCGGCCGCGCCCGCAAGGAGGACCCGGTGCAGGCGGGCGCCGGCGTCGAGATGCACGCCAAGCCCGGGGACACCGTGGTGGCCGGCCGGCCCCTGCTGACCCTGCACACCGACACCCCCGAGCGCTTCGACTACGCGATCGAGGCCCTCGCCGGCGGCATCGAGGTCGCCCCGGCGGGCACCCCGTTCACGCCCGCCCCGATCGTCCTGGACCGCATCGCCTGACGGTCTTCGGGGGTCTGCTCGCGTACGCCGGATGCTCCTATAGGCGTCAAGCCGCGGGAGCGAGTTCGGTTTGAGTGATGTGTGTGGTTGGTGTGCTGGTCAGGGTGCGGTAGACCTCGCGGGC
>NZ_JBHJUI010000005.1:157665-446454 GCF_042268405.1 Kitasatospora sp. NPDC056184 | reverse complement strand
GGGGCAGGGTGCCCCCTATGCCGCCCCGGGCCGCGGGGGGTTCCCCCCCCCCCCGGGCGGCCCGGGCCCCGCGGGGGGCGCGGCCCCCCCCGACCGCCGAACCCCCGAACTCCCGAACTCCTCAAGTCCCGAACTCCCGACCTTCCACCGAGAGGTGAACACATGAGCAGCGCGGTGCCGCCCGGCGGGGCGGGCCCCGGCCTCGACGACCCGCGCGGGACGGTCGAGGCCCAGGCCGCCCGACTGGCCGCGTCCGGCCTCGACTCGCCCGGCCCCTACCTGATCGGGGTGCGCCACCACGCGCCCTCGCTCAGCGCCGTCGTGCCCGCCCTGCTCGACGCCGCCGCGCCCGAGGTGCTGCTGGTCGAGCTGCCCGCCGAGTTCCAGCCCTGGCTCGACCTGCTCTCCGACGAGGCCACCAAGGCCCCGGTCGCCCTCGCCGCGGCCCCCGCCGCCGACCGCTCGGACGAGCGCGCCGACGGCATCGGCGCCGAGGCCGGCCACGGCACCGGGCTCGCCTTCTACCCCTTCGCCGACTTCTCGCCCGAACTCGCCGCCCTGCGCTGGGCCCGCCGCCACGGCGTCGAGACCGTCGCCTGCGACCTGCCGCTCGCCGTCCGCGAGCGGTACACCGGGCGCGGGCGCACCGGTTCCGAGGCCCGCCCCGGCGTCGCCGACGCCCTGCGCCACCGCCTCACCGGGCGGGACGACGACGAGGACCTCTGGGACCGCCTCGTCGAGACCTCCGCGCCCGGCTCCACCCCGGAGGCCGTCCGGCGCGCCGCCCTGCTGGTCGGCTGGGCGCTGCGCCGGGACGCCGAGGACGGCCCCGGCGTCGACCCGTACGACCTGCGGCGCGAGGCCTGGATGCGGGAGCGCATCCGGGAGGCGGCCGCCGGGGGCCGCCGGGTCGCCGCCGTCATCGGCGCCTTCCACGCCCCCGCGCTCACCGGACCCGCCGACGGGTCCGCCACCGAGTCGGCCACCGAGCCCGCGGACGGCCCGGCCCCGGACGGCCGTCACGTGGTCTCCCTGATCCCGTACACCTACCCCCTCCTCGACGCCCGCTCCGGCTACCCGGCCGGCATCCGCGACCCGGAGTGGCAGCACACCGTGCTCGACGCCGAAGGCGACCCCGACCGGCTCGCCGAGGCACTCGTCCGCACCGCCGTGCGGATCTGCGAGGCCCTGCGCACCCAGGACCACCCCTCCGGCCCGGCCGACGCCCGCGAGATCGTCCGGCTCGCCGGCGACCTCGCCCGGCTGCGCGCCCTCGCGGCCCCCGGGCGCGGCGAGCTCGTCGAGGCGGTGCAGACCGTCCTCGCCCAGGGCGAACCCCTCGGCCGGGGCCGGGCGGTGGCCCGCGCGCTGGAGAAGGTCCTGGTCGGCACCCGCACCGGCGAGCCCACCCCGGCCGCTCCGCGCAGCGGCCTCGCCCCCGCGGTCGAGCAGCTGCTCGCCGACCTCGGCCTGCCCGGCCCCGGCGACACCGCCGAGCCCGCGCCCCGCGAGCTGCGGCTCGACCCGCTCCGCTCGCCCCTCGACCGGCGCCGCGAACTCCTCCTCCACCGCCTCACCGCCTGCGGCGTGCCCTACGCCGAACCCGTCGAGACCACCGGCGCGGGCGGCACGGAGACCCTCACCACCCGCTGGCGCGTCCGCTGGACCCCGGCCGTCGCCGCCATGCTGACCGTCGCCGGCACCCGGGGCGTCACCCCGGCCCAGGCCGCCGAGGGCGCCCTGCGGGAACGGCTCCGCCGCGAGCAGCAGGCGGACGGTCCCACCGCCCGCGAAGTCCTCCAGGGCCTCGCCGACGCCGCCGCCTGCGGTCTTCCCGCGCTCACCGACACCCGCCTCACCCAGCTCACCGCCGTCCTCCCCGGCAGCGGCACCCTCCCGGACCTCCTCAACGCCCTCGCCCTCCTCGACCGCCTCACCGCCACCCACCAGCCCCCACCCCCCGCCGCCACGCCGGACGGCCGGACCACCGCGTCCGCCGGTGCGGAGGCTGCCTCGGCCCCGGCGCCCGGCGTCGTGTCGGCCGGTTCGCCGGGCGTGGCTTCGCCCGCCGGTGGTGCGGTGGCTGTCGCGTCGCAGGGTGGGGCCGCCGTGTCCGCCGGTGCGGGGGCCTCGGCTCCACCGGTCGCGGCCGTGCCGACTGGTGAGGGCGCTGCGTCCTCCGGCGGTGCTGCTCCTCCCGGTCCGGCGGGCGGTGGCGCGTCGGTCACGGCGTCGCCCGGTGCGGGTCCCGCTGCTTCGCCGGTCGACGGTCCGGCGGCTTCCGGACCGTCCGCGGGTCCCGCCTCGGCGGAGGGGCCCGCGGTCTCCGCCGAGGCCGGGGCCGGGGCCACGACCACCGCCGAGGACGGCGGTCGCAGGGCTGCCGCGGATCCGGGGGATCCGGCGGATCCGGTGCTCGCCGCGCTCGCGGCGGCGGCCGAGCTGGTGACGGTGGCGGCCGTGCGGCAGTTGGAGGGACTGAGCGGCTCGGACGAGGCGGACGACGCCCGGGCGCTGGTGGAGCTGGCGCGGCGGGCGGACCTCTCCGGAGGCGTGCGGCTCCGCCACACGCTGGCCGAACTCGCCGACGGGGGAAGCCCCCTGGTGCGCGGCGCGGCCGGGGCGGTCCGGGTGCTGCTCCGGCAGGAGGAGCCGGCGGTGTTCGGCGACCGGGCCGCCTCCTGGGTCGACGGCGCCACCGGGCCCGACGCCCGGCACGCCCTCGGGCGGTCCCTGGTCGGACTGCTCACGGCCGCCGAGGGGCTGTTCTCGACCGCGCCCGAGGTGCTCGAACCCGTGCTGGAACGGGTGGTCACGCTCCCCGACAGCGCCTTCCTGGACCGCCTGCCCGCGCTGCGCGGCGGGTTCGACACGCTCAGCCCGGCCGCTCGCGACCGACTGCTGCAGCTCGTCGAGGAGCGCGTGGGCACTCGCCTGAACGCGCTCCCCGAGGAGGTGCCGCCCGCACTGCTCGCCGACTGGTCCCGCGCGGACCTGGCCGCCCGCGCCGCGCTCGCCGGCCGCGGGCTGCTCCCGGCCCTCCTCCCGCCGCCCACCGCGGAGCCACCGGCCCCGACGGCCCCCACGCCCACCCCGACCCCGACCCCCGCCCACGCCCTCGGCGCGGCCGAGCGCTGGCGGCTGCTGCTCGGCAGGCCGGGCAGCGGCGGCCTCGGCGGCCGCGCCTCCCGCCTCGCGACGGCGCTCGACGAGCTGTACGGGACCGGCCACGGCGAGGGCTCCGGCCCCGGCCTGGACGGTCGGGGCGGCGCCGGCGGCAACCGGGGCGGGCGCGAGGCGCCGTACCCGGGTGTCCGCGAGTGGGCCGAGGAACTGACCGCCCTGTTCGGGCCGGGCCTGCGCGAGGAGGTGCTGGCGGCCGCCGTCGCCCAGGGCCGCGGCGACGCGCTGGAGGCGATCGACCCGGGCGCCGTCCGACCGTCGGTCGACCTGCTGCGCACCGTCCTGGAGCACGCGGGCGGCCTGCCCGAGGCCCGGCTGGCCGGGCTGCGCCCGCTGGTCCGGCGCCTGGTCGACGAGCTGAGCCGTGAACTGGCGACCAGGCTGCGACCCGCCCTGACCGGGATCAGCGTGCCGCGCCCGAGCCGTCGCCCGGGCGGCGGCCTGGACCTGCACCGCACGATCCGCGCCAACCTCGGCACCGCCCGCCCGGCCGACCCCGCCGCCGGCCCGTCCGGCGACGGACCGGGCGGCATGGTGATCGTGCCGGAGCGCCCGGTCTTCCGGACCAGGGCCCGCCAGGCGTCCGACTGGCGGCTGATCCTGGTCGTGGACGTGTCCGGCTCGATGGAGTCGTCGACCGTCTGGGCGGCGCTGACCGCGTCGATCCTGGCCGGGGTGCCCTCGCTGAGCACCCACTTCGTCGCCTTCTCCACCGAGGTGGTCGACCTGACCGACCGGGTGGCGGACCCGCTGGGCCTGCTCCTGGAGGTCCGGATCGGCGGCGGCACGCACATCGCGGCCGGTCTGAAGTACGCGCGGAGCCTGGTGACCGTGCCGTCCCGCACGCTGATCGCCGTGGTCAGCGACTTCGAGGAGGGCGGCCCGGTCGGCGGGCTGCTCACGCAGACCCGGGCGCTGGTCGACTCGGGCTGCCACCTGCTGGGCTGCGCCGCGCTGGACGACACCGGGACGGCCCGGTACTCGAAGGCGGTCGCGGGCCGCCTGGTCGCGGCCGGGATGCCGGTGGCGGCGCTCAGCCCGCTCGAACTGGCCCGCTGGGTGGGGGAGAAGGTCCGATGACGGAGACGGCAGGGGCAGTGACGGGTACGGACGAGGGCACGGGGACCGGCGCGCAGTGGCCGGCGGTCCGGCCGGAGGTGGTCGCCGAGGTGGTGGCCGGGCTGTCGGCGCGGTTGCAGAAGCGCTTGGACGGCGCGGCCGCCAAGCTGGCCGAGCGGCCGGTGGAGCGGACGGGCGAGGACTGGCGGATCGCCGTCGACGAGGAGTCGGTGCTCGTCCTGCACGCGCCGGGCGGGGTGGTCGCCGACCAGGCGGACGTGCGCTGCGGCTGCCTGCTGGCGCCCGCCTGCGTGCACCGGGCCGCGGCGGTCACGGTCTGCCCGCTCGCCGACGACGAGTCGCTCGCCGACGAGCCGCCCGCCGCCGGGGACGCCGCGTCGGACGGGGAACCGCCGACCACCGAGGCCCCCTCACCGGCAGCACCGGCAGCACCGGCAGCACCTGCCGAACCGGCGGCCCCGCCCGGAGCCGCTCAGCCCGCCGAGGACCTCACCGCCGCCGAGCGGGCCGCCGTCGCGCACCTGCACCGGGTGGGCGCCGCCGTGCTGGCGGCGGGCGTCGGCGGCACGGGCGCGGTGCTCCAGGCGGAACTGCTGCGCGCGGCCCACCGGGCCCGGCTGGCCGGCCTGCACCGAGCGGCGGCCGCGGCGGTCGCGGTGGTCACCCGGGTCCGCGCCGCCCGCTCGGGCGAGCCGGACCACCGCCTCGCCGACCTGGTGGCCGGCCTGCGTGAACTCCTCGGCCTCAGCACGGCACTGGCCCTCGCCACCGCCACACCGCAGGCGGCCGGTCCGGGCGTCGCGGAACTGCGCGGGACGGCCCGCCAGGCCTACGCTCCCGCGGGCGGCCTGCGGCTCTACGGGCTGTTCGCCGAGCCGCTCCTGACCGCCACCCACGCGGGGGTGCTCACCTGGGCGGTGGACGCAGGCGGCGGGCTGCACACGATGGCGGAGGTGATGCCGCACACCGACGCCACGTCGGCGGCCCCGCAGGCGGTCGGGGCCGGGAACCGGGCGGTGCGGCTGGGGGACGCGATGCTCAGCCACCGCGAGTTCACCCGGGCCGGGCTGGCCGTGCAGGGGGCGACCAGGTCGGCGTCCGGACGGCTCGGGGCGGGCGCCTCGGTCCGGGCGGTCCGCGCGGCGGGCGCGGCCTGGACGGCCGAGCCGCTCGCGGCGCTCTGGGGCGAGCCGCCGGCCGCCCAGGTGGCGCGGGCGCTCGCCGCCGGGGCGCTGCCGCCCGAGGCCCGGCCGGCCGGGAGCGACCTGCTGTTCCTGGACGTGACGCTGCTCGGCGCGGCGCCGTACGGAACGGACGGGGAGTCGCGGCTGCTGGCGGAGTGCGACGGGGCGGTGGTGGCACTGCGGGCCGCGCACGACCACCCGGGTCTGGCGTACCGGGGCAACCTGGCGCTGCTCGCCACGGCCCCGGGCCTGCGGCTGCGGGTGATCGGCCGGCTGGAGCGCTCGGCCCGCCCGGAGCTGCGGCTGCTGGCGATCGGCCTGCCGCCCGCGGACCGGGCCACGGCCGGCGCCACCGGGGCCACCAGCGCCACCGGGGCCACCGGCGCCGCCGACCCGGCCGCGTCCGAGTCCTTGCCCGAGTCCTTGTCCGAGTCCGCGTCCGGGTACCCGGCGCTGCCCGCCCTCGCGCTGCCCGCCGACCGCGCGGGCCGGGTCAACCTGGGCCTGGAGCGGCTGCAGACGGCGGACCTCACCCTCCCGCCCGCCGGCCCGGCCGGGACCGGAGCCCTGCCGCCCCTCGATGCCTCCGGCGGCGGTGCCGACGCTCCGACCGTCCCCGTGCACCTGCTCGCCCGCCGGGTGGCGCAGGCGGTGACCGGCGGCCGGTCCGCGCTGGCGCTCGGCTCCCGCGCGGCCGACGACGACCGCGCCCGGTTGCGGTCGGCGGGGCTGGCCACCGGGGCGGCGCTGCTGGACGGACTGTTCGCGGCGGCGGTGGACCAGCCGCGCGACGTCTTCGGCCGGGTCGTCGCGGACGACCACGGCGCCTTCACGGCCGGCTGGCTGGCGGCGGCCTGGTACGAGGAGGAGCTGGCCTCGGCGCTCTGCGCGACCGCCTGGTCCTGGCCGTCGGACACCGCTCCGCCGCAGGAGGCCCCGGACCGGACATAAGGAGAACTATTTGCACAAGCAGGTAAGCCGCGCCGAATGGCATAATTGGGTGGAGAAGCACGTTTTACCGGAGCCACCGGAGCCACCGGGGCACGACCCGAGCAGTTTCCGAGCAGAGAGAGGCGAGCCATGGGGATCCAGGACGACGCCGCCGAGATCCGCGCCAGTGGCTGGCGGACGCTCGCCGCGCTGCACGGCCTGATCGACTCGGCGCTGGAGAAGGCGCTGCAGGCGGAGCACCGGCTGTCGGTGGTCGAGTACACCGTGCTGGAGGCGCTGTCGCGACAGGACGGCTGGCACATGCGGATGCAGCAGCTGGCCCGCGCGGCCGCGCTGAGCAGCAGCGCGACCACCCGGCTGGTGAGCCGGCTGGAGGACCGTGGGCTGCTCAGCCGCTACCTCTGCGCGGACGACCGGCGCGGCATCTACACCGAGCTGACCCCGCAGGGGCGCGAACTGCTCGCCGCGGCCCGCCCGCTGCACGACGCGACCCTGGAGACGACGCTCACCGAGGCCGCCGATCTCCCCGAACTGGCCCCGCTGGTACGGGCCCTGCACGACCTGGAGCTCGCCCCGGCCAAGGCCTGACGGCGTCACCGGCCCGCCGACGGACCGACCGGTCCGCCCACCCGTCGGTCCGCCCGCCCGTGTGTGGGGGCTCCGCGCTCACGCGCGGGGCCTCACCGGTGGGCGGCGAGCGCCTCCGCGTGGACCCGGTCGAGGAGGGCGAGCAGCAGGTCCTTGCTGGACGCGCGCTCCCGGACGTCGCAGAGCAGCACGGGCACGCCCGGATCGAGGTCCAGCGCGCGGCGGACGTCCTCGGGGGAGCAGTCGCGCCGCCCGTAGAAGCAGTTGACGCCGACGGCGAAGGGGATGCCGCGCTGCTCGAAGAAGTCGACGGCGGCGAAGCTGGACTCCAGCCGCCGGGTGTCGGCCAGGACGACGGCGCCGAGCGCGCCGAGCGCCAGGTCGTCCCACATGAACCAGAAGCGGAACTGGCCCGGCGTGCCGAACAGGTAGAGCACCAGGTCCTCGCGGACGGTGATCCGCCCGAAGTCCATCGCGACGGTGGTGGTCGACTTGTCCTGGACGCCGTGGAGGCTGTCGATCCCGATGCTGGCGTTGGTCATCCGCTCCTCGGTCTGCAGCGGTTCGATCTCGCTGACCGAGCCGACCATGGTGGTCTTGCCGACGCCGAAGCCGCCGGCGACGAGGATCTTGACCGCACCCGGCACCAGGCTCTGGGTCGTCACGTCGGGTCTCCTGAAGGGAATCGGGCGGGCTGCTGGGCGGAGGGGCGGGCGCGGATCAGAGCCGGCGGACGCCCTCGATCACGGCCTGGATCAGCGCGATGTCCGGTGCCTCGGCGAGTTCGACGGGTGCCCGGGTGAGGATCATCCGGGCCTCGGCGAGGTCGTCCAGCAGCACCTTGACCACGCTCACCGGGAGGTCCAGGACGGCTGCGATCTCGGCCACCGCGAGCGGGCGTTCGCGGCAGAGGTCCAGGATCGCCGCCGGTTCGGGCGTCATCCGGCTGGTGTCCGCGCGCGGGTCGGCGGTGACCACCAGGGTGATCAGCGCGAAACCGTCACGGACCGGGCCGGTGCGCCCGTTGGTGATGGCGTAGGGGCGGACCAGATGGCCGGCCTCCTTGTCGTAGAACCAGGCCTCGGCGGCGTCGACGGTCACGCACCGCCACCCGCATTCGGTTGGCCGGCGTCGCTGCGCGGCGCTGCGGTGAGGTACTGGCCGACCTGCTTGACCAGCATGTTGATCTCGTAGGCCATCAGCCCGGCATCGACGGACTCGCTGGTGAGCACGGCGAGCCGGGCGCCCTGGCCGGCGGTCGTGACGAACAGGAACAGCTGGTCCATCTCGATCACGGTCTGCCGCACCCGCCCGCCGTCGAACCGCTGGCCGGCGCCGCGGGCGAGGCTCTGCAGGCCGGACGCGACGGCCGACAGGTGCTCGGCGTCGGCCCGGTCGAGCCCCTGGGAGAGCCCGACCAGCAGGCCGTCCTCGGACAGGACGACGGCGTGCCGGGTCTCCGGGACCCGCGACACCAGCTGGTCCAGCAGCCAGTTGAGGTCGCGCTCGGTGTCGGTGTGCTGCGTCATCACTGCTGTTCCTTCGCTGTGGGGGGCGCGTCCGGCTCGGACGGGGTGGCACGGGCGGTACGGGTGCCGCGCTGGATGGCGGCCATGGTGGCCCGCGAGCGCTGCGGCGAGGGGTCGTCGTCGGGCCGGGCCGAGGAACCGGGCGGCCCGCCGTGGGGCGAGGGCGGTCCGGTCGGGGCGGCGGAGGGCGCGTGGGCCTCGCGCAACTGTTCGGCGAGGCTGGCGTTGCGGACCCGCCGGGGCAGGACGCGCGGCGTGCGCAGCTCGCCCTCGGGCCCGTACTCCGCGTGGGCCTCCCCGGCGCGCTGGTGCGCGGGCGCCGCGGCTTCCGCCGGCTCGGCCGACGGCTCGCCGGCGCCCGCCGCCGGTGCGCCGGTACCGCTCCGGGCGCCGGTCCCGAACAGCGAATCCGGCCCGGGGTCGGCCGTCGGGTCCAGGTACGGCCGGGGCCGTCCGGGCCGTGCCACGACCACCGCGCCCGGCAGACCGGGGATCGGGGAGCCCACCGGCAGTCCGCCGTTGACCGTCGGGTCGCTCGGACGGCCCGGATCGCTCGGGCCGCCCGGGTCGCCCTGGCCCTGCGGTCCGGCGCCCCCGGGGTAGTGGGCGACCAGCTCGCCGATCACCACACCGCCGTCGGCCGCCGCATCCTCGCCGACCCCGACCCCGACCCCGACCCCGACCCCGACCCCGACACTGGCACCCGGCTCGTCGCCCGGCCCCTGCCCGGCCGCCGGTCCGCTGCCCAGCAACCCGTCGAGCACCCCGGCGAGCGCACCCGCCGGCTCCTGGCCGACCGCGCCCGGTCCCGCACCCGGTCCCGCCTCCACCCCGGGGCCCACACCCGTGCCCGCGCCCACACCCGCGCCCGCGTCGACACCCGTGCCGGGGCCCGCCCCGGCGCCGGGCCGCAGATCGGGTGCCGGGGACCGGGTGACCCGGGCACCCGCCGGCAGGCCGGCCACGAAGGACGGCGGCTCGGCCTGCTGCAGCAGCGCCGCCGGCACCAGCACCACCGCCCGGGTCCCGCCGTAGGGCGAGGGGCGCAGCGTGACCTGGACGTCGTGCCGGGCGGCCAGCCGGGCGACCACGAAGAGCCCGAGCCGCAGGTCGTCGCCGAGCGCGGAGACGTCCAGCTCGGGCGGGTTGGCCAGGTAGTCGTTGAGCCGCTGGTACTCCTCCTCGACCATGCCGAGGCCGCGGTCCTCGACCTCCACCACCAGGCCCTTGGGGACCTCCTGCGCCGAGACCTGCACCTGGGTGTAGGGCGGCGAGAAGGTGGTGCCGTTCTCGATCAGCTCGGCGACGAGGTGGATCACGTCGGCGACCGCCTGGCCGCCGAGCGAGGTGCGGGGCACGCCCTGGACGACGACCCGCGAGTAGTTCTCGGTCTCGGAGACGGCGCTGCGCAGCACGTTGACCATGGGCACGGCGTTGCGCCAGCGCCGGGCGGGCAGCGCGCCGCCGAGGATGACGAGGTTCTCCGCGTTGCGCCGCATCCGGGTGGCGAGGTGGTCGACGGCGAACAGCTCGCGCAGCAGGTCGGGTTCCTCGTGCTCGCGCTCCAGCGCGTCCAGCATGCTGATCTGGCGGTGGATCAGGATCTGGGTGCGGCGCGCGATGTTGAGGAAGACCTTCTTCGTCCCCTCGCGCCCCTGGGCCTGGTGGACGATGGCGGCGACGGCGGCCTGCCGGACGGCGGCGAGGCTGTCGGCGGCCTGCTGGAGTTCGTCGCCGGCCCGCCGGGGCGGGGTCCGGACGGACGGGACGGGGACCGACTCGCCGGCCCGCAGCCGGCCGACGATCCCCGGGATCTCGTGCTCGGCGAGCGTCAGCGCGTCGGCGTGCAGCGCGGTGATCCGGGCCGGCAGGGCGCGCGCCGCGCGCACACCGCGCACCAGGCTCCAGAGCAGGACGGCGCCGACCGCCGCGCTGCCGGCGTACAGGGCGGTGCGCTCCCCGGCGTCGCGCAGCAGGTAGGCGGCGTATCCCCAGGCGGCGGCGAGGCCGAGGCAGGGGACCAGCACGAGAGCGAGGAGCGAGCTGCGTAGGGAGCCGGGCCGGCCGGCGCGGTGGCCCGTCCGGGGGGCCGATATGCCTGGCATCTGATTCCTTGTAGCAGGGCCGAACGGCGGGTGTCCGTGCGCGGTCCGGCCGGGGCCGCTGGGGCGCCACGGCCGGCGGTGCCCGGAGGGTTGCCGGAGGTGGCGACCCGTGGGGTCGCCGTCCGGACGGATGCAGCACGGCCGCCGACTTCAGGCACGCTACCAGCCCAAGGTGCCCTTCGGGCAACATCAACTGACCATATGTGAACGCCTGATGACAGCGCGTCGGGAACCGCCGCGACCCTCCGGCCGGGTATTCGCACTGGTCAGCGAAGCCGCCGGGGGAGTGCCCGACGGCTTTCCGGTCACCGGATCCCGGCCACCGGAAAGCCGTCAGGGACAGGTCAAGAAAGCTGGGGGCGAGCTGTCCCGGAGGCCGCTCCGTGCGCGGCTCCGGGGGTCAGCCCGCCAGTGGCATCCGCAGCACCGCCGCCTGGCCGGCCTGCAGCTCCGCCTCCGCCCGGGCCTCGCGTTCGGCCGCCTCGCTCCACGCCCAGCCGGCCAGGTCGGCGAGTTCGACCGACCACTGCTTGCCGTAGGTGCCCGAGGCCACCTGGCCGAGCCGCAGCCGCTGGACGTCCGAGGTGCCGGCCGGCGGGTAGGTGTGGGTGGCGTCGCGCAGGTAGCGCTCGATGTGGAACTCCGCCTGCAGGCCGCGGGCGGCGTGGATCTCCATCGCGTTGCGCGCCGAGTCCATCGCGTACTCGGTGTTGATCAGTTTGGCGTTCATCAGTTCGGCGTCGCACGGCCGGCCGTGGTCCAGCAGGTGGGAGGCGTGGTACGCGGCCAGCTTGGCGGTCATCAGCCGGGACTGCATCTCGCCCAGTTTCAGTGCGATGTTGGGCAGTTGGGAGAGCGGCTTGCCGTAGAGCGACCGCGCCTCGGCGAACCGCACGGTGTCCTCGACGATCGCCACGTGGATGCCGAGCGCGACCGCCGCCAGGTTCAGCCGCCCGTACAGGGTGGAGGAGGAGTAGGCGACGTCCAGGCCCTGGCTCTCCCGGCCGAGCCGGTTGGCGGCCGGGATCCGGCAGTCCTCGAAGACGAGTTCGCCGAAGCTGAAGCCGTGCAGGCCGCTCTGCGAGCCGAGGCCGCCGGTGCGGAACCCGGGCCGGTCGCCCTCCACCAGGAAGGCCGAGAGCCCCCGGCTGCCCTGGCCGGTGCGCAGCACCACGCCGTGCACGTCGCCGATGTGCGAGTTCCCCACGAACCACTTGCGGCCGTTGAGCACGTACTCGTCACCCTCGCGCCGGGCGGTGCCGGTCATGCCGAGCACGTGGCCGCCGGACTCCGGTTCGGTGACGGCGATCGTGGGCAGCGCCGAACCGGCGGCGAACCGGGGCAGCCAGTACCGGCGTTGGGCGTCGTTGCCGAAGTGGATGACCTTGGCGACGCCGAGCTGCGAGGCCTGCGCCACCGCCCCCATGGCGCCGCTGACCCGCGACAGCTCCTCGACGATGACGGTCTTGGCGAGATGTCCCAGCCCCAGCCCGCCGAACTCGCGCGGGATGGTCACTCCGATCCAACCCCGGCGGGCGATCTCCCGCGCGAGTGCGAACTCGACCTGGCGCTCGGCCTCCATTCTGGCCACCTGCGGGCGCACTTCCTTCTCCGCGAACTCGCGCACCTCCGCACGGAGGTTCTCGTGTCGTTCGTCGGTGAAGTAGTCCATCGCCATGCCCCGGTCCTCTCGGGTTCGGTTCGTTCGGTGGATGTGCCTCCGTCCGTGCAGCCGATCCGCGTCGGCCGCCGAGGGCGTGGGGGATGTGACGGTGGCGGCCGGATGCCCCGTTCGTTGCAACCGGGTGCGTGCGGTAGTGCCGGCGGTGGCCCACGCTGCCCATGGGGACCGCCGATTTTCGGCAGGGCTCATTGTCATATGTGCGTCGGGAGCGCTCTACGGAGGATCTTGGATTGGCGCGATCGGGTCGTTCGTCGACTGCCGAGGATTGAAACGCCGCCGGATGGGGATACGAGGGGCCCCCGATTCCCGGATCCGATGGATCCGTGGGTTCCGCTTCCGGTTCCCCGCCGGTTCCCGGCCGGAAGCCCGCCCGCCGTCTCCTTGTCCAACATGCGGCTTTGACGGAGCATCAGCATCCGGGACGGCGCGGGCCGAGAGCGCCGAAGGCGCCGGATGTCTGATTACATGTGCGCCATGACTGATGTGATGAGCACTCAAGGCCAGTTCCCGGGTGCCGCCGGGGAGTCGGAACGGGCCCGCAGGCTTCGCAGCCTGGGTCTCGACGAACCCACCGCGGACGAGGCCTTCGACCGCTTCGCCCACCTGGCCGCCAGCATCACCCGCGCCCCCATCGCGATGGTCAACTTCATCAACGACGAGCGCCAGATGTTCCGGGGGCTCTACATTCCGCCAACCTCCCCCGACATCCCGGCCGGCGAGGGCTCCTCCTGGGCCGACCGGGGCATCGCTTTCGACCTGCCGACCCGTCAGATGCCGCTGAGCCACGGCTTCTGCCCGCACGTCGTCGCCCAGCGCTCCCCCCTCGCGCTGGACGACATCCTCGCCTACCCCCGGTTCGCCGGGAACCCGGTCGTCGACGAACTGGGCGTACGCGCCTACCTCGGCGCCCCCCTCGTCGACGACACCAACACCGTCATCGGCACCGTCTGCGTCCTCGACCGCGAACCCCGCCAGTGGGGCCGCGAGCGCCTGCGCGACATCCAGCACCTCGCCGAGGCCCTGCTCTCCGAGATCCGGCTGCGCGACAACCTGCTCGCCCAGCAGCAGGAGATGTTCGCCGCCTTCGACGGCTCGCCCTTCCCGATCATGCTCACCGACGGCCCGGGCCAGGAGATCCGGTACGCCAACGCCCAGCACGCCGAGGTCTTCGGCGCCCCGGCGGCGTACGGCGCGATCGGCCAGGCCTACCCCCAGCTCGGCGCCGCCGGCCTCCAGCAGGCGGTCTCCGAGGCCTACCGCACCGGCCGCGCCACCGTCCTCAACGACGTGCGCGTCCCGTCCCTGCGTCCCGACGCCCAGCGCGGCCAGCAGATCTTCAGCTTCACCTGCAGCCCGCTGCGCACCGCCCGCACCGGGCAGGTCAGCGGCGTGCTCACGGTCGGCATGGACGTCACCGCGCAGTCCCGCACCGAGGAGGAGCTCGGCACCCTGGCCGCGCTCCTGGTCGACCGCCTCCAGCAGAGCGGCGGCGCCTCCGCCAACCGCCCCGGACTCGCCGGCGCCGGCGAAGCCGGGATCATCCTGCCGGCCTGAGCGCCGACCGGATCCATCCCCTGCCCTCCCCTTCCTGTCCTCCCCCTTTCCTTTCCCCCCTTTCCGCTCTTCTCCCCTCCGATCCTCCCCTCCGATCCTCCCCGCCCGCCCGCCCGCACCGCCGCGTCCGCCACCGCGGCGGGGCGCCTCTCACCCCCGAGGAGAGGCCCCCCGCCACGGTGCTGTCCGGGCCCGCGCCGTGCGGGCCCGCGCCGTGACAGCGGACGCCGTGCCAGCGGACGCCGTGCGAGCGTCCGGCGCGCGAGCGGGCGCCGTGCGGGTGAACGCCGTCCGGGTGAACGCCGTCCGGGTGAACCGCCGGGCGCCGCCCCGCCGCGCACACCCGCCCGCCGACCCCCGGTGGTAGGCATGGGCCGCATGCAGTGGTTCGCCGCCCCCGAGTACTGGCTCAGCAGACTGCTCGTGCAACGGCTGCTGGCCGCCCTCTACCTCACCGGCTTCCTCGCCGCGGCCCTCCAGTTCCGCGCCCTGATCGGCAGCCGCGGCATGCTCCCCGTCCCCCGCTTCACCGCCCGGATCCCGTTCCGGCAGGCGCCCGGCCTCTTCCACCTCCACTACAGCGACCGCTTCTTCGCCGCCGTCTCCTGGAGCGGCGCCGCGCTCTCCGCCGCCCTCGTCGCCGGCCTCGGCGACGCCGTCCCGCTGTGGACGTCGATGCTCTGCTGGGCGGCGCTGTGGGCCCTCTACCTGTCGATCGTCAACGTCGGGCAGACCTGGTACTCGTTCGGCTGGGAGTCGCTGCTGCTGGAGGCGGGCTTCCTGGCCGTCTTCCTCGGCAACGCCGACACCGCCCCGCCCGCCCCCGTGCTGTGGCTGCTGCGCTGGCTGGCCTTCCGGGTCGAGTTCGGCGCCGGACTGATCAAACTGCGCGGCGACAGCTGCTGGCGGGACCTGACCTGCCTGCGCTACCACCACGAGACCCAGCCCATGCCCGGACCGCTCAGCTGGTTCTTCCACCACCTGCCCGACCCGCTGCACCGCGTCGAGGCGGCGGCCAACCACGTCACCCAACTCGTCGTCCCGGTCGGCCTGCTCCTCCCGCAGCCCGTCGCCACCTACGCCGCCTGCGTCGTCGTCGCCACCCAGCTCTGGCTGGTCGCCTCCGGCAACTTCGCCTGGCTCAACTGGCTCACCATCGCCCTCGCCCTCGCCGCCGTCGACCCCGCCCGCCTCGGCCTGCCCGTCCACCCGCGCCACTACGGCGCGACACCCGTCTGGTTCGAGGCCCTGGCGCTCGCCGTCACCGCCGCCGTCCTCGTCCTCAGCTACTGGCCGGTCCGCAACATGGTCTCCCGCCGCCAGGTGATGAACCGCTCCTTCAACCGCCTCCACCTGGTCAACACCTACGGGGCGTTCGGCAGCGTCAACCGGATCCGCCAGGAGGTCGTCGTCGAAGGCACGGACGAGGCGGTGCTCACCCGGCACACCGTGTGGAAGGAGTACGGGTTCAAGGGCAAGCCCGGGGACGTGCGCCGCGTCCCGCGCCAGTACGCCCCCTACCACCTGCGGCTCGACTGGCTGATGTGGTTCGCCGGCATCTCGCCCGGCTACGCCCGGCCGTGGTTCCTGCCGTTCGCCGCCCGCCTGCTGGTCAACGACCCGGACACGCTGCGCCTGCTGCGCCACAACCCCTTCCCGGACGGTCCGCCGACCCACGTCCGGGCGACCCTCCACCTCTACCGGTTCACCGATTGGCGGGAACTGCGGCAGACCGGCGCGTGGTGGCACCGCACGGCGCTCCACGAGTACCTCACGCCGGTCGACCTCGTCACCCTGGCCCGCGCCGGCCACCGCCCGCCGCCCGCGCGATAGGCGGACGGCGGGCGGTCACGGGCGGCACCGACCTGCGGTCGCGTGGCAGACGGGTGGCGGACGACCACCCGACCGGCCCTCCCGGGTGGCGTCCGGGCGGGCGGTACGGCACGCCACACCGCCCCGAGGGGCGGTGGGTGCGTGCATGGCTCGAACGGGCACCCGTATTCTTGGCCTCCGACCGGCAGCCCGACCGCGCGCCCCCGGCCCCTCGCTCCGAGGCCCGCCGCGCACCCGGACCGCCGCCCCCTCGCCGCCCGTCCACGCCCCCGCCGCAGCCGCCCAGAACCGGACCTCACATGACAGTGCTTCACTCCCGCAACGCCGACGCGGCCGACGCAGCCGGCTCCGCAGACGTCAAGGACACCACGGACACGAAGGCCGCCACGGACACCGCCGAGACCATGGACACGACGGAGACGACGAACACGACGAACACGGCGGACGCCGCGGGCACCGCGGCCACGGCCGACACCGACCTCCGCGAGGAGCTCGGCCGCTACGCCGAGCTCGGCGCGTTCACGCTCACCGCCGACACCCACCCCTGGTACGCGGCCGTCGACACCGTCGCCACCCCCGAGGAGGCCCGCGCCGCGTCCACGGTGCTCGCCGAGCTGCGCGGCCACGACCTCCAGCAGGTCTGGGACGACGTCACCGCGCTCGCCGCCGACGTCAAGCTCGACGAGCCGGACACCGTCGGCAAGACCGCGGTGCTCGTCGAGATGCTCCAGCTCGTCCGCCGCACCTCGACCGTGCTCGCCCTCGCCGCGTACGACGCCGACCTCGAAGGCCTGATCGCCGCCACCGCCGACCGGTCCTGGCGGCGCGAGCGCGGCGTCAAGCTCTCCTGGCTGCGCGGCCGCTCGCTGCGCAAGCAGGCCACCGCCCTCGCCGCCACCACCGGCCGCCCCCGCGTCCAGGACCTCCACGAGGCGCTCGCCTCCGCCGAGGTCGAGCGCCGCGCCTGGGCCGCCCTGGCCCCCGCCGGAACCCTGCCCACCGCCCCGTCCGACGCCGCCCTGGCCCACCGCACGGCGCAGACCTTCGAGTCCATCAACACCGGCGTGCGCGAACTCGCCCGCCTGCTGCCCGGCCAGGACATCGACGCGCTGTCCTTCCCGGACCTCGTCGACCTGGTCGAGCGCCTCGCCGCCGACGAGGGCACCCTCTACCGCCTCCCCACCCTCCGCGGCCTGCGCGCCACCCTGGAGGACGCCGGCCTCGCCGACCTCCTTACCGAACTCGCCGCCGCCCGCGCCGACCGCCGCGCCGCCGAGGCCGCCTACGGCGCCCGCCAGGCCCTGGCGGGCGGGCAGCGCGACGGCCTGACGCCGGCGGCGGGGGAGAAGGAGGAGGACGCGGCGGAGGCTGTTGTCGCGGTCGAGACCGAGGCCGAGGCCGAGACCGAGACCAAGACCGAGATCGAGGCTGAGGCCGAGATCGCGTCGGAGGTCGGGGCGACGGATGCGGACGCGGAGGCGACGGCCGACGAGCAGCCGCTCACCGTGACCCTCCCCGCCCCCTCGCCGGCCGCCGACGACCTGGTCGGCGTCACCACCACCCCGCCGGCCCAGCCCTCGGCCCCCGACGCCGAGACCATCGACCCCGCCACCACCGAGACCGAGGCGGAGAAGACCCCCGAGGCGGCCGCCGCCGTGGTCACCGCGTTCGTCGTCGTCGACGACACCGAGCCGGCAGCGGTGGAGGAGTCCCCGGCGGCCGAGGTGGCCGATGAGGAGCCGGAGCCCGTCGCGGAGGCCACGGCCGAGGCCGGCGCTGTTGCCGGGGCCGTCGCGGAGACCCCGGAGGCTGAAGGACCGGCCGACGAGGTCGTCGAGGCGGCCGTCGAGGTTGAGGCGACGCCCGAGCCGGTCGCGGAGCCGGTGGCGGAGGTCGTGGTCGAGACCGCGGCCGTAGAGGCAGCGGCTGTCGAGCCGGTTGCCGAGGCACCGGTTGAGGCTGAGCCGGTTGCTGAGGTTGTCGCCGAGCTTCCGGCCGACGAGGTTGAGGCGACGCCCGAGCCGATCGCGGAGGTTGTGGTCGAGGCCGGGGCCGTAGAGGCAGCGGTTGTCGAGCCGGTTGCCGAGGCACCGGCCGCGGCGGAGCCGACCGAGGAGGCTCCGGTTGCGGTTGAGCCGGGCGTTGAGATCGAGGTCGAGGCGACGCCCGAGCCGATCGCGGAGCCCGTGGCGGAGACCGCGGTCGAGGTCGAGGCCGTAGAGGAAGCGGTTGTCGAGGCACCGGTCGAGGCAGAGCCTGCCGCCGAGCCGGTGGCCGAGGTTGCTGCCGAGGCCGTGGCGGAGCCCGCTGCCGAGGCTCCGGCCGAGGAGAAGGCCGAGCCGGTGGCGGAGGCCGCCGAGGAGCCCGCCACCGAGCCCGAGGCCGCCGCCGAAACCGCCCCCGAGACCGGTGGGCAGCCGGAGAAGCCGGACTTCACGCCGGGCCGGCCGGTGACCGCGTACTCCGCGGAGGAACTGCTCGCGATCGTGCGCTGGGTCGACGGCGACGGGGTCGAGCGCAGCGACGAGGAACTGCTGCGGGCGGCGATGAAGGAGCTCGGCTTCGCCCGCCTCGGGCCGCGGATCAAGGAGGCGCTGGGCGCCGCCGTCACCGCCGCGCGCGGCTGACGGACTCCGGGAGAAGGCCTCGGGACACGGTCACCGACCGCGTCCCGGGGCCTTTCCGCGTGTCCACCCGGCGAAATCCGATTGCCGGACGGGCGTGGGCTGTTGAGACTCGGCGACGGTCGGACAAACCGATCAACGCCGATCATCGCCGACAGAGCGGAGCCCCCCGTGCCCGATGTCCTGCGCCCCCGCGCCCTCGCCCCGGGCGACCTCGTCGCCGTCGCGGCGCCCGCCGGACCTCTGGAGGCCGACGCCGTGCCCCTGCTGGAGCGGGGTGTCGCCATGCTCACGGCCATGGGCTTCCGCGTGCGCCGCACGCCGCTGGCCGAGCCCGGGCGGCGCCGCTGGTGGGCGGCGGCCGGGCCCGAGGCACAGGCCGAGGAGTTCAACCGGCTGCTGCGCGACCCGGAGGTCCGGGCGATCGTCGCGCACACCGGCGGGCAGGCCGTGGCCGGCTGGCTGGACCGGCTGGACGTCGACGCCGTCCGCGCCGACCCCAAGCCGGTGCTCGGGTGCAGCGACGTCTCGCTGCTCCTGCTCGCGCTGCACGCCCGCACCGGTCTGGCCGGTCTCCACGGCGACATGGCGACCTACGGACTGGGCGGCTCCTGGCACGGCGCCGCGGACGACGGCGGCGCCGCCACGACCGCCGCGACGCTGACCGGTCTCTACCGCCGCGCCCTCACCGACCCGGCGGTGCCGCTCGGGCCGCTGCCCGGACTGCGCGCCTCCGGCGGCTGGGAGTGCTGGCGGCCCGGCCGGGCCTCCGGACCGCTGGTCGGCGGCCTGCTGGGGCGGCTGGTCGCGCTCCAGGCGACGCCCTACGCGCTGCCCGCCGAGCGCTTCGACGGGGCGGTGCTGTTCTGGGAGGAGGTGGAGCGGCCGCTGTCCGCCGTCTGGCAGGACCTGCACCTGCTGCGGATGTCCGGCGTGTTCGACCGGATCGCCGGACTGGTCGTCGGCGTGCCGCACCGGGTCACCGCGACCGGCTGCGCGGACGACGCGCCGGCGCCGTCGCTGCGCGAGGTCGTGCTCGACGTCCTGGGCGACCGGCCGCTGCCGGTGCTCGGCCAGGTGGACCTCGGCCACGCCGGCCCCAACCTGCCCCTGCCGCTCGGCATCCGCGCGACCGTCGACGCCACCGTCCGCGCCCTGAGCCTGGACGAACCGGCCGTCACCCCGCGCTGAGCGAGGAGGCCGCAGACGCCGCGGCCCGGCCCGGCCCGGCCCGGACACGGTCGCGGACACGGGGACGATCCTGCGGCATCCCCGGTCCGGCCCCTGAACACCTCCTGGCCTGCGTGGACAGGGTCGACGCCGCAGCCGCCCGGGCGGAGGACAACCGTCCGGCCTGATGCGGTCCGGACCCCCAGCTACTGCTGCACGCCTTCGACGGCGACGGCCGGGTGGAGACCTGCGCGCGGAACGGTGTTCCGGACGCACCGTTGCGTCTGTCCGACACGCCGACGGCCGTCGCAGCCGTCGCGGCCGTGGCCGCCCTCGTCGAGCTGACACGGGCGGTGGGAGGGACCTGGACCGTTCACCCCGACGGGGGACGGGCCCGGGCAATCGGGGTGAGGCGGGCTAATCCGCCCGGGCCAGCTGGTCCGCCAGGACGGCCGGGGCCTCCACCAGGGACGGGCCGTACCAGGTGAGGTGGCGGCCGCTCACCAGGGCGGCCGGGATGCCGGGGAAGGCCTCCGGGCCGTCGGCGGCGGTGAAGCGGTAGGGCTCGTCGGGCAGGACGACCAGGTCGGGGCGGGCGGCGAGCAGCTCGGGGAGCGGGACGGCGGGATAGCGCTCCGGGCGGGACGGGTCCTCGGCGTGCGGGAGGCTCAGGCCGAGGCGGCGCAGCAGGTCGCCGGCGAAGGTGTCGTGGCCGAGCACCATCCACGGGCGGCGCCAGATCGGCACCACCGCCCGGCGGGCCGCTCCGGGCAGCGGGCGGACCTCGGCCCAGGCGGCCCCGGCGGCGTCCAGCCAGGGCGGGCGGGGGAGCCCGCAGCCGACGGTGAGCAGCCGGTCCAGTGAGCGGAGCGCCTGGTCGAGGGTGCGGATGTCGGTGACCCAGACGGGCAGGCCGGCCGCCCGCAGGGCGTCCAGGTCGGGGCGGCGGTTCTCCTCGTCGTTGGCGATCACGAGGTCCGGGGCGAGCGCCACGATCCGGGCCACGTCCGGGTTCTTGGTGCCGCCGATCCGGGCCACGGCGAGGCCGGCCGGGTGGCTGCACCAGTCGGTGGCGCCGACCAGCAGCCCGTCCGCGGTCGCGGCGAGCGCCTCGGTGAGCGAGGGCACCAGCGACACCACCCGCCGCACCGGCCCAGGACCGAGCGGCAGCGCCGACCCGAGGTCGTCGACCGCCGCACCGCCGGGAACGGGAAGGGACGTCATCCCACCACCCTAACCACCGCCGCCGCCCCACCCGCTACCCCGCCCGCTACCCCGCCGCCGCCCCGATCGGCGCCCGGACGGGCAAACTCACGGGAACCGGCCGGGCACAGCGGCCGACTACTGGTCCGGGTTCACAGGACGAACCCGAGCACAACCATGGACCAGGAGAGTTTCTGATGCGCCCTCGCGTCTTCTGCGGTATCGCGGCCGCCGTCGCCCTGTTCGCCACGGCATGCTCCGGTGGTGGTGACGGGGGCGGGGACGGCGCCGGGGGCGGTACGAGCGCCCAGGCGGGGGCCGGGGGGGCCTTCCCGGTCAAGGTCGCCGACTGCGCGGGACGGGAGACCGATGTCAAGCAGGCGCCCCAGCGGATCGTCACCAGCGACGCGGCCGGGTTGGAGATGCTGCTCCAACTCGGCGCCGGCGACCGGGTCATCGGCACCGGGTTCCCGCCCGGGAAGGGCAGCCTGCCGGCGGCCGTGGCCGACCAGGGCGCGAAGGTGCCCGTGCTGGGCGACACGCTGATCCCCAAGGAGAAGCTGCTCGGCTCCGGCGCCGACCTCTACGTGGACACCTTCGGGCCGATGCCGGGCATGGGGGCGGCGGGCGCCGGGCCGACCGAGGAGGAGCTGAAGGCGGCCGCCGTCCAGCACGTGCTGCTGCTCTCCACGGCCTGCGCCACCGGCCCCAAGGCCGCCCAGGGGCCGCGGACCGACCTCGCCGCCGTCGAGGAGGACGTCCGCCGCCTCGGCGCGGTCACCGGGACGTCCGCCCGGGCCGAGGAACTGGTCGGCGCGATGGAGAAGCAGATCACGGACGTCAAGAACGCCACCGCGGGCGTACCGGAGGCGCAGCGTCCCGGGTACTTCCTCTTCGACTTCGACGCCGGTACAAAGCAACCGATGGCCGTCTGCGGCAAGCAGGTCGCCAACGCCGTGATCACCCTGGCCGGCGCGCGCAACGTGTTCGGCGACTGCGACGCGGACTTCCGGCCCGTCTCCTGGGAGGACGTGGTGGCGAAGAACCCGGACTGGATCCAGCTCGCGGTGCGCAACCGCGGCAGCGAGGAGGCGAACCGCAAGGCCTTCGACGAGGCCGAGGCGTTCCTCAAGGGATTCCCGGCCACCCAGGGCCTGAAGGCCGTCCAGGAGGGGCACTTCCTGCGGATCGGCTCCGAGGTCACCACGATCGCCGGGACCCGCAACGCCGACACCGTGCGGCAGATCGCCGCGACGATCCACCCGGCGCTCGTGAAGAACGGGCAGTAGCCGATGGCCCGGGCCACCGCCGCCGACGAGGCGCCCGCCGACCTCGCGGGCGCCGGCGCCGCCGCACGGCGCAAGCGCGTCCGGTCGCTGCAAGCCGGACCGCTCGCCGCCGTGCTCACCGCCGCCCTGGTCGTCGCGCTGACCGCCGCCGTCTCGCTCGGCGCGGTGGACATCCCGCCCGGCGAGGTGTGGGAGGTGGTCGGCCGCCGGCTCACCGGACAGCACCCGGCGCCCGGCACCCGGGACCTCATCGTCTGGCAACTGCGTGTGCCGCGCGCCCTGCTGGCGGCCGTGGTCGGGGCCGGGCTCGGCGTGGTCGGCACCGCCGTGCAGGCCCTGGTCCGCAATCCGCTCGCGGACCCGTTCCTGCTCGGCATCTCCTCCGGGGCCTCGCTCGGCGCGGTCGGCGTGATCGTGCTCGGCAGCGGCCTCGGCCTTGAGCTGACCATCGGCGGCATCGCCGGGATCACCGTCTCGGTGGCCGCCTTCCTCGGCGCGCTCGCCGCGTTCTCGCTGGTGTGGGTGCTGGCCCGGCGCGGCGGCGGCTTCTCCCCCTTACGCCTGGTGCTGGCCGGCATCGGCATCGGGCAGTTCCTCACCGGCCTCACCAGCTACCTCGTCCTGCAGACCGGCGACGAGCAGCAGACCAGGGGCGTGCTGTTCTGGCTGATGGGCAGCCTGAGCGGCGCCACCTGGGGCCAACTCGCCGTCCCCGCCGCCGCCGTGGTCCTCGGCACGGTCCTGCTCCAGGGCCGCGCCCGGGGGCTGAACGCGATGCTGATGGGCGACGAGACGGCGGCCGGGCTCGGCATCGACGTCGCCCGGCTGCGGCGCGAGATCTTCGCCGTCACCAGCGTGCTCACCGGGGTGCTGGTCGCGGTCTCCGGGGCGATCGGCTTCGTCGGGCTGATGGTCCCGCACGTGTGCCGGCTGCTGGTCGGCGGCGACCACCGCCGGCTGCTGCCGCTGTCCGCCCTCACCGGCGCGGTGCTGCTGGTGGTCGTCGACCTGCTCGCCCGCACCGCGCTCGACGGCCAGGAGGTGCCGATCGGCGTGGTGACCGCCCTGCTCGGCGCGCCCACCCTGCTCTACCTGCTGGACCGACGACTGGAGCGGAATTGAGAATCGCCGTCGAAGACGTGAGCGTCGCCCTCGCCGGGCGGACCGTGGTGGCCGGCGTCCACCTGGTCGCCGAGGAGGGCGAGATCGCCGGCCTGGTCGGTCCCAACGGCAGCGGCAAGTCCAGCCTGCTGCGCACCGTGTACCGGCACCTGCGGCCGAGCGCGGGCCGGGTGCTGCTGGCCGGGCGGGAGCTGTCCGAGCTGAGCCCGGCGCAGTCCGCCCGGCACATCGGGGCGCTGCCCCAGGAACGCGGCGGGGACTTCGAGTTGACCGTCCGCGAGGTGGTCGCGATGGGCCGCACCCCGTACAAGCGGGCCTTCGCCAAGGACGACGCCGAGGACCACCGGTTGGTCGCCGAGGCGCTGGAGCGGGTCGGCATGGCGCACGCGCCGGACCGCCGGTTCGCCCAGCTCTCCGGTGGGGAGCGGCAACGCGTGCTGCTGGCGAGGGCGTTGGCGCAGCAGCCGGACGTGCTGGTGCTGGACGAGCCGACCAACCACCTGGATGTGCGGCACCAGGTGGAGCTGCTCGCGCTGCTGCGCGAGCAGCGGCGCACCACCCTGGTCGCGCTGCACGACCTGAACGCGGCCGCCTCGGTGTGCGACCGGCTGCACGTGCTGCACCGCGGCACGCTGGTCGCCTCGGGGAAGCCGCGCGAGGTGCTGACCGCCGAGCTGCTCGCCGAGGTGTTCGGCGTGCGGGCGGCGGTGGTCGAACACCCGTTGACGGGCGACCCGTTGATCGCGTTCGACCACCGCACGCCGGCCGACGCGCCCGGCCCCGGGCTTCCGGGGCCGGGCGCGCGGCGTTCAGCGGCGGCCCCGGGACGGGACATGCCGGCCGTGGACGGACCCGGCGTCGAGCTGCCGGGCGTGGACGGGCCGGACGTGGCCGTCCCGGAGGCGGGCGCGCCGCTGTCCGGGGCGGGGCTGCGGGCGTCCGTCGGGCACCCGGTCGCCGCCGCCCCGGCGTCCGTCGAGCGTCAGGAGGTCTCGTAGTGGCTCGGGCGGCCGTTGCGCTCGATCAGCCGGCCGGCCTTGGCGGCCTCCTCGCTGCGCAGCAACTCCCATCCGCCGTCCTGGCGGTGGAGCACCGAGGAGTGCCACGGCGTCATCCACATGTCCGCGTGCTCCAGCAGCCGGATGCCGAACTTCAGCACGCCGGCCTTCTGCGGGTGGATGGAGAGCCGGAACGAGCGGGGGTGCTGCTCGGCGATGAGGTCGCCCCAGGCGCGGCTGCGCTGGATGACGCCGTAGGCGCGCTGGCGGCAGTCCTTCTGGAGGGCGGACTTGGTGCCGGTCCAGCCGAAGGTGTCCTCGGTGAGGAAGCGGGTGATGCCGCGATAGAGCTTCGCGGTCTCCTCGTCGGTCAGCACCTGCTCGCGCAGCTCCTCCTTGGTCGGCGCGTACTGGGCGTGCACCCGGGCGCGCTTCTCGTCGAAGGGCAGGTCGCCGAGGACGGCCCGCAGGTCGAAGGTGTCGAGGTGGGTCAGGCCCTCGCGCTCGATCATCGCGGTCAGCTCGTCGGAGTACTGGTCGATGTGGTCGTCGGGCACGTGGATGAGGTCGCCGAAGATGTGGCCGTCGGAGCAGATCAGGATCTTGGCGCCGGGCTCGTAGAGCTTGCCGATCTGCTCGGCGAGCCCGTTGAGGAAGGTGAGCGAGAGCCGCTCGCCCTCGTCGGGCAGGTGGCCGAGCACCTTGGCGAGGTTGGGGGACTTGCAGGGGAACCCGGGGAGGGTGAAGAGGATCGGGTCCCCGGCCGTGATGAAGTCCGCCACCTGCTCCAGCTGGAGCGGGAAGTCGGCGGGGGTGGCGTCGACCTCGGGGTCGGAGGCGCGGCGGTGCGGGAGCAGCAGGTCGACGATCTCGGCGGAGAGCCGGGCCACGGTCTGCTGGTCGGGGGCGGTGTACCCGGTGGTGGTCTGCGCGGTCACGTCGCTCTCGTTGCTGTCGGCCTGGCGGTTGCTGGAGTTGTCGGTGACGGTGCCGGCGGGCGGCATGGTGGTCCTCCATGGAACGGTGAACGGGCTTCGGGCAGGCGGAGCCACGCCCCGGCGGTGTTCACCGGGACGCTGTGGTGGGTGCAGGGAGAAGCGTGGTGGCCCCGTCTCGGGCGCTCAGATCCGCCGGTCGTAGGCGACCGGGAGCCGGTTCACCCCGCGGGCCAGGACGGCGGGTACCCAGGCGAGCGCGTCGATGCGCTCGTCGTCGGCGACGGACGGGCGGAGCCCGGGCAGTCGGGTGAGCAGGGTGCCGATGGCGATCTGGAGCTCGGCCCGGGCCAGGGCGGCTCCGGGACAGAAGTGGATGCCGTGGCCGAAGGCCAGGTGGGCGTTGGGGGAGCGGTCGAAGTCCAGGACGTCGGTGTCCGTGAACTGCTCCTCGTCGCGGTTGGCGGCGCCGAGCGAGACGATCACCGAGTCGCCGGCCGGGACGGTGGTGCCGTGCAGATCGCTGTCCGCGGCGAAGAAGCGCCAGGTGGTGAGCTCGAACGCGCCGTCGTAGCGGAGCAGTTCCTCGATCGCCCGGGTGAGCAGGCCGGGTTCGGCGGTGGGCGTGTCGGGGTCGAGGCTCGTGCACAGCCGGTCGAGCTGATCGGGGTGGCGCAGCAGGGTGATCAGCATGGTGGTGATCTGGTTGGTGACCGGCTCCTGGCCGGCGACCAGCAGCTGGAACACCATCGAGTCGAGCTCCTCGGGGCTCAACTCGCCGGTGTCGCAGGCGGCGACGAGCCGGCCGAGCAGGTCCACGTCGGGCCCGGCGGGGTCGTGGGTGGCGCGCTTGTGCGCGACCACCTCGGCGATGTAGGTCTGCAGGCCGCGCAACCGGCCCTCGTACGCCGGTCGGCCCGGGTCCTGCGGACCCACCGGTTGCACCACCTTGCCCCAGTCGCGGTCGAACTTGACGGCCAACTCCTGGGGGAGTCCGATCACTTCGGCCAGCACCCGGAAGGGGTAGTGGGCCGCGAAGCCGGCCACCAGGTCGCTGCCGCCGGCCGGGGCGGTCGGCGGCAGCTCGTCGACCAGGGCGTCGGCGAGCTCCTGGATGCGCGGGCGCAGCGACTCCACCCGGCGCGGTGAGAAGGCGTCCAGGACGAGCTTGCGCATGATGGTGTGCTTCGGCGGGTCCTGGTGCAGCAGGTGCGCCTGGAGCTGCGAGTGCTGCGGCTCGGGCATGATCGAGGCGAGCCGGCGCCACTCGTCGTTGCCGAGCGCATGGTTCTTGCCGAGCCGGGGGTCGTTGAGCGCCTCGTGCGCGGCCTTGTAGCCGGTGACCAGCCAGGCGCCGACGCCGCTCGGGAAGGTCACCCGGTGGACGGGGCCGGAGGCCCGCATCTGTCGGTAGAGGGGGTAGGGGTCGCTCTTGTACTCAGGTCCGAACAGCGGCACGGGGCTGGGGAGTTCGTCGTAGCCGAACGGGCAGCGGGGCCCGTCGGCCGCCTCGCCCGCCGCGGTCGGGTCGTGGACGGTGTCGGTCATTGCGGTTGTTCCTCCGGTATGGATCTGCCGTGTGCAGTCCGGGTGGTGGCGTTCCGTCACGCCGGGCTGCCGATCGTCCGGTCGTTCTCGGTGGTGCTCTCGGTACTGGTGCTGCTCGTGGTGCTCTTGGTGGGATCGTTGGGCTTGTGGCCCTTGGTGGTGCGGTGGTGCAGGGTCAACAGGGCCACGGCGAGGGCGGCGGCGACGGCGGCGAGGGTGAGGCCGGCCCGCACGCCGGCGATCTCGGTGGCGCCGTACAGGGTGGCGGCGGTGCCCAGCGCGGGGCCGAGGGCGAAGCCGAGGCTGCGGGAGAGCTGGACGGCCGAGCCGGCGGTGGCGAGCTGGTCCGGCGGGGCCGAGGTCATCACCAGGGCCTGGACGGGGCCGCCGTTGAGGCCCATGCCGACGCCGGCCACGGCGAGCCGCCAGGCGATGTCGGGCGAGGACCAGTCGGTGTCCACTGGGATGATCAGCAGCATGCCCAGGGCCGTCACGGCGGCGCCGGTGATCGCCGTCGGGCGGGCGCCCCAGCGGTCCGCGAGCCGTCCGCCGAAGCGGCTGGCCACCACCATGCCGAGCGGGAACGCCAGCATGGTGAGCGCGGTGCCGGTCGCGCTCTCGCCGTCCTCCCGGCGCAGGTACTGGGCGAGCAGGAAGTGGTTGGCGGCGAAGCCGGCGGCGAGGGCCAGCACCGAGCCGTTGACGGCGGCGGTGCCGGAGGCGCGCAGCACGGTGGCGACCGGGCGCCCGCCGGGGCGGCGCAGCCAGAACAGCACCAGCGGGACGGAGGGCAGCGCGAGCAGCAGCCAGAGCGGCGCGTCCGGGGCGAGGGTGAGGCCGAGCAGGACGGCGGCGATCGCCGAGCCGATCAGCGCGGCGTCGCCGAGCGAGCCGCGGTCGGGCAGCCGCAGCCGTCCGCCGACGCGCGGGGCGTCGCGGTGGGCGATCAGCCAGGCGGCCAGGCAGATCGGCAGTTTGACCAGGAAGATCGCCCGCCAGCCGACGTGGTCCAGCAGCAGGCCGCCGATCACCGGGCCGAGGACGGCGCCGAGCGGGCCCAGGGTCGCGGGCACGCTCATCGCCCGTCCGCGCAGTTCCGGGCGGACGGCGGTGGCGGCGAGGACCGGCATGAGGACGAAGAGCACGGCGCCGAAGGCGCCTTGGGCGAGGCGGGCGGCGATCAGCCAGCTCGCCCAGGGCGCGGCGGCGGCCAGCGCGCTGCAGAGCGCGAAGCAGGCGACGGACAGCAGCAGGGCGGCGCGCAGGCCGACCTGGTCCAGCCAGCGTCCGGCGGGCAGCAGCAGGGCCACCAGCGGGAGTTGGTAGCCGAGCACGGCCCACTGGGCGGTGGTGGGGGAGACGTCGAGGGCGTTCGCGATGTCGGTGAGCGCGAGGTTGACGACGTTCATGTCGAGCATCGCGACGAAGGAGATCAGGCCGGCGGCGAAGACCAGACTCCACCGGTCCACCGGCGCCCCGGCCGGGCTGTCACCCGGTGTGCCGGTCGCGGGCGACTGCTGCGTTGCCATGGGTCATCCTCCGTTCCCCCGTGCTGTCCGGACGCCACCTCGGCGTCGGCGTCCGGTAGAGCAGTCGGAGGCGGCCCGGTCCGAGTTCCGAACAGGTGGGGGATTTTTACGGCTTGGCCGGATCATGACGACGATGGCCGATCTTGCCTGCTCACCCTGAGCACCCGCCGGCTGACAAGTGACAGCTGACAGATAACAGATGACAGCTGACGGCTGACAGATTTTGAAATCTGTCAGCCGTCAGCTGTCAGCGGGCCGGTGCTGTCGTCGGCCCCGTCGTCGCGGTTCGCCGGTTCGCCGGCCCGTCGGCGCGCCGCCTCCTCGTCAGCCGACCGCCGCCAGTTCGGCGGCCGAGGCCGCCGCCGGCTCCCCGGCCTCGGCCGCCCGGAGCCGGGCTATCAGCTCCTCGCGAGCCCGGGCCACCCGGGAGCGGACGGTGCCGACGGGGCAGCCGGCCACCTCGGCGGCCTCGGCGTAGCTCAGCCCGACGACCTGGGTGAGCACGAAGGCCTCGCGGCGCTGGGCGGGCACCCGGTCCAGCAGGTCGCCGAGCGCCACGCCGTCCTCGAAGCCCGCGGCGGGCGCGGTGCCCTGCCGCTCGGCGGCCTCCTGCCAGTCCGGCAGCGCGGCGCACCGCGGCCGGGCGGCGGCGGTGCGGTAGCGGTCGATGACGGTCCGCCGGGCGATGGACAGCAGCCAGGTGCGGGCGGAGGAGCGCCCGGCGAACCCGGGCAGGCTGCGCAGGGCCCGCAGGAAGGTCTCCTGGGCGAGGTCGTCGGCGGACTGCACGTCGGTGAGGTGGGCGACGAACCGCCACACGTCCCGCTGGGTGGCCCGGACGAAGGCCTCGACGTCGGCCGGCCGGCCCGCGCGGGCGGCCAGGGCGAGCGCGGTGAGCTGCTCGTCATCCACGACGGTCCCCCACCCGGTCGGTCCCAGCCCGGAGGAGGTGCGGGACGATGGTCATATGAGATGCGCGCAACTCCGTACCGCTCTGTCCGCCCGCCTCGACGGCGAACCGGCTGGTGTGCCGGACCGCCGGCTGGACAAGCACGTCGCGCGGTGCGCGGCGTGCCGGGAGTGGCTGGAGCGGGCGGAGCGACTGCGTGGTCCGCTGCTCGCGGACGGGGCCGGCGAGCCGTCGGCGGACTGGACGGCGAAGCTCCTCGCGCGCCTCGGCACGGAGGGCCCCGGGGCGGTCGGCCCCGGCGGGGTCGAGAACGGGGGAGCCGGAGAGGGCCGTCCCGGGCAGGGGGACGACGGACGGACGCGGTAGGACGGTGGCGCCGGGCGAAGCCGGTGCGCCGTCGAAGTCAGGCATGAAGGTGTCCTGAGGAGAAGACCGGGTGCGATGCCGCTGCGGGCGGCACCGTCGGCGTCGGTGGGCGGCCGCGCGCACCCGGCCCCGGCCGCGGTGGCGGCGGGGACGGTCGGCACGCACGGGCCCGGACCCCGGCAGCAGCGGCCTCCGTCGGTACCGGCGGGACCCCGGCCCCGGCGCACCGGCCGGCCGCGCGGCCCACGGCCTTCCCGGCGGCAGGCGCGGGGGCGGTGGTGCGCGATCGGTCGGCGGTCGTCCGGGGGAGGGCTGCGGTACCCGGCGGCGCGGCTGCGGCGCGGGGCGACCTGCCCGCCGCGCGGCGGACACCGGCGGTGTCCGGGAGCGGCGGCGGGCGCGTCAGCGGGCGAACGCGGCCGCGGGGGGTCCGCGACGGACCAGGGCGTGCGAGAGCAGCACCGACCGCGGCAGTCGGGCCCGGTGGCCGGCGGGTCTGGGCGCGTCCGGCGGCCGGTAGCCGGAGGCCCGGGCGAACAGGACGAACAGCGGCGCCAGCAGCGCCCCCGCCAGCACCGAGCCCAGCGCGCCGAGCAGTTCGAACAGCCGCACCAGCGCCGTCTCGCCGCGCCAGAGCAGCAGCGCGCAGGCCAGTGCGGCGACCACGTGGGCGGTGATCATGCCGGTCGACATGCCGTGCGCGGCCATGTCGTGGCCGCCCATGCCGCCCATGCCACTCATGCCGCCCATACCGCTCGACCCGCCGGTACCGGTGCTCCCGGTCATACCGGCCATGTCGGCCATCCCGCCCATGCCGTCGTGCCCGGTCGTCCCGGAGCCGGCGGCGGACGGGAGGCCGGCGGTCGCCGCCGTGCCGTGCGCATGGGCGACGGCCGCGGCGCCGGTCGGCGGGACGTCCGGGTCCAGCCCGGCCATCAGCGCCAGGTCGTCCGAGGACAGCCCGGTGGGCGTCGCCTCCGGATTGCACAGCAGCAGCGAGGCCCAGTCCGTCTGCTGCGCGCCGGCGGGACCGCCGGCTCCGAACAGCGAGCCCGCCTGCTGGAACGTCAGGTGCAGCGCCGTCTGCGCCGCCACCATCCAGCAGCTGATCACCCCGAGCCCGCGCCGCCGGCCGGCCAGCAGCCAGGTGACGCCGAGGGTGAGACCGAACGCGCCCGCCAGGACCGGGGCGGACACTCCGGAACCGGCCATGGCGACGTGCGCCGTGGCGGCCAGCGCCACGCAGAGCGCGGCGAAGACCACGGCGCGCAGCGAGCGGATCCGGTCGGTCATCACGATGACACTCATCGTCGCACCCGCCTCCGCCGACCTGTACCGCACCCTCCGGTATTGGCCGGTTCCGTCCCTGCCCGCGCACGTTCCGCCCCGTCGGGGGCGGTCCGTCCGGGCAAGCCGTTCGGGCACCGACGCCGCCTGCGCGGGGTCGAGGACGCTGGTGCGGGCGGTGACGGTGTGCTGGCCGGATCCCGACGGTGCGCGAGGGGCTGCCGTGCCGAGGCCGGCCGACCGGGGTGCCGGAGGGTGTTCGTCATCCCGTCATACCGGTTTGACACCGTCCGTACTGATCCGTACTGAATGTGATGCTCTGGATGTGATGTCGCACACACGCACTCACGCCCCCGCGCACGGACGTCGACGGCAGCAGGAGACAGGAGACCCGGCATGGACACCACCGCACCCGAGGCCGCCATCGGCGCCGACCCCGCCGCCACGGCGCCCGCCCCCGTTCCCGTTCCCGTCCCCGACCCCGCCTCCCCGGCGCCCGGCGCCGACCTCGCCGTCCTCGCGGACCTCGCCGACCTCGCCGACCCGGCGTTCTGGCGGCTGCCCGACCGGGCCCGCGCCGCCGCCTTCGCCGAGCTGCGCCGCCTGCCCGCCCCGGCCCGCTTCGGCGACGCCCCGGGCTTCCACGCCCTCGTCCGGCACGCCGACGTCGTCGAGGCCAGCCGCAACCCCGACGTCTTCCTCAGCGGACCCGGCGTCACCACCCCCGAACCGGCCCGCTGGGTCCGCCTCCTGTTCGGCGACTCGATGGTGAACCTGGACGACCCCCGGCACGCCCAACTGCGCCGCATCGTCTCCCGGGCCTTCACCCCGCGCCTGATCGCCCGGGTCGAGGACGACATCCGCCTGGTGGCCACCGAACTGGTCGACCGGGTCGAGCGCGAGCGCCCCGCGGACTTCGTCAACGCGGTGGCCGCCGAACTCCCCTTCCGGGTGATCTGCAACATGATGGGCATCCCGGAGGAACCCCGCCGCGCCATCCTCGACCAGGTCGACCACGCCTCCGAGCACACCGGCGTCCAGCGCCCGCTGCGCCAGCGGATCCGGATGCCCGGCCGCGGGCTGCGGGCCCTCGCCCGGATGCAGGGCATGGTCGCCGACCTCGGCCGCGAACGCCGCCGCCGGCCCACCGACGACCTGATCTCCGCCCTGGTCACCGCCGACGTCGACGGGCGCCGCCTCACCGGCCGCGAACTCGGCGCCTTCTTCTCCCTGCTGCTCGTCGCCGGGGTCGAGACCACTCGCAACGCCCTCGCGCACGGCCTCCACCTGCTCACCGCCCACCCCGAGCAGCGCGCCCTGCTCCTCGGCGACCTCGACGGGAACCTCGGCGGCGCGGTCGACGAGATCGTCCGCCACTCCACACCGATCATCCAGTTCCGCCGCACCCTGGCCGTCGACCACCGGCTCGGCGGCCCCGACGGCCCGCTGCTGCGGGCGGGCGAGAAGGTGGTGCTCTACTACGGCTCCGCCAACCGCGACGAGACCGTCTTCACCGACCCCGAGGCCTTCGACATCGCCCGCAGCCCCAACCCCCACCTCGGCTTCGGCGGCGGCGGGCCGCACTACTGCCTCGGCGCACACCTCGCCCGGCAGGAGATGAAGGTGCTCTACCGGGAGCTGTTCACCCGGCTCCCCGAGGCCCGGTCGGTCGGCGAGCCGGAGTTCGTCCCGTCCAGCTTCGACCACCGGATCCGCGCGCTCCGCTTCACCTTCTGAACCGTCCCGAGCCGTCCCGAGCCGTCCGGATCGTCCGACCCTGCCGATCCCGCCGACCCCGCCAGCCTCGCCGACCCCGCCGACCCTTCCGACGAGCAGTCCCTCGTCTCACCCCGCCTCGGCCGGCTCCCACACCGCGTGGTCGTGCGCGAACAGCACCCGGCGCGGGCCGACCGCCGCGAGCCGGTCCAGCCAGGCCGGGTACCCGGGCAGCGGCGCGCCGACCACGCCCTCCCGGGCCGCCCGGCGCGCCAGCACCGCCGCGCCGTACGCGGACGCCGTGTCGTACGCCTGGCCGGCCAGCACCGTGCAGCCGTCCGGCCCGGCGACCACCAGCGACTGGTGCCCGGCGGTGTGCCCGGGCGTCGGCACCACCCGCACACCCGGCCACACGTCCGCCTCCCCGGCCGCCTCCCGGTAGCGGACGCCCGGGAAGTCCACCAGCGCGTCGATCGTGTAGCCGCCCGCCCGGGCCTCCGCCAGCTCCGCGGCCTGCACCCACACCGGCACCCCGGCCAGCAGCGGGTTGCCGCCGCAGTGGTCGAAGTGCAGATGGCAGTTGACGACCGCGTCGAGGTCGCCCGGTGCCACCCCCGCCGCCGCCAGCGCCGCCGTCAGCGGCCGCCGCACCGGGCGGTAGTGCGCGTCGGCCTCCGGATCGCCCTCGCCGAGGCCGGTGTCGAACAGCAGCAGCCCCTCCGGACGGCGCACCAGGTACGCCAGCACCGGCTCCACCCGGGGCCCGGAGTTGCCCGCCTCCCCGGCGGGGCGGAAGAAGTAGCCGAGGTCGAGCCGTCGGATCGCGGACGGACGGTCGGGGCGGGAGCTGGCCAAGCGGGTCCTCCTGGGGGCGTGGTGGCCGACATCACTGCGCCTACCCACGGTGCGGCGCACAATGCCGACATGACCGACCGTCCGCTCCCCGCACCGTCCGGCCCCGCCCACCGGCCGACCCCCACCCACCGGCCGCCGACCCCCACCGCCGGCGTACCCGCGACCGCCGACGCGCCCGCCGCCCTCGACGGACCCGCCGCCGCGCCGGCCGTCGACGGACCCACCGCCGACGCCTGGCACGCCCTCGGTGGGCCGCCCGCGCTACTGGAGCGGGTCTCCTTCCACGGCCCCGACGCCGTGCTGCCCTCCCGCCTGCCCGTGCGGCGCCTCGCCCGGGCCACCGTCGCCGCCTGCTCGCTCGCCGCCGCCGAACTCGCCGCGCTGCGCACCGGCGGCCCCGTGCCGCGGGTGCGGATCGACCAGGGCGCGGTCGCCACCGCTTTCGTCAGCGAGCGCCACCTGCGGATCGACGGCCGCGCCCCGGTCTCCTTCGCGCCGCTCTCCGGCTTCTGGCCGACCGCCGACGGCTGGCTGCGCACCCACGCCAACTACCCCCACCACCGCGACCGGCTGCTCACCGCCCTCGGCCTGCCCGAGGACACCGGGCCCGAGCGGCTCGCCGCCGTGCTGCGCGAGCTGCCGGCCGCGGCCGTCCAGGAGCGCGCCTACGCGGCGGGGGCGCTCGCCGTCGCCGTCGCGCCGGTCCGCGACACCGCGCTGCCGCTGGTCGAGGTCCGCGCCGCCGACGGGACGGCGCCCCGGCCGCTGGCCCCCGCCCCCGCCGACCGGCCCGCCGCCGGGATCCGGGTCCTCGACCTCACCCGGGTGATCGCCGGCCCGGTCGCCACCCGCGCCCTCGCCCTGCTCGGCGCCGACGTGCTGCGCCTCGACCCGTCCCGCCTGCCCGAGGCCGAGGACGCCCACGCCGACACCGGCTTCGGCAAGCGCTCCGCCCGCCTCGACCTCGCCGACAGCGCCGACCGGGCCGCCTTCGAGGACCTGCTCGCCACCGCCGACGTCGTCGTCACCGGCTACCGCCCCGGCGCGCTGGACGCGTACGGGCTGGCCCCCGACGCGCTGCTCGCCCGTCGGCCGGGCCTGGTCGCCGTCCAGCTGAACGCCTGGGGCTGGACCGGCCCGTGGGCGGGGCGGCGCGGCTTCGACAGCCTGGTCCAGGCGGGCTGCGGCATCGCCGCCACCGAGGCCGGCGCCGACGGCCGCCCCGGCGTCCTGCCCGCCCAGGCCCTCGACCACGGCACCGGCTACCTGATCGCGGCCGGCGTGCTGCGGGCCCTCACCGAGCAGCGCACCGTCCGGCCCGGCGGGCGCCACCTGCGCTACTCCCTGGCCGGCACGGCCTCCTGGCTGCTGCACGGCATCGCCCCCACCGCCGACCCGCACGTGCTGCCCAACGACGAGCCCTACGACCCCGCCCGCTGGCTCACCGAGACCGACGCGCCCCACGGCCGGCTCCGGTACGCGCTGCCGCCCGTCGGGTACGCGGGCGCCCCGGCGGACTGGGAGCGCCCGCCGGGGCGCTGGGGCACGGACGCGCCCCGCTGGCGCTGAGCGACCTGCCGGCGGCGCCGGTCCGGCCGGTCGCCCGAAGCCGGACCGGCCGGACCGGTCGGACCAGTCGGACCGGCGCCCTCAGACGCCCGAGGGGATCCGTTTCGCGGTGCTGCGCACCTGGAAGGCCGTCACGATCTCGATCAGCCCCAGGATCAGCAGCCAGCAGCCGGCCAGGACGGTCAGCGCGGTGATCGATCCGGCCGGCCAGACCATCAGCAGCACCCCGGCGAGGGTGTTCGCCACACCCGCGAACGCCTGCCAGCCGCGCGCGGGCATGGTCTCGTCCGAGATGGCGGCGGCGAGCTGGGTGATCCCGCGGAACAGCCAGCCGATGCCGATCCAGATCGCGAGCAGCAGCACCGACCGCGCCGCGCTGCGGAAGCACAGCAGGCCCAGCAGCACGCAGACCGCGCCGCTGATGAACGCCAGCACCCGCATCGCGGTGGTGGCGTGCGTGCCGAACGCGGCGACCAGCTGCACGATGCCGATGACCAGCAGATAGACGCCGAACAGCACGCCGACCACCAGCAGCGTCTCCTCCGGCCAGACGAACACGACGATCCCGAGGCCGAGCGAGACCAGGCCGGCGATCAGCAGGACCTGCCAGGCGGCCCTGGCGAGCAGCCCGAGCGGGCCCTGGACCGGGGAGCCGTCGGGGGTGATGATCGGGGAAACCACGGTGGCGTCCTCCAGGGGATCGGGCGCCCCGGCGTGCGAGCGGGCACCCTCGGCGCGCGGACGGGCGAGCGCTCCCCACGATCGCCCTGCACGCCGCCGCCCGCGCGCCGAATACACCCGTTCGGGCGATCGAACGGGTTTCCCCCGGGATTACCGGAACGCCACCTCCGCCTTGCGTGGCGTCGATAAGATCCGTCGATATGACTTCTGAAGGGTGGGGGACCCCTCCGGTCGAGCCGATCAGCCAGCACTACATCGTCTGCGGAGGCAATGCCCTCGCCCACCGCCTGGCCCTCGAACTCGTCGAGCACTACGACGTACCGGTCGTCGTCCTCGTCCCGGACCGTACCCGCGACCACGCACCCCGGATCGAACAGCTGGAGGGCGTCGCCGCCGTCGTCGAGTACAGCAGCGTCACCGAGGAGGCCCTGCGCGCCGTCCGGATCGAGACCGCGCGCGGCATCGCCTTCGTCGACGGCGACGACCAGGGGAACATCCACGCCGCGCTGTCCGCCCAGGGACACAACCCCGGCATCCGCATCGTCCTGCGGATGTTCAACCAGCGGCTCGGCGCCAACATCGAACGCCTGCTCAGGAACGGCACCGCCCTCTCCGGATCCGCCACCGCCGCCCCCGCCTTCGCCGACGCCGCCCTGTCGCGGCCCAACTCCGTCCAGGTCGGCGACCGCTTCCTGCACATCGCCCACGACGACGACATCCGGTCCGACCGGCTCTGCATCGTCGCCGACCGGATCGACCGCCAGGACCTCGGCCGGATCCGCCTGCTGCCCGACCAGGAGGGCGACTCCGCTTCCTACGTCCGCCTGGCCAGGGAGTTCGGCGACGACGGGCCGATCCGCTCCGGCGCCGACGCCCGCCTCGCCGCCGGAGCGGCCGAACCCGACCCGGAACCCGGCGGCATCGCCGCCCTGCAGACCCTCCCGGGCGACCCCGCCGTACGGATCGCCTGGTGGCGTCGGCTGCGCTGGAGGCTGCTCGACACCCTGCGGTTCTTCACCAGCGCCCGGCTGCGGCTGGTGCTGATCACCGCCCTGGTCGCGGTGCTGCTCGCCTTCGGCCTGCTCTGGCACCTCAACGGGAACTTCGCCTGGACGCTCTACACCTCCCTGCTCGACCTCGCCGGCGCCGCCCAGCCCGACCAGCCCGGAGGCGGCGACGGCTCCGGCACCGGCGGCACCTGGCAGCGGGTCGCCCAGGTCGTGATCACCTTCTGCGGCATCACCTTCGCCCCGGTCGCCACCGCCATCATGGTCGAGGTCCTCGCCTCCGGCCGCCGCGGCCAGCCCCGCAACCCCGGCGCCGGCACCCGCGACCACGTCGTCGTGGTCGGCCTCGGCAACGTCGGCACCCGGGTGGTCAGCCGACTGCACGGCCTCGGCGTCCCGGTGGTCGGCCTGGAGAGCGACCCGCAGGCCCGCGGCATCTCCGCCGTCCGCGCCCTCGGCGTCCCGGTCGTCGTCGACGACGGCCCGCTCGCCGAACAGCTGCGCCGGGCCCGCGTCAAGCACAGTCGCGCGGTGGTCGCCGTCAGCGGCGACGACGCCACCAACCTGGAGGCCGCCCTGGAGGCCCGGGCGGTGCGGCCCGACGTCCGGGTGGTCCTGCGCCTCTTCGACGACAGCTTCGCGAGCCACGTCTACGCCACCCTCGACAACGCGGCCTCCCGCTCCACCTCCTACCTCGCCGCCCCGGCCTTCGCCGCCGCCCTGATGGGCCGCGAAGTACTCGGCACCCTCCCGGTGTTCCGCCACGTGCTGCTCATCGCCGAACTGACCGCCGAGCTCGGCAGCGGCCTGATCGGCCTCAACCGCCACGACCTGGAGGACCAGGGCGGCATCCGCGTCCTCGCCGTCCGCCTGGCCCGCAACCCGGCGCTCTACCAGTGGAGGTACGCCGACCGCACCCGCACCCTGGAACCCGGCGACAGCGTCGTCGTGGCCGCCACCCGCAGCGGCCTCGCCCGCCTCAACACCGCGCTGACGGCCGACCGCTGACCGCCGTCAGCCGCCGTTCAACCGGTCCGCCGCTCCAGCGTCTCCTTCATGACCTCGGCCCCCCGGACGACCCGCGGCCGCACCTGCTCGACCATCTCGTGCGGCAGCACGTCGGTGGTCCACACCAGCCGGCACCGCCCGGGCTCCTCGGGGAACACCTGGAACGAGGCGTGATGGTGGGTGAGCGGGATCCGGAACCCCTCCACCGCCGAATAGGCGAGCCGGCGCAGCCCGTCGTCCACACTGACGATCAGCTCCCGGACGACTGCGTCCCCGGGCGGCACGGTCAGGTACCGGGTGTCGCCCTCCATCCGGACGTCCAGGACGTAGCCCGGAACGAGCCGCCGGTGCACCGCCCCCACATCCCGGACCGCGTCCCACACGTCCTCGGCGTCGGATTCGATCACGATGTCCTGAACGATGGTGGCGATGGCCGTCCCCTCTCCCCGTGCGCCGGATACTCCCGGCGGTCCGTTCCCTCAGCTCGCCGGCCCGAGCCCTTCGGGGAGGGCGGCCACCACGAGGGCGACGGCCTCCTCCGGAGTCTCGGTGCGGGCGATCAACTCGCCATCATGCCGCACCCCGTACCGCTCCTCGTCGTACGGGCTGATGAGGTACCCGACCGGCGTCTTCCAGAACTCCTCGACGCTGGTGGAGAACCAGAGGTTGAAGTGGCTGTTGACCGGCATCAGCCGACGGAGCACCGGCTCGGCGTACGCCGCCGCCAGCAGCGCGTGGACGCGCGGGTGGCTGCTGTACGGCGCCGAGTGGACGCGGTCGAGCTTGACCCGCCACCTCAGCTCGACGGGGCCGAACGGCTCCCGCTCGTGCACCAGGGCCCACGGCCTGAACCGGATGAACGGGGCGCGCGCCCGGGTCTCCTCCAGCCCCGCACCGCCCGTCCACGCCGCCACCGCCCTGGCTGCCTTGGCCAGGTCCGCGGTCCCCCCGGAGGCCAGCGGCGTGCCGCGCAGCAGAAGGTCCACCCGGAAGCTCCGCCCCTTCCGCTCCGGCGGACACACCGTCACCAGCCGACCGCCCTCCGCGTCGCCGTACTCAGCCAGGCGCGCCCACTTCCCGTCCGGCTCGGGCAGCACGAGCCCGAGCTCCTCGGCCACCCGCCCCAACGCAGCGGCAAGCGCCCCGTCCTCGCCCCGGTCACCCCTACCAAGCCCCACCTCGGATGTCATCCGCCCAGTCTGCCCGAACCGGTCCGGCCCGAGTAGATGTCGATCACCCCGGCGACGCGGTCCGCAGCCCGATCATCACCTCCTGAGCCGGAGCCGTCCGGTTCTGCCGGGTGGCCCGGTCCCTGAAGCGTCGAGGACCGGGCTGCTTCACCTCTGGAGCCGGGGGAGCGGGATGGATCCAGAACGCCCACCTGGGCCCGCGCGACCGGAAGCCCGTCTCACCGACGTCAGGCCCCCGGGGCCTTGCCCGTGACGATCAGTGTTCCGATGTGGCCCTCGGTCGGGGCGTCGAGCACCGCGGCCTCCACCGACTCGAATCCGCTGCGCCGAAGCAGGCCGGCCCATCTGCGGGGTGTGTAGGAGTAGCGGTACGTGTACAGCGCCTTCCCGGCGAAGCCGCCTTTGTACATGCCCTGCGGGCCGTAGGCGCCGGGGATGGCGGGCGGGTGCGAGAAGGCCAGGACGCCGCCGGGGTTCAGACGGGAGAGGACGAGGGGGCGCAGCTTCAGCGGGTCCGTGAACCAGGCGGCCCCGAACACCGAGTAGACCGCGTCCCACGTCTCGTCGGTGCCGCTCAGGTACTCCAGGACCTCGGCACAGTGGATCCGGACGCCGGTCTGCCCCCGGCACTCGGAGACCCTTTCCACCATGACGGGCGACAGATCCACACCCGTGACCCTCACTCCCCGCCCGGCCAACGCGGCCAACGCCCGGCCGGTGCCGCACCCGATCTCCAGCGCGGAGGCCGGCGACCCCAGCAGCTCCGGGCCCGGCCCGTGATCGGCGTACTGGGTCCAGCGGAAGACCGGCCCGGCGTCGAACACGTCGTCCTTGATGCCGGCCGCGTACGTGTCCCAGAGTTCGCGCTCGGATGCGATGTCGTGCTGTGCAGGCAACGGATGTCCCTCGAAGAAGAGTTGGCAGGCGGGTGGTGCCCGTGCCCGAGGCGCGGGTCAGGGGGCGGAATCGGGGCAGCGTGTCCAGCCCTCGGCCGCAGTCGAGAGGACGAAGCCGAGGTTGCCGGACCCCTCCGCTCTGCGGAGACGGCATGACGCACCGCCGACTTAGGTCTGCAGCAGCCGGCCGACGGCACCAGAGGCCTGGCCCCAGTACTGCGGCGGCTCCGACCGGCCCAGCAGCGACTCCGCGATAGGCCTTCCCCCGGCTGGTGTGCTCAGCCGGCCTTCAGCCGCTCCAGGAAATCCGGGACGCCGTCGACCCGGTGGTAGGGCTTGAAGGCCGGCGCGAGCTCCCGGACCAGGGCAACGCACCGCGGGGCGCCGATGCGGGTGGCCAGGTCGAGCGACTCACTGGTGACGGCGAGCGCTTGCTCGACGTCGTTGGCCTGGAGGTAGCCCTTGGCCTGGTAGGTCAGGAAGATGCCGCGTGTCTTGTCCCTGGCGCGGGGCAGCAGGGTCATGCCCTCGGCGATCCGGGCATGGGCCTCGTCGGTTCGGCCGAGGTCCAGGAGGCACTGGCCGGAGTCCACGGCGAGGTCGGCCGGGCTCATCCACGCGCACCAGCCGGGTGCGGGGTCGGCGGCCTCGACGGCGAGAGCGGATTCGGCCTCGGACAGGTCGCGGTAGCAGGCGGAGCGGTCGCCAAGCGCGGCGTGGGCCCTGGCCCGGCGGAGGAACAGCAGGGACTGGGCGGCGGGGTGCTCGATGCCGGACAGCGCGTATCCGAGCTGGTCCACGGAGACCTTCGGCTTGCCGAGCCAGTTCGACTGGTAGGCGAAGTCCGAGAGCACCCCGGCGCCGTGGTCGCGGTCGCCGGCGGCGTGCGCGGACTGCAGGGCCGCACCCCACAGCTTCCCGGCAGCCCAGTGCCGGCCCTGGTCGAAGCGGTGCCATCCGCAGGTGGTGGCGAGCGAGGCCGCCAGCAGGTGCAGCCTGCGGCCGGTGTTCTCGCTGTAGCGGCCGTCCTCGATCAGCTCGGTCACCGTGGCCAGGTGAGCGTCCATCAGGCGAACCGTGTGCTGGCGCTGTTCGGTGGGCAGGCCTGTCAGCTTCGTGCTGGTGTCCTCCAGCCAGTCCACGAGTTCGGCGTCCACCCGCTTTCCCCCGAGGGCCGAGGTGAGGCGTTCGGGTTCGATCGCGGCCCACCGGGCGGCGAGGCCGGCCAGCGAGACAGCGCTGTAGGTCATGAAGCTGCGTCGGTCCATGGAGGCTCTCTGCGCGTCGTGGAGGGCTTGAACGGTGTAGGCGGACCCCAGCGGCAGCGGTTCGTCGCGTCCGGGCAGCCAGTAGGGCCAGCCGTACGCCTCCATCTCCGAGATCCTGATGCCGAAGGCTTCGGCGATCAGGAGCTGGGAGTCGAGGTTCGGCGTCTTGCGCCAGTTCTCCCACCTGCTGACGGCCGCCTTGTCGGCGCCGGAGAGGAGCCCGTGGCGGCGGGCGGCCCGGTCGAGGCGGGCGACAAGGCCGCCCTGCGACCAGCCGCGCAGTACGCGTGCGTAGGCGAGGGGGTGCCGGATCGGGTCGTCCACGGGCCAATCCCGTCATCGACAGTGACCGCGAGCCTACTGCCGGCGAAGGCGGGACAACCCCGGGACTACAGACAATGCCTGTTCGGTGGAAGCGAGTTGGGCTGTACTCGACGCACACCGAAGAACTTCCTTCACGAAGCGGAAGGAGTCTGCCCATGAAGCGACGCGCTGCGGTCATCGGTCTCGGCCACCAGGCGTGCGAGGACCGCCTGCCCGGCCTGCTCGGCTCCGACAGGGCCGGCCGGCATCGCCGGGCAGAAGGTCGGCACGTTCGGTCTCGCCGGAGCGTTCTCGCTCAACGGCCCCAAGCCGCTGTCCGGCGGTGAGGGCGGGTTCGTCCTCACGGACGACGACGACACGTACCACCGGGTCATCACGCTCGCGCACTACAACAAGCGGGCCAGGACCGAGATCCCGGAAGGCCATCCGCTCGCGCGGTACGCGGTCACCGGGGCCGGTCTCAAGCTCCGTATCCACCCGCTCGCCGCCGCAATTGCCCGTCACCAGCTCGCTCGCCTGGACGACCACCTCGCCGGCCGGGCGGAGATCGCGCGCTACCTGACCGGACGGCTGGCTCGGATACCGGGCCTGGAGGTCACCGAGATGCCCGAAGGGGTGGTCCCGTCCTGGTACGGATTGACGCTCACGTACAAGCCGGCCGAGCTCGGCGGCCTGCCGATCGAGACGTTCCACCAGGCGCTGATCGCCGAGGGTGCCACCGAGTTCGACCGGCCCGGCTCCACCCGTCCGCTGAACCAGCTGCCGCTGTACCAGCACCCGACGATGCTGTTCCCCGGCCACCCGCACTCCCACCGCCGGTACGAGCCGGGTGACTTCCCGGTCGCAGAGCACGCCCATGCCCACATGATCAAGATCCCGGTCTGGCATCGTGAGCAGGATCTGGAGCTGGCCGAGCAGTACGTCCGCGCGGCCATGAAGATCAGCGACCACTACGAGGAGCTGCTGTGACCGTCACCTCCCCCGAGTTCGTGGCCGGCTTGGCGACTGAGGCCGCAGCCGCCGGTGTCACCGGCCTCGTCGCCGCCGCCGTGATCAACCACGACGGGCGGGTCCTGCTCGTGCGCCGCAATCCCGACGACTACCTGGGCGGACTGTGGGAGATCCCTTCCGGGACGGTCGAGGCCGGGGAGAGCATCCTGGATGCCCTGCACCGCGAGACCGGCGAGGAGACCGGCCTGACCATCGACCAGGTCGTTGGCTACATCGGGCACTTCGATTACGAGAACAGCCGCGGTACCACCACCCGCCAGTTCAACTTCGCCGTCACCGTGGAGAGGACCGAGCCGATCGTCCTGACCGAGCACGACGCCCACCAGTGGGCCCACCCCGGCAGCCTGCCCGAAGTCAGCGACGCGGTCCGCAACCTGATCATCACCTCCTGATCCGGAGCCTCCGGACTCTGCCGAGCGGCCCGGTCCTCGAAGCGTCGAGGACCGGGCCGCTTCACCTCCGGAGCCGGGGGAGCGGGATCCAGAGCTCCCACCGGGGCCCGCGCGACCGGATACCCGTCCGGCACAGCTGCCCCGATCGGCGTGGGCCTCACCTCGAACGCAGGACCGGGCGGAGCAGGTCGAGGACGCGGGTCCAGTCGTACTGGTCGCGTGCGGCTTTGGACTTGGGCGGGTGGGGTGTCTGGTCGGCGATGAGGACGCCCATGGAGCGGAGCCGCGCGAGGCTCTCCGCGTAGGCCGGATGGGCGGTGAGGGCGGAGTTGACGAAGGGCTGGGCGGCCATCGGGACGCCCAGCCCGTAGGCCTCGCAGAGGATGCCGAGGGCGAGGGTGTCGGTGATGCCGAGCGCCCACTTGTTGATGGTGTTGAAGGTGGCGCAGCCGACCGCGATGGCGTCCGCCGGGGGCAGCGGCCGGGGACTGCCGGGGGTGCGCCAGGCGGAGCGGACCGGGTAGCCGGTCTGCTTCTCTATGGACTCCTGGTCGATGAACCCCAGCGCGTTGGGCGTGGCTATCACTCCGACCTCCCAGCCTTCGGCGTGGGCGGCGGTGATCAGTGCGTCGACCCCGCCGGCCACAGCCGAGGCGCAGACGACGACGTAGAGAAACGGCGTACGGTGCTCGTCCAAGTCGGAACTCCTCGTTGTGGTGGCGGACACGCCCTTCACCGGAGCGCGCGGGACCATGACGGCCTCCTGTCGCACCCCGTCCTCGACGATCTCCGCAATCTCCACTACCCCACCCGGCGGCTCCCAAGTCCCCCTGCCCGCTGGCCGGACAGCCATCACCCGCCCGTCCGCCCGCACCACCGCCCCACGCGACGGACACAGAACGCGGTGGCGCGGAGGCGCGATCGGCCGCGCTGCCCGTCATCGGGTCGCTTCGGGACCGTTCGCGTGGCCGGCGATCATACGATCGGGCCCGAAGCACTTTCCATGTCGAGAATCATGACGTCGTGGACCGCTGCGCCCTCCCACGGAATCGCCGATCCCACCCGCCGGTAGCCCCAGGAGAGGTAGGCAGCCTGGGCGGCGGTCGCCTCCGGTCGGCTGTTCAGCATCACCCGTGCATTGTCGAGGCCGTCGACGAGAACCCGGTGCATGCGGGTGGCGACGCCCCGGCGGCGCCACCCGGGCCGGACCGCCAGCTCGAAGAGGCCGAAGGTACGCGTTCCGTCCTCCTTCCGAAGCTCATCCGGCACAGGGCCGAGCAGAGTGTCCCACCACCTGGTGTTCGCCGACAGCGGGTAGCCGTAGGCCATCCCTACGACGGTCTCGCCCTCGAACGCGATCGCCGCACGAAATCCTCGCCGCCGCACCTGCGAGCGGAACCGGCGGAAAGCCCGTTCCGCATCGGCGGGCCCCTCGCCGTACGGGGGCTCCGCGAAGGCCTCGGCGGCTACCTCTCTCAGCTGGTACTCGGACTCGGCGGCCCGCCGACCGTCCAGTAGCTCGACCGTCACCAGTACGGATCGCTCGGCGAGCGTCGGGCGGTCCTTCCCACTGGCGATGCGCAAACCCGATCGCTTCGCGGGCTCGTTCTTGGTCATGGCCGTCCATCCCGCCTCCTCGTCGGATCCGCCACGGCACACCTACCCGATCGGCGGGAGCCTCACCTCGAACGCAGAAATGGAGGCTCGGGTGTGTCAGGTCGCGCTGTGCGAGGTGCCCTCTACTGGAGCGTGCGGAGCATGACGGCGAAGCGGGGCGAGTCCGGGAAGGGTTGCCTGAGCCCGATCGCCCTGTAGCCCCAGGACTCGTACAGCCTCTGCACCTTGGGGTGGCCGGGGTCGACGAGGAGCACGGCCAGGTCCTCGGGCCGGTCGTCGATCAAGGCGGACTGGAGCTGTGAGGAGATCCCCTTCTTTCGCCATGCCGGACGGATCATCAGTTCGGAGAACCCGAAGGTGGCGCACCGCAGCGGCGGAGTGGCGATGTGATCGCGCCACCACTCCCGGCCGACGGTCAGCGGCGCGCCATAGGCGAAGCCGACCGGTTCGTCGCCGTCGTACGCGACGACGCAGGCGAAGCCTGTCAGGCTCGTCCAGTGGTCGACGAACCACGGGAAGCGCTGCACGAACTCGTCCTCGACCAGTTCGGCGGCGTAAGCATCCGCGTGGACGTCGAGCAGCATCTGACGAAAGCCCTCAGGTAGCGCGTCCTTCTGGAAATGACGTAGCTCGATCACGTTCGGCTCCATTCGGTCCGATAGCGGTCGCCCCACTCTCTCGCAGCTCTGCCGTTCGCTGAAAGGGTCAGCAGGTCCCGCTGGAAGTCACCGAGGAGGGTCCGCAGGCGCCCTGGCATCGGGGCACCATCCATGAGGTCGAAGACGGTGGACGCGGTCGCGGTGGCCAGCTCCAAATCGTCCTGGTGGAGCTGGGCAAGGGCGAGGCGGGCCGTGATGAGGGACCGGTTTCTGCGGAACTGGTTCGGGAGCATGGCAAGCGCTTGATGGGACGCGCCTTCGGCCTGCTGGTTCTCGCCGAGTCGGCCGTGGACAACCGCGGTGAGCGCGTGAAGCTCAGCGGGCCCGTAGAACGCCACCCAGGACGGCCGGGGTTCATGGCGGGAGCGGGAGAGAGCTTCATTGGCGAGCCCGAGGGAGCGGACCGCCGCTTGACGGTCACCGATGTTCGATTGACCGACTGCCGTGCGGGCATGCGCAAGCGAGGAGTACATCGGGTCGCGGCGGGTGATGCCCGTGACCCGAGCGGCGTGGGCAGCGGCGACGGCATCAGCGTGGCGGCCCCGCTGATTGTTGAGCATCGCGATCAAGTTCCAAGCTCTGAACTGAGCCGGCGAGTCCTGGGCGAGACCGGCGAGCCGCATGCAGGTGTCGAGATGCCGCTGTGCGTCATCGAGTGCGCGGGCGTCGATGCATGACCAGGCCGCTACAGCGGTGAAGTCGGCGGCGACACTGAAGAGTCGCCGGCGCACCCGCTCGGTGGCACTGCCCTTGCGTAGCGAGGACAGCACCTGATCGGCGCGGGCGAGGGCCGCACGTTCCAAGGCGGTGTGGCCGCCTTGGTGATCGTCGAGGGCGTGGAGCGTCTCCAGACCTGCGCGAAGCCTCAGCACGTCGGATGCGCCGAGAGTGGTCCGTGAGCTGGGGGCCGGGAACGCGGATGCTGCTGCGGCAGCCGACCCGGATGCGATGAAGGTTCGACGCCGCACGTCTTCCTCCGGTTGCGGAGCGAGGCGCTTCGCGCCCCGGCGGGTGAAGCCGAGTTCTTCGGCCGTACAGTCGAATACTGCCTCCAAAGAAGCACGCTGCTTCTGGTGAGGCCAAGCCGTTTTGCCATTGAGCCAGTCCCGCACTGTTCGCTGGCTGCAACCGCCGTAACGGCCGGTGACCTTCTCGATGTGCTGATTCACGCGGTGAGCGAGCTCGGCGTGGCTCAGGCCGAGTTCGGCCAGTCGCAGACGGAGCGCGGCATTACCACTCATGCACGCAAAGTAGCGCTTCCGTGGCGTTGGGTTCAGGAGGATTGGCAAAGAGAACGTCAAAACCTCCGGTGCAGTGCGAGCACTCAACCGGATATCCACCCTGCCCAAACGGCGCTGACGCCCGTTGACTGGAGCACAGCCGCCAGGAAGGCCGCACAGCTGGCTCGGAACGCCAGGCGGCTTTCGGTGACCAGCCTGCGTTCCCTCGCAGGGCCGGATCTTGCCCCCTCCGTGTCCCCACAGGAGCCCCAGTGCCGAACCCCCTTCGAGTCAATGCGGCGGAGTCGCATCGCGTCGCCCGCAGGCTTGAGATGGAGGCCTGCCCACAAGCCCCGTTCGGCGCTTCGAGGGCCACTTGGTCGGTCGACCACGTGTCCGCCGCCGTTCCCGCCCTCCGGTCCAACGCCGCCGAGGTTCTCCGGCTCTGGGGGCTCGATTCGGAAGGTGACCAGGCTTTCGCCGTGCTCCTGGTCCTCACGGAGGTGGTGACCAATGCGGGTCGGCACGGTCGTCCGGCACTCGGGCTCATCGACGTCGAGATGTGGCTGGACGGCGATCGGGTCACCATCACGGTCACAGACGGCACCGTCGAGGCGCCGGTGCTGAGTAAGGCCTGCTCCGATGACGAATCCGGGCGCGGCCTGGAGCTGATCAGTAGCTACACCGAATCGAGCGGCTACGAGCCTCACCTCACTGGCAAGCGAGTGTGGGCCGTGATCGGTCCACACCCGGCGTCCGATGTCGGAGTCCTTCTTCTGGCCGCCCTGGACTCCTACCAGTCGGCCATGTAGCTCGGGCTCCCCCCAGCCAGGGCGGGGTGCGGGTCGTGCCTCCCGCCCTGGCTGGGCGGGAGGCACGACCCGGGCCGGCGGGTCCTCCTGCCTAACGGGCCGGAGGACCCGCCGGCTCTGCCCGCCACTACCTCACCGAGAACGAGACGACCCATGATCGATAGCTCCGTCACCGACTCGCCGGCCCGGGTCATCGTGCAGGCCGGCATGGTCGTCGGAGGCACCAATCTGCTCACCGAACCGGGGAATCGGGCTTGCCATCGGCGGAGGGTCCTGGGCGCGCATTGTTGCGCTGACCTCGGCCGCAGAGGGCCTGCCGTCCTGCCAGTCGGACCGTCTGGCTCGCATCGGCCGAACAACGGCTCTCCGCGCGGTCCCGATTACGTCCAGGTCTGGGCCGCGTACGGGGTGTCGGTGGCGGCTGCTCTCCATGTCGTCGTTGCCGCTGTGGTGCTGATCAACCGCTCCCACTGAACGCCGCCCGCGCTGCCGGGCCGGCAGCGCGGGCGGTACCACCAACCCCGCTCCCACCAGCCGAAGGGAGTGCCGCTGTGTCCACGACCGAACAGAGGCCGCCCAAACCGAAGCCCGCGAGCCCGCCCACGCCCCGGCCGCCGGACCGGTAGGCGCAACACAACACAAGGAGGACCCATGACCTGGGGAACCGACAAGGACAGCAACGGCAAGCACGGGGGCAAGAAGGACCCCGGGACCGCCAAGCCGTCGCCCGACGGGGCGCAGCCGTTGCCCGAACCGAAGCACCGGAAGGATGACGACAAGAAGTGACGGACTCCATCTATCAACCGGAGCAGGCCGCTGTGCGCGGCCTGCTCCGGGCCGTCGGCGAAGCGCTCGGCGGTCCCGTTCCGCGCGCATGGCAGGACGCAATCCGCGCCCTTCCGCGGCATCGCTTCCTGCCGGAGCGGATCTGGTTGGCGGACGGTGACGGCGGCTATGAACCCGTCGATCTTCAGACGGCTCACGACCGGTGGTTCGCGGCGGCCTACGCCGACGTGCCGATCGTGACCCAGGTCAACGATGGTCAGGAGTCAGTCGATATCTGGCCCTCTTCCTCGGCCTCCGCTCCCTCGATCGTCGTCCGGATGCTGTGCGATCTCGGTCTCCGGCCGGGGGCGCGGGTGTTGGAGATCGGCACCGGGACCGGGTGGAATGCGGCGCTGCTGGCGCATCAGCTCGGTCCCGAGAACATCGTCTCGGTCGAGATCGACTCGGACATCGTCCGGCAGGCGCGGGCGTCGCTCTACGCGGCCGGCCTCGACGTGGACGTGGTCTGCGGGGACGGCGCCGACGGCTGGAAGCGTCGGGCGCCGTACGACCGGGTGATCTCGACCTGCTCGGTCCGCCGCGTGCCGTGGGCGTGGATCGAGCAGAGCCGTCCCGGCGGCACCGTCCTCACGCCGTGGGACAACCCGATGATCTGCTGGGGCCTGCTCCGGCTCACCGTCGGACTCCACGGGGCGCAGGGCCGCTTCAGTCCGCACTCGGCGTTCATGCTGATGCGCACCCAGCGGCAGGAGCTGCGGATCTTCCGCGATGTCGTCCGCGACGAGCACGTGCCGGAGAGGGGCCGAACGACGTTGGCGCCGGCCCAGGTCACCGGCGACGCCTGGGAGGCCCGGTTCGCGCTCGGTCTGCGGCTCGGCGACGTGTGGACCGCCTGGGAGGAGGACGCCGCCCGGCTCTGGGTGGCGAGCACCGACGCCGGTTCCTGGGCCGCCGTCGATCCCGACGGCACCGTGTGGCAGCACGGCCCGCGCCGGCTCTGGGACGAGGTGGAGGAGGCCCACCGCTGGTGGGAGCGGCAGGGGAGGCCGGGGCCGTCCCGCTTCGGGGTGACGGTCGCCGAGGGGGAGCAGTGGGCCTGGTTGGACGCGCCCGCCCGGCCCGTTCGCAGGGAGGAGCGTTGAAGAACGCTGGAAGGCCCCTTCCGCAGGGGCCTTCCAGGGCCGGGCTCAGCGGTGCTTGAACACCGGCGGGCGCTTCTCGGCGAAGGCCGCCATGCCCTCCTTCTGGTCCGCCGTCGCGAAGGCCGCGTGGAAGAGGCGGCGCTCGAAGCGGACGCCCTCCGCGAGGGTGGTCTCGAAGGCGCGGTTGACGCTCTCCTTCATCATGATCGCCGCCGGGGTGGACATCCCGGCGACCTTCTCGGCCGTCGCCAGCGCCTCGGCGAGCAGCTCGTCGGCCGGGACGATCCGGGAGACCAGGCCGGCCCGCTCGGCCTCCTCCGCTCCCATCATCCGGCCGGTCAGGCACAGCTCCATGGCCTTCGCCTTGCCGACCGCCCGGGTGAGCCGCTGCGAGCCGCCGATGCCCGGAATGACACCCAGCTTGATCTCCGGCTGGCCGAACTTCGCGGTGTCGGCCGCGATCAGGATGTCGCAGAGCATCGCCAGCTCGCAGCCGCCGCCCAGCGCGAAGCCGGCCACCGCCGCGACGACCGGCTTGCGCAGCGCGCCCAGGCGGTCCCACGGGCCCAGCCAGTCGTCCAGGTAGACGTCCGGGAACCGGTTGCCCTGCATCTCCTTGATGTCGGCGCCCGCCGCGAACGCCTTCGCCGACCCCGTGATCACCAGACAGCCGATCTCCGGGTCCCGGTCGAACGCGGTGGCCGCGGCCACGACCTCGTTCATCAGCCGGGTGTTGAGCGCGTTGAGCGCCTCGGGCCGGTTGAGGGTGATCAGGCCGACCCGGCCCTTGCGGTCCACCAGGATCGTCTCGTAGGTCTCGGTCATCGCCGTTGACTCCCATTCCGTTGCGCGCTCTGACGGACCCCACGATCTACGAACCGGCCCGCCTCGCGCCAGTCTCGGTCCGCGAGACGGTCGTCACCCGTTCGCAGGTCAGGCGAGGGACCAGTCCCCGTCGGCCGGCGGCTCGAAGAACGCGGACACCGTCCGCTCGTCGACCCCGGCGAGCGTGGCCGGGGACCAGTGCGGGTCGCGGTCCTTGTCGACCACCTGCGCGCGGATGCCCTCCACCAGGTCGTGGTGGGCGAGCGCGGCGCACGAGACCCGGTACTCCTGGGCCAGGCTCTCCTCCAGCGCGCCGTGCGCCCGGGCGCGCCGCAGGGCGGCCAGGGTGACCTTGAGCATCGTCGGCGACCGCTCGGCCAGCTCCTCGGCGGCCTGCTTGGCCTCCGGGACGCCGCCGGCGGTCAGCCGCGCCGTGATCTCCTCCACGGTGTCGGCGGCGTAGCAGGCGTCGATCCACGCCCGCTGCCCGGCGAGCGGGGCGGTCGGCGCCGGGTCCGCGTACCGGGAGACCACCTCCTCCACCGGCGAGTCGGCGAGGGACGCCAGCAGGTCCGGCAGCTTCGCCGACGGCACGAAGTGGTCGGCGAACCCGCACAGCAGCGCGTCCCCGGCCGTCATCGAGGCGGCGGTCAGCGCCAGGTGGGTGCCCAGCTCGCCAGGCGCGCGGGACAGCAGCCAGGTCCCTCCGACGTCCGGCACCAGGCCGATCCGGGTCTCCGGCATGGCCACCACCGAGCGCTCGGTGACGATCCGCACCGACCCGTGGGCGGAGACCCCGACGCCGCCGCCCATGGTGATGCCGTCCATCACCGCGACGTACGGCTTCGGGTAGCGCGCGACCAGCGCGTTCAGCCGGTACTCGTCGCGGAAGAACGCGCGCGTCCCGGCCCCGCCCGCCTTGGCGTCGTCGTGGAACGCCCGGATGTCGCCGCCCGCGCACAGCCCGCGCTCCCCGGCGCCGGTCAGCACCACGGCCCGCACCGCGTCGTCCCCGGCCCAGGCCTCCAGCGCCGCCCGGACGTCCAGGACCATCGCGTGCGTCAGCGAGTTGAGCGCCCGCGGCCGGTCGAGCACGATCCGCCCCACCCGGCCGTCCCGCCACACCCGAACCTCGTCACCCATCGTCCCCGCTCCCAACCGTCAAGGTCCCTGCCGTCAAGATCCGTGCCGTCACCGTACCTTCGGGCCCCGGCCCGGCCGCAAGCACGGAGGGCGGCTCCGGTCGGTGACCGGGGCCGCCCTCCGTCCGGCGGGGGAAGGTGGTTCGGGGGGCGTCAGGGAACGATGCGGCCGGTGACCTCGCCGAAGCCGACGACGGCGCCGTCGGGGCCGGGGGCGGTGGCGGTGATGGACACCTCGTCGTCGTTCTCCAGGAAGGTGCGGGCCGTGCCGTCCGGGAGCTTGAGCGGGTTCTCGCCGTTCCAGGTGAGCTCGATGAGCGCGCCGCGGGTGTCGGGCTCGGGGCCGCTGACGGTGCCGGAGGCGAAGAGGTCGCCGGTGCGCAGCGAGGCGCCGTTGGCCGTCATGTGGGTGAGCTGCTGGGCGGCCGTCCAGTACATCGAGGCGAACGGCGGGCGGGAGATCGTGTGGCCGTTGAGGCGGACCTCCAGGGCGAGGTCCAGGCCCCAGGGCTCGCCGCCGCGGTCGTCGAGGTAGGGGAGCGGTTCGACCTCGCGGGCCGGCGGGGCGATCCGGGCCTGCTCCAGGGCGTCCAGCGGCACGATCCACGGCGAGACGGAGGTGGCGAAGGACTTGCCGAGGAACGGGCCGAGCGGCACGTACTCCCAGCCCTGGATGTCGCGCGCGGACCAGTCGTTGACCAGGCAGACGCCGAAGACGTGCTCGCGGAAGCGGTCCAGGGTGACGGGCTCGCCCATCGTGCTGGGCGCGCCGACGACGAAGCCGACCTCGGCCTCGATGTCCAGCCGGCGGGTCGGGCCGAACGACGGCACGGCGTCCGTCGGGGCCTTTCGCTGGCCGTGCGGGCGGACCACCGGGGTGCCGGAGACCACCACGGTGCCGGAGCGGCCGTGGTAACCGATCGGCAGGTGCTTCCAGTTGGGGGTCAGCGGCTCCGAACCGGGGCGGAGGATCCGGCCCAGGTTGGTGGCGTGGTGCTCGGAGGCGTAGAAGTCGACGTAGTCGGCGACCTCGAACGGCAGGTGGAGCTCCACCTCGGCGAGCGGCAGCAGCAGCGGCGCGAGGGCGTCCCGGTGGGACTCCCCGGTCAGCCAGCGGGTGAGCGCGGCGCGGACCTCGGTCCACACCGGGCGGCCCGCGCCCAGCAGCGGGTTGAGCGAGTCCGCGTCGAGCAGCACGGACGGTTCCCCGGCGGCGCGGGCGGCGGCTCCGGCGTCCAGGACGAAGTCGCCGACGCGCACGCCGATCCGCCGCCGCCCCGGCCGGTCGCCGGCCGTGAAGACGCCGTACGGCAGGTTGTGCACGCCGAACGGCGAGTCGTTCGCGGGGGCGAACCAGCTACGGGGGGTGGTCAACGGTCCTCCTGGGGCGTCGGGTCGGGCGACAGCAGGCCGAGGGCGGCCAGGTCGTCCAGGGGCTCGGCGATGCTACAGGTGCCGAACGCGGTGAACGAGTTGCGGATCACCGTGGTCTGACGGTCGGTCAGTGCACGGACGGCCTTGGCGAGCGCCTCGCCGTCGCGCTCGGCGAGCACCTCGGCGGCCGCGGCCGGGTCGGTCTCCTGCGCGGCCAGCAGCACGTTCAGGAAGCCGTGGTGCTCGAAGCCGGTCGCCGCGTCGGTGTGCCGGACGGCGTGGTGCAGGCCGGCCGTGCACTTGTACGGCAGGCCGCGCCGCGCGCACCCGGTGAGGAGGCCGGCCAGCTCCCGCTCGTCCGGGAAGGCGCCGGCGACCACGCCGCCGGTGCGGAACTTGGCCCGGTACGGGCTGTCGAGCAGCACGTCCAGCACCTCGTCCAGGCCGTCGCCGCGCAGCAGTTCGCGCGGCAGCTCGACCGCGGCCGGCACGTCCGCCGGCAGCAGCAGGTCGAGCGCGGCGACCGCCTCGCGGGCGTCCCGGGTGGCGAGTTCGACGCCGGCCACCTCGAAGGGCGCGGCGGCGGCGAGGGCCGGGCCGAGCTCCGGGCTGCCCCCCGGCAGCACCAGCCCGACCCGGAGGGCGGGGGCGGGGTCCTGGGCCGCGGCGGGCCCGGGACGCCGCGCCGCGGCCGCCAGCTCGTCCAGCCGGCCCGCCCCGCAGAGGAGCGGGCCGACCGCGTCGGCGTACCAGGCGGCGCGGTGCGCGCGGTGCGCGGGCACCGCGTCGGCGACCGGCAGGTTCCCGGGCGGGAACACCGCCGCGTCGTCGAACAGCCCCTGGAACAGCGGGGGGATCACGGCGGCGGTGCTCACGGCGGCGGTGCTCACTGCTGCGGCCCCCGACCCGACCACGTCCAGGCGTAGTTGGAGTCCTCCGAGGCCCGGCCGCCCTCGCCCAGCTCCAGCGGGCGGAAGGTGTCCACCATCACCGCGAGCTCGTCGAAGAAGTCCGCGCCGATGGAGCGCTCGTACGCGCCCGGCTGCGGGCCGTGGGTGTGGCCGCCGGGGTGCAGCGAGATCGAGCCCTGGCCGATGCCCGAGCCCTTGCGCGCCGCGTAGTCGCCGCCGCAGTAGAACATGACCTCGTCGCTGTCCACGTTGGCGTGGTAGTACGGCACCGGGATCGACAGCGGGTGGTAGTCCACCTTGCGGGGAACGAAGTTGCAGATCACGAACCCGCTGCCCTCGAACACCTGGTGGGCCGGCGGCGGCTGGTGGATCCGCCCGGTGATCGGCTCGAAGTCCCGGATGTTGAACGCGTACGGGTACAGGCAGCCGTCCCAGCCGACCACGTCGAAGGGGTGGTGCGGCACGGTGTACCGGGTGCCGGAGATCCCGTTCGGGCCGCGGTGCTTGACCAGGACGTCGACGTCCCCGCCGTCGACCAGCAGCGGTCCGGACGGGGCGCGCAGGTCCCGCTCGCAGTAGGGCGCGTGCTCCAGCAGCTGGCCGTACTTGGAGAGGTAGCGCTTGACCGGGGTGATGTGGCTGTTCGCCTCGATGCAGTAGGCGCGCAGCGGCTCGTCGCCGGCCGGCACCCAGCGGTGGGTGGTCGCCCGGGGGATGATCACGTAGTCGCCCTGGCCGACCTCCAGCGTGCCGAAGACCGTCTCCAGGGTGCCGGAGCCGGACTCCACGTACACGCACTCGTCGCCGAGCCCGTTGCGGTAGAGCTCGCTCGGCGCCCCGGCGGCGACGTACGAGATCCGCACGTCGCCGTTGCCGAGGACGAGCCGGCGCCCGGCGACGACGTCCGCGGACTTCCACTCCTGGCCCGGGAACAGCTCGTGCAGCTTGAGGTGGCGGGGGAGCAGGGGATGGTTGGGCACCGTCGACTGGTCGGGCAGCTCCCACGGCACGGCGTTCACGACGGCCGAGGGGATGCCCCGGTGGTAGAGCAGCGAGGAGTCCGAGGAGAACCCCTCCTCGCCCATCAACTCCTCGTAGTACAGCCCGCCCTCGGGCGTGCGGTGCTGGGTGTGCCGCTTGGGCGGGATGCTGCCCAGCTGCCGGTAGTACGCCATCGTCCCTGCTCCTCCCGGACCTTCCTGTGGCCCAGAGCTTCCTGCGGCTTCAGCGGTGGCTGCGCGCCCCGGAGGTCGCCGGCGCCGCGGGCCGGTGGCCTGCGGCGCCGTGCGCCTCAGAGGTTGCCGCGGCGCTCCTGCTCGCGCTCGATGGCCTCGAAGAGCGCCTTGAAGTTGCCCTTCCCGAAACCGAGCGAGCCATGCCGCTCGATGAACTCGTAGAAGACGGTCGGGCGGTCGCCGATCGGCTTGGTGAAGATCTGCAGCAGGTAGCCGTCCTCGTCGCGGTCGACGAGGATGCCGCGGCTCTTCAGCTCCTCGATCGGCACCCGGACCTTGCCGATCCGCTCGCGCAGCTCGGGGTCGTCGTAGTACGAGTCGGGGGTGTTCAGGAACTCGACGCCGCGCGAGCGCAGCACGTCGACGGTGGTGAGGATGTCGTTGGTGGCCAGCGCCATGTGCTGGCAGCCCGCGCCGGTGTAGAACTCCAGGTACTCGTCGATCTGCGACCGCTTCTTGGCGACGGCCGGCTCGTTGAGCGGGAACTTCACCCGGTGGTTGCCGCTGGCGACGACCTTGGACATCAGCGCGGAGTAGTCGGTGGCGATGTCGTCGCCGACGAACTCGGCCATGTTCACGAAGCCCATGACCTTGTTGTAGAAGGCGACCCACTCGTCCATCTTGCCGAGCTCGACGTTGCCGACCGCGTGGTCCAGGGCCTGGAACAGTCGGCGCGGCGAGCCCTCCGGGTGCCGCACCTTGCTCTGGGCGGCGATGTAGCCGGGCAGGTACGGGCCGGTGTAGCGGGAGCGGTCGATCAGGGTGTGGCGGGTCTCGCCGTAGGTGGCGATCGCGGCGCGGCGCACGGTGCCGTTCTCGTCGGAGACGTCGTTCGGCTCCTCCAGGACGGTGGCGCCCTGGGCGCGGGCGTGCGCGATGCACTTGTCGACGTCCGGGACCTCCAGGGCCAGGTCGACGACGCCGTCGCCGTGGCGGCGGTGGTGGTCCAGCAGCGGGCTGTCGGGGGAGACGCCGCCCTTGATCACGAAGCGGCAGGAGCCGGAGCGCAGGACGAAGGCCTTGCGGTCCCGGCGGCCGGTCTCCGGGCCGGAGTAGGCGACCAGCTCCATGCCGAAGACGGCCTGGTAGAACTGGGCCGTCTGGGTGGCGTTGCCGACCACGAACACGACGGCGTCCTGCGCGGTGACCGGGAACGGGTCGCTGGCGGGGTCGTGCTCGACGAGGCCGACGAGGCGGCGCAGCTGCTCGGCGTCGAGACCGGCCTCGCGCTCCTCGGGGGTCAGCTCAAGGGCGTGGGACTGCGGGGTCATCGGTCGTTCCTCCACATTGAGGCCTCGGCATTGAGGCATCCGCTTGAGGCGGCCGCTCCGCGGGGGTGGGGCGAGGGGGTGGCGCGAGGGGGATGCGGGCGGCTGAGCGCAGAGCTTGCTCCAGTCGGGCGGGTTGGGCAACAGATCGGGTTTTCACTGTTCAATGTGTACAAGGTGATCAGGAAATCGCTGGTCATGCTGTGCAGAATGCTCGGTGGATCCGGGGTGTTTCACGAGTTCTGCGGATCGGCGCCGATCGGACGTGTGCGCTGGTCAGGGCGGGGGCCGGGCTTCGGCCGGTGGTGCGGCCGGTGGTGCGACGGGGGTTTCGGCCGAGGTTTCGGTCAGGGTTTCGGTCGGGGTTCCGACCGGCTCAGGGCGGGGGCCCGCAGGGGACGAGGTGGCCGCCGAACCAGTCGCGGGCCAGCTCGGCGACCCGGTCCAGCGTGCCGGGCTCCTCGAACAGATGGCCGGCGTGCGGGACCACCGCGAGCTCACTCTCGCAGCGCAGCCGCTCGCGCGCCCGCCGGTTCAGGTCGATCACCGCCTCGTCCCGGCCGCCCACGATCAGCAGCGTCGGCGCGAGCACGGTGCCCAGCGCCTCCTCCCCGGCGAGGTCCGGCCGCCCGCCCCGGGAGACCACCGCGCCCACGCCGTCGCCCAGCCGGGCGGCCGTCCACAGCGCGGCGGCGGCCCCGGTGCTGGCGCCGAACAGGCCGAGCGGCAGGAACGGTCCGCCGCCCTCGCGGGCCTGCTCGGCGGGCAGCGCGCGGGCCACGTCGGTCAGCCGGGCGCCCAGCAGGTCGACGTCGAAGACGTTCCGCCGGTCCTCCTCCTCGTCCTCGGTGAGCAGGTCGAACAGGAAGGTGGCCAGCCCGCCGCGGTTCAGGTGGGCGGCCACGTGGCGGTTGCGCGGGCTGTGCCGACCGCTGCCGCTGCCGTGGGCGAACACCACGATGCCGCGGGCGCCGGCGGGCACGGTCAGCCGGCCGGTCAGCCGGGCGCCGGCGGCCGGCAGCGTCAGCTCGCGGTCGGAGGGCGGCACCTCGGCGTCGGAGGGCGGTACCCCGTCGTCGGAGTCGGAGGCCGGTACCCCGCCGTCGGACACCGGTACCCCGCCGTCGGACGCCGCCGGCTCCGGTGTGTCGGCGCGGGCCGCGGCGAGGCGGCGCAGCACCTCGGCGTCCTCGGTCTGCGCGAAGTCCGCGTAGAACTCGCCGATCGCGAAGAACGGCGACGGCGTGCCGACGCAGACCAGCTCGTCGGCGACCCCGGCCAGCCGCTGCGTCCAGTCCGGCGGCGCCACCGGCACGGCGAGCACCACCCGCGCCGCCCCGCGCGCCCGCACGATCAGACAGGCGGCCCGGGCCGTCGAACCGGTCGCGATGCCGTCGTCGACCACGACCACCGTCCGCCCGCGCACGTCGACCGGCGGCCGGCCGCCCCGGTAGCGGTGCGCCCGGCGCTCCAACTCGACCCGCTCGCGCGCCTCCACGGCGGCCAGCTGCTCCGGGGTGACCCCGGCGGGCCGCAGCACCTGGTCGTTGATCACCCGCACCCCGTCCTCGCCGATCGCCCCCATGCCCAGCTCCGGCTGGTACGGCACGCCCAGCTTGCGGATCACGCAGATGTCCAGCGGCGCGTCCAGCGCGTCGGCCACCTCGGCGGCCACCGGGACGCCGCCGCGCGGCAGGGCCACCACCACGGTGCCGGGGCCGCGCCACTGGCCCAGCAGGGCGGCCAGCCGGCGGCCCGCGTCGGTGCGGTCGGTGAAGTGGGTACCGGTGGCGTGCATGGTCTCGGCCTCCCGTTCCACCGTACGTCGCCGGGGCGGTGCGCGGGGGCGGCCGGGACACCGGCGCGGACCCGGTGACCAGGGGCGTCCCGGGCGGGGCCGGGACGTGGATGGGGCCGGCCGCCCGTGCGTCCGGGACGGCGGGCGGTCCAGCGTGGTGCACATCGGCCCGGTGGGCCCTCCCTCACCCACCGGGCCGTTCGACCCGCCGTCCCGCCGAAGGAGCCGACCCGTGTCCCTCACCCACCCGCAGCGCCGTCCCGCCGCCCCGGGCGGGCCCGGCGCCCCCGACACCGCCGTCGCCACCGGCGCATCCGGCGCCCCCGACGCGCCCGCCGTGCCCGGTCGCGGCCACGGCCTGCACGCCACCGGCGACCCGGTGAACGGCGCCCCCGCCACCGACTGGACGGTCGCCACCGCCCTGCCCGTCAGCTACCGGGTCCGCTTCACCCCCGGCGTGCTCGACCCGCGCAACCCGGCGCTCGCCCGGGCCGGCGGCCCGCCCGGGCGCCGGCTCGTCGTCGTCGACGCCCGCGTCGACGAACTGCACGGCGACCGCCTGCGGCGCTACCTGGCCGCCCAGGGCGTCGCGTACGAGACGCACGTCCTGCTCGCCCACGAACAGGTGAAGACCATGGACGCGGTGTTCCAGGTCGCCGACCGGATGGACTCCTTCGGGATCTCCCGCCGCGGCGAACCGGTGATCGCGATCGGCGGCGGCGTGCTCACCGACGTCGTCGGCCTCGCCTGCAGCCTCTACCGCCGCTCCACGCCCTTCGTACGGGTCCCGACCACGCTGATCGGCCTCGTCGACGCGGGCGTCGGCGCCAAGACCGGCGTCAACCACGGCCGCCACAAGAACCGCCTGGGCAGCTACCACCCCGCCGTCGACACCCTGCTCGACCCGGCCTTCCTCGCCACCCTGGACCGGCGCCACATCGGCAACGGGCTCGCCGAGATCCTCAAGGTCGCGCTGATCAAGGACGAGACCCTCTTCGGCCTGCTCGAACGGCACGGCCGCGACCTGCTCGACACCCGCTTCCAGTCCCCGGGCGCCGGCGCCGCCGTGCTCGGCCGCGCCGTCCACGGCATGCTCCAGGAACTCCAGCCCAACCTCTGGGAGCACCGCCTGGAACGCCTGATGGACTACGGGCACTCGTTCAGCCCGACGGTCGAGATGCGCGCGCTGCCCGAACTGCTGCACGGCGAGGCGGTCTGCGTCGACATGGCGCTCACCAGCGTCGTCGCCCGGCGCCGCTGCCTGCTCGACGCCGGGCAGGCCGAACGCGTCCTGCGGCTGATGCGGCGGCTCGAACTGCCCGTCTGGCACCCGCTGATGGAGCCCGTCACGCTCGCCGAGGCGCTCGCCGACACCGTCCGCCACCGCGACGGGCGGCAACGGCTGCCGCTGCCCTCCGGAATCGGCGCGGGCGTCTTCGTCGACGACCTCGGCGTGGCCGAACTCGCCGACGCGGCCGGACGGCTGCGCACCTGGTCGGCCGCCGAAGCCGCCGAAGCCGCCGCGATCGCTGCCACCGCCGCGACCGCCGAGGCGCCGCGGGGGAGTGGGACGCGTGCGTAGCGCCGTCGTGATCGCCGACACCACCGCCCCGGCCGACGTCCACGGCGTGCACGGCGCGGCCGGCATCACCCAGTGGACCTGCCTCGCCCGTCGCACCGGACTCGCCGGGGACTGGGAGGCCGTCGAATGGGCGCGCATCCCGGCGGGCGGGATCAGTGGCGAACACCTCCACACCCGTACCCGCGAGGTCTACGTGCTGCTCACCGGGGAGGGCGAGGTCACCCTCGACGGCCGCCCCCACGGCGTCCGCGCGGGCGACGCCGTGCTGACGGCCGCCGGCACCCGGCACGGCCTGCGCAACACCGGGACCGGGCCGCTGGAGTGGCTGGTGATCGAACTGCCCGCCCACCCGGAGGAGTTCGACTCCGGAGGCCGCGTCGGCAGCACCGTGGTCCGCGACCTGCGGCGCACCGGCCCGCTCGACCCGTCCGCCGTCATCGGCGGGCCGCTGCGCCTGCTGCGGCACGTCGAACTGGTCACCGGGGAACGCGACTTCCTGCTCGCCGACGGCGTCGAGCACACCGCCTTCGTCCTCGGCGGCCACGGCCGGGCGGGCGCCGGGGACGTCCGGGTGCCGCTGCGGCCGGGGACGGCGCTCACCCTGCCGCTCGGAACCGCGGTCGACCTGGCGGCGGGCCCCGGCGGTCTCGCCTTCCTGCACGCCGAACTCGTGACAGGTGGGCGGGAGTTGCCGGGCGGGGAGTCGCCGGGTGGGGAGTCGCGGGGCGGGGAGTCGCGGGGCGGGGACTCGGGGGGAGGCGGGCGCCGATGATCGTCACCCGGACCGCCGCGCCCCGCCTGCTCCTCGGCCCCGGCGCCCAGCGGATCCGCAGCCGCTGCCTCGCCCGCCGGGGCATGCTGCACAGCGAGTGCGAGGCCTTCGAACACGTCAACCTCGGCCCGGGCGCCTGCTACGACCTCACCGGCCGCGACTCCACCGAGGCGGCCTGGTACGTGCTGCGCGGCCCCGTCCTCCTGCTCGACTGCCCGGACCACCCGCTGCGCCTGCTCGACCGCGGCACCCTGCTGCTCGCCCCGCGCGGCGAGTCCGTCCACCTGCACGGCGGCCCGCTCGGCGCGGAACTCCTCTGCCTGACCGTGCTGCCGCACGCGGTGAGCGCCGCGCTGCCGGAACGCCGGCCGGAGGTCGCGAGGAGCGCGGCGCCGGCCGGGGGACGGCGGAGGTAGCGGGCCGGGCGACGGGCGGCCCCGACGGCGGCCCGCAGGTCCCGGGACACGGCGCCCGCACGCCTCCGCTTCCGGCGGCGCCCGGTGATCCCGCCGGTCGCGGCCGCCGTCCGGAACCCCCTGGGGCCCGTCCTCGAACCCCCGTCGTCCGCCCGAAGGGCGGGCCGTGCGGCGTCCGGGTGCGTGCGTGCCCCGGGGGTGCCTCCCGGCCGGAGGCTGGCTGCGCGTCGCACGGCAGGCGGGGTTCGAAGAGGGTCCGAGGGGTCCGTCCCGGCCGCACCCGGGCCTGTCCCGGGCGCCGGCGCGGGGCGCGGTGGGGGCCCGGGGCTCAGGCGGGCGGGGCGGCGGGCGGCGCAGCGTGGAGCCCGTGGTCCGGACCCCGGACCCCGGACCCCGGACCCCGGACAGGAGGAGGCCACCATGCGTCGCAGCGTTCGGCTCGACCGGCGGATCCAGGCCGGAGCCGCACAGGTCGTCCTGGCGGTGCGCAGCGGCGAGCCGTCGTGGACCGAACTCGGGACGCGGCTCGACGGCCTCCGGGCCGACCGGTTCCTCGTGGTCACCGACGGTACGGCGCCCGAGGACACCCTGGCCGGCGTCCGCGCGCTCGCCGCCGACCGGGCGCCCACCACCGTGCACGACCTGCGCGACGGGCCGCTCCCGGCCGGCGCCCGGGCCGGCGCCGCGGTCCTCGCCGTCGGCGGAGAACACGCCTGCGGGCTCCCGGCCGACGTCCGGGTGCCCACCGACCTGGCCGCCGCGTGCGGTCCCGCGCTGGCCCTGCCCCGCCCCGTCCCGACCACGCTGGTCTGGGTCCGGGCCGACACGCTCGCCGCCCGGCCCGCCGCGTGGAACCGGGCCGGGGCGGTCGCGGTCGTCCGCCATGTGCTCGCCGTCTGCCCCGCCCACCACCCGACGCTGGCCGCCGTCCTCCACCCCGGGGCCCGGTACGACGAGCGGACGCTCACCGCCCTGCTCGCCCTGTGCGCCGACGCGCGGGCCGCCCTGGTCTGCTTCGACCCCGACGAGACCGGCCCCGCGCTGGCCCTCGGCTACGGCCGGAGCCTCGCCGACGCGGTGCGGGCCGTCGCCGGTCCCGACCTCGCGCCCGGCGACGCCGAGGCGCTGGGCCTGCTGATCGCCGCCCGGGTGGCGATCCGGCTCGGCCTGGCCGCCGGGGACACCGGCTGGGCGCACCGGGAACTGCTGGCCCGCAACGGTTCGGCGACCGCGCTGCCCGGCGGCGTCGACGTGGACCGGCTCACCGCCGCGCTGGTCGCCGCCGCCGGCCCCGGGCTGCTGCTGCTCGCCGACCTCGGCCGCCCGTACTGCGCCGACGGCAGGCTGCTGACCCGGGTGGACGGCGCGGTGCTGCGGGCCGCCGTGGAGAGCCTGGCCGGCCGGGCGGGGACGGGCGTCCCGCGCAGCCGGGCCGCCGTCCCCGAACCCGCCGGGGCCCGCGCGGTCCCGGTCGGCGGAACGGGCGGCCCGGGTGCCGCGTGAACGCGCGGGGACACGGGCCCGGACACGGCCCGGGCGCACTCGGGACCGGGCCGGGAGCGGCTCGGGCGCAGGCCGGGAGCAGGACGGGACGGGGTTCCCGTGCGACCGGGACGGCAGGCGGCACACCGTGGAGGACAGAGGCGGCCCGGTACGGACCGCAGGACAGCAGAAGGAGTTCCCGTCATGTCGGGCACCGTCATCACCGACCTCCGCCGGCGCGGCGCCGTCGACCCCAGCCGGGTGCTGACCGGACCGCTGCGCGCCGTCGGACTCCAGTGGCTGGAACCGGGCCGCAGCGTCGAGCTCACCGCCGAGGGCGTGGAACGCGCCCTGTACATCACGGCGGGCTCGGGCACCGCCACGGCGCCGGAGGCCGAGACCGAGACCGAGACCGAGACCGAAGGCGAGACCGGGGCCGAGACCGAGGACGACGCGTCGACGGCCGACGACTCCCGGATCCCGCTGGTCGAGGGGACCGCCGTGACCCTGCCGCTCGGCGCGCGCACCGTGCTCACGGCCGGCACCGCCGGTCTGGAGTTCTTCCACGCGGTGCTCGCCGTCGCCGGGCACCCGGGCCGGGCCATGGCCCACCCGGCGGCGGAACGGCCGACCACCGAGCGGCCGGCCGCGGGACATCCCGCCGACCGGCCCACCACCGAGCGGCCCGCCACCGAGCGACCCGCCGCCGAGCGGCCCGGACGCGCGGAGACCGAGCGTTCGGACCCCGACCACCCGCACCGACCCGAAACCCCTCCGAGCCCGAAGGGAGGCGAGCCAAGGTGATCGTCACCACCGCGACGGCCTCGGCCGCCGTCATCCTCGGCCCGAACGGCGAGCGCGTGCGCCTGCGCTGCCTGGCGCGCCGCTCCATGCTCACCAGTGCCTGCGAGAGCTTCGACCACCTGCGGCTCAGCCCCGGCGCCCACCACGCGCTGCCGGGGCAGCCCGAGGGCGAGACCGTCCTGTTCGTCGCGCGCGGCTCCCTGCTCGTCGGCCAGAGCCGTGACGAGCCGGACCACCTGGCCGTCGACGGCGATCTGCTGCTGGCGACCCGGGGCCGCACGCTGCTCCTGGAGGCCGGCCCGCTCGGGGCCGAGGTGCTCTGCCTCGCCCTGGCGGCGCCCCGCCGCACCAGCGCGACCAGGCGCTCGCTGGCCCGCCGGCGCGCCGAACGACGGAGCCGGCCATGACGGGCCCCGCCGGGGCCGGGGCCACCGCTCCCGCCGAGGCCCCCGCCGCCGTCGCGGTGGCGGGGGCCGGACGCGCGACGGCCCCCGCCACCATGGCGGCGCTGCGGATCGAGGCGCCGCACCGGGTCGCCCTCGCCCGGGTGCCCCGCCCGGCGCCGCCCGGGCCGGACGAGGTCACCGTGCGCACCGCCCTGGTCGGCCTCTGCGGCACCGACCTCGAACTCCTCCACGGCACCGCCTCCTACCTGCGCGACGGGCGGGCCCGCTTCCCGCTCGTCCCGGGACACGAATGGTGCGGCACCGTCGCCGAAGTCGGCCGCGAGGTCACCGAGTTCGCGCCCGGCGACCGCGTGGTCGGGCACACCATGGTGCACTGCGGCCTCTGCCGGATGTGCCGCCGCGGCCACCGCCCGCTCTGCGAACGCCTCACCGAGGTCGGCCTCTACGGCCGCCCGGGCGCCGCCGCCGAGTACGTCGTGCTGCCGGAGCGCTCGCTGTCCCGGATCCCCGGCCGCGTGCCGGACCGGGAGGCCGTGCTGACCGAACCGGCGGTCACCGTGGCGGCCGGCCTGGAGCGGGCCCGCTGCCGGCTGGGCGACCGGGTGGTCGTCCTCGGCACCGGAACGATCGGCCTGCTCGCCGTCCAACTCGCCGCCCGCCTGGGCGAGTCGGTGGACGCGGTGGGCATCGACCCGGCCGGGCGGCGGCTCGCGCTGCGCTGCGGCGCGCGCCGCGCCCTGAGCCCCGGGCAGGCGCGCGCCGCCGGGATCGCCCGCTACTCGCTCGCGGTCGAGGCGGCGGGTGCGGCGGAGGCGTTCACGCTCGGCCTCGACCTGCTCGAACCGGGCGGCCGGCTCGCCGTGATCGGTGTGGCCGGCGGCCCGTGCCCGGACTTCGACCCCGGCCAACTCGCCCTGCGCGGACTGGAGGTGATCGGCGTCCGGCACGGCCTGGACCACTACGACCGCACGCTGCGGCTGTTCCGTGACGGCGTCCTGGCGGCCGAGCCGCTGATCGCCGCCGTGCTGCCGCCGTCCGCCGGGCCGGAGGCGTTCCGGCTGCTGGCGGGCGGCCGCAGCGGTCCGCCCAAGGTGCTCCTCGACTTCGGCCGCGCGGCCGACCTACCGCCCGTCGCCCGGCCCACGACGCCCGAAGGGTCCGCCGACCCCGCCACCGAAGGAGATCCCACGTGATCCTCGTACCCGCCGCCGTCCCCCGGACCGCCCCCGCGTTCCGGCGGCTGATCGACCCGCAGCACCTGCCGTCCGCGCACGGCGGGCTGACCGTCGAGACCCTGCCGCCCGGCGTCCGCGTCGAGCACCACCCCTCCCGGGTGGGCGAGTCCGTGACGCTGGTGCTCTCCGGAGGGATCCGCTCGGCCGGGCGCGTGCTCGGCCCGGGCGAGGGCCTCTACCACCCGCCCGGCAGCTCCTGCGGACTCACCGCGCTGCCCGGCGCGCCCGCCGCCGTGCTGACCGTCCGGCCCCTCGCGGTGCCCGGCGACCGGCCCGCGCAGCGCCCCTGGCCCGTCCCGCTCGCACCGCCGAGGCCCGGCGTCCGGTCCCGCGGCGGTGCTCCTGAGCCGCCTGCCCCTACGGTGCCCGCCGCGCGCGCCGGCGGCGCGGACGCTGCCGACACCGCCGACACCGCCGACACCGCCGGTGACGCCGAGGCCGCCGAGGCCGCCGGCAGGGCCGCCTCCCCGATCGCCGGTTCGACCGGCATGGCGGTGCGCTGGCTCGCCACCGACGAGACGGTCGGCGCCCGCCGGCTCACCGTCGCCACCTCGGTGTTCTGCGTCGGCGGCAGCCACGACCTGCACCGCCACCCGCACGCCGACGAGTTCTTCCTCGTCCTCTCCGGCGGCGGCACCCATCTCACGGACGCCACCGAGGTGCCGGTCCGCGCCGGTGACCTGGTGTTCGTCCCGGCCGGCGAGTGGCACGGCTTCCGGACCGGCCCGGCCGGCCCGACCGCCGCCCTCTACGGCTACCTGGGCGCGCCGAGCCTCGCCCGGGCCGGCTACCAGGTCCGCCCCGCCACCGTGCCGGAGGCGAGCCGATGAGCGTCCCAGGACCGCACCACCGGCACCCCGAGGGCGGCGGCCCGGCCGCGGCCCCGCCCTCGGTGGCGGTCGTCACCGGAGCCAGCTCCGGCATCGGCCGCGCCACCGCGATCGCCCTCGCCCGGGCCGGGCACACCGTGGCGATCGGCTACCGCACCGACCGCGACGCCGCCCGCCGCACGGCCGAGCGGGCCGAGCGGGCCGGCGGGCGGACCGTGCTGCTGCCGCTCGACCTCGCCGACCCCGAGGGCGCGGCGCGGGCCGTGCACGGCGCCGCCGAACAGCTCGGCGGGATCGACATCCTGGTCAACTGCGCCGGGATCAACCACCGTTCACCCGTCCTGGAGGAGACCCTGGAGGACTGGCGGCGGATCCTCGCGGTGGACCTCACCGGACCCTTCGCCTGCGCCCGGGCGGCCGCCCGCCGGATGGTCGCCCAGGGCCGCGGCGGGCGGATCGTCAACGTCACCTCCGTCCACGAGTTCACCCCGATCCTGGGCGGCGCCGCCTACTGCGCGGCCAAGGGCGCGCTGGGCGCCCTCACCAGGGTGATGGCCCTGGAGCTGGCGCCGTACGGGATCACCGTGAACGCGGTCAGCCCCGGCGAGACCGCCACCCGGATGAACGGCGTCCTCGACGACCGCGACCTCAGCGGCCACGCCCGCCCCGCCATCCCGGTGGGCCGCCCGGGCCGGGCGGCGGAGGTCGCCGCGGCCATCGTCCACCTGACCGGCCCGGACGCCGCCTACACCACCGGGGTCTCACTCACCGTGGACGGCGGCCTGAGCCTGATGAGCGCGGTCGCCAACCAGCGCGACGCCGCCCACGAACGGCCCTTCCCCGCCGAGGCCCCCGGAAGGAGAGCCCCATGACCGGCATCCCCGGCGCGCGTGCCGTGCACCACGTCGCCTACACCGTCCCCGACCTCGACCAGGCGGTGGCGTTCTTCACCGACGTGCTCGGCGCGCGCCTGCTCTACCGCCTCGGGCCGGTCGCCGCACCCCCCGGGGACGGCGACTGGATGAGCCGCCAACTCGGCGTCCACCGCTCGGCGGTGGCGCACATCGCGATGCTGCGCCTCGGGCCGGTCAGCAACCTGGAGCTGTTCCAGTACACCGCCCCGGACCAGCGCCGCGAGCAGCCCGCCAACAGCGACTGGGGCGGGCACCACCTCGCGATCGCGGTCGACGACGTGGACCGCGCCGTCGCCTACCTGCGGGAGCAGCCGGGCGTCGAGGTGCTGGGCGAACCGCAGACCATCGCCGACGGCGGGCCGATCGACGGAGACCGCTGGGTGTACTTCCGCACGCCCTGGGGCCTCCAGCTGGAGGTGCTCGCGATGCCGCCCGGCATGCCCTACGAACGGTCCACCCCCGACCGGCTGTTCACGCCCCGGGCCCCGTGGGACATCGCCGTCGCACGGCCGGGCGGGGCGGACCCGTCATGATCGAGACCACCGCCGCCGTGGTGCGGGAGACCGGCGGCCCGTTCCGCCCGGAGACCGTCCGGCTGGACGGGCCGCGCGCGGACGAGGTGCTGGTGCGGATCCGCGCCGTCGGGATCTGCCACACCGACCTGAGCGTGCGGGCTGGCCGCACGCCCGCGCCGCTGCCCGCCGTCCTCGGCCACGAGGGCGCGGGCACCGTCGCGGCGGTCGGCGAGGCCGTCACCCGGGTGCGGCCCGGCGACCGCGTCGTGCTGACCTTCGACTCCTGCGGCGCCTGCCCGCCCTGCCGGGCCGGTCTGCCGGTGCGCTGCGACCACTGGGCCGCGCTCAACCTGTTCGGCGGCTTCCGGCTGGACGGCAGCGCCACCGTGCGCGGCACGGGCCGCCGTCGCGGCACCGCGCTGCACGGCCACTTCTTCGGGCAGTCCTCGTTCGCGGGCTACGCGCTGGCCGACGAGCGCAACGCCGTGCCCGTCACCGGCCCGCCGGTGCCGTTCGAGGTGCTGGCGCCGCTGGGTTGCGGCGTGCAGACCGGCGCGGGCGCGGTGTTCAACGTGCTGCGGCCCGAACCCGGCGACACGCTGGCCGTGTTCGGCGCGGGCGCGGTGGGGCTGGCCGCCGTCCTGGCGGCCCGGTCGACGCCGGTGGCGCGGATCGTCGCCGTCGACCTGCGCCCGGACCGGCTCGCCCTGGCCGGGGAGCTCGGGGCCACCGACGTCGTGGACGCGGCCGCGGGGGACCCGGTGGCGGCGGTCCGCGAGCTCACCGGCGGGCGCGGCGCGCAGCACACGCTGGAGACCAGCGGCAACGTGCGCGCGCTGCGGCAGGCGGTGGAGGCGCTGGCCGTCGGCGGGACCTGCGGGGTGGTGGGCGCGCCGCCGGCCGGCAGCGAGGTGGGCCTGGACGTCCCCGGGCTGCTCGCCCGGGCGCCCCGGATCATCGGCGTGAACCAGGGGGCGAGCGTGCCGGAGCGCTTCCTGCCGGTGCTGGTGGACCTGTTCCGGGCGGGGCGGCTGCCGGTGGACCGGCTGGTGCGGACCTTCCCGTTCGCGGCGGTCGAGGAGGCGGCCGCGGCGGCGGAGGCGGGGGAGGTCGTGAAACCGGTGCTGATACTGCCCTGAGCTGCGCAGATGGGCCCGCCGCCGCGTCCGCCGTCCCGTTCTGGGACCGGAACGGGACGGCGGGCCCATGTGCCCGGGGCGCGGTGACGACCAGAGTGGGAGGCGGAGCGGTTGATCGACTCGACCGCTCGGAGCTGAAGAATTTGGAGCACCCCCCCATGGCAACGAACACGACATCGAAGACGCTCGGCGTCGCGTCCGTCATCGTCGGCCTCGCCGCGGCTGCCGCGGTCGTCAGGAGCGTCGCCGGTGGCACGGCGGCCAAGGTGACCCCCGCGGCCGAGAGCGTGGCGGAGGCCGCGCGCAGCTGCAAGCCGGGCGAGAAGGACTGCGGGCACTGATCGCCTGCTGAAGCCCCCGCTGCTGCGTCTCTCCTCTGCCGATCCCCCTTCCCCGTCCGCCCCGACCCTTCCCCGTCCCCGCCCCCGGCGCCGGAGCCTCCGGCGCCGGGGGCGGGCGGCTTGCGCGGGGCGGGTGGACGACTGACAGATGACAGAGTCTGAAATCTGTCATCTGTTATCTGTCATCTGAAATCTGTCAGTTGTCAGTTGTCGGCGACCGGCCGTCGGCTCCCGCGCCGCGTCCCTGCGAGGGGTGCCGGGGGAGGACCGCCAGCACCCGGGTGCCGCTCTCCTGGGGGAGCCGGTCGATGGTGCAGCGCCCGCCGATCTCGGCCGCCCGGTCCGCCATCGACCGCAGGCCGACCCCGCCCGCAGAGTCCGCGCCCGCACCCACCGCGGGAGCGGGGTCGGCCCGGAAGAGGCCGAGGCCGATCCCGTCGTCCTGGACGGTCAGCGTCAGGGTCGCCTCGTCCGCCCGGAGCGCCACCTGGGCGTGCCGGGCGCGGGCGTGCCGCAGCACGTTGTTCAGCGCCTCGGCGGTGATCCGGTACGCGGCGACCTCGACGGCGGCCGGCAGCTCCGGCAGCGGGTCGGGTTGCAGCGCGGCGGAGACGGCGAGCCCGTCGCTGCTGAACGAGGCCGCCAGGTGTTGGACGGCGCGGGTGAGGCCGAACTCGCCGAGTGGCGCGGGCCCGAGGCGGTCGGTGATCCGCCGCACCTCCTTGATCGCCATCGCCAGATCGTCCGAGATGCCCCGCAGCGTCTGCGCGATCGACTCCGCCCCGGCCCCGGCCCCGGCCCCGGTGCCCGCACCGGGGCCCGCCCCCGCCTCGGAGCCGTCCGCCGCCCCGGCCGCCGAGGCCGTGTTGTCGACCCGCAGCCGCAGCCCGGCCAGCACCGGCCCGAGCCCGTCGTGGATGTCCCGCCGAAGCCACCGCCGCTCCTCCTCGCGCGCCGCGACGATCTGTTCCCGGCTGGCCTGGAGGTCCTCCTGCAGCCGCAGCGAGGCGACGGCCGGCGAAGCCTGGTCCGCGAGCGAGCGCAGGATGTCGACGTCGCTGGACTCCAGCCGCTCCTCACCGGCCCGCAGTCCGACCGTCAACTCCCCGATCACCGCCCCGTTGTGGACCAGCTCGAAGCCCTGGACCGGCCCGTCCAGCCGCCCCACCGCGGCCAGCGAGCGGCGGCCGGCCCGGGTGGTGACGGCCAGCGCCACACCCGGCAGCCGCAGTTCGTCCGCGACGGCGGTGCACAGCGCCGACGGCAGCCGCTCCGGCTCGACCACCTGCCGGAACTGCCCGGCCAGCGTCCGTAGCACCTGGTAGGGCTGGGCACGGTCGCCGTAGTAGAGCCGGTCGACCACGCCCACGGCCCACCGGGCGGCCCGCGGCAGGCCCGCGCCCAGCGTGAAGACCAGCGCGATCAGCACCAGCGCGGCGGCGCCCCGGCCGGGCACCAGCCACCCCGACAGCACCGCCGCGCACACCACGAACACCACGGTGAGCCCGGTGGCGAGCAGCAGTCCGGTCAGCACCGACCGGGCCGCGCGGTCCAGCCGCCACCCCCCGTCGCGCACCACCAGGAACCCCACGGCCACGGCCCACACCGCCCCGGCCGCCGTGAACAGCGAGTAGCTCAGCCAGTACTCGTACTGGAACCGGCGCATGTAGTAGTCCTGCATGCCCGCCCAGAGCAGGTAGGCGCCCAGCATCCCGGCGATGTGCGCGCGCTGCCGGGGCGCGGTGCGCCGCAGCAGCCGCACCAGCAGGACGGCGGTCGCGATGCCGATCAGCAGGTACCTGACCGGGTCGTAGAGGCTCTCCAGATGGTTGTAGACGGAGCCGAAGAAGTTCGCGGGCAGGCTGTCGGCGAGCGGGTTGGGGCGTCCGAAGACGGTCGTGAGGTCCAGGAAGGACATCTCGTTCGGCAGCTGCCACAGCGTCACGGCGCCGATGTACCACCACCACCGGCGCGTGGTGAGCCGGCCGGCCGGCAGCCAGAGCGGCAGCACGTACAACAGCGTCTGGTTGACGGTGTCGCACACCCCGCGCACCACCACCGCCACGCCCACGATCCCGGGGTCGGAGACCTCCACCCAGACGGGTGCCGCGGTCGCGCTCGGCAGCATGGCCGTCAGCGCGTAGAGGAGCATCACCCAACCGAGCGGATTTCCCGGCCGGTGGGCGTGCAGCAGCATCCCCGCGCCCGCGGTCGGCAGCGCGTAGAGCAGGATCGCCAACTGGTCACGGGGCCCCTCGATGCCCGGGGCGTCGAGGTGGACCAGGACGTAGCAGACCCAGAGGGTGGCGACCGCCAGGCAGACCACGGTGACCGCCGCCGCGGCGGTGAGCCGGCGCTGCGCGGCCGTGCGGTGCGGCAGGGGCCCGGCAGGCGTGCGCGGCCGGGGGCGGAAGGGGATCACCATGGTCATGGCACCGCCTAGGGACGGGTGGGAGGAGGCCCACCGACGACCGGTCGCCGGGCCGGGCGCGCTGTCTCCAGTCTTGGCCTCCCGCGGTCCCGGGCGCATGGGGCAGCGGTCATGTCCGCCCAGGCGCGCGGCACACCGAGCGGCGCGGCCCCCGCCGCCAGGCCTGTCACGGAAAGTCACACCTGCATCGCTGGTAGTGTCGGCCAGGTGGATGAAGAACAGCCAGCCGAGAGCCCGCGGGAACCGGAGGGCCGCCAGGACGAGGAGTCGCCGGCCGCGCCCGTGCGGGTCCTGATCGTCGACGACCACCCGCTGTTCCGGGAGGGCCTGAAGGCCGCCCTCGAAAGCGCCGAGGGCATCGCCGTCGTCGCCGAGGCCGAGCGCGTCGGGGACGTGCCGGAGGCGGTCGCCCGCCACCGCCCGGACGTCGTCGTGATGGACCTCTCGCTGCCGGACGGCTCCGGGCTGGAGGCCACCCGCCGGCTCTCCGCCGACCAGCCCGCCCCGCCGGTGCTGATGCTCACCATGGCGGACGACGACGGCAGCCTGCTCGCAGCCCTCCAGGCCGGCGCCCGCGGCTACCTGGTGAAGGGCGCGGGCCGCGAGGAGGTGCTGCACGCGGTGCGCACCGTCGCGGCCGGCGGCGCGGTGTTCGGCGCGGACGTCGCCGAGCGGATCACCACCCTGCTCGCCGGGGCCCGGGTGCGGGAGGCCGGCCAGCTCTTCCCGGCGCTCACCGCCCGCGAAGCGGAGGTGCTCGACCTGGTGGCCCGCGGACTGGACAACCGCCGGATCGCCCGCGAACTGGTGGTCGCGGAGAAGACGGTCCGCAACCACGTCACCCACATCTTCGAGAAGCTGCACGTCGCGACCCGCGCGGAGGCCGTCGCCCGGGCCCGGGACATGGGGCTCGGCGACGGCTGACCCGCGCCCGCCGCGGGCACCCCGCCGGTGCGGGCCGGCGCCGGGGCCGGGACCGGACCGCCGTCCCGCGCCGACGGGACGGCAGGACCCGCAGGATGCGGGGAGGAGGCCCTCATGAGCGAACCGGCCGCGACCCCGGCCACCACCACCCCGGCCCGGCACACCGCCGGACCGGCCACTCGGACCGCCCGCCCGCACGGTCCGGCGGGACCGCCCGCACCGTCGGCGTTCCCGCCGGCCCCGGCCGCGCCCCGGCGCACCGTCCTCGGCCCGGCGGCCTGGGCCTGCGCCGCGACCCTGCTCAGCGGGCTCGGCTGGGTCCTGCTCGCCGTCACCCACCCGGACGCGCCCTGGGCCTCCCCGTTCTATCTGCACGACGGCGAGACCGTCCTCCTCGGCTTCGCCTTCGCGCTCTCCGGGCTGCTCATCCTCGCCCACCGCGCCGCGCCCGCCCCCGACGGGACCGTCCCGGGCCCCGCCGCCGGACCGCCGGCCGGCCGCAGCCTCGGCCGCTGCCTGCTCGCCGCCGGGCTCCTCGGCTGCCTCTCCCGCTTCGCCCTCCTCGCCGCCGCGGTCGCCGGTGCCGGCCCCGCCGCGCAGGCCCTCGGCGCGGCGCTGCTGCTCGTCTCCGTCGCCCTGTTCATCTTCGTCTCCCTCGCGCTGCCGCTCTGGCTGCCCGAGGGCCGGCTGCCCGGCGGACCGGGCCGCGCCTACGTCGCGGCCATCGCCCTCTGGAGCGCCGTCCACGCGTGCACCGTCCGCCTGCGCAGCCCGCTGCCGTACCTCGGCGACATCCTGGTGCCGCCCGGGAGCGGGCTGCCGCTGGACGAGTGGCACGCCACCCTGGTCGCCTGGGGCCTGGTCGTCGCCAGCCTCGCCGTCGCCGCCGTCCGCTGGCGGCGCTCCGCCCGCCCGCACCGCAGCGTCACCGCCGTCCTGGTGCCCTACCTGGTCTGGCTGGTCACGACCAACATCGCGCTGCGGCTCGGCAGCTCGGAGAGCGTCGCGGCGGTCGCCTACTTCGCCGGCTCCGCGCTGTGGATGCTCGGCGCCGTCGGCTACGCCTTCACCCGCGACCGCTCCCGCTACCTCGACCGGGCGACCCGCCGGATGCTCAGCATCCTCGCCCTCACCGCCGTGCTGATCGCCGGCTACCTCGGCATCGCGCTGCTGCTGCGCCGCGCCCTGCCCGAGGCCAGCAGCGCGCCCGCGCAACTGCTCGCCGCCGGGGCGCTGGCCATCGGCGGACTGCTCGGACCCACCACCCGGTGGGTGGTGCGGGCCGTCGACCGCTTCTACTACGGGGACCGGGCCCGCCCCTACCAGGTGGTGCGGGCGCTCGCCGAACGGCTGAGCCGCGCCGTCAGCCCCGCCGACGCGCCGCCCCTGCTCTGCGACACCGTGGTCAACGCCCTCGGCCTGCCCGGCGCCAGGGTCGTCCTGCACACCCGCACCGGACCGCACGAAGCCGCCGCCGTCGGCACCCTCGGGCCCGCCAGCCAGGTGTTCCCGCTCAGCTACGAGGGCGCGGTGATCGGCGACCTGTACGCGCCGCCGCGCACCGGGCAGCCCGAACTGGACGCGCAGGACCACGAGGTGCTGCGCTTCCTCGCCGACCAGGCCGCGCCCGCGATCGCCTCGCTGCGCATGTACGAGGAACTGCAGCGCGGGCGGCGGAAGATCGTGCTCGCCCGCGAGGAGGAGCGCCGTCGCCTGCGGCACGACCTGCACGACGGCCTCGGGCCCACCCTCTCGGGCCTTCGGCTCGGCGTCGACACCGCGCGGGCCGCGGTGCCCGAGGGCTCCCCGGCGGCCCGCTCGCTGGTCGCGGTGTCGGCCGGGATCGGGCAGGCGATCGACGAACTGCGCCGGATCACCGAGGGGCTGGCGCCCGCCGCGCTGGCGGGGGAGGGGCTCGCGGTGGCGCTGCGGAGGCTCGTTGCCGAGCTGGACGGGCCGCGGGCGCGGATCTCGCTGGTGCTGGACCCGGACCCGCCGCCCGCGCTGCCGGCCGCCGTCGAGGTGGCGGCGCTGCGGATCAGCGGCGAGGCGCTGCACAACGTGCTGCGCCACTCGGGGGCGGGCCGGGCCCGGCTGACGCTGCGGGTGCGGCCGGAGGCGGTGGTGGTGGAGATCTGGGACGACGGCCGCGGCTTCCAGGCCGATCCGGCGGAGGGCTGGGACGGGAGCGGGACGGCGCGGCGAGCCGGTTCGGGCGTGGGACTGCGCTCGATGGCCGAGCGGGCCGAGGAACTCGGCGGCTGGTTCGCGACGGGCAACCACGACGGCGGCGCCGTCGTCCGGGCGGTGCTGCCCCGCACCCCCGAGCAGCCCACGGTCGACGACTGACAGCTGACGACTGACAGATAACAGATAACAGCTGACAGATTTCAGATTCTGTCAGCTGCCACCTGCCCGCAGCCCCTTGACGGACTCCCGGCTTCGCCCAATCATCATGGTCGCGTCAACTTTTCGGCGCGGCCGGCGGCCCCACACCCCCTCAACATCCCTCCGCCGCCCGTGAGGTGACGCGCTTCCGTTCTGCCCCACCGGATACCGGAGCCTCCATTGACCGAGCGCGCCCCGCGGCGATCCCGCCTGCGCCGATCCGCCCTGTCCGCCGCTGCCGCCGTCACCCTCGCGGCAGCCTTCCTCGCCCCCGCCGCCTCGGCGGCCCCCGCGCCTCCCGCCGCGCCGGCGGCCGTCGCCGCGCCCGACATTCCGGTCGCCAACGTCAAGGCGCACCTGGCCCAGCTCCAGTCCATAGCCACCGCCAACGGCGGCAACCGGGCCCACGGCCGCACCGGCTACAAGGCCTCGATCGACTACGTGAAGAGCAAGCTGGACGCGGCCGGCTACACCACCACGCTGAAGACCTTCAGCTACAACGGCTCGACCGGCTACAACCTCATCGCCGACTGGCCCGGCGGCGACACCTCGCACGTCGTGATGGCCGGCGCCCACCTCGACTCCGTGACCGGCGGGCCGGGCATCAACGACAACGGCTCCGGCTCGGCCGGCGTCCTGGAGACCGCGCTCGCCGTCTCGCGGGCCGGCCTCCAGCCCGGCAAGCACCTGCGGTTCGGCTGGTGGGGTGCCGAGGAGTACGGCATGATCGGCTCCCAGAACTACGTCAACAGCCTTGCGGCCGGCGAGCGTTCGAAGATCGACACCTACCTCAACTTCGACATGATCGGCTCGCCCAACCCCGGCTACTTCACCTACCGCTACGACAGCGCGCTCGACGCCCTGTTCCGCGACTACTTCGCCGGCCTCGGCATCAGCACCGAGCAGGACTTCGAGGGCGACGGCCGCTCCGACCACGCCCCGTTCCAGAACGCCGGGATCCGGGTCGGCGGCCTGTTCAGCGGCGCCGACTACACCAAGACCAGCGCCCAGGCGGCGAAGTGGGGCGGAACGGCGGGCCAGCCGTTCGACCGCTGCTACCACTCCTCCTGCGACACCAGCGCCAACATCAACGACACCGCGCTGGACCGGATGAGCGACGCCATCGCGTACGCCGTCTGGACCCTCGCCGCCGGCTCCACCACCCCGCCCACCGGCACCGTCTTCGAGAACACCGCCGACGTCCAGATCCCCGACTACGGCTCGGCCGTGACCTCCGACGTCGCCGTCACCGGCCGCACCGGCAACGCCCCGGCGGCGCTCCAGGTCGGCGTGGACATCAAGCACACCTATCGCGGCGACCTCGTCATCGACCTGGTCGCGCCGAACGGCACCGCCTTCCGCCTCAAGTCCTCCAGCAGCGACTCCGGGGCGAACGTGCAGACCACGTACACCGTGAACGCCTCGGCCGTGCCGGCCAACGGCACCTGGAAGCTCAAGGTCCAGGACGTGGGCCCGCAGGACACCGGCTACATCGACAGCTGGAAGCTCACCTTCTGACGCTCCACCGGCGAGACGCCGGAAGCCGGAAGGCGGAGGCGAGAAGCAACAAGCAAGAAGCGCCCCCCGGGGGTGCCGGCCTGCCGACCGGCACCCCCGGAGGTCCCGCCTACGGGGCCATCTCGTACGCGCCCGAGAGCGCCTCGACCATGCCCCACACCTTCGCCGCCCGCGCCGCGTCCGCGACCGGGCGGCGCACGTGCGCCAGCGCCCACGCGGCCTGGGCCTCGCTGGCGGACGCCTTGCCGTGCAGCTCGGTGGCGTGCGCGGAGAAGTCCCGCACCAGCGCGTCGAAGACCTGGTCCAGCAGGTCCGCGTCCAGCCCGGTGAGCGCCGCCTGCTCCAGGACCAGCTGGCCGTAGACGATCAGCGCGAACAGCTGGCCGATCTCCAGCAGGAAGTCCAGGTCCGCCTGCTGCTCGGCGCTCGGCGCGTGGCTGAGCAGCAACTCGCAGAAGCCGTCGGCCTGTTCGCGGAACCGGGCGACGTTCGGCAGGTGCCCGTGCGCATCGTAGGCGGCCCGCCAGTCGTGGAAGCGGATCGCGCCGAGGCCGCGGGCCGGGCCCTGCCGGAACAGGAACGCGTCGTCGGCGGCGTCCTGCCGGGTCGGCACCGGGGCGTACTCGGCCGGGTCGAACAGGTAGTTGGCCATGAACTTGAGGATCAGCGCCAGGTTGACGTGGACGGTGCCCTCCAGCTTCGGCAGGCCGCGGATGTCCTTGGCGGCCTTGTCGAAGTAGGTGTCCGCCTCGAAGCCCTTGGCCGCGATGACGTCCCACATCAGGTCGATGACCTTCTCGCCCTCGGTGGTGACCTTCATCTTGGTCATCGGGTTGAAGAGCAGGTAGCGGCGGTCCTCGGGGAAGGCGGTGCGGAAGTAGTCCACCGAGCGGGCGGAGAACAGCTTCATCGCCACCAGCCGCGCGTAGGCGTCGGTCAACTCCCGGCGCACGTGCGGGAAGTCGGTGACCTTCTTGCCGTACAGCACCCGGTTGTGGGCGTGCGTGACGGCCTCGTACATCGCGTGCTCGCAGATGCCGACGGAGGCCGTGCACAGGTTGAACTTGCCGACGTTGACGGTGTTCAGGGCGGCGTCGAAGGCGGCCTTGCCGGTGTGCAGCACGTCCTCGGCGCGGACCGGGTAATCCTCCAGCCGGAACTCGCTGACGTACATCTGGGCGTTCACCACGTTCTTCACCAGGTGGTATGCCTCGTGGCGGCTGTCGGCGGCGAAGAAGACGTAGCCCTCCGGCCCCTCGACGTCCGAGCGGCGGCCGAACACCGAGACCAGGCCGGCGACGTTGCCGTTGCCGATGTAGTACTTGGAGCCGGTGGCGGTGAAGCCGCCCTCGCCGTCCGGGGTGAGGATCAGGTCGGTCGAGTAGATGTCGGCGCCGTGGCCGCGCTCGGAGAGGCCGAACGCCATCACGTGACCCTCCGTCAGGAGGCGGGCGGCGCGTGCCCGGACGGCCTCGTTCTCGCTCTGCCACACCGGTCCCAGGCCCAGGATGGTGACCTGCCAGGTGTACCAGTAGCCGAGGCCGTAGAAGCCGAGGATCTCGTTCAGTTCGGCGATCCGGGACGTGTCCCAGCGCTTGGCCGGGTCGGCCGAGGAGGGCGTCAGGAACTCGGCGAACAGGCCTTCCTTCGCGGCGAATTCGAGGAAGTCGGCGTACCAGGCGCGGTCGATGTAGGTGTCGATCAGCGCCTTCTTGCCGCGCGATTCGAACCAGTCCACGGTCGCGCGCAGCAGCCGGCGGGTCGGCTCGTCGTACTGCGCGGGGTCGTAGGTGCGCGGGTTGAAGAGCATCGCGGGCTCCCGGGGGGTCGAGGGTGAGGGTGGGAAGTCGAGGCTGAGGGAAGGGGGTCAGCGGTCGGCGCCGGGAGCGGCCCGGCCGTCGGCGAGTTCGCGCAGGGTGGCGAGCACGTCGTCGAGCCAGGCGAGCGTCATCCGCTCGTACTCGATGCCGCCGCGCAGCACCACGTGCTGGAGCCGCTCCCGGGCGTCCAGCGCGCCCGGCGCCGCGGCGGCCGGGAAGTCGCGCCGCTCGCCGTGCAGGTAGCGGGCGAGCAGGGCGGCGTGGCCCTCCCGGTGGCGCTCGACCTCGGGGATCAGCGCGGCCGGGTCGTCGAAGGCGGCCGCCCGGATCCGGACGGCCAACTCGTGGCGGACGGTCTCCGGTTCGACGGGCTCGCGCAGCCAGGCGGCGAGCGCCTCGCGCCCGGGCGGCGCCGCCGAGTACACCTTCTTGTCCGGTCGGCCGTCCTGGGCGACCTCCTCGGCGCGGACCCAGCCGTCCGCCTCCATCCGCCGCAGGACCCGGTAGATCTGCTGGTGGGTGGCGGTCCAGAAGCGGCCGATGGACCGGTCGAAGCGCCGGGCCAGTTCGTAGCCGGAGCCGGGCCGTTCCAGCAGCGAGACGAGGATCGCGTGCTCCAGTGCCATGACCGGCATCCTGCTATGCAACGAGTTGCATAGGCAAGGGCGGCAGGCGGCGGTGAGACGGAGGTCACCCGCCCCGTGACCGCTGGGTGCCGGAGTGGGTGCGGAAGAGTAGCCGTCCGGAAGAAAAGGTGCAAAACGGGCGAACGGCGCCAGAATGGTACTGGGCTAGAGCCCTCCATGTTCGAAACCTAGGAGGTGGTATCGGTGTCGACCCAAGCGCCGATGGGCATGGAGCACCATCCGGACATCGTTGAACTCCGGGAGCACTACGAGCGGGTCACGCTGACCCCGCGGGCCCAGGCCGTCGAGGCCCTGGCCGTTCTGGCCGGTCTGTTCCTGGCGGCCTCGCCGTGGATCGTCGGCTTCACCGCGTTCAGTACGCTGACCGTCACCTGCCTGATCGTCGGCATCGCCTACTGCGTGCTGATGGCCGGCTACGGCTCGGCGTACGAGCGCACCCACGCACGGGCCTGGGCGGCCACCCTGCTCGGCGCGTGGACGATGATCTCCCCGTGGGTCGTCTCGGGCGAGGTCGACCGGGGCAAGAACATCGTCACCTGCCTGATCGCGGGTGCCGTGATGTTCCTGCTGGGACTGGCCGCCATCTCGATGGCCACGATGACGTCGAACGGAGCGGCGATGCGGCGCGGCCGGGCCGGCCGGGCCAGGGGCTGACGGTCACCGGAAGCCCGACACCCGGGGCGCGGAGGGCGGCAGCGCCGCTCCGCGCCCCGGGTGCGCGTGAGGCGCCGCCGGACGCGGGCCGGCCGGCGGCGGCTACGGCTACGGCCGGGTCATCCGCAGCACGTCCAGCGCCTCGTCCAGCTGCTCCACGGTGAGCCGACCCTGCTCGACGTACCCGCGCTCCAGCACCACCTGACGGATGGTCCTGCGCTCGGCGAGCGCCTGCTTGGCGACCTTGGCCGCCTCCTCGTAGCCGATGTACCGGTTCAGCGGCGTCACCACCGAGGGCGAGGACTCCGCGTACTCCCGGGCCCGCTCGGCGTTGGCCGTGATGCCGTCCACCGCGCGGTCGGCCAGCAGCCGGGCGCTGTTGGCGAGCAGCCGTACCGACTCCAGGACGTTGCGGGCGATCACCGGCAGCATCACGTTGAGCTCGAAGTTGCCGCTCGCCCCGGCGACCGTGACGGTGGCGTCGTTGCCGATCACCTGGGCCGCGACCATCAGCACCACCTCGGGCAGCACCGGGTTCACCTTGCCCGGCATGATCGAGGAGCCGGGCTGGAGGTCCGGCAGGTTGAGCTCGCCGAGGCCGGTGCGGGGGCCCGAGCCCATCCACCGCAGGTCGTTCGCGATCTTGGTGAAGCCGACGGCGACGGTCCGCAGCTGGCCGCTCAGCTCGACCAGGCCGTCCCGCGCGCCCTGCGCCTCGAAGTGGTCCCGGGCCTCGGTCAGCGGCAGGTCCGTGGCGCGCGCGACCTCCTCGATCACCGCCGCCGCGAACCCGGGCGGGGTGTTGATGCCGGTGCCGACGGCGGTGCCGCCGAGGGGCAGTTCGGCGACCCGGGGGAGGGTGGCCAGCAGCCGCTCCCGCCCGTGCCGGACCTGCGCCGCGTAGCCGCCGAACTCCTGGCCGAGGGTGACCGGCGTGGCGTCCATCAGGTGCGTGCGGCCCGCCTTGACGACGTCCGCGAACTCCGCCGCCTTGCGCTCCAGCGCCTCCGCCAGGTGCTCCAGCGCCGGGATCAGCTCCTGGCTGACGGCGGCGGTGGCGGCGATGTGGATCGAGGACGGGAAGACGTCGTTGGACGACTGGCTGGCGTTGACGTGGTCGTTGGGGTGGACCGGCCGGCCGAGGCGCTCGCCGGCCAGGGTGGCGATCACCTCGTTGGTGTTCATGTTGGAGGAGGTGCCCGAGCCGGTCTGGAAGACGTCCACCGGGAACTCGGCGTCCCAGCGGCCCGCCGCCACCTCCTCGGCGGCGGAGGCGATCGCGGCGGCGGTCTCCTCGTCGAGCACGCCGAGCCGGGCGTTGACCCGCGCGGCGGCGGCCTTGATCCGGGCCAGCGCGGCGATGTGCGCCCGCTCCAGGCGCTGGCCGGAGACCGGGAAGTTCTCCACCGCCCGCTGGGTCTGCGCCTGCCACTTCGCCCCGGCGGGCACCCGGACCTCGCCCATCGAGTCGTGCTCGATCCGGTAGTCGCCGGTCATCTGCTCGTCACCCATCGCGCGCTGCACCTCCTGAACGGTCCCGGCCGGGGCGGGGCCCTTCGGGCCCGGGATCCCCGCCCCGACCGGGTACGGCTTCCGCACACCACAGCCGCGCGCGGGCCCCGGGTATTTCCGGCCGGGGGGAGCGGCCCGCGCGCGGGCACCGGAACGGCGCTCGCGGCGGTCCCCGCGCCCCCGGCTACCCCAGCACCGCGGTCACGACCTCGTCCGGCGCCGTGCCCGCCCTGGCGGCCTCGGTGCCGTCCGGCGCCCAGACGCCCGAGCCGCCCGAGGTCGCGGCGAACTCGCCGCTCGCCCCGGCGGCGGTGGCCAGCACGACCCAGACGCCGTTGTCCGCCGCGCGCGCCGGGTACCGGGCCTCCTTGGTGGCCAGCGACTCGGCGCCCGCCCCGTACAGCGTCGAGGCGACGTAGGCGTCGGCGCCGAGCGCGACCAGCCGCTTCGCGTGCTCCGGGTCGGCGGCGTCCGCGCAGATCGCCAGGCCCAGCCGCCAGCCGTCCAGCTCCAGGACGGAGGGCCGGTCGGCGGCGGCGAAGCGCTCGACCTCCCTGCCGTAGAGGTTGGTCTTGCGGCAGACCACCGAGGCGCCGGCGCCGGTGACGGCGAGCGTGGCGATGTACTCGCGGCCGTCCGCCCCGGCGACCGGCGCGCCGACCAGGGCCGTGGCACCGGTCTCCGCGCAGGCCGCGACGAGCGGTGCGAGGCGCTCGTCGGACGGGTCGACGGCGGGCGCGGCCAGGTCGTAGCCGGTGAGCGAGAGTTCCGGGAACACCACCAGGCGCACCGCCCCGGCCGCCCGGACGGCGGCGGCGTGCCGGTCGACGTTGGCCGCGACGGTCCCGGGCCGCCCCGACGGGTGGCAGGCGGGCTGGGCGACGGCGACGGCCAGGGGAGTGGGCGCGGACACGGTGGGGCCTCCGGAGGTGAAGAGGGCCGGCGATGGAGCACGGCGATGGAGCACGGCGATCACGATCAACCTATGAGCGCACCGGGAAATCCGGCAAGGTTCATTCCTTCGAGTGAAGATCGCGGGCGCCGCCGCAGCACCCGGCCGACCGCTTCGTACATTCACCCGGATCGGGGAGACCACGGACAGCAGGGGCGGGGCATGACCACGGAACACCACCACCGGCACGAGCACGAGCACGAGCGCGACCACGACCAGGAGCACGGCGGCCACGACCGCGGCGAGGCGCACCGGGGCCTCAGCCGGCGCCGCCTGCTCGGCGCCTCCGCCGTGCTCGGCGCCGGCGCCTGGCTGCTGCGCGGCACCGTCGGCCCGGACAGCGCCCTCGCCGACGACGCCCCCGTCCCGCCCGGACTCCCGGCCGGCACCGAGCTGTTCCGGCGCGTCTACCAGAACTGGTCCGGCGAGGTCCGCACCGACCGGCTGTGGACCTGCGCCCCGCGCACCCCCGAGGAGGTCCCCGCGCTCGCCGACTGGGCCCGCGCCCACGGCTGGCGCCTGCGCGCCCAGGGCCACCGGCACACCTGGGCACCGCTCACCGTCGCCGACGGCACCCCGGAGGCGGCCCGCGTGCTGCTGCTCGACACCACCCGCCACCTCACCGCGCTCACCGCCGACTCGCCCACCACCGTCCGCGCCCAGAGCGGCGCCACCATGGAGGCCCTGCTCGCCCACCTCGCCGAGCGCGGCCTCGGCCTCACCGCCGTCCCCGCCCCCGGCGAACTCACCGTCGGCGGCGTGCTCGCGATCGGCGGCCACGGCACCGCCGTCCCCGCCGCCGGCGAGACCCGCCCCGACGGGCACGGCTACGGCTCCGTCAGCAACCAGGTCACCCGGCTGACCGCCGTGGTCCTCGACCCGGCCACCGACCGCTACACGCTGCGGACCTTCGACCGCTCCGAGGCCGACAGCGCCGCCTTCCTGGTCCACCTCGGCCGCGCGTTCGTCACCGAGGTGGTGCTCCGGGCCGGCGCCGACCGGCCGCTGCGCTGCGTCAGCCGGCTGGACATCCCGGCCGCCGAACTCTTCGCCCGCCCCGGCGCGCTGCCGGCGTCGACCCCCTCCCGCCCGCGCACCCTCGCCGACTTCGTCGAACGCGACGGCCGCGTCGAGGCGATCTGGTTCGCCTACACCGAGCGGCCCTGGCTGAAGACCTGGAGCGTCGCCCCGAACCGCCCCTTCGCCGCCCGCGCCGTCGACGGGCCCTACAACTACCCCTTCTCCGACTCCGTCCCCGAGCCGATCGCCCGGCTGGCCGGCGACCTCGTCGCCGGCACCTGGGCCTCGGCCCCGCTCTTCGGCCAACTCCAGTACCTCGTCGCCAAGATCGGCCTCACCGGGGACATCACCGACGTCCTCCTCTCCGGCGGGCTGATCCGCGACCTGCTCACCGGCGAGGTGCTCACCCACCTGCTCGCCGGCGGCCTGCGCTCCGACCTCTGGGGTCCCTCGCGGACCCTGCTCCAGTACGTGCGCCCCACCACCCTGCGGGTCACCGCCAACGGCTACGCGGTCCTCGCCCGGCGCGCCGACCTGCAGTGGGTGGTGGCCGAGTTCGCCGACCGCTACCGGGCGCTGCTCGACGCCTACCGGGACCGCGGCGAGTTCCCGGTGAACGGCGCGGTGGAGATCCGGGTCACCGGCGTGGACGACCCGGCCTGGTCCGGGGTGCCCGGCGCCCGGCCGCCGCTGCTCTCCGCGCTGCGTCCGCGCCCCGACCGCCCCGAGTGGGACACCGCCGTCTGGCTCGACGTGCTCGGCTTCCCCGGCACGCCCGGACTGAACCGCTTCGCCCGCGACCTCGAACAGGCCCTGCTGCGCTCCTTCGACGGCACCCGGGCGGGCCTGCGCGTCGAGTGGTCCAAGGGTTGGGCCTACACCGAGGACGCCGCGTGGGCCGACCCGGACATGCTGGACCGGGTGATCCCGGCCGGCCACCGCGAGGGCGGCGGACCGGGCTGGGACGAGGCCGTCACCACCCTGGACCGCCACGATCCGCACCGGGTCTTCGGCAACCCGTTCCTGGACCGGCTCCTGAAGCTCTGATCAGGCGGTGCCGGGAAGCGGGGCCCGCGACCGGGCCGCCGCGCCACCGGCGGCGGCCGGCGAGGGGTCGCCGCCGGTGGCGCGGACTCGTCGCGCCGGTCGTGCCGGCCGTACCAGTTGTGCCGGTCATGTCGGTCGTGCCGGGGGTCAGACGTGCTCCATCACGATCACCGCGAGGGTGCCCGGCGCCAGGGCCCGGAACACGTGGGGGGCGTCGCCGGGGTAGCTGACGTAGTCGCCCGGGCCCAGTTCGACGGGCGCCTGCGTCGGCCCGGCCAGCGCCCGGCCGGCGCCCAGCAGCACGTGCTCGACGGTGCCCGGCATGTGCGGGTCGGAGGCCCGGGTCTCGCCCGGCTCGGCGTCGATCCGGTAGATGTCGCGGCGGGCGCCGGGCGGGCAGGAGGCGAGCAGGGTCGCGGCGTAGTCGGCCCGCTCGGAGTGGGTGACCGGGCCCTCGCCGGCCCGCACCACCCGGACCACCGGGCGCGGCGGGTCGACCAGTCGGCTGAACGGCACGTCCAGCGCGACGCCGAGCGCCCAGAGCGTCTCGACGCTCGGGTTACCGGCGCCCGACTCCAGTTGCGAGAGCGTCGATTTGGCGATCCCCGCCCGGCGGGCCAGCTCGGCCATCGACAGCCCGGCGCGTTCGCGCTCGCGCCGGATCGAGGCCGCGATCAGCTCGATCAGCTCGCTCCCGGCGGGCCCGCCGCCGCTGTTTCCACTCATCCGCGTTCGCTCCACACGTCCAGGCGTTCGGCTTGACGAACGACCCCTGTTGCGTTCACTCTACTGGACATGCGTTCGCTCCTCCGAACCCTCGAACGTGCCACCCTCCGGGACATCGCCCTGGTCTGCCTCGCGGACGCCCTGGTCGGCGCCTCGTTCGGGGCGATCTCCGTCTCCGGCGGCCTCCCGCTCTGGGTGCCCGTCGCCATGTCCCTGCTGGTCTTCGCCGGGGGCTCGCAGTTCGCCGCCGTCGGCGTCGTGCTCTCCGGCGGCGGCGCGCTCGCCGCCGTCGTCACCGGCCTGGTCCTCAACGCCCGCCTGCTCCCCTTCGGCTTCACCGTCGCCGACGCGCTCGACGGCCCCCGGTGGCGCCGGCTGCTCGGCGCCCAGCTGCTGACCGACGAGTCCGCCGCGTTCACCCTGCTGGAGTCCGACCCGCGACGGCGCCGGGCGGCGTACTGGGTCTGCGGCTTCGCGCTGTTCGCCGTCTGGAACGCCGCCGTCGTGGTCGGAGCGGCGGCCGGCGGGCTGATCGGCGACACGGACGCCCTGGGGTTGGACGCCGCGTTCCCCGCCGTGCTGCTCGCCCTCGTCCTGCCCGCGCTCGGCGACCGCCGCACCCGCACCGCCGCCCTGGTCGGCGCCGCCGTCGCCGTGGCCGCCACCCCGTACGTCCCGGCGGGCCTGCCGGTCCTGCTCGCGCTCGTCGGACTGCTGTTCGCCGGCCGTCCGGCAGCCCCGGAGCAGGCCCCGGAGCAGGCTCCGAAGCAGACCCCGGAGCAGGCCCCCGAGGCGGTTCCGGCGGCGTCCGGGGCCGCCACCGGCGCGGGGAACGCCCCCGGGTCGCAGTCCGTGCCGCTCACCGAGGAGGTCCGCCGATGCCCCTGACCGCCATCCTGCTGCTGGCTGCCGGCACCTACGCGTTCCGGCTCGCCGGCCCGCTGCTCGGTGACCGGCTCACCGTCTCCGAGCGCCTGCGTCACCTGCTCGCGGTCGCCGCCGCCGTGCTGCTGGTCGCCCTGGTGGCCACCGGCGCGCTGACCCAGGGCCACGGCTTCGCCGGATGGGCCCGGCCGGCCGGCGTGCTGGTCGCCGGGGTCCTCGCGCTGCGCCGCGCGCCGTTCCCGCTGGTGGTCGTCGCGGCCGCCGCGACCACGGCGGTCCTGCGCCTCTGCGGCGTCGCCTGACCGCGCGCCGGGCGCCCGCCCGGCAGAACCGCCCGCGGCACCGTCCGTCAGCCCGCGTCGCCCGCGCCGTCCCCGGCCGCCGCGAGCCGCTCCTGCTGCACCTCGGGCCGCTCGCTGTCCCACAGCAGCTCCCACACCGTGAGGACGCAGTGGTAGTCCCGCATGCTCCCCTGGGTGATCAGCAGATAGTCGTCGCCGTCCCGGTACAGTCGGCGCCGCCGGCCGTTGAACGGGTGCTGCGGCGTGTACGCCGGGACGATCCGCCGCAGCTCGTCGAGCGCGTCCTCCCGGCTGCCCTCGACCTCGGCGAGCACCTTGGGGCCCCAGATCCGGTTGTCCCCGAGGCCCTCGGTCTCCTGCGCGACCACGGCCCAACGGCCCACGGTCCACCACCCCTCACGTCTCGTCCCGCACCCCGCCCGGGTGCGGAGGCGTCATCGTAGCGACGCGGCCGCCGGGGCCGTCGGCGCCTTGTGGAAGATGGTGGTCGCGTGCGGCACCCCCGCCGGGTCGGTCGCGAAGTCCGGCACCGTGCCGACCCTGGTCCAGCCCGCCGCCGCGTACATCCGCTCGGCGGGGCTGCCCGTCTCGGTGTCCAGCACCAGGGTCCGCAGCCCGCGCTCGGCGGCCCCCGCCTCCAGGGCCGCGAGCAGCCGTCCGGCCAGCCCCCGCCCCCGGTCCGCCCGGTGGACCATCAGCTTGGCGACGTCCGCCCGGTGCCGGCCGTTGGCCGTCGTCGCCGGACGCAGCTGCACCGTCCCGGCGATCCGGCCGCGCCCCGCGCCGTCCGCGTCGTTCGCGCGGTCCGCTGCGTCCGCGTCGTTCGCCGCATCCGCTTCGTTCGATTCGTCCGCCTCGGCGACCCAGACCAGCAGCCGTCCGTCCGCCACGTCCGGGGCCAGCGCCCGCCACCAGTCGGCCGCGGCGGCGAGGTCGAGCGGAGCGAGGAAGCCGATCGAGGCGCCGCCGTCGACGGCGTCCGCCAGCAGCGCGCCCAACTGCTCCGCCGACCCGCGCAACTCCTCCGCCGTCAGCAGCCGGATTGTGTACATGCTCACTCCCTCGTCGACGGCGGTCCCGGGAGCGGCCCGGTGCGCCATACTCGCCGGTACCCAGCGCCGCGACGGGTCCGCGGTCCGGCTCCCGCCGTCCGACTTCCGCACCCCGCCGCCCGCACCCCGCCGAGCGTACAAGGAGCCCCCGTGGCGAAGCCGCCCAGGATCGACCCCGCCGACCTGCTCGCCGTCGGCGACCTGCTCACCGACGAGGAGCGGCTCGTCCGCGACACCGTGCGCGAGTTCGCCGACGACCGGATCCGCCCGCACATCGGCGACTGGTTCGAGCGCGGCGTCTTCCCCGCCCGTGAACTCGCCCCCGAACTCGGTGCCCTCGGCGTGCTCGGCATGCACCTCGACGGCTACGGCTGCGCCGGATCCGGCGCCGTCGCGTACGGCGTCGCCTGCATGGAACTGGAGGCCGCCGACTCCGGCCTGCGCAGCTTCGTCTCCGTCCAGGGCTCGCTGGCCATGCGCTCCATCCACGCCTTCGGCTCCGAGGAGCAGAAGCAGCGCTGGCTGCCCGGCCTCGCCGCCGGCGAGCTGATCGGCTGCTTCGCCCTCACCGAACCGGACTTCGGCTCCGACCCCGCCCACATGCGCACCCGCGCCCGCCGCAAGGGCGCCGGGGAGGGCGCGGACTGGGTCCTCTCCGGCTCCAAGATGTGGATCACCAACGGCGGCATCTCCGACGTCGCGGTCGTCTGGGCGCAGACCGAGGACGGCGTGCGCGGCTTCCTGGTCGAACCCGGCACGCCCGGCTTCACCGCCACCGACGTGCCCGGCAAGCTGTCCCTGCGCGCCTCGGTGACCAGCGCCCTCGCCTTCGACGACGTCGTGCTGCCCGCCGACGCCGTCCTGCCCGGCGTCACCGGCCTGCGCGGACCGCTGTCCTCCCTCAACGAGGCCCGGTTCGGCATCCTCTGGGGCACCGTCGGCGCCGCCCGCGACTGCTACACCGCCGCCCTCGACTACGCGAAGAGCCGCGTCCAGTTCGAGCGCCCGATCGCCGGCTTCCAGCTCACCCAGCAGAAGCTCGTCGACATGATGCTGGAGGTCGAGAAGGCCTACCTGGTCGCGCTGCGGATCGGCCGCCTCAAGGACGAGGGCGCGGCCCGCCCGGCGCACATCAGCTTCGGCAAGCTCAACAACGTCCGCGCCGCCCTGGAGATCGCCCGCAGCGCCCGCACCGTGCTCGGCGCCAACGGCATCACCACCGCCTACCCGGTCCTGCGGCACGCCAACAACCTGGAGTCGGTGCTCACCTACGAGGGCACCAGCGAGATCCACACCCTCGTCCTCGGCGAGGCCATCACCGGCGAGTCCGCCTACCACTGACCCGCCCGCCGGGCCCTCCCCGCTGCGAAAACCGGTACCGCCGCCGGGCCGTTCATGGCTAGCGTCAGGCCCATGAACGGCCCGACGACCCCGCCCGCCCCCACGTCCGCCGGCGCCTCCACCGGCGTGTCCGCTGCCGGCGCGCCCACCACCACCCTCTGGCGCCCGACCGGCCCTCAGGAACTGGCCCTGGTCGAGGCCGCCGACTGGCGTGCCTGGCCACCGCGCCTGCCCGACCAGCCGATCTTCTACCCGGTGCTGAACGAGGACTACGCGATCCGGATCGCCCGCGACTGGAACGTCCCGGCCTCCGGCGCCGGCTACGTCACCCGCTTCGAGGTCGACACCGCCTTCCTCGCCCGCTACCCCGTCCGCCAGGCGGGCGGGCGCACCATCCTCGAACTCTGGGTCCCCGCCGAGGACCTGCCCGAGTTCAACCGGCACCTGGTCGGGCGCATCGAGGTGGTCCACGCGTTCCGGCCCGCGCCGTGACCGCCGGGCTCCCGGCCGCGCCGGCCCCGGTCCTGCTGACCTCGGCCCAGGCGACCGGCACGACCGCGCTGCTCACCGCGGCCGCCGCCGCCCGCGGACTGGCCACCGCCGTCCTGACCGGCCCCGGCACCGTCGACCGGCTGGCCGGCAGGCCCGTCCACTGGTACGGCGGACCGCTCGCCGCCGCCCGGATCGCCGATCGCCTCGACCTGGCCCTGCTCGAACCCGCCGACGACTGGCTCGCCGCCCTGCCCGAGGAGTTCACCGGCCGCCGGATCGAACTGACCACGCTCGCCGAGGCCTGGACGCTGCGCCGGCCGGCCTTCGTCAAACCCCCGGCCGACAAGTCGCTGCCGGCCGCCGTCTACGCAGACGGCGGCCGGCTGCCGCGCACCGGCGAACGGATCGGCCCCGACACCCCGGTCCTGGTCAGCGACCCGGTGACGTTCGGCGCGGAGTACCGGCTGTTCGTCCTCGACGGCGCCGTGCGCACCGGCAGCCGCTACGCCCGCTTCGGCCGGCTCGACCCGGGGCCGCTCACCGGGCCGGCCGTCGCCTTCGCGCAGCGGCTGCTCGCCGCCGCCGGCACCGGCCTGCCCAGCGCCGTCGCCCTCGACGTCGGAACGCTGCTCGACCCGTACGACCCGGCCGAGCGGTGGGCCGTGGTCGAGGCCAACCTGCCGTGGTTCGCCCACTGCTACGCCGCCGACCCGGACCGTGTCCTGGACGTGGTGCTGCGCGCGGCGGGCCCGGCCGGCGCGGTGCGGGCCGCCGACCGGCGCTTCGTACGCTCCGGCGCCGGGCGGGCGGGCACGCCTCAGCGGTCGGCGGCCCGGGGGAGCGGTGCGAGGTCGGGTTCGACCCACTCGGCGCGGGCCCGGGGGGACGCCAGGGTCCCGGGGCGGTAGTACCGGTCGAGCAGCCGCTGGTCGAACAGCTCGGCGTGCCGGTCGGCGAAGTCCGCGAACTCCGCGCCGTCCGCGCCGTCCGCGCCGTCCGCGCTGCCTGGGACGTCCGCGCCGTCCCCGGGCTCGCGGTCGGCGGCGTGGTGGGCGACCAGCTCGACCCAGGCGCGGGTGAGCGTGGCGTGGTACTTGCCGGGCGCGCCGGCGGCGGTGGCGGTGCGCCGGATGCCGTCGCCGACGAGGGCGAGCGCCGCCGGCATGCCGACCTGGTGGACGGCCAGCCAGGTCAGGTGGACGTGCTCGCGGTGTCCGAAACCGCCGCCGCCCGCCCGGACCAGGGCCATCAGCCGGTCGAAGAGGGCGGCGTCGTCCTGCGTTGCGAGGGTGTCGTGGGTCATGACGGTGCCTCCGTGAGGGCTCGTAGGACGTGGTGGAAACCGGCCAGGGACTCCGCGGGCAGCCCGTCGAGCGCTCGGGTCTCCAACGCGTCCAGGGTCTGTCGGACGGTCTCGGCGACCCGTCGGCCGGAGGGGGTCAGCTCGATCACCACGACCCGCCGGTCGGCCGGCCGGGTGCCGCGGGTGATGTGGCCGCGGCGCTCCAGGCGGTCGAGCACGCTGGTGAGAGTGGTCGGACGGGTGCCGGCGGCGGTGCCGAGCTCGGAGGCGGTCCGGCTCCGGCCGTCGGCCAGGATCGCCAGCGCGTTGGTCTCGGAGGGGGTCAGGTCCAGGCCGGCCAGTTCCGCCGCGAGCACGTGCAGGGTGACGTGCGTGGCACGCTGCAGCGCGAGGATCGCGGAGCTCGTGCTCGGCTCGAAGGATGAATTCACGTAATCGGACTATACGAAATCGTAGGACCGGAGGCAAAGCTTCCCCGAAGCCGCCGGACATGCCCCGTCCACCCGGCCTTCCCCGCCAGGACACCCGGCGGTCCGACGGGGCGTGAAGCATGAGCGCGGTCGCCGCCGCCCGCCCCGCCGCGGGCGCGGCCGGCGCCCGCACCGTGAAAGGAACCGCCCCTCATGTCCACACCGCCGCTGCCGCGCCCCCGGGTCCTCGTCGTCGGGATCGACGGCGTCCGGTACGACCTGCTGGAGCAGGTGCCGATGCCGAGGCTCGCGGAGCTCGCCGCGGCCGGGTTCCTGGCGCCCGTGACGGTCGCGGACTCCACCCCCACCATGTCCGGCCCGTGCTGGGCCACCGTCGTCACCGGCGTCGAGCCCGCCAAGCACGGCGTCTGGGGCAACCACCTGGGCGGCAACCGGCTCGACGTCTTCCCCGACTTCACCACCCGGCTGGCCCGCGGCGACGGGCGCCGCACCTTCGTCGCCGCCGGCTGGGACCCGCTGGTCATCGCCGAGTCCGGCGGACCGCTGTTCCGCGCCCCCGGCCGGCTCTGCTACGTCGCCCCCGCCGAGGACACCCCCGAGGCCTGGGAGGCCGTCGACGAGGAGGTCACCCGGGAGGCCGTCGACGTGCTGCGCGACGCCGACCCCGAGGCGTCCTTCGTCTACCTCGGCGCCGTCGACGAGACCGCCCACTTCCTCGGCTGCGGCGAGGAGTACCGCGCCGCGATGCGGGCCGCCGACGAGCGCCTCGGCCGTCTGCTGGACGCGCTGCGCGCCCGGCGCGGGTACGCCGCGGAGGCCTGGACGGTCATCGTCGTCACCGACCACGGCCACGTCGACGCCGGCGGCCACGGCGGGCGCACGCCCGAGGAGCGCACCGCCTGGGTCGCCTGCGCCGGCCCCGGCATCCCCGCCGCCCCGCCCGTCGGCGAGATCCGCCACCCCGACGTCGCCGCCCAGGTGTACGCCGCGCTCGGCCGCCCGATCGACCCGCACTGGACCCTGGACGGCCGGCCCTTCCCGCTCGCCGTCCCCGCCCCGGCGGCGTTCTGACCGCAGCGGCACGGCCTTGACCGGAGCGGGGGCGGCCGCCGCAGGCCGCCGCTCCCGCGCCCGGGCCCGGGCCCGGCAGTATCCGGCAACCGGGTGGCCGCCGCACCCGCCGGCACCCGGGCGGGTGCGGCCGGGCTGCGCCCCCGGACGGCCCGGGCCAGGCTCGACCGGGGAGAACCCCGAGACCGGCCGGGCGCGCGTACGCCTCAAGGTGGAGGAGGTACCCCCCAAGGACGGCGGAAGACCAGGACCTGGCGGTGACGATCCGGCAGCCCGGCGCGCACCAGGATGGAGACAGGCCGGGAGACCGGCCCCGGGGCCGGGGAAGCGGGCGCCGGACGCACAGCACCACCCCACGGGAGAGGACGGTCGGGCATGAACGGCATCGCGGGCAGGATCGCACTCGGAGTGGCCGGCACCGGTATGGCCGTCGCCGTCGCCGCCGTGGCGGTCGGGCCGAGGGTCGCCGAGTGGTACGACGGCCGGCACCAGGAGCAGTCCGCCTACGCCAGCGGCAGCGCGGCCAAGGCCGACCACCGCGCCGTGCCGGCCTGGCTGCCCGACAACGCCTCCGCCGTCCGCTACCTGATGTCCACCACCGGCGACGACCGCCTGCTCACCGCCACCCTCCCGGAGGGCCGGCTGCCCGCCGGCTGCCGGACGGCCGAGCCCGGCAGGGGCAGCCACCCGGCGCCGGTCTCGATCAAGGCGGGCTGGTTCCCGGAGGGGGTCACCGCCAAGGCGGCCGGCTCCTGCGGCCACTACAACGTCGCCCTGACCGGCAACCAGCTCTACGCGTGGCAGGACGGCGCCGCCGTCCAGGCCGCCCTGCGGGCCGAGCGGCTCGCCCGCTGAGACGGCGCCGGGGCAGGCCGGCCGCCCTGCCCCGAACGGGCCAGGCGGCCGACCCCCCACTGTCGGCGGCACCGAGGGCTGCGGTAGGACGGAGCGAGCACGAAGGCCGTGCCCGTTCCGAGAGGAGCCCCATGCCTGGCCCGACCGCCGGCTCTGCCGGTGACACGTCGACCGCCTCCGCCGCCCCCGCCGACTCCCTCACCGGCACCGCCCAGCCCGGCACCGCGCAGCCCGCCACCGATCCCGCCCTCGCCGACCCGGGTACCGCCAAGGCCCGGGCGGGCGACGGCGCGCACGGCCGCACCACCATCGCCGTCCTCGGCGGCCTGGTCGCCCTCGGCCCGCTCACCACCGACCTCTACCTGCCCGGCCTGCCCGCGATCGCCGACGACCTCGCCGTCGAACCGGCCGCCGTCCAGCTCACCCTCACCTTCTCGATGTTCGGCGTCGCGGCCGGCCAGCTGATCTTCGGACCGCTCAGCGACCGCTTCGGCCGCCGCCCGCCGCTGCTCGCCGGGCTCGTCGTCTACACCCTCGCCAGCCTGGTCTGCGTGATCGCGCCCAACCTGTCCGTGCTGATCGCCGCACGCTTCGTCCAGGGCGCCGCCGGCGCCGCCGGACTGGTCATCGGCCGCGCCGTCGCCCGCGACCGCTTCGAGGGCGTCGCGATGATCCGCTTCCTCGCCTCGATCACCCTGATATCCGGCCTCGCCCCGATCCTCGCCCCGCTGTTCGGCTCGCAACTGCTGCGCGTCACCTCCTGGCGCGGCACCTTCGGCGCCCTGGTCGGCCTCGGCGTGCTGCTCACCCTGGTCGCCTTCGGCGCCCTGCGCGAGACCCTCCCGGCCGGCGCCCGGCGCGGCGGCGGCCTGGCCTCCACCCTGCGCACGATGGGCGGGCTCCTGCGCGACGTGCCGTTCCTCGGTCTGCTGCTGACCAGCACCTTCGCCTTCGGCGCGCTGTTCGGCTACATCAGCGGCTCCTCGGTGGTGCTGCAGCACGTCTACCACGTGTCGCCGCAGACCTACGGCCTGCTGTTCGGGCTCAACTCGGTGGCCATCGTCGGCGCCAACCAGGTGAACGGGCGGCTCCTCGCCCCCCGCTTCGCCGTTGCCACCCTGATGCGCGCGGGCCTGGCGACGATGATCGCCGCCGGGACGTTCCTGGTCCTGGCCACCGCCGTCTGGGACCTCGGGCTGGTCGCCGTCTGCGCCTCGCTGTTCGTGATGATGGCCGGCCTCGGCGTCGTCCTGCCGAACTCGGCCGCCCGGGCGCTGAGCCTGGTCGCACCGCACGCCGCCGGCTCCGCCTCGGCCCTCCTCGGCACCGGCAACTTCCTCTGCGGCGCCGTCGTCGCTCCGCTCAGCAGCCTGGGCGGGAGTCCCTCCGCGGTGCTGCTCGCCGTCGTCGTGCTGAGCTGCTCGCTGCTCGCCGCGCTGTCCTACCTGCTGCTCCTGCGGCCCGGTCGGCGCGCCGCGGAACCGGCCGTCGCCTAGCGGGCGGCGGACGGCCGGCCGCCGCGGGGTCGGTACCGGCCGCTGGAACGGGGTCCGCCGGGGTGCCGCGACACGAGCGTCGCGGCACCCCGGCGGGGGAGTGGGGCGTGGGGCGGGGACCGACGGCTGACAGATGACAATATCTGTCAGCTGTTATCTGTCAGTTGTCAGTTGTCAGTTGTCACCTGTCAGCCGTTGCCCGCGGGCCGGCGTCCGTCAGGCGATCGAGAAGTCGTCGCCGTAGACGCTGCCCTGGCCGTACCAGCCGTGCAGGTACACCGTCACGGTGCCGGAGGCGCCGGTGGTGAACGGGACGCTGAGCTTGGTCCAGCCGGAGCCGCTGGTCCACGCGGAGCCGGTGGCGCCGCCGCTCACGCCGAGGTAGGAGTAGTTGCCCTGGACCCAGCCGGTCAGCGTGTAGGCCTTGTTGGGCGTCAGGGTGACGGTCTGGGCGCACTCACCGGTCTGCGACGCGGTGGCCGCGGCCTGCAGCGCGTACGAGCCGGAGTGCACCGGGGTGCTCACCACGGAGCCGCCGGCCTGGCAGGTCCACGGACCCAGGCTGCCGGTCTCCAGGCCGCCGTTGGCCAGACCGCCGGGCGGGGTGACCCCGGTGACGGTCAGCGTGTAGGTGGCGGTGTGGCTGCCGGAGGCGGCGGTGCCGGTGACGGTGAGCGGATAGGTGCCGGGGGTGGTGGTGACCGCGGTGGCGAGGGTGAGCGTCGCGGGCGAACCCGCGGTGACGCTGCCCGGGTTGACCGTGGCGGTGACGCCGGCGGGCGCGCCGCTCACGGTGAGGGCGACGCTCTGCGCGGAGCCGGCGACGACACCGGTGTTGACGGTGGCGCTGGCGGACGAGCCCGCCGTCACCGAGCCGGCGGCCGGGCTGACGACGACCGAGAAGTCGTTGCCGGGCTGGGTGCTCGTCACCTTCAGCGTGTAGGTGGCGGTGTGGCTGCCGGAGGCGGCGGTGCCGGTGACGGTGAGCGGGTAGGTGCCGGCGGCGGCGTTCGCCGTGGTGGCGACGGTGAGCGTCGCGGGCGAACCGGCCAGGACGGTACCGGGGTTGACCGTGGCGGTGACGCCGGCGGGCGCGCCGCTGACGCTGAGGCTGATGCTCTGCGCGGTGCCGGAGGGCGCGCCGGGCGGGGTGATGTCGGCGGTGTTGATGGTGGCGGTGGTGGACGAACCGGCCGCCACCGTGCCCGCGTTGGGGTTCACGCTGAGCGTGAAGTCGTTGTTGGGCAGGCTGCCGCTGGTGAACGGCGCGAAGATCTTGGTGAAGTCCCAGGTGTTCTGCTGGATCCCGGAGCAGTCGTCGCGCGCGCCGCCGCCCGGGCACTTGCCGTTGTCGCGCTGCAGCGCCCAGAACGACAGGGTGTTGATGCCCCTGGAGACGGCCCAGTTGTAGACCGTGGTCGCGTTGGCCAGCGTGAAGGTCTCCGCCGCGCCGAAGTCGTCGACGCCGGGCATCTCGATGATGCCGATGGAGCCCCAGAGCTGCGCGGGGGTCTTGGTCGGGTACAGCTTGGCCAGCTGGTTGTACAGGCCGGTCGCCGCGGTCTGGGTGTCCGCGGCCATGTCGTGCGCGGCGTTGTCGTAGTAGTCGAACGTCATCAGGTTGACGACGTCGATCCGCGCGTTGTTGGTGACGGCGTTCCTCAGCAGCGCGATGCCGTTGGCCGCGGGGCCGCTGGTGGTGGTCGGCAGCGTGTAGGAGAACTGGATCTGGCGGCCGTTCGCGGCGGCCCAGTCCTGCGTCAGCTTGATCGCCTTGTTGCGGCGGTCGATGCCCGCGGAGTTGTCCAGCGAGTCGACCTCGATGTCGAGGTCGATCCGGCTGATGTCGTACGTGGTGATGAGCTTCTGGTAGGCGGCGGCGATCTGGTTGACGTCGGTGCAGCTGTCGGCCAGTTCGGTGCCGGTGGTGTCGGCGGTGTAGCCGCCGAACGACGGGATCACGTCGCCGCCGTTGGCCCTGATGGTGGCGAAGTCGGCGCCGAAGGAGGACTGCGCGATCGGCAGCGAGGTGTCGCCGTTCCAGTACGGCGTGCAGGAGCCCTTGGTGGCGGTCTGCAGGAACGCCATCGTCAGGTGCTTGGCCCCGGACTGGGCGGCCAGCGCGGCGGGGCTCTCGCCGGTCCACGACTCGAAGTAGGGGGCGAACACCCGGCTGGGCAGGGGCTTCGCGGCGGTCGTGGCGCTGACCTCGGCGCCGGCCGCGCTCACGGGCGCGGCGTCGGCCACGGCCGCGCCGGCGACCAGGCCGGCCGAGGCGACGAGGGTGGCACAGGCGGCCAGGGCGGCCTGAACTGTTCTGCGTAGACGCATGGGTTCTCCAACAGGCGTGGTGGGGCAGGACGTTGGTGAAGCGTGCGGAACGGCGCTGCGGACCTTGCGGGGGCGTACGGAACCCTCGTAGGGGGAGAGGACCGTGCGGCGGGACGGGTGGCGCGGGGGTGTGCGGTTCCCGCAGGCGCGCGGCACGGACGGACGGCGTGCGCGGACGCGCGTACGCCGTGGCGGGGCCTGGGGGCGGAGCGGAGCAGGGCAGGGCGTGCCTCAGCCGCCGGTGGTCACACCCCCACAGTGCATCCCGGTCGGATCGACATGCCTATGGTTGGACTAGACCACTCGTCTGTCAAGAGTCCTTACAGTTCGTCAGCGAAGCATAATGGGCCGAGGTTGGCCGGGGGACGGTCAACCGCCCGCAAATCCGGTTGTGGCCCGGCCGGTCGCTCCGACATCATCGGGGCATGCGAGACCTCGATCGGAAGCTCGACAGAGAGGGCGGCTGCCGCCCGCACGGGTGAGCCCCCGGCCCCGGGTCCCGGACCGCCGCCACCGGCGGCCGACGGCCGGGCCAAGTCCGTTCGCTCCCGCGCACGTTCGTGCGCCGTCGCCGTCCTACCGTCCAGCCGTTCCGTCCTTCTTCCGGGCTTCCGCCCGCCCGCTCTCCCAGGCGCGCGTCCACGCGGAACGCCCTCCACCCGCACGTGCCCGTACGCCGGGCGCCGTCCGTCCACCGCTGCGCCCGTACGCGCGGAAACCCGCTTGCCGCGTGACACGCGCCCCGCGCTCACGCGTCTTACTTGTGTCGACCCCCGGAAAGGAGGAACCCGTGGACTTCGTCTCGTCCGACGACAAGGACACCGCCTGGAGCCTCGTCTGAGCCGGGGGTGTGTGCCGTGGCCGCGCGGTGGTCGTCGCGCGCGGCCACGGTGGCCCGGAGCTCAGGACACCGGGCCGTTCGGGGGCCCGCCGGAGGAGCGGTTCAGGCCGGCGGGCAGAGGGTGGTGCGCAGCGCGTCCAGGATTTTTTCCGCCTTCTCCGGCCCGAAACCCTGGGGGTGGGTGGGATCCGTGAAGCGCCGGTCGGCCAGATCGATCAACTTCGCCCGGTCCTTCGGGAACTGGTACATCGCCTGGCACTGGGCGCGGGCCCGGTCGACGGCCTGGCCGGGCTGTCCGCCGACGAGCGCCGGGTCGATCGCCTCCAGCGCGGCGACGAGCCGCGCGGTGAGGTCCGCGGCGGGCTCGGCCGGCAGCCCGGCGTCCGGGGGCGGTGCCGGCTTCGAGGCCGCCGGGGGATCGGCGGGGGATTCGGAGGCCGGCGCGGAGCCCGTGGCCCCCGGGGCGGGCGGGTTCCCGGTCGCGGCCCCGGTCGGCGGCGTGCCGGCGGAGGCGCCGGCCGTGCCGCCCGGGCCGGGCGCCTCGGGGGAGCCCGGTGCCGGGGCGGGGGCGGTCGCCGCGGGGGACGCGGCGGCCGTCGCCGCGCCGGTGCCGGACGCCGTCGGCGCGGCGGTACCCGGTGGGGTGGCGGCGGTGCTGCCGGAGTCCGAGCCGGAGCTGGAGCACGCGGCGAGGCTCACCGCGGCGCAGGCCGTGAGGGTGGCGGCGAGGAGACGAGTGCGCATGCCGTCACACTGTCATGTCCGCGCCGCTCAAGGGAAGGTCTGCCGGACCCGGGATCGGCTCCCGGGCCCGGCGTTCCGCGTGGTCAGGACAGCCCGTTGCTCTTCAGCCAGTCCTTGGCCACCGCCGACGGGTCCTCCTTGTCGACCGCGACCTTCTTCATCAGCTCCAGCAGCCCCGCGGTGTCCAGCTTCGCCGACACCGCGTTGAGCGCGCCGGTCGCCGTCGCGTCCACCTTGGCCTTGTTGACCAGCGGCGTCACGTTCTGGGCCGCGAACAGGTTCTTCGGGTCGGTGAGCGGGACGAGCTTCAGCTGCGAGATCTTCGGGTCGGTCGAGAAGACGTTGCCGACCTGCACCGAGCCGTCCTTGACCGCGTTGGCCGTGGTCTCGCCGGTCGACTTCCACTCCTTGAACGTCAGACCGTAGACGTCCTTGAGCGGCTGCTCCTGGCGCGACTTGAACTCCGGCGGGCCGCCGATGGTGAACTCGCCCGCCTTGCCGGCCAGGTCGGCGATCGACTTCAGCCCGAACTTGTCGGCGCTCTCCTGGCTGACGCTCAGGGTGTCCTTGTCCTCGGCGGGCGAGGAGTCCAGGACCGCGAGCGAGGCGGGCAGCGTCTTGGCCAGCTCGGCGTTGACGGCGGCGGTGCTCGGATCCGCCGACTTGCCGCCCAGGTAGGCGAGCAGCGAGCCGTTGTACTCCGGCAGCACGGACAGACTGCCGCTCTGCAGCTGCCCGTAGAGCACCTCGCGGCTGCCGATGTTGAACTTCTCCTCGACCTTCACGCCCTTGGCCTTGAGGGCCTGCGAGTAGATCGAGCCGAGCAGCACGTTCTCCGGGAAGTTGGCCGAGCCGACCACGACCGTCCCGCCGGCCGGGGCACCCGTCGCGGCGCTCCCGGAGGCGCTGCCGGGAGCCGGGGCGGCCGAGTCCTTGCCGCCCAGCGGGTCGCCGCCGGAGGAGGAGCAGGCCGTCGCGGTCAGGGCGAGCGCGGCGAGCGCGGCCAGGACGCCGGCCCGGCGGCCGGCCGTCGCCGCTCTCAGTGGCGCGGATACGGATGTCGACATGGTGATAGGTGTCCTTTCGAGGTGGACGTCACGGTCGGTCGAAGGAAGCGGGACGGCCGCGGTGGCGGCACGCCGTCGGGCCGGAGCGGTCACGAGGGCTGCCGGGCCGCGGCCAGCTGCTGCGCGCGCAGCCCGGGCGGGAGCGCGTAACGGGCCAGCAGCGCGAAGAACGCCTGCGCCCCGACGGCGAGCAGGACGACCAGCAGCGCGCCGCCGACCGTCATCGCGTAGTCGCGGGTGGCCAGCCCGTCGACGACGTACCGGCCGAGACCGCCGAGCCCGACGTACGCGGCCACCGTCGCCGTCGCGATGACCTGCACGGTCGCGGTCCGGAAGCCGGCCAGCAGGGTCGGCAGCGCCGACGGCACGCAGACCTGCCACAGCACCTGCGGATGCGTCAGCCCGACGCCGCGCGCCGCGTCCCGCACGTCCGGGTCGGTGCCGCGCACCCCCTCGACGGCGGCGACCAGCAGCGGCGGCGCGGCCAGCGCGACCAGCGGCACCAGGACGGCGGTGTCGCCGACCCCGGCGAGCAGCACCGCCAGCGTCACCAGCCCGAGCGTGGGCAGCGCGCGGGCGGCGCCGGCCAGCGCGGTCACCGCGGTGACGCCGCGCCCGGTGTAGCCGATCAGCAGCCCGAGCGGGACGGCCAGCAACGCGGCGAAGAGCAGGGCCTCGCCGGAGAACAGCAGGTGCTCGGCGATCCGGTTCGCGATCGAGTTCGGACCGCTGCGGCGGTCCGGGTCGGAGAAGAAGTCCCCCAGCCAGGTGAGCCAGTTCACCGGCCCGCTCCCTTCTCCCGCACGGCCCAGGGCGCCAGCAGCCGGCGGGCGCCGACCAGCAGCAGGTCCACGGCCAGGGCGAGCGCGGCGATCAGCACGATCCCGGCCACGATCGGGGTCGGGAAGGTGCGCTGGAACCCGTCGACGAACAGGTAGCCGAGCCCGCCGCGCCCGACCAGCGCGCCCACCGAGGCCAGCGAGATGCTGGAGACGGCCGCCACCCGCAGTCCGGCCACCAGGTAGGGGACGGCGGCGGGCAGTTCGACGGCGGCCAGCCGGTGCCACGGCCCGTACCCCATCGCGGTGGCGGCCTGCCGCACCGGGTCGGGCACGGCCCGCAGCCCGTCCACCGTGGTGGGCAGCAGCACGGCGAGCGCGTAGAAGGTGAGCGGGATCATCACGGTGGCCTGGGTGGCCAGTCCCGTGTAGGGGATCAGCACGACGAACACGGCCAGCGAGGGCAGCGCGTAGACGATGTTGAAGACGGCGGCGAGCGGCTGGTAGAGGCGCGGGTAGCGGGTGCAGGCCAGCCCGAGCGGGACCGCCAGCAGCAGGCCGATCAGCACCGGGAGCAACGCGATCACGGCGTGGTCGGCGAGCAGGTCGCCGAGGTAGCCGAGGTGGTCGCCGATCCAGTACCAGCGGACGATCGGTTCACCGTCCACCGGCGGCTCCGTCCTTCTCGGGCTCGGGCTCTGCCCCGGCACCGGCCGTTCCGGCCCGCTCCGGCGCGGAGGCCTCGGCGGCGCCGGGGACAGCGGCGGTGTCGGGCACGTCGGCGAACGCGGCGGCGCCGGCGGCACCGGCCGGGGACGGAGGGGCCGCGAGCGCGGCCAGCACGGCCTCGCGGTCGGCCGTCCCGGTCGCCCGGCCGTCGGTGTCCAGCGCGACGGCGACCCCCGCGGGGGAGAGCACGGCGGCGTCCAGCGCCGCGCGCAGCGTGTCGGCCTCGGGGCGGAACCCGGGCGCCGGCTGGAGGGCGGCCCCCGCCGCGTCCCGGTCGATCCACCCGATCGGACGGCGCTCGTCGTCCAGCACGAGCTCCCACCCGCCGAAGCGCACGGTGCCCTTCGCCCGGCCGGCCGGTGCGAGGGGTATCGGCCGGACGGCCACGGTCGCGGCGGGCCGCAGCCCGAGCCCGCGCAGGCCCCGGTCACGGCCGAGGAAGGCCGCGACGTCCGCGTCGGCGGGCGCCGTCAGCAGCGTGTGCGGATCCGCGAGCTGGGCGATCCGGCCCCGCTCGCGCAGCACCACGACCTGGTCGCCGAGCCGGACGGCCTCCTCGATGTCGTGGGTCACGAACAGCACCGTCTTGTGCAGCTCGGACTGGAGGCGCAGCAGCTCCTCCTGGAGCCCGGCCCGCACGACCGGGTCGACGGCGCTGAACGGCTCGTCCATCAGCAGCACCGGCGGATCGGCCGCCAGCGCCCGCGCCACGCCGACCCGCTGCTGCTGGCCGCCGGAGAGCTGGAACGGGTACCGCCGGGCGGTCTCCGGGGCGAGTCCGACCAGGTCGAGGAGCTCGGCCGCCCGCGCGCGGGCCTTCCTCCGGTCCCAGCCGAGCAGATAGGGGACGGTCGCGACGTTGTCGATCACCCGGCGGTGCGGGAACAGCCCGGCCTGCTGGATCACGTACCCGATGCCGCGCCGCAGCTTGGCCGGATCCATCGCCGCCACGTCGGTGCCGTCCAGCAGGACCCGGCCCGAGGTCGGCTCGACCATGCGGTTGACCATCCGCAGCAGGGTGGTCTTCCCGCAGCCGGACGGTCCGACCAGCACGGTCGTCCGACCGGTGGGGACGTCGAGGTCGAGGCCCTCGACGGCGACCGTGCCGTCGGGGTGGCGCTTGCCCGCGCCGTCGAATCTGATCACGGGGGTTGTCCTCGTCTCGGCGGTCCCCGGCGGCGGCGCCGATGGTGTCGTCCGGCGGTCTGTCGGTCTCGGTCGGTGTGCCTGTCGGTCGCGCGGCTGCCCGCCCTGGCGGAGTGGAAACTCTGATCAGCCTATGACCTGACGACCCCTGTGTCCCTGATTTCCCGACCGTGGCCGGATCCGCCGGGCCTCACGGCCCCCGCGGATCCGACCACCTGCCGGTTCTCGAACCCGGCCCGCTCACCCGCTCTGACGGGTCGGCAGCCCGGCCGCCGCCCAGCCGACGAAACCGCCGTCCAGGTCGGTCGCGCGGTGCAGGCCCAGCTCGCGCAGCGACGACGCCGCCAGGCTCGACGCGTACCCCTCCGAGCAGACCAGGATCACCTCCAGGTCGTACCCGGTGGCCTCCGGGATCCGGTGACCGCCGGTCGGATCCAGCCGCCACTCCAGGACGTTGCGCTCGATGATCAGCGCGCCGGGGATCTCCCCCTCGGCCGCGCGCTGCGCCGCCGGGCGGATGTCGACCAGCAGGGCGCCGTCGCGCTGCGCGCGGTGCGCCTCCTCGGCGCCGGGCCGGTGGACGCCCTTGCGGGAGCGGGCGAGCAGGTCGTCGATCGTGGTCACCACTGGTCGGGTCCTTCCTCGGAGGTGCGGACCAGGCCGCCGGCCCGCAGTTCGTAGTGCGCCATCGACTGGAGCGGCGGCGAGTAGGCGTGCAGTGTCACGGCCGGGCCGGACGCGGTGTTGCGGACGTCGTGCACGTACTCGGGGCCGAACGCGCGGGCGGTGCCGGACTGGATCCGCCGGATCAGCAGGCCCTGCTCGGGGCCGCCCAGCGACAGCTCCTCCAACTCGCCCAGCGCGACGGTGAACGCGCCGCGCGAGCCGCCGTGGTCGTGGAAGCCGGTGGACTGGCCGGGCAGCCAGCTGATCAGCCAGACCTCGTGGTCCTCGTCGGCGGCCAGCCGCCGGTACCAGCGCTCCTCGGTGGAGAGCCGCACGTGGTGGATCCACTGCTCGGGCTGTTCGGCCAGCTCGCGGACGATCGTCCGCAGCGCGTTCGGGGTGAGCGGCGGGCGGGTCTCCTCGACCGTTGCCGTCGCGGTGGTGGTCGCGGTGGTGGTCGCGGTGGTGGTCGCGGTGGTCGCGGTGGTGGCGGGCGTGTCGGGGGCGAGGTCCAGGCTCATGTGGGTGTCCTCGGGGAAGGCGGGAGGGGGAGCGGAAGCGTGGTGGCGCACGCACCGGACCGCACCGCACCGGACCGTGCCGGCCGGCACGGTCGCGCAGGGCGAGGGCGCGTCAGGAAGACGGGTGTGGCTGTACGGCGCGAACCCTGGGGGACGTCACAGGGCGGGGCCGACGGGGAAGGCCGGGATCAACAACAGGCACAGATGGAACTCGCCTGGCGTCGGAGGTCGACGTGCAGACGGCAGACCAGAGTGGTGCCGGAGTCCATGTGCCGGATCCTTCCCGACGGACGCGGTACGAGTCAAGCGAGCACCGTCACACCTGCCCGTTGCGCCCCTGGTCGGGCGCGGTGGCGCCGCGCTCCGCACCGGGCGCCCGGCCCGGCCCCGGCACGGTCCCCGGCCCCGGCACGGTCCCCGGTCGGCCGGGCCCCCGGCCGTTGGCCTTGTGGTCCGGCGCCGGTGCTGCGGCGGTCCCTGTCGCCGCCGTCCCCGTCCCGGCCCCCGCCTCCGGGCCCGCCGCCTCGGCCCGCGCCGCCGCCTCCGTCAGCGCCGCCGCGACCGCCGGCGCGGCCTGCTCGCCCAGGTACCGGCCGAGCGTCTGATAGGCGTCGAACTGCCGGTGGTCGAACCACTGGTCGCCGGCGCCGTCGTTCGGGAACGCCGGATCGGCCGCCGCGTACGCGTGCAGCTCGTACGGCATGCCGGGGGTGAGCACGGCCTGGGCGACGATCAGCGTGCCGTGCCGGGCCGCCGCGCCCGGGGGACCGTCGGCCTCCCCGAGCTCCAGTGGCCACGGGTACGCGATGTCCCCGACCACCACCGCCCGGGCGGAGAGCCGGTCGGCCAGCCGGGCCGCCAGCCCGCGCAACGGCGGCTGGCCGCCCCCGGCGCTGCCCGGGACCAGCAGCTCCGGTTCGCGCAGCGTGATCGTGATGCCCAACTCCTCCTTCGCCAGGGTGATCGCCGCCGCCAGCGCGCCCGCGAAGGCGGAGTCGCCGCTCGCGTCGACGCACACCGCCGTCCGCACGCCGTGCCGCAGCAGCTCGACCAGGCCGAGGTTCTCGTAGTGCCCGCCGTCGGTGGTGAGCAGGAACCGCGCGTCCATCGGGTACCGGCCGCAGGCCTCCCGCAGCTGGTAGGAGAGCCGCCGGACGGCGGGCTGCGGCGCGTACCGCCAGTCCCGGTCGGCGGCCCAGAGCGGGGCGAGCGCCGCCGGGTTGGGCAGCCAGGTGCCCAACCGCGCGTTGGTCACCGCGAACAGCCCCTGGTAGGCGCGGGAGCGGCGGCCCATCGCGGAGGAGAACGCCGCGCCGGAGACGGCCATCGCGGACTGCACGGTGAGGTCGCGGGCGATGTGCCGCCGGGTGCGCCGCTCCAGCAGGTCGGTGCGCGCGTACCCGACGTCCGGCCCGCCGACGTAGTCGTGGGAGAACGTGAACGACACCGCCCGCCGGCCGGGCGGCGTCCGCGCGCTGCCGGAGAGGTTCGCCGCCGCCGCGAAGATCACCTGGGGGAAGTCCGGCTGCCGCGCGCCGTAGTGGCTGAGCCGGGTCTGCTCGCGGAAGAAGTGGTACGGCCGGGCCAGCACCTCCCCGGACCGGCCCGCGCCGTCCTCCTCCCCGGCCGGCGCCGGGCCCGGGCCGGCGCCCCCTCCCGCGCCCTCGACCACCCGGCGGACGGCGAAGGCCGAGGCGAGCCGGCGCCGGTAGAAGGGGTGCAGGCCCATCCAGGTCTGGTCGAGGTTGAGCCCCACCGTGAGCAGGACCAGCGGCAGCAGCACCTGGACCGCGCCCGGCCAGGCGTGCCCGGTGGCCACCGCCCACCCGAAGGTGAGCAGGGTGCCCGAGGTGAGCGCGGTCAGCGCCGACCAGAGCACCAGGTACTCGGTGATCCGCCCGGTGAGGCCGCCGACCCGCCGCACGCCGGCGCCGCGCCGCACCCCACGCAGCACACCGCCGAGCACCGCCGCGCCCTGCTCGATCGCGTGCCGGCCGTGCCAGAGGATGCCCAGCAGCAGCGCCAGGTAGCTGAGCAGCACGGTCAGGCTGATGCCGGCCCCGGTCTGCCGGACGCCGACCGCGAGCGCGCGCTGCAGCGCGACCGCGCCCCACGCCAGGCCGGGGACGGCCAGCACGCCGACGCCGGTCAGCCCGGCGAGCGCGAGCGCGCTGTGCGAGAAGCGGCGCAGCGCGCGGGGCAGCAGGGTGTTCCAGCCGAGCCAGGAGAAGGCGAGCAGCCACAGCAGCCACCCGGTGGCGGCGGTCGCCAGCAGCCCGACGAGGGCGAGCACGGCGGGGGAGCGCACCGGCGGCGGGCGGTCCAGGTCGGCGAGCGGCACGAGGTGGTAGAAGCGGCTCAGCCCCAGGCCCAGCACCAGGACGGCGGCGAGCAGCAGGGAGAGCGCCGCGACCAGACCGCGCAGCAGGGTGCCGAGCGCGACCAGCCACTCGCCCGCGCCGTCCGCCAGGTACTTGGAGTGGCGGCGCAGGTGGTCCTCCTCGGGCGAGCCCGGTTCGAGCACGGTGTCGGCGTCCAGCCCGGAGCGGGCCCGGACCGGGCCGCCGGGCGCGGAGTCGCTCAGCGCCAGCTGCATGGCGCCGACGGTGTACCCGCCGCCGGAGACGGCGACCAGGTAGCGGGCCTGCTTCAGCCAGGGGCGCAGCGCCTGCAGCGCGCCGAGGGTGACGCAGGCCGCGCGGATGCCGCCGCCGGAGACGCAGAAGCCGAGCCGGGCGTGCTCGCGGCCGGGCGGCACCCGGGCGGCGTTGCGCCAACGGGCGTGCCGGGCGAGCGGCCCGTGGACCCGGGGGCCGGGCGGCCACCGCCCGCCGCGCGCGGTGGCCACCGGCCACGGCGGGATCAGCGCCGGTCCGCTCCCGGTCTCCCCGGCTCCGGACGCGTCCTCCCGCTCCTCCGGCGCGCGGGGCAGCAGCGCGCGCACCGCCCGGTGCGCGGTGGCGGAGCAGACGACGACCGCCACCGCGCCCGCGGGCGGCAGCAGCAGCCACTTGACGGTGGCGAACGCGGCCGCCGCGGCGAACGGCGCGTCCCCACCGACCGGCCCGGAGCCGGTGCAGCCGAGACCGGCGCCCAGCAGGACGTCCTCGGCCAGGTCGCAGCCGCCGGCCAGCACCCCGGCCATTCCGGCGATGAGCGCGGTCAGCCGCCAGTGCGCCCGGGTGAACACGTACCCGCCGAGCATCCCGGCCGCCGCCAGCGTCACCGCGAGGCCGCCGATCAGCCAGAGGTCGGCGTCCAGCGAGGCGCGGAAGGCCGGCGCCCGCCCGGCGAGCACGGCCTCGGCGGCGGCCCGCGAGCCGGCCAGCTGGAGCCGGACGTCCAGCGCGCCCTGTCCGGCGGGCGTCCGGCGGACGAACAGCAGCCAGCCGAGCACCGCCGGCACCGGCACCCCGAGCGCGAGCAGCACCCCGCCCCAGGCGGGCACCCGCGCCGCCCCCCGCGTCCTGTCGGCCGTCGCCATCCGTCCACCACCCCCTTCCGGCCGCTGCGCGGCACCGCCGCCCGTCGACGGGCTCCTCCGGCGGCGGACCGGAGGAGCGTCACCCGCTTCCTGCCCCGCGCCACGCGGTTCCGCTCCTGGATTCACCCGAATGAGTAGGGAGTCAGTTCTTGGGGTAGATGAGCTTTTCATCCCATCTACGCGACCCTGCGTGTCCGCACACCACGATCGCGTCGGCCGCCCGGCGTTCGACGTATTGTCAGGCGACCGAGAACGGGCCTACGGTCGAGGCACCCGCTCTCTACGCACGTAGACCGCAGGCGCGGCACACAGCTCGCCCGCAGGACGCCCGACCGCAGAACGCCCCCAGAACACCCCCAGAACGCACGAAGACATCCACCGCAGGCAGCACCGCCCGCCAACCCTCGAACCGCGGGCCCGCCCCCGGGACGGGCCGCGGAGTTGCGGAGGTACCCATGTCGCAGATCGTCCGTGCCGCCCTCGTCCAGACCCGCTGGACCGGCGACCAGGAGAGCATGATCGCCCTCCACGAGCGGTACGCCCGCGAGGCCGCCGCCCGGGGCGCGAAGATCCTCGGCTTCCAGGAGGTCTTCAACTCCCCGTACTTCTGCCAGGTCCAGGAGCCCGAGCACTACCGGTGGGCCGAGGCCGTCCCCGACGGCCCCACCGTGCGCCGGATGCGGGACCTCGCCCGCGAACTCGGCCTCGTCCTCGTCGTCCCCGTCTACGAGGAGGAGCAGCCTGGCGTCTACTACAACACCGCCGCCGTGATCGACGCCGACGGCGGCTACCTCGGCAAGTACCGCAAGCACCACATCCCGCAGGTGAAGGGCTTCTGGGAGAAGTACTACTTCAAGCCCGGCAACCTCGGCTGGCCGGTCTTCGACACCGCCGTCGGCAAGGTCGGCGTCTACATCTGCTACGACCGGCACTTCCCCGAGGGCTGGCGCGCCCTGGGCCTAGGCGGCGCGCAGATCGTCTACAACCCCTCCGCGACCAGCCGCAGCCTCTCCGCCTACCTCTGGCAGCTCGAACAGCCGGCCGCCGCCGTCGCCAACGCCTACTACGTGGCCGCCATCAACCGCGTCGGCACCGAGGAGTACGGCGACAACGACTTCTACGGCAGCTCGTACTTCGTCGACCCGCGCGGGCAGTTCGTCGGCGACGTCGCCTCCGACAAGGAGGAGGAGCTGGTCGTCCGCGACCTCGACCTCGGGCTCATCGAGGAGGTCCGGCGGCAGTGGGCGTTCTACCGCGACCGCCGCCCCGAGGCCTACGGCCCGCTGACCGAGGCGTGACGGAGGCGAACCCCGTGACCACCACCCCCGAGAGCGCCCCCGAGAGCTCTCCCGAGCGCATCCCCGCGACCACCGCCCGCGTCCCGGCCACCGCCCCGCGCCGCACCGCCGTCCGCGGCGGCCTCGTGATCACCGCCACCGAGGAACTGCGCGCCGACGTCCTCATCGAGGGCGAGCGGATCGCCGCCCTCGCCACGACCGGCAGCGAGGCCGCCCTCTCCTGGACCGCCGACACCGTCATCGACGCGGCCGGCCACTACGTCGTCCCGGGCGGGGTCGACGTCCACACCCACATGGAGCTGCCGTTCGGCGGCACCCACGCCTCCGACACCTTCGAGACCGGCACCCGCGCCGCCGCCTGGGGCGGCACCACCACCGTCGTCGACTTCGCCGTCCAGCCCGTCGGCGGCAGCCTGCGCGAGGGCCTGGACGCCTGGCACGCCAAGGCCGAGGGCAACTGCGCGATCGACTACGCCTTCCACACCATCGTCTCCGACGTCACCGACGCCGTCCTCAAGGAGATGGACGCCCTCGTCGACTCCGGCGAGTCCACCTCCTTCAAGCTGTTCATGGCCTACCCCGGCGTCTTCTACAGCGACGACGGCCGCATCCTGCGGGCCATGCAGCGCGGCGCCGCCAACGGCGGGCTGATCATGATGCACGCCGAGAACGGCATCGCCATCGACGTCCTCGTCGAGCAGGCCCTCGCCGCCGGCCGCACCGCGCCCCGCTTCCACGGCGAGGTCCGCCGCGAGCTGCTGGAGGCCGAGGCGACCCACCGCGCCATCAAGCTCGCCCAGGTCGCCGGCAGCCCGCTCTACGTCGTCCACGTCTCCGCCGCCTCCGCGCTCGCCGAACTCGCCCGCGCCCGCGACGAAGGACTGCCCGTCTTCGGCGAGACCTGTCCGCAGTACCTCTTCCTCTCCACCGACAACCTCGCCGAGGAGGGCGAGGACGGCTTCGAGGGCGCCAAGTACGTGTGCAGCACCCCGCTGCGGCCCCGCGAGCACCAGACGGCCCTCTGGCGCGGCCTGCGCACCAACGACCTCCAGGTGGTCTCCACCGACCACTGCCCGTTCTGCTACACCGGCCAGAAGGAGCTCGGCCGCGGCGACTTCTCCCGGATCCCCAACGGTCTGCCGGGCGTGGAGAACCGGATGGACCTCCTCCACCAGGCCGTGGTCGACGGCCGCCTCGGCCGCCGCCGCTGGATCGAACTCGCCTGCACCACCCCGGCCCGGATGTTCGGCCTGCACCCGCGCAAGGGCACCCTCGCCCCCGGCGCCGACGCCGACCTGGTCGTCTACGACCCCGCCGCCGTGCAGACCGTCTCCGCCGCCACCCACCACATGAACGTCGACTACTCGGCGTACGAGGGACGCACCCTCACCGGCCGCGCCCGCACCGTCCTCTCCCGGGGCACCGTCGTCCTCGACCGGGGCACCTGGCTCGGCCGGGCCGGCCACGGCACCTTCCTGCGCCGGGACACCTGCCAGTACCTCGGCTGACCGAGCCCCGCCCCCTGACTCCCCGACCCGACCCGTCGTCCCGACTCCCGGAGCCCCCATGGACATCGGCCTCGTCCTGCAGACCGACCCGCCCGCCCGCCTGCTCGTCGACCGGATGATCCGCGCCGAGCGGGCCGGCTTCAGCCACGGCTGGACCTTCGACTCCTGCGTCCTGTGGCAGGAGCCCTTCGTCATCTACAGCCGGATCCTCGCCGAGACCGGCACCCTCACCGTCGGCCCGATGGTCACCAACCCCTCCACCCGCACCTGGGAGGTCACTGCCTCCCTGTTCGCGACCCTCAACGACATGTACGGCAACCGCACCGTCTGCGGCATCGGCCGCGGCGACTCCGCCATGCGCGTCGCCGGCCGCAAGCCCGCCACCCTGGACCTGCTCTCCCGGGCCATGCGCGCCATCAAGGAACTGGCGGAGGGCCGCACCGCCGAGGTCGACGGAACCGAGCTGCACCTGCCCTGGGTCGGCGAGGGCGCCGCCCTGCCCGTCTGGATGGGCGCCTACGGCCCCAAGGCCCTCGCCCTGACCGGCCGCCAGGCCGACGGCTTCATCCTCCAGCTCGCCGACCCCTTCCTCACCGAGTACATGGTGAAGGCGGTCCGCCGCGCCGCCGCCGAGGCCGGCCGGGACCCCGACGCGGTCACCGTCTGCGTCGCCGCGCCCGCCTACGTCACCGCCGACGACTCCCCGGAGGCTCTCGCCCACGCCCGCGAGCAGTGCCGCTGGTTCGGCGGCATGGTCGGCAACCACGTCGCCGACCTCGTCCGGCACTACGGCGAGCACTCCGGCCTCGTCCCCGAGGCCCTCACCGCCTACATCAAGGACCGCCAGGGCTACGACTACAGCCACCACGGCCGCGCAGGGAACCCCGACACCGCCTTCGTCCCCGACGAGATCGTCGACCGCTTCTGCGTCATCGGCCCCACCGCCACCCACCTCGCCCGCCTCGACCACCTCCGCTCCCTCGGCGTCGACCAGTTCGCCATCTACGCCATGCACGACGCCGTCGAACCCACCATCGACGCCTACGGCACCGACGTCATCCCCCACCTGCGCACGGCCGGTGCCTGATCGCGGGCGCGGGGAGCAGCGGGGTCAGGCCGGGGCGGCCGCGAGCAGAGCGGCCGCGATCAGATCGGCTGCGAGCAGGGCGGCCGCCTCGGCGAGCAGCGGCTCGTCGGCGGGCGCGGCCGGGTCGGGCTTGGTGGAGAGGACCGCCAGCGTGACCGGGCCGCGGCCGGGCGGCCGGGCGACGCCGACGTCGTTGGTGGTGCCGTAGCCGCCGGTGCCGGTCTTCTCCGCGACGGTCCAGTCGTCGGGGAGGCCGGCGCGCAGGCGGTTGCCGCCCGTGGTGTTGTGCAGCAGCCAGCTGGTCAGCCGGTGGCGGTCGGGCGCGTCGAGGGCGTTGCCGGTGGTGAGGCGGGCGTAGGTCCGGCCGATGGCGCGCGGGGTGGTGGTGTCGGTGATCCGGCCGGGTTCCGCGGAGTTGAGTGCGGGCTCCCGGCGGTCGAGCCGGGTCGTCCGGTCGCAGAGGGAGCGGCAGAAGCGGGTGACCGCCGAGGGGCCGCCGAGTTCGCGCAGCAGGAGGTTGGCGGCGGCGTTGTCGCTGTGGGTGATGGCGGCGCCGCACAACTCCTCGACGGTCAGGCCGCTTTCGAGGTTCCCGGGCAGGCCCGTGATCGGTGCGTGGCCCGCCTCCGCGACGTCCCCCGCCGTGTAGCGGATGCGCTCGGCGAGGAAACCGCCGTCCCGGTCGAGGTCCCGCAGTACGGCGGCCACGGCGAGCGTCTTGAACGTTGAGCACATCGGGAACGGTTCGTCCGCGCGGTACGCCACCGTCCGGCCGGTGGCCGCGTCGTGGGCGAAGACCCCCAGCCGTGCGGCGTGCGCCTGCTCAAGCGCGCGCAGCCGGTCGGCGAGGCCGCGATCGGGTGTTCCGTCCAGGGCGGTGGCCCGTCCCTCGGTGGCCTGTCCCTCGGTGGCCCGTCGCTCGGTGGCCCGTCGCTCGGTGGGGAGTGCGACGGCCAGGGCGGTCGCGGCCGCGACGCCGAGGACCCGGCGTCGACCGGGGCGCAGCTCCATCGCTGTCTCCTTCCCGCCGTCCGGCCGTCGCCGCGATCCCCGGGGGTGCGGGCGCGGGGCGTGGCGTCCGCGGGCGGTGCCAGGCTATCCGGCGAGCCGGCGGTGGCGGCCGGGACGCGCATGGCCGCGGTGTCGCGGGGTAGTCGGGATCCGGAGCAGGACGCCACGCCCGCCGCAGCCGGGGCGGTGGGGCGGGAACCGCCGACCGGTGGTGCGGCGTCCTTGGAGGCGGTACGGCGTGCACGGGGCCGCCGTACGGCTCGAAGGGCGGGAGGACACGGATGAGCTTCGTCGCATGGATCGTGCTGGGCCTGGTGGCCGGGGCCCTGGCCAAGTTGCTGCTGCCGGGCCGTGACCCGGGCGGCCTGGTGGTGACCACCCTGATCGGCGTCGCCGGCTCGTTCGTCGGCGGCTGGATCTCGTCGAGGTTCCTGCACCGCGAGGTGACGGCCCAGTTCTTCGACCTGGCGACCTGGGCGTCCGCGATCGGCGGCGCCCTCGTGCTGCTGATCCTCTACCGGCTCGTGTTCGGCCACTCGCGGAGCTGAGGACGGCGGAGGGGACGGGCCGGACGCGCGGGATGCGCATCCGGCCCGTCCGCGTCCGGAGGCGGGCGCCGGTCAGCCGGGCAGCGGATCGGGCAGCAGGTCGGCCGGCAGGTCCTCGCGGGCGGCCGGCCAGGAGGCGGGCACGCCGGCGGTCCCGGTGCGGGCGGCGACCACGCCGCCGGCGATGGCGGTGGTGGTGTCCATGTCGCCCCAGCCCTCCAGGGTGTGCCAGAGGGCGTCGGGCAGCGAGTCCTGGTGCCCGGCGGCGGACCACAGGGCGAACGGCACGGTGTCCGGCGCGGAGATCAGCAGTCCGGAGCCGAGGACGTGCGCCGCGTGCCGGACGGAGGCCGTGCCGGGAAGCCGGGCGGCTATCCGCAGCCCGGAGCGCACGTCGCTGTCCGGCAGCCGACCGGCGATCTCGCCGAGCAGCTCGGCCCGCGTCGGCGCGTCCCGCCCCCGGCCGCGGGCGGCGAGGGCGGCCGCCAGCGCGACGGCGACCGCTCCGGCGACCGCCTCGGGGTGGAAGTGCGTGGTGCGGGCCTGGAGTTCGGCCTGGCGGGCGACGGTGCCGAGGTCGTCGGCGAACCAGGCGCCGAGCGGTGCCACCCGCATCGCCGCGCCGTTCCCGTACGAGCCCTGGCCCTCGAACTGGCCCGACGTGACCGCGCGCCAGTCGCCGCCGTCCTGGATCCCGCGCAGCACCCGGTGCATCGACGGCCCGTACTTGCGCCCGTACTCGCGGGTGTACTCGGCGGCGAACTCCCGGGCCAGGGCGTCCTGGCGGACCTCGCCGTTGGCGCGCAGGTGGCGCAGCAGGACGATCGCCATCGCGGTGTCGTCCGTCCAGTGCCAGGGCGCCGGCCGGGGCAGCCGGGCCGCGAGCGCGGCGGGGGCCTCGTCGGTGGGGACGGCGAACCAGCGGTCGCCGAACGCGTCGCCGAGGGCGAGGCCGTGCAGACTGTCGAGGGCGGGGCCGGGACCGGTGGTGCGCATGGCGTCTTCTCCGCGCGGGTGGCGAGGGGGATCGGTTCGGCGCGCGCCAGTCTGCTGCTCGGGAACGGCGCGGGCCAGCGGTTTTCGCCGCCCCGGGCCGGTCGGGGTGGGTCGGGGCGGGGTCGGGGGCGGCGGTCAGGCGTCGGCGGCCAGGCCGCGGAGGATCAGCTTCCAGACGGCCTCGAAGCGGTCCTCGGCGGCCGGGTCGGACCAGCCGGACGCGTGGGCGGGGTCGTGGAAGTGGGCGGTCGCCTCGAACACCGCGCGGGCGGTCGCGCTGACGGGGGTGTGCCGGAACTCGCCCTTCTCGATGCCGTCCTGGAGGATCTGGGCGATCTGGTCGACCAGCGTCCGCAGGTGGGCGTCGACGGTGTGGCTGGCCTCGCCGACCAGCGTCATGTAGGTCGCGAAGAGCTGCGGGTCGTCCAGGGCCTTCTTGCGCTTGGCGGCGAACAGCGTGGTCAGCCAGCGGTACAGCCGCTCGGCGGCCGGACCGGGCTCGATGGCGATGAAGCGCAGGTCGTCGTGGGCCTGGGCGAGCCAGCGCTCGGTGACGGCCTCGCGCAGCGCCGCCTTGCTCGGGAAGAAGCGGTAGACGCTGCCGTGGCTGACGCCGAGGGTGCGGGCGACGTCGACGACGGTGGCCTTGGCCGGGCCGAACCGTCGCAGGGCGTCCTCCGTCGCGCTCATGATCTGTTCGGCGGTGAGTGCGCTGTCCGTGGCCACGGGGAGGTTCGTCCTTACGGGTGAGGCGTCCGCCCGCCGGGTGCGGCGGACGGGCGGCCGTCCGGGTGGCGGCCGTCGGCGGGTGGTGCGGGTGCGGACGGTCCCGCCCGCGGCGGGCACGGGCGCCGCGGGCGGGACCGCGGCTCAGCGCTCGCTGTCGAGATGGGCCATCTGGGCGGCAGCGTACCGGTCCCCGGCCGCGGACCCGGCGGGGACCGCCGCCTCGATGGCCGCGAGGTCGGCCCCGGTGAGGGGGACGTCCAGCGCGCCGAGCGCCTCGGCGAGCCGGTCGCGGCGGCGGGCGCCGACCAGCGGGACGACGTCCTCGCCGCGCGAGGCGACCCAGGCGATCGCGATCTGGGCGACGGTGGCGTTCCGGTCGGCGGCGACCGCGCGCAGGGCCTCGACGAGCCGGAGGTTGTGGGCGAGGTTGTCGCCCTGGAAGCGGGGGCTGTGGCCGCGGAAGTCGGTGCCGGACAGCTCGCGGTCGCCCCGCCAGTGGCCGCTGAGCAGGCCGCGCGAGAGCACGCCGTAGGCGGTGACGCCGATGCCCAGCTCGCGGGCGGTCGGCAGGATCTCGGCCTCGGCGGAGCGGGAGAGCAGCGAGTACTCGATCTGGAGGTCGCTGATCGGGTGGACGGCGGCGGCGCGGCGCAGCGTGTCGGCGCCCACCTCGGAGAGGCCGATGTGGCGGACGTGGCCGGCCCGTACCAGCTCAGCGATCGCGCCGACGGTCTCCTCGACCGGCACGGTCGGGTCCAGCCGGGCCGGGCGGTAGATGTCGACGTGGTCGGTGCGCAGGCGGCGCAGGGTGTAGGCGAGCGCGGTCTTCACGGCGGCCGGGCGGGCGTCGTAGCCGAGCCACTCGCCGTCCGGGCTGCGCTGGGCGCCGAACTTCACGCTGATGAGCACGTCGTCGCGGTCGCGGCCGCGCAGAGCGTCGTGGATCAGCAGCTCGTTGTGGCCCATGCCGTAGAAGTCGCCGGTGTCGAGCAGGGTGATGCCCGCGTCGAGGGCGGCACGGACGGTGGCGACGCTCTCGGCCTCGTCGGCGGGGCCGTAGAGGTCGGACATGCCCATGCAGCCGAGGCCGAGGGCGGAGGCGGTCGGGCCGGCGGCGCCGAGCGCGCGCCGGGGGATGCGGGGGGAGGGGGATGCGGTGGGCATGGGGCCAGGGTGCACCCGGCGCTGACAGATGACAAAATCTGTCAGCTGTCATTTGTCAGCGGCCCGGGACGCGCCCGCCGGCCCAGCCCCCGTGGTGCCCCCGAGCGTCGCTGGACGGCGCCCGCGGACGCCCCGCCCGGCCACCCGTCAGTCGGTCACCCGGCTGCGGTTCTCGTACGCCAGGTCCACGTACTCGGGGTGCCGCAGCATCCACGCCTTGATGAACGGGCACGTCGCCAGCACCGCCAGCCCCCGGGCCCGCGCATCGTCCAGCGCCGCCCGCGCCAGCGTCCCCCCGATGCCCTGCCCCTCGTACGCCGGCTCGACCACCGTGTGCGGGTACACCACCAGCCCCTCGCTGCGCAGGTACTCCGCGAACCCGGCCAGGTCGTCGCCCACCCACGCCTCGAACCGGCCGGCACCCTCGGCATCACGGATCGTGACCGTCATCGCGGACTCCTCACTGCTCGCCACGGAGCCGCGGCCGGCGGCCCCGGTCCATCATCGAGCGGCGCCGGCCGCCCCGCCCGTCGGAGGGGCGCCGCCCGCCGCCTTCTCCCGGCGGACGCCCGGTGCGCGCAGCAGGTGCGCCCGCGCCGGCGGAACGTTCCGCCACGCCGTCCGGCTCCCCAGCCCGTACTCCTTCTCGAACTGCCGCAGCAACCGCACGACCGCCCGGTGCCGCGCACCCCGGCGGGGCCCGGAGGTCAGCAGCCGCGCCGCCGACGTCCCGAGATAGGCGAAGTACGTCAGCTCGCCGCCGGGTACCAGCAACCGCAGATAGAGGTCGAGGACGCGCTGGACCGCCGCCGGCTCGAAGTTGGTGAACGGCAGGCCCGACACGATCACGTCGTACCGGCCGGCGGCAGCCCCGGGCTGCTCGCACCCGGCCCCGCCGCCCCGGACCGGGCCGTCGCCGGCGCCTCCGGGGTGCCCGGAAGCCTCCGCCGCCCGGGCCTCCGGAAGGTCCTGCACCCGGCACTCCGACACCCGCAGCCCCAGCTCCGGCTCGCGTCGCGCCAACTCCGGATCCGCCAGTAGCCGTTGGACGAACCGGGGGTTGGACTCCACCACGTGCAGCCGGTCGCCCGGCCGCAGCACCCGCACCAGCCGACGCGTCACGGCCCCCGTCCCGGCCCCCACCTCCAGCACCGAGATCGGCCGGTCGGGGCGGCTCGTCGCCGGGACCACCAGGGCGTTCACCAGGTCCGCCCCGCTCGGCGCGACCGCACCCGTCAGCCGGAAGGTGCGCAGCGCCTCGGAGAGGAAGAACCAGCCCTCGCCGACAGCAGGCCGGGACCCGACGGGAACGGGCAGGGCGTTCGGGCCGGCGGCCCCGGCGCGGGCACCGGAGAGGTCGGCGGAGTCGGCGGCGTTGGCGTCGGCGTCGGGACCGGGGCCAGGATCGGGGACGGGATCGGGACGGAGCTGATCGGTCGTCATGACACCGACGGTAGGCACGCCCCGACGTCCCCGAATCGGCCGACCGACCGCCCGCACCCCCGACGAAAGTCGAGGGTGCCACTGGCCGATCGTCAGGGGTCACGGCCCGCCGCAACGCCATAGCATCGAGGCCCTGAACCGCGAAAGGGAGGGAGGACCGGATGACCGCCGATCACCTGACACGCACGCCCCGACCGACCCGTCCGCGCCGTCCGTCCTGGCTCTCCCACCCGTCCTGGCTTTCCCACCCGTCCCGCGCCCCCCGCGCTTCCCGGCCGTCGCAGGCACCGCTGCCCGGCCGTGCCGGGAGCACCGGGCACCCCGGGCTGCTCGGCTGGTACGCCCCCGGCCGGAACCGGCTGATCGACACGCTCCTGCTCGCGACCGTCCTCGTGCTCGTCGTCGAGGAGGCGGTCTCCCAGTGGCTCACCCCGGACCTGCCCCTGCGCCCGCTGCGGATCGCCGGCGCGGTCCTCGCCCCGCTCTCCCTGCTCCTCGCCCGCCGCCACCCGGTCGCCGCCGCGGTGCTGCCCGTCCTGTTCGGCGGGCTGCTCAACCGTGCCTTCCCCGGCCTGTTCAGCGTCTTCCACCTGGCCTCGACCGGCCGCACCGGACCGGCCCTCGTCGCCGGGGCCGCCACGGCGGCGCTCAGCGTGGTCCGCGCCCGCTCCGTCCTCGACTGGGCCGGCACCACCGGATCCCAGCTCCTCGTCGAGGCCGCCGCCGTCTCCCTCGGCCTGTGGCTGCACGGCCGCCGGGTGCTGATCGGCACCCTGCACGCCAAGGTCGCCGCGCTGCGCCGCGAACGCGAACTCCGCGCCGAGCAGGCCCGCGCCGCCGAACGCGCCCGGATCTCCCGCGAGATGCACGACGTCCTCGCCCACCGGCTCAGCCTCCTCGTGCTGCACGCCGGCGTGCTGCGCGACCAGGCCCGTGCCGGCACCGTGGCCGACGATCCCGAGCGCCTCGCCCACCGCCTCGAACTGCTCCGGGCGACGGCCGCCCGGTCGCTCGACGACCTGCGGGACGTCCTCGGCGCCCTCCGTGCCGACCCGCCGGACGAAGCCGAACCACCGGCTCCACCGGCTCCACCGGTGCAGCCCGGCCCACCCACCCCCGCCCCGGCCGTCCAGCCCCCGCCACCGCCCGAGCGCGCCACCGCCGGTGCGGCGAGGGCCGGCACGGGCCCCGCGACGGCCCCACCGGACGGCGCCCGCACCGCCGTCGGCGACGGCGCGCCGCCCTTCCGGCACCGCCCCGACTCCAGACCGGTCGCCGCACCGGCCCTGCGCGACCTCGCCGAACTCGTCGACGAGGCCACCGACGCGGGCCAGAGCGTCGAACTCGCCCTCGCCGGAGACCCGGAGAGCATCCCCACCACCCACCGGCTGGCCGTCCACCGCGTCGTCCAGGAGGCGCTGACCAACGCCCGCAAGTACGCGCACACCGCGCCGGTCACCGTCCGCGTCCAGTACGGGGCGCCCGCGACGACCGTCGAGGTGCACAACGGCCCGGGCGGCCCGGCGCCCTCCGGTGCCTGCACGGGCGGCGGCTACGGCCTGGTCGGGCTCGGCGAACGGGTCGGCGCACTCGGCGGGCACTTCGACGCGGGGCCCGACGGCAGCGGCGGATTCCGCCTGGCCGCCCGCCTCCTCGCCCCGCGGCGGCCACCGGTCCGCCCGCCCGCGCGGCCGTCCGCCCGGACGCCGTCCCGCCCAGGCCCGGCTCCGGCCCCAGACCCGACCCCAAACCTGGCCCCGACCCCAGACCCGGTCCCGGCCCCGGATCCGACCCCGGGGCCGGGGCCGACCCCGGGCCCGAACCCACCGAATGAGGCGCTGTGATCCACACGATGGTCGTCGACGACGACGCGCTGGTCCGGCTCGGGCTCGTCGACCTGCTCGCCCAGGACCCCGAGCTGACCGTCGTCGCCGAGGCCGCCGACGGCCTGGAGGCGGTCGAACTCGCCGCCCGGCACCGCATCGACGTCGCCCTCATGGACATCCGGATGCCCCGGCTCGACGGCATCGCCGCGACCCGCCGGCTGCGCGAGCTGCCCGGCGGCCCCCGCGTCATCGCCCTCACCACCTTCGACCTCGACGAGTACGTCTACCGGGCCCTCGCCGCCGGCGCCGACGGCTTCCTGCTCAAGGACACCCCGCCCGCCGAGATCGCCCGCGCCGTCCACGTGGTCGCCGGCGGACAGGGCATGCTCCACCCCGCCGCCGCCCGCCGGCTCATCGACCGCTACCACCGCACCGGCGAGCCGCGCGCCGTCGCCGCCCGGGGCCGACTGGCCGCGCTCACCCCGCGCGAGACCGACGTGCTGCGCGAACTCGCCGTCGGCCGCTCCAACGCCGAGATCGCGCTCGCCCTCGGCATGCGCGAGAGCACCGTCAAGGCGCACGTCAGCCGGATCCTCACCGGACTCGGCGTCGGCAACCGGGTCCAGGCGGCGTTGCTCGCGCGGGACGCGGGGGTGGTCGACGACTCGGCCTGACCGACCGTCGCCCGCCATGACGGGCTCCCTTCATCACCGTTGCCCTCGCGGCCGTCCTCCGCCACGACCGCTTCCGGTCACGACGACCTCCCGGAACGACTGCCGGAGGTCCGCTCCGTCCTGACTGTTGCGCATCCGCCCCGTTCAGGATGAATCGTCCCGTCCCGACCACGTCCGATCAGCGCCACGCGGTACTCGCCACCGGTCCGCCATCACCCATCTGGCTTGGAAAACGCGCGCCTTGGCGTCCCGTGCTGCCGAACCACCGCTCCGGGTCCATGGTGGAAGTGGGCGCGATCCGGCGACCGCGCCCGCGCGCCGGGCCAGATCCGCACGCCGTGCGCCGACCGCGTCCCGCGGCTGCGTGCCGGGGCGGATCCCGGCCCCGGCACGCTGGGAGCAGGGCCACCTCGCAGGAAACCGAACGGTTCTTCTAGGCTCACATCTCGGCTTCCCTGCGGTAGTGCGCCGTTCTGCGCCCGCCGCAAGGGAAGCCGCCGTCCACGGAGGCCCCGGGACGATCGGGGCCACCGGATCGAGCGAGGAGGACGCACATGCCACACACGCCGCCCAGCCGTTCCAGCGCACTTGGACCGGAGGGCCCCTTCTTCCGCTGTCCCGCCGTCGAGGCCGGGCCCGTCCGCCCGGCGACCCTGCCCGGCCGACCCGACCGGCCGCTGTATACCGGCGGCGGCCGGGGAGGCGAGCGTTGAGTCCTCGAACCGTCCGCCCGTCCACCGCGACGGCGGACCCCACGACCGCCGTCGCTCCCACCGCCATTGCCGCCGCCACCACCCAGGGCACCATCGGCACCATCACCGGAACCGGCACCACCCCCGCCTGTGCCGCCCCGACCGTCAACACCCCCACCGGCGTCTCCACCACCGCGACCGTCACCACCGCGACCGTCACCACCGCGACCGTCACCGCCTCCGCCGTCACCACGGCCGACCCGACCAGGACCGACCCGACCAGGACCGACCCGGCCAGGACCGCCGACGCCGCACCCGGCGCGGCCGTGCCCGGCACGACCAGAACCGGCACCGCCCGAACCGCCCTCGCACCGGCCACCCCCGCACCCGCCGCCGCACCACCCGTCGCAGCGGCCCCCCACGCTCCGGCCGTCCCCGACAGCGAGGGCCAACCCGGCCCCACCGCCGCGCTTCCCGGTCTGCCGCAGGCCCTCACCACCCGCGCCCGCACCCTCGCCGGAGCCGTCCGGAGACGCTGCGCGGACCTGGCCAGGATCGAATCCCCCAGCGGAGACGCACCCCGACTCGATGCCCTCGCGGAGGAGTTGGCCGCCGGCTTCCGCGCCACCGGGGCCACCGTCCAACGCGAGCCCGGTCCGGCCGGCGACCACCTGGTCCTCCAGTGGGACGGCCGGGACGAGAGCCTGCCGCACCTGCTCGTGGTCGGCCACCACGACACCGTCTGGCCCGCCGGCATCCTCACCGACTGGCCGGTCACCGAACAGGACGGCACCCTCAGCGGACCCGGCGTCGTCGACATGAAGGGCGGACTCGCCATCCTCGAAGGCGCCTTCGCACTCCTCGCCGACCTCGGCCAACGCCCGCACCGCACCGTGCGGCTGGTCGTGGTCTCCGACGAGGAGGTCGGAAGCCCGGACGGCCGCCGCCTCGTCGAACGCCAACTGCGCGGAGCCGGAGCCGTGCTGGGCCTCGAACCCCCGCACCCGGACGGTCGGCTCAAGACCGCCCGGCGCGGCTCCACCCGTGTCCGGCTCACCGTCACCGGACGCGAGGCGCACGCGGGCAACGACGCCGCCGAGGGGGTGTCGGCGGTCGACGAGCTCGTCGACCAGCTGGTCGCCGTCCGCGGCCTGGTCAGCCTGCCCGGCACCGAGCTCAACGCCGGCCGGATCAGCGGCGGCAGCCGCGCCAACGTGGTCGCCGGCCGGGCCGAGGCCGAACTCGGCCTGCGCTTCGCGACCACCGAGGCGCAACGCCGCACCCTCGACAACCTCGCCCGGCTGACCGCGCTCAGGCCCGGCGCCCGGGTGCGCACCGAGGTGCTGTCCAGCCGTCCGGCCTGGCCGGAGCGCTCCGGGAATCCGCTGCTGCGCCACGTCCGTTCCCTCGCGGCGGTGCTCGGACAGCAGCTGGACGGCGGTCCGGCGGGCGGCGCCGGCGACACCAACCTGCCGGGTTCGCGCGGACTGCCCACGCTCGACGGCTTCGGCGCCGTCGGAGGGGGCGCGCACGCCCGGCACGAGCACATCCGCATCGACCAGCTGGCGCCGCGGATCGCCCTGCTGGCGGCGCTCCTGGCGGTCCCGCTCCCGCGGCTGCGCGACCGGTCGGAGGGGTGAGCGGGAGGCTGCGCGGAACGGCCGCCCACGGTCGCCCACGGCCGCCGATGACACGAGCGGATGGCCGGAGGCCGATGACCGACCGCCGATGACCGGCTGCCGGTGACCGGAGGCTGACGGGGCGGTGGGCATCCGGCCCGGACGGCGGTCGGCAGATCGAGGGATCTGCCGACCGCCGTCCGCCCCCAGCCGCCCGGAGCGCCGCCCGCCGGGTTCGGCCGCTGTTCAGCGGCGCGTGGCCCGGTCGATGATCTCCGACCAGACCCGATGCCTACCGTCGTGGCCCGGACCACTTCGGGAGCGAACATGCACGACATCCACGAGTCCGGGCACGAGTGCGAGTGCCCGCGGACCGCCGACCTCGACGGGGACGGACCGGCCGCGGCCGGTCGGCGCCGGTTCCTGCGCGGGGCGGGCCTCCTGGGCGCCGGGGCCTCGGCGGCGGGGCTCGGCCTGCTCGGCGCGGCGCCCGCCCTGGCGGCCGGTTCCGAGCCGGCCGGCGGGCCCGGGGCGGAGCCGGGGAAGGCGGGGAAGACGGGGAAGGCGAAGGGGAAGGGGCGCTGGCAGCCGGACCCGGACGCCCGGCGGTTCACCGTCGTCGTCATGCCGGACACCCAGTACCTGTTCGACCAGGACCGGATCCACCCGGCGCCGGTGGAGGCCTCGATCCGCTACGTGCTCGACGGCGGCGTCAACCGCGAGGACGGGACGGACGACAACATCGTCTTCCTGGCCCACCTCGGCGACGTCACCGAGAACGGGCTGGCCGTCGAGTACGCCGCCGTGACCAAGGTGTTCGGCCTGCTGGACGACGCCGGCGCGGCCTACGGCGTGCTCGCCGGCAACCACGACGTCCGCTCCTCGACCGACGACCGGCGCGGCAGCACCCCGTACCTGGAGACGTTCGGCAAGGCCCGGGCCGCCCGCACCTCCGGCTACCACAGTTCCAGCCCGGACGGCTACAACACCTGCCACATCGTCACGGCGGGCGGCCGCCCGTGGATGCTGCTCTCGCTGGACTGGCGGCTCTCGGACGCGGGCTTCGACTGGGCCAACGCGGTGATCGCCGCCAACCCGAAGGTCCCGGTGATCCTGACCACCCACGACCTCGCGTACGCCGACGACGCCGGCCGGGCCGAGCTGTCCGACTACGGCAGGAAGCTCTGGGACCGGCTGATCAGCGGCAACGACCAGATCTTCCTCACCGTCAACGGGCACTACTGGCCGCCCGGCCGCACCGTGCTGAAGAACAGGGCCGGCCACGACGTCCACGTCCACATCACCAACTACCAGGACCGCTACTACGGCGGCGCCGCGATGATCCGGGCGTACCGCTTCGACCTCGACCGGAACACCGTCGACGTGTCGACCTTCTCGCCGTGGATCCAGGAGATCGCCGCCGAGGAGCGCAACACGCTGGCGGCGCAGCAGGTCGAGCTGACCTCCGACGTGGACCGCTTCTCGCTGGCGATCGACTTCGACCGGCGCTTCGCGGGCTTCGCGCCCGCTCCGCGGCGCCCGGCGCGCCGGGCGGCCGAGCTGCTGGTCCGGGACACCGCGGCGTACTGGCGGTTCGACGGCGGCGGCGACGGCACGGCGGTCTCCGCGCAGCAGGTCGTCAAGGACCTGGCGGGGCAGGGCAACGACCTGTTCTGGCGCAGTTCCCCGGGCACCCCCGACGGCGCGCTCACCTGGTCCGCCGAGCACCACCCGGACCAGCCGGCCCACGGCAGCCTGCTGTTCAGGGGCACCCTCTCGCCGGTGCGCGGCGCCTACCTGGAGACCGCGCCCACCGCGCCGCTGAACCGGGAGACCTTCGAGCGCGGGTTCACCGTCGAGGCCTTCTGCAAGCTGCCCGCCGACTGGGACTCCGGGCAGAGCCGCTGGTCCGCCCTGCTCAGCCGGTGGGGAACGGCGGGCGAGGCGGGCAGGAGCGGCCCGGGGACGGACGCGGACGAGCCCGTCGTGACGCTCAGCCTCTCCGAGGCGCCCGCCCTGCAGTGGTGCGTCTACCCGGTCAACCAGACGGGGGGCTCGACCTGTTGGGGCCACCAGCTGCCGCTGGACCGCTGGTGGCACGTCGCGGTCGTCAACGACGGAAAGCTCAGCCGGATGTACGTCGACGGCTGCGAGGTGGCCCGCAACCCGGCGACCCCGGCCGTGGGGCTGGCCACGCTGGGGCGCCCGTGGATGCTGGGCGGCTACGCGTACGCGGGCGTGCTGGACAAGGTGTTCCACGGGTACATCGGCGACGTCCGGATCGTGAAGCGGGCCCTGCGGGTGCGGGACTTCATGACGGCGTGACGCCTCCGCCGCGCGGCGCCGCCGGGTCCCGGACCGAGGGCCCGGCGGCGCCGGCGGAAGCGGAGACGGAGCCGGAATCGGAGGTCGAGCCGGAAACGGGGACGGAGCCGGAATCGGAGGTCGAGCCGGAAGCGGGGACGGGGCCGGAGTCCTCGGCGAGGATCGCCCCCAGGCGGGCCAGGCACTCGGCGACGAAGGCCGGGTAGGTGTGCCAGTAGTAGGAGATCCCGCTGGCGCCGACCGCGATCGCCCAGGCGCGGGCGCGGACCCAGGTGGGTTCGTCGAGGTCCAGCGCCTCCCGGTAGGCCCGGCGCGCCGCGGGCGGCAGGTCCCAGACGGTCGCGTGCTCGGCGTCGGGGTGGCCGACCGACAGGCAGCCGAAGTCGATGACCGCGTGCAGCGCGCCGTCCCGGACCAGGAGATTGGTGGGCTTGAGGTCGCCGTGGAGCCACACGTGCGGCCCGGACGGATCGGGCAGCGCGAGACCGGCCCGCCAGAGCCGCTCCAGCGCGTCGACGTCGAGCTCCCCGCTCCCGCCGGCCCCCGCGAGCGCGCGGCAGTCGGCGAGGCAGCGGCCGATCCACTCCTCGCCGTCCCGCAGCGAGCCGCCCCGGTACCAGCTGAGGTCGCCGGCGCGGGTGGCGCCCATCAGGTCGAGGCCGTGCAGCTCCCGCACGAACGCCGCGAGGTCGCCGCCGAACGCGGCCCAGTCCCGGACGCTCGACGGCCCGGCCTCCGTACCGTCGATCCAGCGGTGGACCGACCAGGCGAGCGGGAACGCCGCGGCGGGCGCCCCGCGGTGGACGGGAGTGGGGACGGCGCGGCCGAGCAGCGGGGCCAGCCGCGGAAGCCACTCCTGCTCCTTGCGCAGCGACCGGGCGCCGTCCGGGGTGCGCGGCAGCCGGACGAGCAGGTCGTCGCCGAGCCGGTACATGGTGTTGTCGGTGCCCGCGCCGGCCGGCGCCAGCGGGAGGGCGGCCCACTCCGGCCGCTGCGCCTCCAGCAGGGACCGGACCAGGTCCTCGTCGGCCGGGATCTCGTCCGTGTGCAGGGTCATGCCGGGAGTCTCGCCCCGCCGGCCGGGTGCGGGCCACCGGTTTTCGGCGCCGTGCCGCCGGGGCCCGGCGCAGGGTCCGTACCGGGACCCGCCCGCCATCGGCGGTGCTCCCTTGTCAGCCGCCCCCTCTCCGCGCACAATGGAACCGACCGAACGGTTGGTCGGTTGCCGTCGATCGCCGTCGGCGGGCGGTGACGGGCGGCGCCGGCCCCGCACCGGGCGGGGACACAGCCAGCGAAAGGGGACCGTGGTGACAGCAGAGGTGGCCGAGCGGCCCGGGGCGTCGCCCGAGGAGGCGTTCGAGGCCGTCATCGCCGCGGAGCAGCGCATCGAGCCCCGCGACTGGATGCCCGACGCCTACCGGGCCACCCTCGTCCGCCAGATCGCCCAGCACGCGCACTCCGAGATCATCGGCATGCAGCCCGAGGGCAACTGGCTCACCCGCGCCCCCTCCCTGCGGCGCAAGGCGATCCTGCTCGCCAAGGCCCAGGACGAGGCCGGCCACGGCCTGTACCTGTACGCCGCCGCCGAGACCCTCGGCGTGGACCGCGCCGAACTCACCGAGAAGCTGATCGCCGGCCGCCAGAAGTACTCGTCGATCTTCAACTACCCGACGCTCACCTTCGCCGACGTCGGTGTGATCGGCTGGCTGGTCGACGGCGCCGCGATCTGCAACCAGGTCCCGCTCTGCCGTTGCAGCTACGGCCCGTACGCCCGCGCGATGGTCCGGATCTGCAAGGAGGAGTCGTTCCACCAGCGCCAGGGCTACGAGCTGCTGATGACGCTGATGCGCGGCACCGACGCCCAGCGCCGGATGGTCCAGGACGCGGTGGACCGCTGGTGGTGGCCGTCGCTGATGATGTTCGGCCCCTCGGACGCCGCCTCGCCGAACACCGCCCGGTCGATGGCCTGGCGGATCAAGCGGCACACCAACGACGAGCTGCGGCAGCGCTTCGTCGACATGACGGTCCCGCAGGCCGAGCACCTCGGTGTCACCCTCCCCGACCCGGAGCTGCGGTGGAACGAGGAGCGCGGCGGCTGGGACTTCGGCGAGCCGGACTGGTCCGAGCTGAACCGGGTCATCCACGGCGAGGGCCCGTGCAACGCCCAGCGGATGGAGCGGCGGCGGGCCGCGCACGAGGACGGCGCCTGGGTGCGCGAGGCGGCCACGGCGTACGCGGCGAAGCGCCGCGCCGAGGCCGGCGGGAGCACGGACGGGACCGGCGGCGGGACCGCGAACGGGACCACCGGCGGGACCACGAGCGGGACCAGCGGTGGGACCGGCGGCGGGACCGCCGACAGGACCACGGAAGCGCCACGGCACACGGCGGGGCACGCGGAACAGGAGAACGGGAAGTGACCGAGTCCAAGGCCGGCTGGCCGCTCTACGAGGTGTTCGTGCGCCCCCGGCGCGGCCTGAACCACGTGCACGTCGGCTCGCTGCACGCGGCCGACGACCGGATGGCCCTGCTCGCCGCCCGCGACCTCTACACCCGCCGCAACGAGGGCGTCAGCCTCTGGGTGGTCCGCTCCGACGCGATCACGGCCTCCACCCCGGACGAGCGCGACCCCTTCTTCGCGCCCAGCGGCGACAAGGTCTACCGCCACCCGACCTTCTACGACATCCCCGAGGATGTCCCGCACATCTGACCGGGAGCAGCCGAACCATGACCGACGACCACGTGTACCTGAGCCTCGCCGAGGCGTCCCCCGAGCCCGAGGGCGAGGGCCGCTGGGCGTACGGGACGGGCTTCGCCGACCCGCTGCTCGGCGTGGACACCACCGTGCCGCCCGGCCTGGACGGCGCCGACCTCGCGGCGTACTGCCTGATGCTGGGCGACGACGCGCTCGTCCTCGCCCAGCGGCTGATCGAGTGGTGCACCCGCGCGCCGGAGCTGGAGGAGGAGGTCGCGCTCGCCAACCTGGGCCTCGACCTGCTCGGCCAGGCCCGCCAGCTGCTCACCCGTGCCGGGCAGGCGGACGGCACCGGGCGCACCGAGGACGAGCTGGCGTACTGGCGCGAGGACCACGAGTTCCGCAACGTGCGCCTGGTCGAGGCGCCGAACGGGGACTTCGCGTTCTCGATCGCCCGCCTGCTGCTGTTCGCCACGGCCCGCGGCGCGCTCTACGAGGCGCTGGCCGGCCACGCCGACCCGGTGCTGGCGGCGGTCGCGGCGCGCGGGGTGAAGGAGCTGGCGTACCACCGCGAGTACGCCGCGGCGTGGACGCTGCGGCTGGGCGACGGCACGCCGTACTCGGCGGCGCGGATGCAGGCCGGGCTGGACGCCGTGTGGCCGCTGGTGGAGGAGCTGTTCACCGCGCACTCGGTGGAACTGCGGGTCGGGGCGGACCCGGCGGCGCTGCGCGAGCCGGTGCTGCGCTCGGTGGCGGCGGTGTGCGCCGAGGCCGGGCTGACGGTGCCGGACGTGCCGGGGCTGGCGGCCGTCGGCGGCCGGGCCGGGCGCGACGGGGTGCACACCGAGGCGCTGGGCCCGCTGCTCGCCGAACTGCAGGTGGTGGCCCGCGCGCACCCGGGCGCGACGTGGTGACGGCCGTGGCCGGGACGCGCGCGTCGGACGGGGCGGGCGGGGCCGCCTGGGCGGTGGCGGCGGCCGTGCCGGACCCGGAGCTGCCGATGCTGACCCTCGCCGACCTGGGCGTGCTCGCCGAGGTCGCGGAGGACGGCGGCGCGGTGACCGCGTGGCTCACCCCGACGTACTCGGGCTGCCCGGCGGTCGCCGAGATGGCCGCCGACGTGGACCGGCGGCTGCGCGCGGCCGGGTTCGCGGACGTCCGGGTCCGGCTGCGGCTGGACCCGCCCTGGTCGACCGACCTGATCACCCCCGAGGGCCGGCGCAAGCTGGCCGAGGCCGGCATCGCCCCGCCCCGGCCCGGCGCCGCGGCCGTTGCCGCCGTGGGGAGCGTCGGCGGCGGGAGCACGCCGCTGAGCCTCGGCCCCACCCGGCTCGCGGTCGCCGGTGGCGCCAGTGGTGCCGGTGGTGCCGGTGGTACCGGTGCCGGGCCCGTCACCTGTCCGCTCTGCGGCGGCACCGACACCGAGGAGCTGTCCCGCTTCGGCTCCACCGCCTGCAAGGCGCTGTGGCGCTGCCGGGACTGCCGCGAGCCCTTCGAACGCGTCAAGGAGATCTGAATGGCCGCCGTCCCGTCCGCGGAACTGCCCGCCGCCCCGGCCGCGGAGCCGACCCCGGTCCCGGCCGTGGAGCCCTCCACGGAGCCCTCCGCGTCGCCGTCCGTCGCCGCGGAGCCGCCCGCCGTGCGCCCCGCCCGCCGTCCGACCTTCCACGTGCTGCGGATCGCCGGGCTGGAGCGGCTCTGCGAGGACGCCGCCGCGGTGACCTTCGCCGTGCCGGACGGGCTCGCGGAGGCGTTCGCGTTCCGGCCGGGGCAGACGCTGACCCTGCGCCGGGTGGTGGACGGCGTCGACGAGCGCCGCTCGTACTCGATCTGCGCCCCCGCCGGCGGTCCGCTGCGCATCGCCGTGCGCGAGGTGCCGGGCGGGCTGTTCTCCCGCTGGCTGGTGCGCGACGCCCGGCCGGGGGAGGAGGTGGAGGTGCTGACGCCGTCCGGCCTGTTCACGCCCGACCTCGCCGAGCCCGCCGACCACGTGCTGCTGGCGGCCGGCTCCGGCGTCACGCCGATGGTGTCGATCGCGGCCTCCGTCCTGGCCGCCGACCGCACCTCCACGGTGACCCTGCTCTACGGCAACCGGCGCAGCGACACCGTGATGTTCGCCGACGAGCTGGCCGACCTGAAGGACCGCTACCTGGGCCGCTTCCAGCTGGTCCACGTGCTCTCCCGGGAGACCCGGGACGCCGAGCTGCTCAGCGGCCGGCTCGACCCGGAGCGGGTCCGGGCGCTGCTGGCGGCGCTGGTGGACACGGCGGCGGTCGGCCACTGGTGGCTCTGCGGGCCGTTCGGGATGGTCGCCGGGGCCAAGGAGCTGCTGGCCTCGCTGGGCGTCCCGGCGGAGCGGGTGCACCAGGAGCTGTTCCACGCCGAGGACGAGCCGGTCGCCGAGCGGGCGGAGGACGCCCCGGGCGCGGCCGACGGGGCGGCCGGGCGCAGCGAGGTCACCGTCGTCCTGGACGGGCGCGGCAGCACGCTGTCGCTGCCGTGCGACCGCTCCATCCTGGACGGTGCGCAGCGCTCCCGCCCCGACCTGCCGTTCGCCTGCAAGGGCGGGGTCTGCGGCACCTGCCGGGCGCTGGTGACGGAGGGCGAGGTGGAGATGCGGCGCAACTTCGCGCTGGAGGAGAAGGAACTGGCGGCCGGCTACGTCCTCACCTGCCAGGCCCGCCCGGTCACGGACAAGGTGACGGTCGACTACGACCGCTGACCGGGCGGCCGGTCCGGCGGCGACCGGGCGGGCCGGCCCGTCAGGTCGTTCCCGCCAGCAGCTCCGCGCGGTGGGCGGCGAAGAACGCGCCGAGCGTGACCGGGGCGCGCCCGAGCAGCCGCCGCGTGGTGCCGTCGTCGGGGACGTCGAACCAGCCCTGGCGGCGGAACGGGTCGTTCTCGCCCCAGCCGGCCGCCAGGGCCGGGGGCACGCCGAGCGCGGTCAGCGCGCCGGGGACGTCCGCGTCGGCCACCGGGCGGTGCCGCACCGGCCGTCCCGTGGCCCCGCCGAGCGCGGCGGCGACCTCGGCGTCGGTCAGGCCCGGGCCGGTCACGTCCAGGACCGTTCCCGTGGCGCCCGGTGCGGGGGCGACGGCGCCGACGGCCTCGACGGCGCCGGTCAGGACGCGGGCGGCGGCCCAGGCGGTGTCCTCCCGGGTGATGTAGCCGACCCGGCCGTGCGCGGCGCTGCTGGGCAGCTCCCCGTGGGCCACCGCGAGCCGGGCCAGGCCGGAGAGCAGCAGCATCTGCGGCCAGACGTTGAACCGCAGGACGGTGTGCGCCAGGCCGGATCCGGCGAGCAGCCGCTCGGTGCGCCGGTGGTCGGCGGCCTCGGGGACGGGGTTGCCCGGGTCGGCGGCGCGGACCACCGAGGTGTAGACGAGGTGCTCCACCCCGGCGGCGACGGCCGCCTCGACGGCCGCCTCGTGCAGGTGGAACCGGCGGGGCGAGCGCTCGGTGCTGACGAGCAGCAGCCGCCGGACCCCGGCGAGCGCCGGCGGCAGGGTGGCGGGACGGGCGAAGTCGGCCTGCCGGACGGACAGGCCGGGCCGGTCCGGGTCCGCGCCGACCCGGGCCGGATCGCGGGTGAGGGCGACCGTGCCGGTCCGGCCGGCGGCCAGGTCGAGTACCGCGGCGAGCGCCGACCGGCCGAACCGCCCGGCGGAGCCGGTGACTGCGAACATGTGAACTCCTCGACTGCGACGACGTCCTGGAGCGATCATGGGCGGGTCCGGCGGGTCGTCGAAAGAAGGAACATCCATGTCCACTGGCACGGACCGGACCCCGGCCCCCGCGCCGCTCACCGCGCAGGACCGTGCGCCGCTCACCGCGCAGGACCGCGTTCCGGTCACCGCGCAGGACCGCGCGACGTGCCCGGCGACGGCGGTGCTGCACCGGATCGGGGACCGCTGGAGCGTCCTGCTGATCTGCCTGCTCGCCGACCGTCCCCACGGCTACAACGAGTTGGACCGCGCGGTCGCCGACCTGAGCCGGCGGATGCTGACCCGCGCGCTGCGCACCCTGGAGGCCGAGGGGTACGTGAGCCGCACCGCCCGCCCCGAGTCCCCGTACCGGGTCGAGTACGCGCTGACCGGCCTCGGCGCGTCGCTGCACGCGGCGGTGCGGGAGCTGGGCGCCTGGGCCGCCGCGCAGGACGGGCCCCCGCGGGCGCGGTGAGGCCCGGCCGGAACCGGTGTCCGGTCAGCCGCCGACCGGCACCGCCACCGCTACCGCGGCCCCGTCCCGAGCCGGGGCGCCGAGCAGCCCGACGATCCCGTTGACCGCCGCCCGGCCGGCCCGGTTGGCGCCGACGGTGCTGGCGGACGGGCCGAAGCCGACCAGGTGGACCCGCGGGTCGGCGGTGGCGCGGGTGCCGGTGAGGGCGATCCCGCCGCCGGGCGCACGCAGGCCGAGCGGCGCGAGGTGGCCGACCGCGGGACGGAACCCGGTGGCCCAGACGATCGCGTCGACGGCCAGCTCCTCGTCGCCCCAGGCGACCCCGTGCTCGGTGAGGCGGTCGAACATCGGACGGCGGTGCAGCGCGCCCAGCTCCTCGGCCCGGCGGTAGGCGACCGACGGGCCGAGCCCGGTCACGCTCACCACGCTGCGCACCGGCAGCCCCTGGCGGACCCGTTCCTCGACCTTGGCGACCACCGCGCGCCCGTACTCGGGAGTGAACGGGCCGTCGTGGTGGACGGGCGGGGTGCGGGTGACCCAGACGGTCTCGCCGACCGCCGCGACCTCCGACAGCACCTGGATCGCCGAGGCCCCGCCGCCGACCACCAGCACCCGCTTGCCGGCGAACTCCTCCGGGCCCCGGTAGGCGGCGTAGTGCAGCTGGCGCCCGGCGAAGCGGCCGGGGTAGTGGGGGAGGAAGGGCCGGGTCCAGGTGCCGGTGGCGTTGATCAGCGCCCGGGTGGACCAGGTGCCCGAGTCGGTCTCGACCAGCAGCCGGGCGTCCGGCCGGGCGGACGCGGAGCGCACCGCGAGCACCTTGACGGGGCGTACGACGGGGAGCGCGTGCTGCGCCTCGTACGCCGCGAAGTACCCCGGGACGACCTCGCGCGCGGGCGCGTTCGGGTCGGGCTCGGGGAGTTCGACGTCGGGCAGGTCGTGGAAGCCGTGCACGGTGGCCATCCGCAGGGAGGGCGAGCGGTGGGCCCAGGCACCGCCGGGGGCGTCGTCGGCGTCCAGGACGACGAACCCGCCGTCGGTGTCCGCGCGGTGCGGCGCGAAGCCGCGGCGGCGCAGGTGGTAGGCGGCGGACAGGCCCGCCTGGCCCGCGCCGATCACCAGGACGTCCACCCGGCGTCCCGCGTCGTCCGGCGCGCCGTCGGCCGCCGGACCGGAGGTGGTTGCACCGTAAACAGTCACGCCCGTGAAACATCCGGCGGGCGGGCGGTGTTCCCGGGACCCCCGCAACCGGGGATTCCGTTCCGGGAGCACCCCCGCCCGCCGGCGGCCGCGGCCCGCCGGGGTCAGGCCGTGGCCGGGGAGATCACCACCGCCGTGCCGTAGGCGCAGACCTCCGTGCCGACGTCCGCCGCCTCCGTGACGTCGAACCGGAACATCAGCACCGCGTTCCCGCCGCGCGCCTTGGTCTGCTCGACCAGCCGCTCCATGGCCTCGTTGCGGCTCTCCACCAGGGTCTTCGTCAGGCCGCGCAGCTCACCGCCGACCAGCGACTTCAGCGAGGCGCCGATCTGGCTGCCGATGTGCCGGCTGCGCACGGTCAGGCCGAAGACCTCGCCGATCACGTGGTCGACCCGGTAGCCGGGGATGTCGTTGGTGGTCACTACCAGCACCTGGGCGTCCGGGCGCTGCCCGCCGCCGTACTCGTCGATGTTTGCCATGGGGCCCATCCTGCCGGGAGTTCGGACGCCGTCGAACAGTGGCACGCGGGGCGTGCGCGGGAACGCGCGGGGCGGTAACGGCGAGAACGCGTAGGGTAGCCGGAACAGACCGGTGATCGGAGGGCCGAAAAGCCGTACCGTAGCCCCATGGGCGAGCGAAGCGATCATCCACAGGGGCCGGGCGCGGCGGAGGACTCCGGCGCGCAGGAGATCGAGGCGACGGTGGTCCTGGGCCTGCGGATCACGAACTGGCCGGCGTTGCGCGCCGCGGCCATCGCGGCCGTCGAGGAGCTGGACTTCGAGGGCATCGATCCGGCCGGGCAGCGCCGTGAGCTGCTGCGCGAGGTGGCCGAGGACGCCAACGCGGCGCTCGGCGCGCTGCTCCACCCGGACCGGCTGGTGGCGGCGATCCCGGGGGTCGAGGCGGTCGGCGGCACGCTGGAGATCAGCGTCACCGAGGACTTCGCGCCCGACTTCGCCGAGCTGTTCCCGCTGGACGGCGACGAGGAGGAGGGCGGCGGCGCGGCCGGCGACTGGACGCTCACCCCGCGCACCGCCTGTCTCCTGCACGCCCAGCTGCTCGGGCTGGCCGACGCCGCCTACGACGACCTCGACGAGCACGAGGACGAGCCGGTCACCGACGGCGAGGAGGCCGACTGGACGGTGTTCGGGCGGCTGCCGCAGCGCACCTGGCGGCTGCACCGGGGCTGGCGCCGCGCCATGGCCCGCACCTTCGACGACCTCGCCGACGACCTCGCGCTCGGCGAGTGGCCGCTGCCGCGCTGCCTGGCGGAGGAGATCGCGCTGCGGATGGCGCTGGTCGACGCCCGGGCGCTGCTCGGCGCGCAGCCCGAGTCGGTCGCCGACATGATGGGCGACCTGCCGGCGGACCTGTACGACTACGACTGGGACGGCTGCCACGACGAGCTGTTCGGCGTCTACGGGCCGGACGACGGCGATCCGGAGCTGACCGCGGAGCAGCGCGCCGAGCTGCTGCTGACGGCCACCCATCCGGAGGGCTGGTTCCTGACCTACGACGACGCGGAGGAGCGGGACGCGCAGCGCGGCTACCGCCGCTGAGCGGCCGCCGGCGGACCGCGGTGATCGCGGTGGTGCGGGGGCTGGCATGCTGGACGGGTGACTTCTCCGTTCGACGCCCCCGTTCCCGACCCGACGCCCGAGGACCGCGACGCCCGGCCGCAGTACGTGCTGCCGCTGGTGGTGCGGCTGGAGCGTGCGACACCGCCCGGGCGGACCGACGCGCTGGAGACCTCGGCGCGCGCGGTGCTGACCCTGCTCGACGACCCGCGGGTCGCCGGGGCGGAGGGCGAGTGGGCGGAGCGGGTCGCGGCCTGGGAGGACGCGCGGATCCGCAAGGTGGTCCGGCGGGCGCGCGGCGGTGAGTGGCGCCGGGCCGGGGAGCTGCCCGGGATCACGGTGGCCGGCCGGGAGGCGGAGGTGCGGGTGTTCCCGCCGGTGCCGCTGGACGGCTGGCCGAAGGAGCTCGCCAAGCTCCAGGTGTCGGGCACCGACCTGGAGGAGGGCGGTCCCCTGGACGCCCCGGCGCCGGGTGTGCCGGTGCTCTGGCTGAACCCGGAGCTGGAGATGAGCGCGGGCAAGACCATGGCGCAGACCGGCCACGCCGCCCAGCTCGCCTGGTGGCGGCTGGACGAGGCGCAGCGCAAGGACTGGGCGGAGAGCGGCTTCGCGCTCGCCGTCCGCACCGCGACGCCGCAGGCGTGGGCGGAGCTGGTGGCGAGCGGGCTGCCGCTGGTGCAGGACGCGGGCTTCACCGAGATCGCCCCCGGTAGTTGCACGGTGGTGGCGGACCACCCGGCTCTGCGCGGCTGACAAATGACAGCTGACAGATAACAGATTCTGTTATCTGTCAGCTGAAATCTGTCAGTTGTCAGCCGTCACCGGCGGAGCGTGAGGCGCTCGGTGTGGCAGGCGAGGTCGGTGAGCTTGCGGGTCCAGCCCGTGCCGTTCTGCCGGGAGCGGGTGCGGACCGTCTCGTGCGGAAGGGTGAGGGAGGCGAAGCCGCTCTCCACCATCCGCAGCCGCGTGTGGTCGCCCGGTTCGGTGGCCAGGGTGAAGGTGACCAGGGTGGCGTTGCCCGCGCCCGGTTCCTCGCCCGCGGCGCCCTGTGACCAGCGGAAGGCGAAGACGGCGGGCGGATCCACCCGCTCGATCCGTGCCGCCAGTGCCCCGTGGACGCCGTGGTCCAGGAGCATCCGGCCTCCGGGGCGCAGGTCGATCTGCGCGGGGGCGCCCGTGCCGAACCAGATGCCCAGGAACTCCGCCTGGGTGAGCACTTCCCAGACCCGCTCGCGCGGCGCCGCGATGGTGATCTCCCGCTCGATGCTGTCGGCGACCATGCCGTGAACCTCCTCGATCCGTTGTCCGAGGGTCGCATGTTCCGGCCGCCATGTGCAACTCGTCGGTTGCGCATGGCGGGCCGGTCGGGCGTGGCGTGACGAAGCGTCAGATCGCTTGGCGGCGCAGGCTTCGCAGGCCGCCGTACGCGGCGGCGCCCGCCCACACGGCCATGATCAGCAGACCGGTCCAGTGGCCGTACGCCACCTGCGGGTCTTCGGCGTAGCGCAGCGCGTACTGGCCCGCCCGGTCCGGGAGGAACTGCGCGGCGAGGCGCACGCCCGGGACGCCGGACAGCAGCGGGGAGAGCAGGAAGACGCCCGGAAGCAGCAGGCCCATGGCCGCGGTGAGGTTGCGCAGGACGGCGGTCAGCCCGAGGCAGAGCACCACCAGCAGCACCGGGTAGAGCACCCCCGCGGTGATGCTGCGCACCAGGGCGTCGTCGTTCCCGGCGTGCGGCACGAAGACGGCATAGCCGGCGAACGAGCCGGCCGTCCCGAGCAGGCCGACGGCGAGGGCGACGGCCGCCCCGAGGGCGAGCTTCGCGCCGTAGAGCCGGCCGCGGTGCGGGACGGCCGTCAGCGAGGCGCCGATCATGCGGGTGCTGAACTCCTGCCCGAGCAGCAGGACGGCGAAGCAGACCAGCGCCGCCTGGCCGAAGTTGAGGCCGTAGTGGATGCCGATGCCCGGGTCGGCGGCAAGGGTCTCGTCCGTCGCGCCGACGGCGGCCGCGACGGCGGTGGTGAAGCCGACGGTGAGCAGCAGGGCGGTGAGCGGCGTGATCCAGAGCGAGCGCAGCGTGGTGAGCTTGATCCGCTCCGCACGCAGCGCGTTCCGGGCGGTCGCGGCGGTCGCGGTCGCGGTGGCGGCACGGGTTGCGGTGGTGGTGGTCGTGGTGGTCATGCGGCCACCGCCCGGTACTCGACGCTGTCGGCGGTCATCCGCAGGAAGGCCTCCTCCAGAGAGTCCTGCTGGACGGCGAGTTCGTACAGCACCACGCCCTCGGCGGCGGCCAGGGCCGCGAGATCCTCGGGTGCCGTGCCGGTGACCTCCCAGGCTCCGCCGTCGGCCTGGTGCGCCTCCAGGCCCGAACGGCCCACCAGTGACGCCCACTTGTCCGGGTCTGCGGCCCGAACCCGGACCCTGGCGCGGCCGTGGCGGTCGATGAAGTCCGGGGCCGCCGCGTCCGCCAGCAGCCGGCCGCGGCCGATCACCACCAAATGGTCGGCGGTCAGGGCCATTTCCGTCATCAGGTGCGAGGAGACCAGCACCGCGCGCCCCTCGGCCGCCAGGCCGCGCAGCAGGGCGCGGATCCAGCGGATGCCCTCCGGGTCGAGGCCGTTCACCGGCTCGTCGAGCAGCAGTGCCGGCGGGTCGCCGATCAACGCGGCGGCCACGCCCAGACGTTGGCGCATGCCGAGCGAGAAGCCGCGGACCCGGCGACCGGCCGCATCGGCCAGCCCGACCTGGTCGAGCACCTCCTCGACCCGGCGCTCCGGCAGGCCGTTGCTCGCGGCCAGCCAGCGCAGGTGACCGCGCGCCGTGCGGCCGCCGTGCAGGGCGTTCGCGTCGAGCAGCGCGCCGACCCGCCGCAGCGGAGCGTCCAGTTCGCCGTACGGGCGGCCGTCGACGAGGGCCCGGCCGGCGGTCGGGCGGTCGAGGCCGAGGACCAGCCGCATCGTGGTGCTCTTCCCCGCGCCGTTGGGCCCGAGGAAGCCGGTCACCACCCCCGGGCGGACCTCGAAGTCGAGGCCGTCCACCACCCGTGCCCCGCCGTACTCCTTGGTGAGGCCCTCCACCTTGATCACGTCAGTCCTCCCTCTCTCCGTGCTCCGACGGCTCCATGGGACCCCGGCGGGGCGGTCCGGCGGATCCCGCTGGGGAGGGGATCCGCCTCCCTCCCGGGAAGGAGGCCGGGCGCGGCGCTGACCTGGCAGGATGGCGCGATGCCCCGGATATTCGCGCCCCTGCTGAGCGCCGTCACCTACGCGCGCTGGCTGCACCTGCTGGTCGGCTGGATCTTCGCCGGCGTCATGCTGATGGTCTATCCGGGCGTCGAGGGGCGCGGCCTCGGCGAGGTGCTGGTGCGGGCGGTGCCCGCGGACGTCGCGCTGCTGGCGCTGTCCGCGCTGGTGCCCGCGGTGCGCCGGGCGGAGGGCGTCCAGGCGCGGCTGCTGCTCGTCCCCGAGCGCGAGCGGGACATCGCCGTCGAGCCCGCCCGGAGCTGGGCCGACCGGCGGCGGACGGCGGCCTGGCTGATCGGGCGGTTCGTCCTCGGCGGGGTCGTCGGCATCGCCTCGGTCCTCGGGCCCGCCGCCGCCTTCGACCTGGTCGTGCGGTCGAAGCCGGTCGTGTTCGGCGTGCGGGTGCCGGGCGGGGACGTCCTGCCCTGGGGGCCGGCGGCGGCGCCGCTGCTGCTGTTCGGGCTCGGCTGGCTGGTCGTCTGGGCGGGTCGGCTCCAACTCGCGATGGCGGTAAGGCTGCTGGGACCGTCGCCGGCCGATCTGCTGGCCGCCGCCGAGCTGCGCGCCGAACGGCTGCTGGAGCGCAACCTGCTGGCGCGCGAGCTGCACGACTCGATCGGCCACGCCCTGACGGTGACGGTCCTCCAGGCGGGCGCGGCCCGCGAGGTCGGCGACCCGGCCTTCTCGGCCAAGGCGCTCGAAGTCATCGAGGAGACCGGCCGGCAGGCGATGGACGACCTCGAACGCACCCTCGCCCTGCTCCGCGACCCGGGCGAACCCGGTGGCCCCGGTGGCCCGGGAGGCCCGGCGGAGTCGGCCGGCTCGGGCGGTCCCGGCGGCCCGGGCGGCGAGGAGGTTCGCGAACGGCCGGGCATCGACCGCCTCCCCGCCCTCTTCGAGCACGCGCGGGCGGCCGGCAGCCCCGTCGAGGCCAGCGTCGACGTCCCGGCCGGCGGCCTCCCCGGCGTGCTCTCCCGCGAGGGCTACCGGATCGTCCAGGAAGGCGTCACCAACGCCCTCAAGTACGCGCCCGGCGAGACGATCAGCGTCCGGATCGCCGTCCGCGAAGGCCGGTTGGAACTGCGCTGCGTCAACGGCCTGCCCCCGCACGGCGCCGCGCCCGGCCGGTCCGGCGGCTCACTGCGCCGCGGGGGCAAGGGACTCCGCGGCATCCGCGAACGAGCCGTGCTGCTCGGCGGCGAGGCCACCGCGGGTGCCGAGTCCGGTGCGTGGGTGCTGGCCGTCCGGGTCCCCCTACGCTTGGGCGCGTGATGATCGACATTCTGCTGGCCGACGACGAGGAACTCGTCCGGGCCGGCCTGCGGGCCGTGCTGGAGGCCCAGGGCGACCTGCGGGTGGTCGGGGAGGCGTCCGACGGCGCCGAGGCCGTCGCCCTGGCCCGCCGGCTGCGCCCGCACGTGGTGCTGATGGACGTCCGGATGCCCGGGCTGGACGGCCTCGCCGCCACCCGCGAACTGGTCCGCGACGGCGCCGCGCCCGGCGGCCGCGCGCCGAAGGTCCTCGTCGTCACCACCTTCGAGGTCGACGACTACGTCTACCAGGCGCTGCGCGCCGGGGCCGACGGCTTCCTGCTCAAGCGCACCCGGCCCGCCGAGATCGCCCAGGCGGTGCGGCTGGTGGCGGCCGGCGAGTCACTGCTCTTCCCCGCCCAGATCCGCCGGCTCGCGGCCGGCCAGGGCAATGCGTCGGCGCGCGCGACGATGGCACGGGCGGCCCTGACGGAGCGCGAGGCCGAGGTGCTGCGGCAGGTGGCGCGCGGGCTGACCAACGGCGAGATCGCCGAGCAGCTCTTCCTCGGCGTGCAGACGGTGAAGACGCACGTCAGCAGCGTGCTGGCGAAGCTCGGGGCGCGCGACCGGACCCAGGCGGTCATCCTCGCCTACGAGTCGGGCTTCGTGACACCCGCCGAGTAGCGCCCATCGAGTAGTGCCCGGCGAGTGACGCCGCGGAGCAGAGCCCGCCGAGCAGCCCCCCCGCGTCGTGGCGCGCGACGCCGGGCGGGCTCGCGCCTCAGGCCGGGTAGGCGTGCGTCTGAGCGGCCTTGACGGCGGCCCAGACCGCCGCGCCGGGCGCGAGCCCGAGCTCCGCGGCCGCCGCCGGCGTCAGGTCGGCGGCCATCGGGACGGCGCCCGCCAGGTCGGCCCGCACCTGGTCGCCGTGCAGGTCGAGGCCGGCCACCGTCAGCTCCCAGACGTTGCGCGCGCTGCCCTCCGGCCGCGTCCGGTGCAGGGTCACGGCGGACGGCGGGAACGCGACGAACGCCGGCCCGGACAGCTCCTCGTCCGCCGTCAGCACGGCGCCCTGCGGCAGGGTGACCCGGTGCCCGTCCGCCGTGCCCCGGTACAGGTTGAGCCCGACCAGGCGCGCGATGTAGTCGGTGCGCGGGCGGCGCGCGATCTCCGCCGGGGCGCCGGACTGCACCTCGCGCCCGTCCTCGATCACCACCAGCCGGTCGGCCAGCACCATCGCGTCCAGCGGATCGTGCGTCACCAGCACCGCGACCGCCTCGAACTCGGTGAGGTGGCGGCGCAGCTGGGCCCGGACGTCGAGCCTGGTCCGCGCGTCCAGGGCGGCCAGCGGCTCGTCCAGGAGCAGCAGCCGCGGCCGGACGGCCAGCGCCCGGGCCAGCGCGACCCGCTGCGCCTGGCCGCCGGAGAGCCGGCCCGGGCGGGCGTCCGCGTGCTCGGCCAGGCCCATCCGCTCCAGCCAGCCGGCCGCCTCGGCCCGCGCCTCGCGCTTGGAGCGGCCGCGGCAGCGCGGGCCGAACGCCACGTTGTCCAGCGCGCTCAGGTGCGGGAAGAGCAGGTAGTCCTGGAAGACCACACCGACCGGGCGCTCCTCGGCGGGGGTGTGCAGCCGCCGGGCCGGGTCCTCCAGGACGCGGCCGTCCAGCCGCAGGTGGCCGTCGCCGAGCGGCAGCAGGCCGGCCAGCGCGCGCAGGGCGGTGGACTTGCCGGCGCCGTTGGGGCCGAGCAGCGCGACCACCTCGCCGGGGGCGGCGGTGAGCGCGAGGTCCAGGGTGAACGCGGCGCGCTCGACCCGCAGCCGGGCGTCCAGGCCGGAGGCGGCGGGAGCGGCGACGGGCCCGGTGGGGGGCGCGCTGGGCGGGGTCATCGGCGAGGGCTTCCGGAGACGGGGCCCGGGCTGCGGGCCGACAGGAGGAGGGAGCGCACCACGGCGGGCGGCGCTGCGGCGGGCGGCATCACGGCCGGCCGCGTCACGGCGTGGACATCCAGCGCTCGCGCAGCCCGGCCAGGACCGCGATCGACACCACCAGCAGCACCAGCGACAGCGCGATCGCCGCCTCCGGGTCCGACTCCATCGCGAGGTAGACGGCGAGCGGCATGGTCTGGGTGCGGCCGGGGAAGTTGCCCGCGAAGGTGATCGTCGCGCCGAACTCGCCGAGCGCCCGCGCCCAGGCCAGCACCGCGCCGGCCCCGATCCCCGGCGCGATCAGCGGCAGCGTCACCCGCCGGAAGGCGGTCAGCCGGGAGGCACCCAGCGTCGCGGCGGCCTCCTCGTAGCGCGGGTCGGCGGCGCGCAGCGCGCCCTCGACGCTGATCACCAGGAACGGCATCGCCACGAAGGCCTCGGCGATCACCACGCCCGTGGTGGTGAACGGCAGGGTCAGGCCGAACGCGGAGTCCAGCCAGGAGCCGACGATGCCGCGCCGGCCCAGCACCAGCAGCAGCGCCACACCGCCGACCACCGGCGGCAGCACCAGCGGCAGCGTCACCAGGGCCCGGACCATCCGCCGGCCGGGCAGCTCGGTCCGGGCCAGCAGCCAGGCCAGCGGCACCCCCAGCACCAGCGACACGCCGGTCGCCGCCGTCGCGCAGACCAGCGACAGGCGCAGCGCCTCCCACACCTGCGGGCTGGTGAGCTGCTCCGACAGCGAACTCCACGGCGCCCGGACCAGTAGCCCGACCAGCGGGAGGACGAGGAACGCCAGCCCGAGCAGCGCCGGGAGCAGCAGGGCGACCGGTACCCGGTGGGCCCGCCGCCGCCCCCGGCGGCGCGGCGGACCGACGGGGTCCCGCGGTGCGTTGCCGCCGTCGGGGTGGCCGCGACGGCGGCCGGTGCGGGGGATCACGGAGCCTGGAAGCCCGCCGCGGTCAGCACCTGCTGCGCCTCGGGCGACTGGATGTAGGCGACGAAGGCGGCGGCGCCGTCCTTGTTCGGCGCCTTGGCCAGCGCGGCGATCGGGTAGTCGTTGACGGCCTGGGCGGCTTCGGGGAAGTCCACGCCGTCGATCTTCCCGGAATCGGCCCGCACATCGGTGCGGTACACCAGGGAGGCGTCGACCTCGCCCAGTTCGACCTTGGTCAGCGCGCCCTTGACGTCCTGTTCCAGGGTGACGGGGGTGAGCGTGACGTTCGCGGCCTTGAGCGCGGTCAGCGCGGCGGCGCCGCAGGGCACCTCCTTGGCGCAGAGCGCGACCTTCACCCCGGGGGCGGCCAGGTCGGCGAGGCCGGCGAGGTGCTTGGGGTTGCCCTTGGGGACGGCGATGGCGAGCGTGTTGCGCACGAAGGTCTTCGGCGCGCCCGCGGCGCCGCCCGCGTCGGTGACGGTCTTCATGGTGGCCGGGCTGGCGGCGGCGAAGACGTCGGCGGGGGCGCCGGAGTTGATGCTGGCGGCGAGGGCGGAGCTGCCGCCGAAGTTGAAGGCGACCTTGGCACCGGGGTTGGCGGCCTCGAACTTCTTGCCGAGGTCGGTGAAGGTCTCCTTGAGCGAGGCGGCCGCGAACACGGTGATCGAACCGGACGCCTTCGGAGCACCGGCGGAGGCGCCCGTCGCCGCCGGGCCGGTGGCCGAGTCGGTGGCGGTGCTCGTCGCCGAGCCGTTCTTGTCGGCGGAGCCGCCGTCGCTGCCGCAGGCGGTGGCGCCGAGGGCGAGGACGAGGGCCGCGGCGCCGGCGGCGGTGAGTCTGCGGACGGTCGTTCCGGTCATTCCTACGCTTCCCCTCCTGGGCGCGCCGGAAGGGCGCGGGCCGTGGCCGCAGCTGCGGCCTTTATGCCGATCATAGTGCCGCAGATGCGAGCCGATCCCTGCCCGTACCGTCGCAGGGGCGAGGGAAGGTCCGCACGGCGTCCCGGCCGTCGGAAGGTCCTCGGACGGGGAAGGGCCGCCGCGCGGCCGCCGAAAACCCTTCGCGCCCGGACGCACCGGGGCGGGAGAGTGGCCCCCTCGGTCCGTCGATCGCCTCGATCCCATGGATCCCGTCGATCCTGTTGGTCCCATCGATCCCAGCCATCCCATCGGTCCTCATCAGTCCTATCGGTCCTATCGGTCCCCTCGGCCCCGCGCGCACGCCGGCCGACGGCCGAGCCAGGGGGAGGAGTACGCCCATGTCCACGCTGCGGGTCACCGCCGAGCGGCTGACCATCCTGGAGCACCCGAACGCCGACGCCCTCGAACTCGCCCAGGTCGGCCTGTACCGCGCGGTGGTCGCCAAGGGGGCCTATCGCACCGGCGACCACGCCGTGTACATCCCGGAGCAGGCCGTGCTGCCCGCGCCGCTGATCGCCGAGCTGGGCCTGACCGGCCGGCTCGCCGGGAGCGGCGCCGACCGGGTCAAGGCGGTGCGGCTGCGCGGCGAGCTCTCGCAGGGCATCGTCTGCCGGCCCGGGGCCCTGGCCGGCACCGACCTGGCGGCGGCCGCCGGGCGGGGCGACGACTTCGCGGCGCTGCTGGGCATCACCAAGTGGCAGCCGCAGGTGCCCACCACGATGAGCGGCGACGTCGTCCCGGCCCCGGACCTGCTGCCCTGGGTGGACATCGAGAACCTCAAGCGGTTCCCGGACGTGTTCGCGCCCGGCGAGCCCGTCGTGGTGACCGAGAAGCTGCACGGCAGCTGCTGCCTGGTCACCTACCACGCCGCCACCGGCGAGGTGCAGGTCTCCTCCAAGGGGGTCGGCGCGCGGGGGCTGGCGCTCGTCGAGGACGGCCGCAACCTGTACTGGCGGGCGGTGCGGGCGCACGGCGTCGCGCGGGTCGCGGCGCGGCTGGCCGAGCGGCTCGGCGCGGAGCGGGTCGGCGTCTTCGGCGAGGTCTACGGCACGGGCGTGCAGGACCTCACCTACGGCGGGTCCGGGCGCGGGGAGGTGCCCGGCTACGCGGCCTTCGACGTCTCGGCGGTGGTCGACGGGCAGCTGCGCTGGCTGCCCGCGGCCGAGCTGCTGGACGGGGAGCTGCCGCTGGTGCCCGAGCTGTGGCGCGGGCCGTTCGCGGTGGACACGGTGCTGGCGCTCGCGCAGGGGCGCGAGACGGTCTCCGGGCGCGAGCTGCACCTGCGCGAGGGCGTGGTGGTCCGGCCGCTGGTCGAGCGCCACAGCCCGGTGGTGGGCGGACGCGCCATCGCCAAGGCGGTCGGGGACGCCTACCTCACCCGCAAGGGCGGTACGGAGTACGAGTAGGGGCGTGAACGATCCGGCGGGCGCCGTCCAGCGCCCGCCGGGCCGCCCCGCGCGCTCCTTCTGCTCTGATTACCACTCAGTTACGTTGGGTCGGTACCGAGGAGCACGACCGAGGAGGGGACATGACAGAGACCGCCGCTGCCGCTGCCGCCACCGCTGCTGCCGCCGCCACGAAGCGGATACCGGGACCGCTGGGCCTTCCCCTGGTGGGATCGCTGTTCGACCTGACGCGGCGCCCGCTGCGGACGTACCTCGACGCCCGACGCGACTACGGCGACGTCGTCCGCTTCGTGGCCGGTCCGCCCGGGCTGCGCGCGGAGTTCTACGCGGTGTTCTCCCCGGAGGGCGCGCACCAGGTGCTCGGCAGCCAGGCCGCCAACTTCCGCAAGGACAACAGCTTCTACGACGAACTGCGGACGAGTCTCGGCAACGGCCTGCTGACCAGCCAGGACGGCGACTACCAGCGCCAGCGCCGGCTGATCCAGCCGCTGTTCACCCGCCGCCGGGTGGACGGCTACGCGCAGGCCGTCGGGCTGGAGTGCCGGGTGCTCGCCGACCGGTGGCGGGCGGCGCCCGGCGGCGTGGTCGACCTGGCCGAGGAGATGTCGCGCTTCGCGCTGCGCACGGTCTCCCGGATCCTGTTCGGGGCGGACGTGGAGGCGGCGGTGGAGGTGGTGCACCGCAGCTTCCCGGTGATGGGCGAATTCGTCCTCGAACGCGGGTTCGCGCCGGTCCGGCTGCCCCGCTCCTGGCCGACGCCGGCCAACCGGCGCGGCGCGGAGGCGCGCCGCGACCTGTACGCGGTGTGCGACCGGATCATCGCCGAGCGGGCCCGCCGGGCGGAACGCTCCGGCACGGCGGACGCCGGCGTCGCCGCCGGCGGCGTGGACGCCGTGGACGGGCCGGCCGTTTCGGACGACCTGCTGGAGCTGCTGACCCGGGCCCGCGGCGAGGACGGCGAGCGGCTCGACCCGGACGAGCTGCGCGACCAGGTGCTGATCTTCCTGCTCGCCGGGCACGAGACCACCGCGACCTCGCTGGCCTTCGCGCTGTTCCTGCTGGCCAAGCACCCGGAGCAGCGCCGGCTGGCCCGGGCGGAGGCGGACGCGGTGCTCGCCGACCGGGAGCCCGGAGCCGCCGACCTGGAGGCGCTGCCCTACCTGACCCGGGTGCTGAAGGAGGCCATGCGGCTCTACCCGGCCGCCTCGCAGATGGGGCGCCGCTCGGTGGAGGAGTCGGTGGTCGACGGGCACGTCATCCCGGCCGGCGCCCAGGTGATCCTGGCGCCCTGGGTGACCCACCGGCACCCCGGCCACTGGGAGGAGCCCGACCGCTTCGACCCGGACCGCTTCCTGCCCGAGCGCGAGAAGGAGCGGCACCGGTACGCCTGGTACCCGTTCGGGGGCGGGCCGCGGGCCTGCATCGGGCAGCACTTCTCGATGCTGGAGTCGGTGCTGGCGCTGGGCGCGCTGCTGCGGGAGTTCGACCTGGAGGCGATCGACCGCGGGGTGCGGCTCGGCCAGGGGATCACGCTCCAGGTGAAGAGCCCGATGCGGGTACGGCTGACGCCGCGCGAATGAGCGGATTCACACCCGGGCGAATCACCGGCCGAATCGGTGGACAGGTGAATCGGCGGGTGGGGGAGAGGGAAGGGCGGTGCGGCGTGCCGCACCGCCCTCGTGGAATTCCCCCGTTTCTCCCCCGCCATTTTTCGATGATGACGCATTACCGGGATCCGTAGCGGGCAGGAGGACGGCGAACCATGGCGCGAGGTGCGTCGTGGGTGTTCCGGTCGGTGGTGGCCAACCGGGCTTCGGGGTGCCGATTTCCGAGGGGGCGGCATGGGGAGCGCGCCGGGTTGTCGGGGCGAAGGGGAACCGGAAGGCCGTTCCGGGGCCGAATCCGCGGAATTCGACCGGGTGTTCACGGAATTGCTGCCCAGACTGCACCGGGCGGCCACCCGGCTGGTCGGAAATCCGTTCGGTGCGGGGGATGTCGTCCACGAGGCGTATGTGCGGATCGCCCGGCGGCCCGCCCGTTTCCTCGGCCATCCGCGGCCCTATGCGTACGCGTTCACCGCGATGGTCAACGTCGTGCGCGACGAGTGGCGCCGCGACCACCGCCGGCTGGTGCCGTTCGAGGCGCTGGAGGACGTCGAGGCGCTCGGCGGAGAGGCCGGCGGGCAGGCCGAGCTGCAGGCGCACTGGGAGGTCGTCCGGCTGCTGGGCTGCCTGACGGCGAAGCAGGCCCGCGCCGTCCTGCTGGTCGACCTCGACGGGTACGGGCTGGAGGAGGCCGCGGCCCTGCTCGGCGTGCACCGCTCCACCCTGGCCCTCACCCGGCGGCGGGCGCTCGACCGACTGCGGACCGTTCTCGAACGGGAGCGCGGGGCGGTCGACGGGCCCGGGCCCGGGAACGGGCCCGGGAACGGTTCCGGCGCGCCGGACTGACGGTCTGTCAGCTCATGCGCGGTCTCGCCCGTACGCTGAAAATCGTGATCACGTACGAGGAGCATCGGCTCCGCTCCCTGGCGGACGAGGGCCGTTGGATCGAACTGCTGGGCGCCTACCGGCAGGCCCGCGCCGTCGCCGTCGCGTTCCACCCGGGGGAGACCGGTCCCGGTCCGGGTGGTCTCGGTTCGGGCGGTGCCGGTGCGGGCGGTGCCGCGCGGGGCCGGGCCGCCGTCGCCACCGCCCCGCTCGGCCACCTGATCGCCTACGCCGCGCCGCCCGAGGTGGCCGCCCGGCTGTTCGACCCGGACGGGGGCCCCGGCACCGCCGCCGCCGTCACCGACCACGACGCCGGGCCGCTCTGGGAGGTGCTGGCGACCCGGCACTGCTGGCGGCGGCTCGCCCCGCTGCTCGGCCCGCCGCCGGTGCGGCGGCTGGTCGCGCAGACCCGGGTGCTGCTCGGCGAGGACCTCTCCCGGGACGCCGAGCCGGACCGCGAGGGCGTTCCGCTGCGGCTGGAGCCGTGGGAGGCGGCGGGCCGGGGCGAGGGCGCGCCGGTGCGGGAGTACCTGCGCGACGGAGGGTCGCGCAGCGCGCTGCTGACACTGCCGGCCAGCCGGGAGGGCCTGGCCCCGGTGGAGCTGCCCGGTTCCGGTGCCCGGCTGCCCGGGCAGCCGGCCACCCGGGCGCTCGCCGAGCTGGCCGGGTGGGCGCGGGCCGTCTGCGTGCGGGGATCGGCGCCGCAGGCCGCCGCGCAGCTCGCGCCCGGGCGGCTGGTGACCGGCGGGTACCTGCCGTTCGCGCTCGTCTGGGCGGCGCTGGTGCAGGCGGGCGTCGCGGACCGGGCGCACGGCGCGGCGCACGGGCGGCTGGCGCTGTGGCGGGTGCTGGCGGCGATGGCCGGGGCCGGGGCGGAGGGAGCTCGGCGGGCGGACCGGGCGGAGGTGGGCGCGCTGGTCGCGCGGATGCGCTGCTTCACCTGGGAGGACCCGGCGGACCGGCTGCGGCACCTGCACCTCGCGCTGGAGGACCCGGCGACCGGCCTGAGCTGGGCGGTCAGCGGGTCCGAGGAGGTCTGAGGGTCGGCGGGCGGCGGCGGCGCGCGGGGGAGCGCCGGGGGGAACGCGGAACCCCCGGTCCGGCGCCATTTCCGGGGGGTTGGGCGGGGCGCCGGACCGGGGGAGTCAGGGGGTGGGGCGGCCGGGACGGCCGGGGCGGGTCAGGCGGCGGCCAGTGGCACCGGGCCCGGGGCGGCGGGTGCGGACCCGGGCGCTGCCGCGGGCGCGGACCCGCCGGCCGGGGCGCCGTGGGCGCCGGTGTCCAGCAGCGTCCGCTCGTCGAAGGGCACCGCACCCGCCAGCACCTGCCGGGCCCGCTCGCGGTCCAGCTCCCCGGTCCACTGCCCGATCAGCACGGTGGCGACGGCGTTGCCCGCGAAGTTGGTCATCGCCCGCGCCTCGGACATGAACCGGTCGATGCCGACGATCAGCCCGACCCCGTCCACCAGCGCCGGCTTGTGCGACTGCAGTCCGCCCGCCAGCGTGGCCAGTCCGGCGCCGGTGACCCCGGCCGCGCCCTTGCTGGCGATCACCATGAAGACCAGCAGCGACAGCTGCTCGCCCACCGACATCGGCTTGTCCAGCGCCTCCGAGATGAAGATCGAGGCCATCGTGAGGTAGATCGCGGTCCCGTCCAGGTTGAAGCTGTAGCCGGTCGGGACGGTGATGCCGACCACCGGGCGGCTGACGCCCAGGTGCTCCATCTTGGCGATCAGCCGGGGCAGCGCGCTCTCCGAGGAGGACGTGGAGAGGATCAGCAGGAACTCGCGGCCCAGGTAGCGCAGCAGGCCGAAGATGTTCACACCCGCGACCAGGCGCAGCAGCGTGCCGAGCACCACGACCACGAACAGCGCGCAGGTCAGGTAGAAGCCGACCATGATGACGGCGAGGCTCTTCAGCGCGGCCGTCCCGGTGGCGCCGACCACCGCCGCCATCGCCCCGAAGGCGCCGACCGGCGCCACCCACATGATCATCGCCATCACCCGGAAGACCAGCCGCTGCACGTGCTCGACGCCGCGCAGCACGGGCGCACCGGCCGGGCCCAGCGCCTGCAGGGCGAAACCGACCAGCAGGGCGACCAGCAGGGTCTGCAGCACCTTGCCCTCGGTGAGGGAGGAGAGCAGGGAGGTCGGGATCATGCCGAGCAGGAAGTCGGTGGTGGACTGCGCGCCGCCGGCGGCGGCCTGGGCGTGGCCGGACTTGGCGAGCGCGGCGGTCAGGTGGAGGCCGCCGCCGGGCTCCAGCAGGTTGCCGACCAGCAGGCCGATCGCGAGCGCGACGGTCGACATGGCGAGGAAGTAGCCCAGCGCCAGGCCGCCGACCCGGCCGACCTTGGCGGCCTTGGTCACCGAGCCGATGCCGAGCACGATGGTGCAGAAAATGACCGGGCTGATCATCATCTTGATGAGGTTGACGAAGCCCGTGCCGATCGGCTTCAGCTCCACCGCGAAGCCCGGCGCGGCCAGGCCCACCACGACACCCGCGACGACCGCCGCGATCACGGCGAGGTAGAGGTAGTGGGTGCGGTCCCGCGGCGCCTTCGCCGCAGTGCCCGCAGTGCCTGCGATGCCCACGGTGCCCGCGATGCCCGCAGTGCCCGCGTCCGGCTCCGCGCCCGCGTCCGGGGCGTCCGCGGCTCTGGACCCTGCTCCTGGTCCGGTGATCGACATCTGCGGCTCCTTCGCCACTGCTGGGCCCGGCGCGCGAGCGCCCGCACGCCCGGCGCGCTGCTGCGCCGGTACGTGGGTGGGGGTGCGCCCGTGAGGGTGCGCGGCCGTGCGGTCCTGGCGGCCCCGGGTGGTGGGCCGCTCCGACTATGCGGCCGGGGGGTGACGCGGGTCACGCTTGCGTTCATAGAGTTCACGCGGACGCCGGAACACCGCGGCCGCACCGGGCCGCCGCGGCCGTGGTGCACACTGACAGGCATGTCCGTGCGAACCCTCCCTCCGTCGCGCCGGCTGGTGCGCAGCCTGGCCGGACAGCTCTTCGTCGTCCAAGTGGTCATCGTCGCCGCGGTGGTGGCCGGCGGGGCGGTGCTCGCGTACCTGTTCACCGCCGACCGCACCGAGGCCGCCGCCCGCCGCCAGGTCACCGCCGTCGCCCGCTCCGTCGCGGACTCCCCGGCCGTCCTCGCCGCCGTCTCCGCGCCCGACCCGACGGCCGTGCTCCAGCCGTACGCCGAGCGGGTGCGGGTCGACACCGGGGTCTCCTTCGTCACCGTGATGGACACCGCGGGCGTCCGCTGGACCCACCCGCTGCCCGAGCAGATCGGGCGCACCTTCCTCGGCCACATCGACTGGGCGCTCGACGGGCAGACCCGCAGCGAGACGTACACCGGCACGCTCGGCCCGTCGGTGCGGGTGGTCACCCCGGTGCTGGACGAGCGGAACCGGGTGGTCGCCCTGGTCAGCGCGGGCCTCACCGTGCAGTCCATCTCGGCCCAGCTGCGCGGCCCGCTGCTCGCTCTGGCCGGGGTGGCGGCGGGCGCGCTGGCCGTCGGCGGGATCGGCACCTACCTCGCCAACTCCCGGCTGCGGCGGCACACCCACGGCATGGGGCCGGCCGAGCTGAGCCACCTCTACGAGTACCACCAGGCCACCCTGCACGCCGTGCGGGAGGGGCTGGTGCTGCTCGACCGCGACCGCCGGGTGGTGCTCTGCAACGACGCCGCGCGTGAACTCCTCGGCCTGGAAGGGCCGGTGGAGGGGCGGCCGGTCGCCGGGCTGGGCCTGCCGGCGGCGCTGGTGGCCGCCGTCTCCGGGGCGGAGCCGGTCCGTGACGAGGTGCACCTGACGGCCGAGCGGGTGGTGGTGCTCAACACCTCGACCATCGGCACCGGGCTCGGCCGCGTCCTCACCCTCCGCGACCACACCGAACTCCAGTCGCTGAGCGGAGAACTGGACTCGGTGCGCGGCTTCACCGAGGCGCTCGGAGCGCAGGCGCACGAGGCGGCCAACCGGCTGCACGCCGTCGTCTCGCTGATCGAACTCGGCCGCCACCGCGAGGCGGTGGAGTTCGCCACCGCCGAACTCGCCCTCGCCCAGCGGCTCACCGACCGGGTGGTGGCCGCCGTCGGCGAACCCGTGCTGGCCGCCCTGCTGCTCGGCAAGGCCGCCCAGGCGGCCGAGCGGGGCGTGGAGTTGACGCTCACCCCTGACAGCTCCATCGACGACGGGGTGCTGCCGCCCTGCCTGAGCGCACGCGACCTCATCACCGTCCTCGGCAACCTGATCGACAACGCCGTGGACGCCGCCATCGCGGGCGCGGCCGCGCGCCCCGAACCGCCGGAGGTCACCGTCACCGCCCGGATCGACGGCGAGCACCTGCTGCTGCGGGTCGCCGACACCGGCGAGGGCATCGCCCCGGGCGCGGTGGACGACGTGTTCCGGCGCGGCTGGAGCACCAAGCAGGGCGGGAGCGGAGCCGGGGACGGGAGCGGACACGGGGACGGACACGGACACGGGGACGGGAGCGGAGGCGGACGGGGCGGCGGCCACGGGCGCGGACTCGGGCTCGCGCTCGTCGCGCAGGCCGCCCGCCGCAACGGCGGCACCGTCGAGGTCGGCCGGGAGCGCGGCGCCGTCCTCACCGTCCGCCTGCCGCTCGACCGGGCCGTGCGCGACGGCGGGGCCGAGGGCGCCGGGGACCGCGGGCGCCTGGCGGTGGCCCCGTGACCGGCGCGCCGCGCGCACCCGAGCGCCCCGAGATCTCCGTGCTGGTCGTCGAGGACGACCCGGTGGCCGCCGCGGCCCACGCCCTCTACGTCGGACGTGAACCGGGCTTCCGGGCCGTCGGCACCGTGCACGGCTGCGCACAGGCACTGCGCTTCCTGGAGCGCGCCCGCGCCGCCGGGAGCCCCGTCGACCTGCTGCTGCTCGACCTCTACCTGCCCGACGGGCACGGCCTCCAGCTCTGCGGCACGCTGCGCGCCGGCGGGCACACCACCGACGTCATCGCCGTCACCTCCGCCCGCGACCTCGCGATGGTCCGCCAGGCCGTCTCCGCCGGCGTCGTCCAGTACCTGTTGAAGCCCTTCGCCGCCGCCGCGCTGCACGACCGCCTGGAGCGCTACGCCCGCTACCGGGACACCCTCGCCCGCACCGGTCCGGCCACCGGGCAGGACGAGGTCGACCAGGCGTTCGCGCTGCTCCGCGCACCCGAACGCACCGCCCTGCCCAAGGGGTTGAGCGCGCCGACGCTGGACACCGTCGCGGGCGTGCTGCGCGCGGCCCGCACCGGCCTGTCCGCCGCCGCGGCGGGCACGGCGGCCGGGGTCTCCCGGATCACCGCCCGCCGCTACCTGGAGCACCTGGTGGACAGCGGTCTCGCCGCCCGCGAGCCCCAGTACGGCACCGTCGGCCGCCCGGAGCTGTGCTACCGCTGGACCGGCGGCGACGGCGGGCGCCGCGGCGTCTGAACGAGTGAACTGCCGCTCGGTACCTGCCTGTTCGAGTCCGTGGTCCTGACTGCCCGTACTCGGGCGGCACGCCCGGGCGCGATGTCGCCCTGCCGGTGGGGCGGCCACCGGGTCGCACGACGGCGTCGAGATCGACACCCCCTGCTTCGACGACCGCGTCGTGGGCATGTGCAACCAGCAGGGATTCGGTGACCTGACCCCGGCCGGGTCAGCGGGTGACGAACTCGCTGAGCAGGGCCTGCACCTCGTAGATGTCCACGCCCTTGGTGAAGTTCTTGGAGATCGGCAGCGCCGCGCCCGACACCCGGATCTTCAGCTCGGCGTCCAGGTCGAAACCGCCGGCGGTCTCCACGGCGAAGTGGGTGATGGACCGGTAGGGGATCGAGTGGTACTCGGTCTTCCTGCCGGTGATGCCCTGCTTGTCGACGAGGATCAGCCGGCGGTCGGTGAACAGGAAGGAGTCGCGCAGCAGTTGGTAGGCGGCCCGGAGCTGCTCGCCCTCGCCGAGCAGCCGGGCGAACTCCTTGTGGGCCTCGTCGTCGTCCACCCGGTGGGCGTTGCCGAAGAGCGCCATGCCGGCTCCTCTCGTCGGGCACCCGGTTCGGGTGCGGAGGGCTTCGAGTCCGGCATGCCGGCGGTCACGGCCGGGTGGGGCCCCCGACCGTCCGGTCCGGTGTCCGCTCGGCCGCCGGCTAGGCCGTCCGCTCGGCTGTCCGCTCGGCGAGGGCGAGGTAGCGGTCGTCGGCGTCCGTGTAGGAGGTCAGGCGCCAGCCGGCGGCGGCGAGCAGCGGGCGGAGGTTGGGCTCGGCCCGCAGGTCGTCCGGGGTGACGGCGCGGCCGTGGCGGGCGGCGAGGGCGGCGCGGCCGACGGGGTGGAACAGTGCCAGCCGGGCGCCGGGGCGGGCCGCCCGGGCCAGTTCGGCGAGGGCGCGGGCCGGGTCGGGGAGGTGGGAGATCAGGCCGGCGGCGAAGACGGCGTCCAACGCGGCGTCGGGCAGGGGGAGCCGGGCGCAGTCGGCGAGTAGCAGGTCGGCGGTGCCGGGGTGGCGGGCGGCGGCCTCGTGCAGCATCTCCGGGGTCACGTCGGCTCCGAGGACCCGCCCCGCCGGTCCGACCGCCGCCCGGAGCGGGGCAAGGGCGCGGCCGGTGCCGCAGCCGGCGTCGAGCACCGACGCGCCCGGGCGCAGGGCGAGTTCGGCGACGGCGGCGGCGTAGCGCGGGCCGTCGTCGGGGAACTTGGCGTCCCAGTCGGCGGCGCGGACGGCGAAGAACGCGCGGGTGCGGGCGAGTTCGGCGGCGTACGCGTCGGTGTCGGGGGCCGGCGGTGCGGACGGCGGGGTCGATGGGGCGGACGGCGGGGTCGCCGGGGTCGCCGGGGTCGGTGACGGCGGGGAGGAGGGCGAGGACGGCATGCGGTGAGGGTAGCGCGCGTGGTCCGCCCGCCCGGGCCGTGACCTCCCGGCGGTTCGCTCGTTGGGGAAACGGGTCCGCTGTCACCCGCGCGGGTGGTTCCGGCGGCCCCGGGGAGAATCCGGGCGAACCGGAGAAGTAAGGTTAGGCTCACCTAAATTCTTGGGAGCCCGCCTTGACGCTCGCCGCTGAGCCCGCCACCGGTCCGACCGTCCCCGTGCCACCTCCTTCCCCGGCCGGCGGGTCTGCCGGCGCGCCGCCCGAAGCCGCCCGGGCCGCCGCCGTCCTGCGGCGCCAGCGCGGCCGCGAGTCCGCCGCCCGCACCTATGCGCGCTCGTTCCCGATCGTCCCGGTCCGCGCCCACGGCATGACCGTCGAGGGCGCCGACGGCCGCCGCTACCTCGACTGCCTCTCCGGCGCCGGCACCCTCGCGCTCGGCCACAACCACCCGGTGGTCCTGGAGGCGATCCGCCGCACCCTCGACAGCGGCGCCCCGCTCCACCTGCTCGACCTCGCCACCGCCGAGAAGGACGACTTCACCACCGCCCTGTTCGAGAGCCTCCCGCCCGCCTTCGCCGACGGCGCGCGCGTGCACTTCTGCGGCCCCGCCGGGACCGACGCCGTCGAGGCCGCGCTGAAGCTGATGCAGACCGCCACCGGCCGCTCCGGCGCCCTCTCCTTCACCGGCGCCTACCACGGGATGACCGCCGGGGCCCTCGCGCTCACCGGCAACGTCGCCGTCAAGGAGCCGCTGCCCGGCGGCGGCGAGGTGGTTCGGCTGCCCTACCCCTACGGCTACCGCTGCCCGTTCGGGGTCGGCGGGGAGGCGGGCGCCGAGCTGTCCGCCACCTACGTCGAGCGGCTGCTCGACGACCCGTCCGGCGGTGTCGTCCCGCCCGCCGCGATGATCCTGGAGGCCGTCCAGGGCGAGGGCGGCGTCGTCCCCGCGCCCGACGCCTGGCTGCGCGCGATGCGCCGGATCACCGCCGAGCGCCGCATCCCGCTCATCGTCGACGAGGTGCAGACCGGCGTGGGCCGCACCGGCGCGATGTGGGCGGTCGAGCACAGCGGGATCGTGCCGGACGCCATGGTGCTCTCCAAGGCGATCGGCGGCAGCCTGCCGCTCGCCGTCGTCGTCTACCGCGAGGAGTACGACGGCTGGCGGCCCGGCGCGCACACCGGCACCTTCCGCGGCAACACGCTCGCCATGGCGGCCGGCGCCGCCACCCTGCGGTACGTCGCCGCGAACGGGCTCGCCGAACGGGCGGCGGCGGTCGGCGCGCGGATGACCGAACGGCTGCGGGCGCTGGCCGGGGAGCTGCCGGTGATCGGCGATGTGCGCGGACGCGGGCTGATGATCGGTGTGGAGCTCGTCGACCCGGCGGCCGAGCCGGACTCCTGCGGCGCGCGGCCGGCCGCACCCGAGCTCGCCGTCCGGGTGCGGGAGGCGTGCCTGGAGCGCGGGCTGATCGTCGAACTCGGCGGGCGGCACGACGCCGTGCTGCGGCTGCTGCCCCCGCTCACCGTCACGGACGAGCAGGCGGCCGCGGTGCTGGACCGGCTCGCCGACGCCCTCGCGGCGGCCTCCGGGCCGGCGGTGTCCGCGTGAGCGCGTTCGGACCGGGCGGGGGCGGGGGCGGGGGCGGGGCGGAGTCGGGCGGGGCGGACGGGTCGGGATCCGGCGGGGCGGGTGGCCCGGACGCGGGCGGGCCGCTCGGTACCGGGTGGCCGCTCGACGCGCTGTCCGGCGGCGTCGGCGGGCCCGCCGCGCTCGGCCCGCTGCTCGCCACCGTCCTCGACGCGCTGGAGACCGGAGCCACCCGGCGGGGCGGCCCGCTGCCCACCGGCCGCCCCGCCGACCTCGCCGCCCGGACCGCCGAGGCACTGACCTGGGCGAGCGGCCGCGACGCCCTCGGCCGCCTCACCGAACTCCTCGCCCACGGCGCCGCCGACCCCGCCGATCCCGCCTGCGCCGCCCACCTGCACTGCCCGCCGCTCGCCGTCGCCACCGCCGCCGACCTCGCCGTCAGCGCCCTCAACCCCTCCCAGGACTCCTGGGACCAGGCCCCCGCCGCGACCGCGCTCGAAACGGCGCTGCTCGCCGAACTCGCCGCCCTGGTCGGCTACGACCCCGCCTCGGCCACCGGCGTGCTCACCTCCGGCGGCACCGAGTCCAACCTCATGGGCCTCATGCTCGCCCGCGACCAGAAGCTCGACGGCATCGTCGAACTCGACGGCCTGCTCGGCCTGCCCGCCGGCACCCGGCCCCGGATCTTCGCCTCCCGGGCCGCGCACTTCTCCGTCCAGCGGGCGGCCGCCCTGCTCGGCCTCGGCGAACGGGCCGTCGTCCCCGTCGACGTCGACCGCGAGCTGCGGATGGACCCGGCCGCGCTCGAACGCGCCCTGGCGGAGGCCGGCTGGGCCGGAGCCACCCCGCTCGCCGTCGTCGCCACCGCCGGCACCACCGACACCGGCGCCGTCGATCCGCTGTCCGCCGCCGCCGACCTCGCCGCCCGCTACGGCGCCTGGCTGCACGTCGACGCCGCGTACGGCGGCGGCGCGCTGCTCTCCGACCGGCTCGCGCCGCTGCTGGCGGGCATCGAACGGGCCGACTCCGTCTCGCTGGACTGGCACAAGCTGGGCTGGCAGCCGGCCGCCGCCGGGGTCTTCCTGGTCCGCCGTGCCGAGACGTACGTCTCGCTCGCCCGCCGGGCCGCCTACCTCAACCCGGCCGACGACGAACAGGCCGGCTACCCGAGCCTGCTGGGCCTCTCGCTGCGCACCACCAGGCGGCCGGACGCCTTCAAGCTCGCCGTCACCCTGCGCACCCTCGGCCGCGCCGGACTCGGCCGGCTCGTCGACGCCTGCCACGACCTCGCCCGGGACGCCGCCGAGGTCGTCCGGGCGGAGCCGGAGCTGGAACTGCACGCCGAACCCGTGCTGACCGCGCTGCTGTTCCGCTACCGGCCGAGGGCGGCCGGTCCCGCCGATCCGGCCGCACCCGGTCCGGGCGACGCCGGTCCGGGCGACGTCGGTCCGGGCGGCGTCGGCCCGGCGGTGCTCGACCGGGTCAACGCCGAGCTGCGCCGCGAGCTGCTGCGCACCGGCCGGGCCGTGGTCGGCCGCACCGAACTGCCCGGCGAGGGCCCGGGGCGGGTCCGGCTCAAGCTGACCCTGCTCAACCCGCACACCACCGCGGAGGAGGTCGCCGGGCTGCTCGCCGAGGTCGTCCGGGCGGGCCGGGAGGCGTGGAGCGCGGCGCGGTAGCTCAGACGGCCCCGGTGGGGGCGGGTGCGGCGACCCGCAGGTGGTAGTCCACCCCGGTGGAGAAGTCGATCGCGCCGGACTCGCCCCGGATCGCCAGCTCGTGGCTGCCGGGCGCGAGCGGGTCCAGCCGCACCCACAGGCCGCAGGCCCAGGTGTTGCCGATGTCCTCGCCGAAGGCGTTGCCGGGGGCGCCCATCAGCCCGATCGGGGTCGCGCCGATCGGCTCGGCGGTCAGCGGGGTGCCGTCCAGGACGGCGGAGCCCTTGGCGGTGTCCATGAAGTCCATGCACTCGGCGGCCTCGCCGAACATCGTCACCAGCGGGAACAGCACCGGGACGCCGACGGGCACGGTGCACGTCCGCTCGACGACCTCCCCGCCGGTCGTCCCGGCCAGGTACCAGAGGTTCTCCCGCTGGTGCTCGGCGCACCACCGGCCGGTGGTGTCCAGCACCGGGCTGCGCTTCGCCTCGGCCGAGACCGCCCAGCCCCACCAGCCGTCCTGCACCTCCGCCGCGGTCAGCGCGTGCACCGCCACCGGCGGGCTCGGCGACTCCGACGGCTCCTCGGCCGGCGGGTGCGCGGAGGAGGCCGCGGAATCGTGGCCGGGTGCGGAGGTGCAGGCCGGGGCCAGCAGGAGCGCGCCGAGGAGCAGCGCGACCAGTCGCCGTGAAGTCATGATCGCGAAGTGTAGGAGCCCGGCCGCCTCCCCTTGCCGCCGGGTCCCTACGGTGCGAGCAGGAGCGCGCGGCAACGCTCCCAGGTGGCCGGGTCGGCGGCGACGAGCAGGCCGTCCTCGCCGCCCGGGGGCTCAGGGGTGTACGGGGTGCCGTCGAACCGGGCGGCGCGGCCGCCGGCCTCGGTGAGGAGAAGGGAACCGGGTGCGTGGTCCCAGGGGAGGGTGCGCCAGTAGAGGAGGAAGTCCATGGCGCCCTCGACGACGTCCGGGTACTCGATGCCGGCGGCGTGGCGGCCCGGGCCCATCTCTCCGAAGGCGGCGCTGTTGGCCTCGATCCGGCGGCGGCGCGCGGGATCGAGGAAGCGGCTCTTCACCGAGCCGCGCCACTTGGCCGGGTCGGCGGGGGCGGGCGTGCGGGTCAGGCGGTGGCCGTCGCGCCAGGCGCCGGAGCCGAGCTCGGCGGTGTAGGTGGTGGCGGTGACGGGGTGCCGGATCCAGGAGGCGACCGTCCGGCCGTCGCGCACCAGGGAGACCATGACGGCGTACTCGGGCCGGCCCGCGACGAAGTTGGCGGTGCCGTCGACGGGGTCGACGAGCCAGACGGCGGGCTCGGCGTGCAGCGCCCGGGCGAGGGCCGGGTCGGCGGCGACGGCCTCCTCGCCCACCACCGGGACGGGCAGCAGCTCGCGCAGCCGCCGGGCGATGATTACCTCGGCCTCCCGGTCGGCGACGGTGACCACCTCGCCGGGGGCCTTCTCCATCACCTCGCCGGCCGCCAGCGCCCGGAACCGGGGCTCCACCGCCTCGGCCGAGGCCTCAGCGATGATCTCCGCCACCTTCTCCATCAGCACGTGCGCGCTCCCTTCGCCGGCTACCACTTTCGCACGTCAGTGCGGAGTCGGCGTGCGGCGGGGCGGGGTGGCTGTCGCCGGGTGGCGGCTGACAGATGACAGCTGACAGATAACAGATAACAGATGACGAAATCTGTCAGCTGTCATCTGTCAGCCATCAGTCATCAGCCGTCCCGTCCTCCCCGTCCAGGTAGCAGAACCCGGGGCGGGGGTGCATCAGGAAGTCGTGGTGCGAGATGTTGAACGCGTACGCCCCCGCCATGCCGAACAGCACGCGGTCGCCCGCGCGCAGGCCGGCCGCCGCCGGGGCGGCGTGGGCGAGGACGTCCTTCGGGGTGCAGAGCTGGCCCGCCAGCGTGGCGCGGCCGGTGGTCACGGCCGGGCGCGGCCAGGGGTGCGGCCAGGCGGCGACCGGCAGGGTGGTGAACGGCTGGCTGTGCCCCCGGGTGGCCGGAGTGCGCAGGTGGTGGGTGCCGCCGCGGACGATCACGAAGTCCTCGCCGTGGCTGCGCTTCACGTCCAGCACCTCCGTGGCGTACCAGCCGCAGTAGGCGGTCAGCGCCCGACCGGGTTCGATCCGCAGCGTCAGCCCCGGGTACCGGTCCAGCAGTCTGCCGAGGCCCTCGCCGAACGCCGCCCAGTCGAAGCGGGCGGCCGGGTCGCCGTAGTCGACGGCCATGCCGCCGCCCACGTTGACCTCGTCCAGCGTGAACGCGTGCCGCTCCGCGAGCCGGACGGACCAGCCGACGATCTGCTCGGCGAGGGCCAGCTGCTCGGCGGCCGCGAGGCCGCTCGCCAGGTGGGCGTGCACGCCGCGCAGCCGTAGGCGCCGCCGGACCGGGCCCAGCGGGCCGACCGGCTCGGTGAGCAGCCGGACGGCCGTCTCGGCCCGGTCCGGGTCGAGGCCGAACGGCGTCGGCCGCCCGCCCATCGCCAGCGCCACCGAGTCCAGCGCACCCGCCTCGACCGGCAGGTTGACCCGGAGCAGCACGTCCACCACGGCGTCCGGCCGGTCGGCCAGCACGGCGGCGAGCCGGCGCAGCTCGTGCTCGCTCTCGACGTGCCAGCGGTGCACGCCCGCGTCGACCGCGGCGGCGATCTCGGCGGGCGTCTTGCCCGGCCCGCCGAACGCCAGCGGGGCACCGGGGACCGCCGCCCGGACGTGGGCCGACTCGCCGCCGCTGGACACCTCGTAGCCGTCCACGGCGCCGCGCAGCGCGGCCAGCACCGGCGCCTCCGGGTTGGCCTTGGCGGCGTAGTGGAGCTCGACGCGCTCCGGAAGGGCGGCCCGGACGGCCGCGGCGTGCGCGCGCAGTGCGCGCAGGTCGTAGACGTAGGCGGGCAGTTGCTCGGAGGTCAGGCCCGCGACGTGGCGGCGGACGGCCTCGGTGGCGGCGGGGACGGGGACGGCGGCGGGGGCGGTCATCGGGTCCTTCCGGCGGAAACGGGTGGCGGGGCCTGGACGGGCTGCGGGGCCCGGGCCGGGGACGGGGTGCGGGCCGCCTCCGTCGGGGCGGTGCGGGCCAGCGGCGAGGCGAGGCGGACGTAGCCGGCCGCGCGGTCGGCTCGGCGTTCCCAGCGGGTGAGCAGATTGGCCTTGCCGGGCAGTGGCGCGCCCGCCAGCAGCGCGCGCAGCCGCGGCGGGCACCCGTGTGCGGCGGCGTACTCGGCCAGGGCGCGGCGAACGGCCTCCCAGAGCGCGCTCTCCGCCGCCGGGTGCAGGTCGGCGAGGGCCGCGAGCAACTCGGCGACATGGTTGACCAGCAGGCAGTAGACCACCCGGTCCCAGCCCTGCTCGGCGTCGTACGCCATCGGCCCCGCCACCTCGGGCGGCAGCGCGGCGAGCAGCGCCGCGTGCCGCTCGGGGAGGAGCTTGGTGCCCTCCAGATCGCGGAAGACCACCTGGGCGGGCTGTCCGGCGGCGTCCACGCCGATCAGCACGTTCTGCAGGTGCGGCTCCAGGACCACGCCGTGGTCGAAGTAGGCGGCCAGCACCGGCGGGAGCAGCAGCCGCAGGTAGGCCGTCCACCAGTCGAGGGCCCGCGCCGGGTCCGGAGTGCCGGACAGCAGCCGGGAGATGTGGGCGGAGCTGGTCGGGTACTCGTCGGCGACGGCGGCGGCCAGCAGCGGGGTGACGCCCGGGCGCAGCGCGCCGCCGAGGCCCTCGCGGACGATCAGCCCGAACCCCTCGTACAGCGCCCGGTCGGGCCGGCCGCCGGCGCCGGGCAGAGCGAGCGTGCGGAAGGCCGGCTCGCGCAGCACCGTGGCGTCCGGGAACCGCTCGGCGAGGTCGGCGAGCACCGGGGCGAGCAGCCGGGTGAGGGCGACTGCGCCGGTCAGCTCGTACGCGGCGTTCTTGCGCAGGCAGTTGGTGATCCGGACGTTCAGGCTGAACTTGAGGAACGCGCCCGCGCCGTACAGGGTGCGGACGGAGGAGGTGGCGGCGAACGGGGCGCCGCCGGGGCCGAGGTCGAGGACGTCCCCGCGTTCCAGGGCGTCCCTCAGCAGCGGTTGGTCGCCGATGAGTTGGTACTGCCAGGGGTGGGCGGGCAGCAGCAGGTGGCCGTCCGGGGCGGGGCCGAGGCCGTCGAGCAGAGCGGTCGCGGCCGGGTCGGCGGCGGACTCCGCGATCAGCTCCCGCCGGACGGCGAGGTGGCGCAGCGGGAAGGCGGCGCGGGCTTCGGGAGCGTAGTCGCGCCAGTCGCCGCGTTCTGCGGAGCGGGACTTGGGCGCGGGGTGGAAGCGGTGCCCGAACAGCAGCGCCTGCTCGGACTCCAGGTAGCGGTCGGGGCCGGGCGCCGGACGTCCGGCCAGGGCGGCGGCGACCGCGGTGTGGCTGGCGGCCAGCTGGTCGAGGAACTCCTCGTTGGCGGTGCCGGTGCGCAGCTCCAGCTCGCCCTGGACGTGCCGGGCGAGCCGGCGCCAGTCCAACTCCCGCCATCCGTCGATGTGTTCCTCCTCGACGGGGCCGGTGAAGCGGTGCGCGCCGAGCAGTGAGGTGCGGCGCAGGGCGACCCGGAGCACGGTGCCGCGCCGGGGCAGGCGGAGTAACAGCCGGCGGTCGCTGACGGCGGTCTGGCGCTCGGGCGCGGACACCTCGCGCAGCAGGCAGTTGAGCAGGGTGTGGGCCACCACATGGTCGGCGGTGGGCAGTTGTTTCGCCTGGTTCGTCATGAGTGGCTCCGGCGCTGGCCGACGGGAGAGGTGAACGCGGTGGCCGCGACGGCATCGGCGGCCACGGCGCCGCCCTTGGAGGCGCATTCGAGGGTGCCGAACATCCGCCCGGGCGTCCGGCCGCGGGCGTCGCGGTCGCCGAGGCCGGGCAGGATCGCCGCCGGGCAGGATCGCTGCCGGGTCGGCGCGCCGACCGTCACGGGCCGGCCTCCGCTCCGGACGGGGAACCGGCGGGCGGCAGCAGGTAGTTCGGGCCGTCCGTGTAGTGCTTGTTGATGTCGGCGGCGCCCGAGCGCCGCTTGCTGAGCAGGGTGCCGGCGGTGACCATCGCCTTGACCGGCAGCCGTTCGGCGTCGAGCAGGGCGGTGCGCAGCGGCTCGGCGGCCGGGCCGGTCCGGTCGAGGGCCTGCGCGAGCCGCTTGCGCAGCAGGGCGAGCAGTTCGTCGAGTCCGGCGCGTCCGTGGGCGGCGAGGCCGAACGCCAGGGCGCCGGTGCACAGGTGGCCGGTGATGGTGGTGAACAGGTCGGTCAGCGGCCGGTCGTCGTCGGCGAGGATCCGGGTGTCGTCGAACTCCCCGGGGGAGGGGGCGTGGTCGCCGAGCGCGGCGGCCACGCGGCCGGAGTGGACGCGGGGGCCGTCGTCGTCCTTGTGGAGCAGGCGCGGGCCGCCGTCCTCGTCGAGCACGAGCGAGATGTTCTGCTGGTGGGACTCCAGGGCGACGCCGTGGCCGAAGAGGGTGGTCTGCCAGTCGAGCAGCAGTTCCAGCAGGGCGTCGTAGAGGGCGACCGGGTCACCGGCCGAGAAGCGGTCGGCGAGGTGGTCGACGACCAGGCGTCCGCCCGGCGCCGGGGCCAGCAGGGCGGCGAGCGGGACGGTCACCGACCTTTCCAGCCCGGCCGGGTGGCGGCGCAGCAGCACGGCGAGCAGCTCGTGCCCGGCGTGCGCCCAGGTCTGTTCGTCGGCGTGCAGGATCCGTCCGGCGAGGCGCGGTTCGCGCGCCAGCACGGCCTCGAACAGCCGCTGTCCGGCGGCGCCGTCGCGCAGCGAGCCGGGCTTGATGGTGCGGCGGTTGAGCCGGCCGAGGGTGGCGGTGGCGAGCGGCAGCTTCAGGTGGTGGACGGGGTCCTCGGCGACGGCGACGGTGCGCATCGAGAGGGTGGGGACGACGGTGAGGTACGGGCGTTCGGCGAGGACGGCGCGGTCGTCCAGCCCGGCGGCGCGCAGGGCCTCGCCGAGGGCCGGGCCGACGGTGAGCGGGTGGACCGGCAGGGTCTCCCAGGCCCGGTCGCCGCCGGGCAGGTCGAGGCCGAGCCAGCTCGGGGTGGGCCACCAGCGCGGCAGCGGCCGGTCGCCGTGCCGGGTGAGCGTGCCGGCCGGCAGGGCGAGCCAGCGCAGTTCGAAGGCTGGATGGAACTCCGGCGCGTACGAGCGCAGTTGGTTCTCGTCCAGGCCCGATCGGCCGCGCGCGGTGGGATAGACCGGGTGGTCGAGGTAGGCGGCCAGGGTGTCGTGGGCGAGGGCGGCGGCCGGGCCGGTCCAGTGGGCCGGGTCGGCGCCGTAGAGGTCGGTGAGCGCGGTGTGGACCTCGTCGCGGACCCGCTCGTGCAGTTCCATGGTGGCGAGGGTCTGGCGGCACTCCTCGGCGAACGCCGTCCAGCCGGGCCGGTCCTCGGCGTCGGCCAGGCCGGCGAGCGCGGCGAGCACGGCGTCCAGGCCTTCGACCGGGCGGCCGTCCAGTTCGACGCGCGGGAGCCGGGCCGCGTACTCGCTCTGGAAGCCCTCGGGCACGACGGGGACGGCGAGCGCGTGGCCGCGGGCCACCGCCCAGGGGCCGTCGGCCCGCTGCTCGACCGTGCCGCGGGTGCGCAGCCCGAGCACGTCCTCGCGCAGCAGGGCGGACAGCACGCGCAGGGCCAGTGCCTCGGCGGGTGACGCGTTCACGGGGTGATCTCCCAGCGGTTGGCGGCCACGAACCCGGCCACGGCGGCGTCGGCGGCGGGCTGGTCGGGGCCGACCGCCCAGATCACGCTCAGGTAGTCCCGGTTGGTGCGGTAGTGCTCGTGTCGTTCGCCGATCGCGCGCTGCGGCCGGTGGACGAGCCGGACGCCGTCGGCGCGCTCCTCGGCCCGCTCGTCGTGCGGCCCGGGCGCGGCGGTGAGGGTTCCGGCCCGGTCGGCGCGGACGGCCTCGTTGCGGGCGCGCAGCGGGGTGGCGGCGCAGCGTTCGCCGAGCTCGGCGGGGAGTTCGCGGCCGAGGTGGGCGGCGAGGACGAGCTCGAAGAGCGGGAGGTCGAGGACGGCGGCGAGCATGAGGTCGCACTGGTCGCCGATGGCGCGGTAGTTGACCTCGACGATGCGGGCCCGCCCGTCCGGCTGGACGACGAACTCGGTGTGGCAGGCGCCGAGTCCGACGCCGATCGCGTCCAGTTGGGCGAGCACCTGCGCGACCACGGCCGGCGGGTGCGCGGGGACGAACTCCAGGGCCTCCTCGATGAAGTCCGGCAGTGGGGAGAGCGTGGTCCGGAAGCCTCCGAGAACGTGCCGGCGGAGGCCGTCGCCGAGCGTCTCCAGGGTGCACAGCGGACCGTCCAGGAACTCCTCGACGACCAGGGCGGCGCCGGGTCGCCGGGCCTGGATCTCCCGGGCGCGCCGCACCATCTCCCGGGCGTCGGCGACCAGGGTGACGTCCTCGCTGGCGACGCCCTCGCGGGGCTTGACCACGGCGGGGAAGGGCAGGCCGGCCTCCAGCAGCGCGGACGGATCCTGGTCCGGGGCGAGTTCGGCGGAGCGGACGGTGTCGAGGCCGGCGGCGGCCAGGTGGCGGCGCAGCTGGCCCTTGTTCTTGGCCCGCAGGGCGGCCTTCCAGTCCTTGCCCGGCAGGCCGAAGTACTCGGCGGCGAGCGCGGTCTGGACCTGCAGGTGGTCGCTGTTGCTGAAGACGGCGAAGGGTGTGCGGCCGTCCCGGGTGAGCCGCGAGATCAGCCCGACCACCTCGCGGAAGTCGTGCACCTCGCAGTCCACCACCGCGGGCGCCCCGGGCAGTTCGGCGTAGGCGCGGCGGTGTGCGTCGGCGTGGTCGGTGAGGACGGTGACGTCGAGTCCGAGCCGGGCGGCGGCCGGGAGGAAGCCCTCGGTCACCGACTCGGTCGGGTTGAGCGCGAGCAGGTAGAGGCGCATGGCGGGCGGGTCCTCTCCGTGGGTGGGGGAGGGGGCCGGGGGCGGGCTCGGCAGGGACCGCCCCCGGTTCCTCCGGGCGGGCGTGGACGGCGGTTCCTACCGGGGCGCGTCGGCGCCGTCCGCGCCGCCGGCCGGCGCGCCAACGACGGTGCCGAGCGGGACGGCGCGGGAGCCGAGCGCGAGGCCCGGCGCGGCGCACGGCGCGAGCTCGCCGGGCCCGACGGCGAGGACCAGGGGGAGCCTGGCGGGGGAGCGGCGGGTCGCGGCCGGGGCCGCGGGGGCCGGCGTGTCGGTGGTCAGCACGGGGCGAGATATTAGGTTAGGTAAGCCTAATATCGTCAAGTCGCGGCCGGGGCCGGGTCCCTGTCGGGGGCGCCGGCGGCATCGGCGGCCGGTCGGCCGGGTGGCGTGAACCGGTCGCCGAGCGCCTGTAAGGTGAGCCTCACCTAACACGATCTCGGGAGTGCCGATGATCTTCTCGGGGCCACCTCTGCCTGCCGCCCCGCCCGCCGCGGCGCCACCGGCGAACCCGCTGGAGGCCGACTACCGGCTGCTGCTGGACCTCTGCCCGGTGCTCCGGGTGCGCCTGCTGGCGGCGGACGAGCCCGCCCCCGACCGGGCGCGCGACTGGTACTCCGCGGCCGAACTGGCGGGCGATCCGGAGGCGCTGGCGCGGGCGCTGGCCGGCGAGGCCGCCCGGATCGCCCCCGTCGCCGCCGAGCACGGCACCGCCCCGCGTCCGCACGTGGCCGCCTCCCGGCTGCTCCACCACTACCTCTGGTCGCTCTGCGTGCTGATTGCCGGGCCCTGGCACCTGGCCCGCCGGGTCCCCTCGATCGACGGCGCGGACGTATGGCTGCACGCCCCCACCGGTGATCTCGCGCTCCGCCCGCGCGCCTACGTCACGCTAACCGGCGAGGACGAGCTGCGGGCCGAACTGCGCGCCGCCGTCGTCGCCCACGCCGAACCGCTGCTCACCGCCTTCGCCGCCCCCACCCGGCGCGGCACCCGCGCGCTGTGGGGCATGGTCACCGACGACCTCGCCTCGGCGGTCTGGTACCTCGGCAAACGGCTCGACGCGTGCGCCCCCGGCCCCGGCCCCGTCGGGGAGGACGCCGCCGTCGCCGCCGCCGGAGCCGTCCTGCCCGGGGGCACCGACCCGCTCCCCGGCGCGGCCGGCTTCCGGCTGCTGCGCGGCGCGGACGGCCGGGACCACCACACCAGGACCCGCCTCGGCTGCTGCCTCTACTACGCCGTCGAGCCCGCCCGGGCCTGCCTCACCTGCCCGCGCACCGGCGACGAGGAGCGGTTGCGCCGGCTCTGACGGAACGTCCGGCGCGCACCCGGGTAGGCTCGGCGCCCGTGATCGACTCCACCACCCACGTCCGGGTCGCGCGCCCCTCCCGGGACCTCGCCGCGGCCGAGCGCTTCTACGTCCACGGCCTCGGCCTCGCCGTCCTGTGGCGCAGCACCGAACGCGTCCCCGGCGAGCACGACCTGCTGATGGTCGGCCCGTCCGGCGGCGGCTGGCACTTCGAGCTGACCCGCGACCCCGAGCGCCCGGTCGAGCCGGCGCCCACCGTCGACGACCTGTTCGTCGTCTACCTGGGCGCCCCCGTCGACGACGCGCTGGTGCGGCGCCTGGAGGACGCCGGCGGCACGCGGGTGCCCGCCCACAACCCGTACTGGGACGAGTGCGGCGTCACCGTGGCCGACCCGGACGGCTACCGCCTGGTGCTCTGCACCCGCACCTGGAGCTCCTGACCGCGCGCAGGGCGCTCGGGCGGCGCGCCGGCCGCGCCGTCCGGGGCCGGTCGCCTCGGCCGTGCGCGCCGTGCACACCGTGCGCGCCGTTCGCGCCGGTCAGGGACCCCCGGGCGGCGATCGGGAGGCGCCTGATGGTGGATCAGAGCAGGACGTCCGCCAGTCGCTTGAGGTCGTCGAGGACGGACTCGCGTTCCTCCTCGGTCAGTTCGGCGGCGACCCGCTCGGCCCACCGGGTGAACGCCTCGGCGCTCGCGCCGTCCGCGAGGCGGTGCGCCAGGTCGGCGCGCAGCGCCAGGATGCGGAACAGCAGGACCGGTGCGGGCGGGCCGTCCGGCCGGGCCAGCGCGCGGTCCAGCACCCGGGCGGCCGCGGCCGGGTCCTCCTTGGAGTCGGCGAACAGCGCCGCGTGGTGCAGCGCCTTCGCGAACGGTTCCTCGGGGGACGGCCGGTGCCGCTGGTCGGCGCGGATCGGCTGGCCGATCCGCAGGCAGTTGCCGCCGGGGTCGGTCACCAGGAACTGCCGCACACCGTGCGAGGTGTCGCCGACCGGGCCGAGCCGGGGCAGGCCGCTGGTCGGCACCCGCCCGTAGGCGGAGCGCAGGCCTTCCTGGAAGGCGGCGTGCAGCGCGTCCACGTCGTCCGTGCGGACCAGGCAGGTGCTGTAGGAGGTGCCCGGATCGTACTTCTTCATGCCGAAGAAGTGCAGTTGGATGGCGCCGCGCTGAACAACGGCGTACGGGCTGGGGCTCTTCTGATGGAGGGTCACCTCGAAGCCGAGCGCGGTGTAGAACTCGAGCACTGGCGGGAGGGCCTGACAGGGGAGGATCGGAACCGTCGATTCGACCATGCCCGCTGACTTTACCCCTGGTTGACCGCGAATCGGACGCTTCCGGTCAGATGTCGACCCCGGGAACGCGGCGCCCGTAAGCGAGAAGCAGCAACTCCTCGGCCGGTCGGGCGACCGTCCGACTACCGCTTCCGTACGACCAGTCGAGATCCGTGGCGCGCAGCCGGACGTTCTCCAGGCGGGCGCCGAAGAACCGCAGGGTGCGCGGGGTGACCTCGGCCAGCAGGGGAAGCAGCCGCTCGGCCGGCACCCGGCGGCACAGGCCCAGCGCGACGGTGATGTCCAGGCCGTGCACGACGTCGTGCCCCAGCGCGGCGGCGAGTCCGCCGACCGGCGGCGTCCACGGATGGTCCGCGTTGTCCCGCAGGGCGGCGGCGAGTTGGGCCGCGGTGAGCGCGCCGGCGTCGCGGCGGGCGAAGCGGTCGGTCATCCGGTCCAGACTGCCGCGCGAGCGGACCAGCTCGACGGCGATCCGCGGGATCCGGTGGCGAAAGCCCATGCTCATGTGCGCCGCCACCTCGCGCACCCGCCAACCGGTGCAGAGCGACGGGGAGTTCCACTGCGTGATGGACAAGCCGTCGAGGACGTCGGCGAGTTCGCGCCGCTCGGTGGCGATCTCGGATCGCAGGTCGGCGGTGCCGGACGTGTGGGAGTGCTGCATGGTCACCAGGCTGCGGGACGGAGCGGCCAGAAGTCCAAGAGCTGGTTCTTCTGATCCCTAGAATCAGGGGTTATGGAGCTTCGGCAGTTGCGGTACCTGGTGGCGGTGGTCGAGGAGGGCGGATTCACCCGGGCGGCCGAGCGCCTGCACCTCGCGCAACCCGGGATCAGCGCGCAGATCCGCCAACTGGAGCGCGAACTGGGCCAGCAGTTGCTCGACCGCACTGGGCGCTCGGTCACCCCGACGGAGGCGGGCGCGGCCGTCCTGCCCTACGCGCGGGCGGCGCTCGCCGCCGTCGAGGGCGTGCGGCAGACGGCGCAGGCCCACGCCGGACTGCTGACCGGGCAGGTCGCGGTCGGGATGGTGGCGGGCGTTCCCAGCGGTTCCGACCAGCGGGGCTTCGACCTCGCGGCCGTGCTCGCCGCCTTCCACACCGAGCACCCCGGGGTGGAGATCTCGCTGCGCGAGTCGACCTCGGAGCGGATGTTCACCGCCCTGCGGAGCGGTGAACTCGACCTCGCCGTGGTCGGCCTGGAAAGCGCCGAGCCGCCGCCCGGCCTCGACGTCCACCTGGTCGTCGACCTGCCGCTGGTCGCCGCGACGGCCCCCGGCCACCCGTTCGCCGCCGACCCCGGCCCGCTCCCGGTCGCGGCCCTCGCCGACCACCCGCTGATCGGCCTGCCGCCCGGCACCGGCCTGCGCGGCACGCTCGAACGGGCCTGCGCCGAGGCCGGCGTCCACCCGCGCGTCGCCTTCGAGGCCTCCACCCCGCCGCTGCTCGCCCACCTCGCCGCCCGCGGCCTCGGCGTCGCCGTCCTGCCGCAGCCGGCGCCCGGCGCCGCCGAGGCCCTCGGCCTGCACGTCCGCCGCCTGGTCGCGCCCGAACCGCGCGGCCGGGTCGCCCTCGCCTGGCCCGCCGCCGGACCGGCCCGCCCCGCCGCCAGGGCCCTGCTCGCCCGCCTGCGGGGGGCGTTCGCCGCGGCCGGGCCGGTCACGCCCTGAGCCGCTTGACCATCACCCGCTCCGCCGCGCCGTGCTGCTGGTCCTCCCCGTCCTCCCGGCCCTCCCTGTCCTCCCCGTTCGCTTCCGCGTCGACGAACCCGTGCCGCCGGTACAGCGCGACGGCGGCCGCGTTGCCCGACAGCACGGCGAGCCGCAGCGACGTGCTGCCCCGGCGCCGCGCCCACGCCTCGACGGCGGCGAGCAGCCCGTCCCCCACCCCGCGCCCGCGCGCCCGCGGCCCGACCCACACCGACCGCAGCTCGCTCACCGCGCCCCGGTCGTCCAGCCCGGGCACCCCGCCCGCCAACCCGGCCGGCCGCCCGTCCGCCGCCACCGCGACCACGTGCACGGCGTCCGCCCGCGCGAACCGGGCCCGCCACTCCGCCTCGCCCCCCGCCGACCAGTCCGCCAGCCGCACCCTGAACGCGTCCGGCGCGTCGGCGAGCGCCGCCAGCCGGGCGTCCCGCCACAGCGGCCAGTCGACGGGATCGGCGGGCGTCAGCACCCGGAGCACGAACCCGCCGCTCACCGGACCACCGGCCCGCCGCTGCCGCGCCAGTCCGTGAGCCGCTTCCGCACGCTCGCCACCATCGGAAGCCGGTCGGTCTCCTCCGGCGCGAACCAGCCGACCTCGTACGACTCGTCGGACGTCCGCAGCACACCCCCGACCGGCCGCCCGAGCAGGCAGATCGAGAACTCCTGGCGCACCTCGCCGTCGTCGTACGCCATGAGGTGGCGCGGATTCGTGTACGTGCCGACGATCCCGGTCACGACGACCTCGATCCCGGTCTCCTCCAAGGTCTCCCGGGCCGCGCACTCGCCGATCGACTCGCCCAACTCCATCGTCCCCCCGGGCAGCGCCCACATCCCGTTGTCCACCCGCCGTTGCAGCAGCACCCGACCGGTGCCCTCCTCGACGACGACCACCGAAGCCGCCGGCACCAGACTGTTGGCCGCCGGTGCCCCCGGTTCGTCCTCATAGTCACGCCTGGCCATCCCGACCCCTTTCCCGCACAGGAACGCTGCGACGGGGTGCATGCCCCCGTCGCGGCCCCGCGATGCACGCCCCGGCGCCGCCGTCCGGCCCGGCACGGCCCGGAGACGCGTCTCTAGTCGGTGCCGTTCCAGACGAGCACCGTCGCCTCGAAGGCGCCCCGGCCGTACCCGGAAGGCCTGAACTCCCCCACGGTGACCAGGGCGATCCGCCCGAAGACCGTCCGGGCGCAGAACCTCGTCGTCGGCTCGATCGGCAGGGAGTGCGACGCCTGCGTGCTGAGGAGGTCGGAACACTGCCGGCGGGTCGGGGCGGCCGCGCCGGTGACCGGGACGAGGCCTCCGCTGTTGGCGGCGGTCGCCCCCTGTCCGCCGGCGTCCAGGAGGTAGTTCACGCCGAAGCCCTTGATCAAGGGGGGCTCGTCCTCGCTCAGCACCCTCGGCGGTGTCCCGTCGAGGTCCACCGAGGCGGTGAGCCGGACCGTCCCCTCGAAGCGGACGGCCTCCGCGGCCGCGGCCGTCGGGGAGGGCGAAGGACCGCCGGCCGCGGGCGGGACGGTGAAGCCCGTGTCGGCGGCTGCCGGGGGAGCGGTCGTCACCGGGGGCGCGGCCGGCGTGGGCTCCGGTGACGGCGTCCGGGCGGAGGCGCCGCCCGAGGCCGAGGGGCTCGCGGCGGCGGCCTCGGCGGCGGGGCCGGCGGAGTCGCGCTCCGCCAGCTTCCGTTCGACCAGCGCGCCCAGCACCGCGGCACAGACCAGGGCGGCGCACAGGGCGGCACACAGGGCGGCGGCCCGCGCCCGGGGCCGGCGCGGCGGTGGGGGCGGTGCCGCCTGGGTGATGGTGATGCTGCCGCCGGCGTTCAGGGAGTGGCCGCCGCCCGCCACGTGCCCCGCCTGGCCGCCGGCGGGGTGTCCGGGGTGCCCGGTGCTTCCGGCGCTTCCGGTGCTCACGTCGTGATCGAGATGTCGCCGCGCGCGTTGTAGACGCTCCCGCCTCCGATCGCCTGCCCGAACTGGGCCTCCCCGCTGACGACGGGCCCCGTCGAGGGCGCGGGCCGGTCGACCGCCAGCAGGGCGCGAAGCCGGTCCGCCAGCTCCGGGCTCCGGAGCAGCAGCCAGGTGAAGCGCTGCTCCCACTCCTGCCCGGTGCGCGCCGCCGCGCCCCCGTCCCCCCGCTCCTGCGCGGCGCCGAGCACCTCGCGCGCCGTGTCGAGCGCGGCGCCGATCGCCTCGCCCTGCTCCGGCGCGACCTCGTGCCACAGCTCGACGACGCCGTCGCGGACCCGCCGCCACGACGGGCCGAGCAGCAGGCCGGTGACCGCCGGGCCCGCTGTCCGCGCGAGTTCCAGGACCTGGTCCATGTGCGAGGTTCCCCCTCGGTGTCCGGGCCCGGCGTGCGGTACCGGTCCCTGCCACGGCCAGCATAGGAACCGCCGGGCCCCGCGCGGGACCGCGTTCCGCGATCGATGCCGGTTCGCGACGGGGAACCTGACGCTCCGCCGGGGATTGTCAGTCGTGCGTGCAAGGATCGCGGCCATGACGGAGCAGGCGTTCGACTGGCGGCCCTTCCTCGTGCGGTGGAGCGAGGAGTGGGCCGGAGCGTGTACCGACCCGGCCGGGCTCCGGGACGGGGACGAGGAGGCGTGGCGGGCGCGCTGGCTGGGGTTCGAGGGAGCCCCGGCCGAGCGGATCGCGGCGGCCGAGGCGGAGCTGGGATGCGTGCTGCCGCCGTCGTACCGGGAGTTCCTCGCGGTGAGCGACGGGTGGCGGCACGCCGGCGGCTTCGTGTTCCGGCTGGCCGGGGCGGACGGCGCGCGCTGGCACCGGGACGCCGACGGGATCAGCGAGTACTTCGAGGACGACGAGTCGGCGGACATGTGGCACCGGGCCCTGCAGCTCGACGTCGAGTCGGACCTGACGCTCGTCCTGCTCGACCCGGGCGACGTCGACGCGGACGGCGAGTGGGCGGTGTACTGCTACGCCTCGTGGCGGGCCGCGCCGCCCGAGCGCTACCCGTCGTTCCGGGCGTTCATGCTGGCCATGCACCAGGAGTTCCACCGCCTGGCCGCCCACCGGGACGACGAGCGCTTCGTCAACGCCACCACCCGCGAACAGGACGCGCGCGTCGAGGCGGCCCGGCTGGACGCCCTGGCCGGGGAGCACGAACGGGCGGAGCGGGCGCTGGCCGAGGCCGTCGTCTTCGGACGGCCGCGCGCCGCCGGCCTGCTCGACCAGCTGCGCTGTTTCAGGCAGCAGGGGCCCCAGCCGACGTTCGGGGACCTGCCGCGCGATCCGGCCTACCTCGGCGAGGTGGTGCCGGTGCTCGCGGCCCGGCACGTGCGGAACGGGCACGACAGCACGGTGTGGGGCTACACGCTGCGGGTGGACGGCGGCGAGCCGCGGGCCGCGGCCGACGAGGTGCTCCGGCAGGTGCGCGAGCACGAGTACCGCTACACCGCGGCCGGTCCGTTCGGCGAGGCCGTCGACCGGGCGAGGGAGCAGGCGCGCTGGGGCGGCACGGACGCCGCCTGGCGGACGCTGCGCGTCGCGCTGCCCCGGTGGACGCCGGTGGGGCCGGACCACCTCGCGCCCGTCGGGCTGCTGGCGGACCCGCTGCTCGGGCCGCTGCTCACGGCGGAGCGCGGGCGGGAGCTGCTGGCCGTGCCGCGCGGCCTGCCGGGCACGGCGGCGGGGGAGACGGCGGGGGAGGAGCCGTCGGGGGAGGAGGCGGAGGCCTCGGGCGACGGGCTCGCCTGGCTCGCCCTGGAACCGCGGTCCGGCCGGCCCCGGCCCTACCGCTTCGTGCTGGTGGAGGGGGTGGCCCCGGACGCGCTGCCGGCCGTCCTCGCGGGGGAGGGGACGGTGCTGGCACCGCCCGCGACCCGCTGGGAGGCCGAGAGGGACCGGGACCGGACGGTCTTCTCCTCCGAGGACCCGGAGCCCGCCGTCGTCGGCCACGCGGGCGGCGACGGCGGGTCCGGCTGGAGCTTCGCCTTCGAGGCACGGACCTCGCCGGTGACGCCGGGGCCGCGCATCGGGACCCCGGCCGCGACCGCCTCCGGCCGGACGGGCGGGCGCGCCGTGGCCGTGTTCGTCGTACCGGAGGAGGGCTTCTTCCACCTGTCGGTGGCGGAGGGCGGGGAGGAGCGGTACGGCTTCACCGTGCGCGGCTCGGAGATCGGCCGCAGCGGAGCGGCGGAGGTCCCGCCCGCGCTCGACCCGGACCGCCACTTCGGTCCGCACGCCCACGGCCGGCAGGGCGAGCACGGCCTGCTGACCGCGCTCGCCGCCGAGTTCGGGGTGGCGCTGCCCCGGTTCGCGCTCACCGAGGGGCGGCTGCACGCCTTCGCCGACCCGTCGTGGGCACCGCCCCGGCTGCCGGGCGAGGTCTACCTGACGGCCGTGCTCGTCTCCGGGGCGTCCGACTCGACGTCGGGAGCGTGGGAGACACTGGAGGAGGCGGTGGAGGCGCTACGAGGTCCGGGCGCACCCGATGTGTCGGCCTCGTCGGGGGAGCCGGTGAGGAGGCCGCCGGAGCCGTCCTGAGGACCGGGGGGTCCGGGGCGCCGCCGCTCCTCCCACTCCTGGCGGAGCATGCCGAACAGCAGGCGGTCGTAGCGGACCCCGCCCACCAGCACGGCGGCCCGTCGGCGGCCCTCCTCGCGGAAGCCGAGCCGGGTGAACGCGCGGGCGGCGCGGGCGTTGCCGCTCCAGGTGTCCAGCTCCAGCCGGTGCAGCGGGAACGCGCCGAACAGGTGGTCCACCAGCAGGCCGAGGGCCTCGGAGCCGTAGCCGCGGTCCCAGAACTCCCGCTCGCCGATGGCGATCCCGACCTCGCCGACGCCCTCGTACAGGTCGAGGCCCCGGTAGTCGACCAGGCCGATCGGGCGGCCGCCGGCCGTCTCCTCGACGGTCAGCATGCCGGCCTCGCGCGGATCGAGCCGCAGGATCCGGCCGAACCGCTCCGCCAGTGCCTCGGCGGTGGTCGGGCCGAAGCGCGGGTCACCGGCCGCCGCCTGCCGGATCAGTTCGGGGTCGTTGCGCCACCGGAGGTGGTGCTCGGCGTCCTCGGCGCGCAGGGCGCGCAGCCGTACTTTCGTACCTTCCATCATGATCGGATGGTAGGCCGGGCCGCCGTCAGCCGGTGAGGTGGTGGCGGATCTGGTCGAGGATCCGGCCGGCGCCGGTGTAGCCGATGCCGAGCATCCAGAGGTTGTCGTCGACCTGGTAGACCCTGCCCGTGCGGACGGCGTCGAGGCTCTTCCACAGCGTGCCGCCGACGATCTTCCCCTGGTCGGACTTGGCCGCGTCGCCGTAGACCGAGTAGAAGATGACGTCGGCGGCGGCCTGGTCGACCTGCTCGGGACTGATCTCGATCGAGAAGCCGGGCTTGTTCTGGTTGGCGGGGCGGCCGACGCCGAGGTCGGTGAGGATCGAGCCGACGAAGGTGTCGTTGAGGTACAGGCGGGTGGGCGCACCGGCGAGGAAGCGGGCCATCTCGACCTTGAGCGCGGCCGCGTTCTCCGGCCCGCCGAGCGCGGTGACGAGTTCGGCGAGCTTCGCCCGGTACGCCTGTTCGGCGGCGGCCGCCTCGGCCTGGCGGCCGAGGGCCTCGGCGTGCAGCCGGACGTTCTCCTTCCAGACGGGGCCGGTGGTCCTGCTCAGCACGGTCGGCGCGATCTTGGAGAGCTCGTCGTAGCGCTTGTCGTCGCGGACCTGGTTGCTGAGGATGACGTCCGGGCGGAGGGCGGCGATGGCCTCCAGATCGGGTGAGCCGATGGTGCCGACGGCCTTGATCCCGGCGAGCCGTTCGGCGGGGAGGTAGGCGGAGAGCGGCGCGCCGGCGGTGACGGTGGTGGCGCCGACCGGGGTGATGCCCAAGGTGACGGCGGAGTCCAGGGCGTCGGTGTCCAGGACGACGACCCGGCCGGCCCGCGCGGGGACGGTGCTCTCCCCGCGCGCGTGCCGCACGACGCGCCCTTCCGGGGCGCTCGATCCGCTCGCCGTCGCCGGGCCGCCGGACCCGCACGCGGTGAGCGCGAGCCCGGAGGCGAGCCCGGCGGTCAGCGTGAGCAGCCGGCGGCGGGTCGTGGCCGTGGCCGTGGTCGCGGGGAGGGAGCGGGCGGGGGCGTCGGGCATCGGGCGACTCCGTTCCGGAGGCAGACGGCGAGGCGTCCCATCCCTGCCCGGCGGCGCGGATCGCTACGCGTGCGGGCGGCCGCGATGACGGCTGACAACTGACAGATTACAGATGACGGATAACAGCTGACAGATTTCGTCAGCTGTCAGCTGTCAGCTGTCAGCTGTCAGTCGCCCTCGTGCTGCTCCATGCGCTGGCGGAGCAGTCCGTCGTACGTGGCCTGCACCTGGCGGTCCATCGCCAGCGCGAACTGGGCGTCGGTGACCGTGCGTGCGAGGGGGCGGATGCGCAGGACCTGCTCGGTCAGCCGGGCTGCCTCGCCGGGTGGCAGTGGAGTGTCGGCGGTCAGTGCGCCGAGCAGGTGCTCGCGCACCACGGAGGTGAAGATCTCGGCGATCGCCGTCACGTGCTCCTGGGTTCGCCGGCTGGCCTCCAGTACCGCCGAGAGCGGTACGCCCTCCGCGACGAGCGCCGTGGTGGCGTCCATCAGCCGCCGGCTGACGTGGGTGATCCCGTCCTCCTCGACCGTGATGAAGCCCTGGTCGATGGACTCGGTGGTGTTCTCCTCGGTGAGCTGGTCGCCGAGGGCCGCCTTCAGCTCGTCCCAGTCGAGGTGGACCGGCGTCTCGTCGGACCACGGCGCGATGATCGCCGCCTCCAGGCCGATCAGCTGGGCGACGTCCCGCCCGCTCTCGCCGGCGCCGATGAGCTCGGCGATCCCGCCCAAGGTGTGCCCGCGGTCCAGGAGTTCGGCGATCATCCGCAGCCGGGCCAGGTGGTGTTCGCCGTACCAGGCGATCCGCCCCTCCCTGCGGGGCGCCTGGAGCAGCTTCCGCTCGCGGTAGAAACGCAGCGTGCGGGTGGTGATCCCGGCCGCTTCGGCCAGTTCCTCCACCCGGAACTCGTGTTGTCTGTCCTCGGCAGCACCTTCGACCTTGTCCACGGCGCTCAGCATAGGACCGGCGATCGTCCGATCGGCTCGGTCGGGCTTCTTCCATCAACTGTCAACAAGGGCTACCCTGCCAACCGTGCCAGTGATTGCTGGCATGGTTGGCGTGACCCGCGCCCCGCCCGAAACGGCGACGCGCCCCACCCTCCAGGAGGACGCCGCATGGCATCCAGCACCAAGCGCCCCCGCCCCAGCGCGTCCGACGCCGACGCGACCGTCCCCGACCAGGCCGCGTCTGCCGAGGACCGGCCCACCGAGGGCCGGCCCGTCCCGCACGTCCGGGTCGCCGTCATCGGCTCCGGCTTCGGCGGCCTCGGCGCGGGCGTCCGGCTGCGCCGCGCTGGCATCACGGACTTCGTCATCCTGGAGCGCGCCGACTCGGTGGGCGGAACCTGGCGCGACAACAGCTACCCCGGCTGCGCCTGCGACGTCCCCTCGCACCTCTACTCCTTCTCCTTCGCCCCCAACCCGGACTGGCCGCGCAGCTTCTCCGGCCAGCCGGACATCCGCGCCTACCTGGAGAAGGTCACCGACGTCTTCGGCCTCCGCCCCCACCTGCGGATCAACACCGAGGTCGTCGAGGCCCGTTGGGACGCCGAGCGAACCATCTGGCGGATCGCCACGACGGCCGGCCGCTGGACCGCCGACGCCGTCGTCTCCGCCGCCGGACCACTCGCCGACCCGCAGATCCCCGACCTGCCCGGCCTGGACTCCTTCCCGGGCAAGGTGTTCCATTCCTCCCGCTGGGACCACGACTTCGAACTCGCCGGAAAGCGCGTCGCGATGGTCGGTACCGGCGCCTCCGCCGCCCAGATCATCCCGGCGATCCAGCCGAAGGTGGGGAAGCTGACGGTCTTCCAGCGCACCCCGGCCTGGGTCCTGCCGCGCCGCGACCGGACGATCAGCGAGCTGGAGAAGTGGCTGCACGGCCGGTTCCCGCTCACCGCCAAGGTCCGCCGGGGCGCCCTGTTCGCGCTGCGCGAGATCCAGGTGGACGCCTTCGTCCGGCGGCCCGGCCTGCTCAAGCTGGTCCAGAGAATCGCCGAACGGCACATCGCGGACGGCGTCGCCGACCCGGCCCTGCGCGCCCGGCTCACCCCCGACTACCGGATCGGCTGCAAGCGCATCCTGCTCAGCAACACCTACTACCCGGCGCTGGCCGCGGCCAACACCGAGGTGGTGCCCGGCGGTCTGCGCGAGGTGCGGGGCTCGACGCTCGTCGCCGCCGACGGCAGCGAGCGCGAGGTGGACGCGATCGTCTTCGGCACCGGCTTCCACGTCACCGACATGCCCATGGGTTCCAAGGTGTTCGGGGTCAACGGCACCAGCTTCGCCGAGGAGTGGAAGGAGGGGATGGAAGCGCTGCGCGGCTCCACCGTGCACGGCTTCCCGAACTTCTTCTTCGTCATCGGCCCCAACACCGGCCTCGGCAACAGCTCGATGATCCTGATGATCGAGTCCCAACTCAACTACATGATCGACGCGTTGACCAAGCTCGACAGCATCGGTGCGACCGCCATGCAGCCCACCGCCCGGGCGCAGCGCCGCTGGAACCTCGAACTCCAGCACCGGATGGACCGCACCGTCTGGACCACCGGCGGCTGCCGCAGCTGGTACCTGGACAAGAGCGGCAAGAACACCGTGCTCTGGCCGGGATCGACCACCTCGTTCCGCCGCGCCACCCGGAAGGTCGACCTCACCGAATACGAACTGATCCTCCGTCAGGAGAATCGCCCGGGCCTGCCCGGGACCACCGCCGAGGCCGGGGAGGTCCTGGTATGAGCCGCCTCTCGATCCCCGCCGAATGCCTCCAGCCCGTTCCTGCGGACGAGTTGGCCGTGATCTCGGCCGACGGGACCAGGCTGCACGTCGAGGTCCACGGCCGGCCCGGCGCCCCGACGGTGGTGCTCGCGCACGGCTGGACCTGCTCGACCCACTTCTGGGCGCCGGTGATCCACCGGCTCGCCGACCGGTACCGGGTGGTGGCCTACGACCAGCGCGGCCACGGCCGCAGCGAGATCCCGCCGAGCCGGGTGCGCTACTCCACCCGCGCGCTGGCCGAGGACCTCGCGGCGGTGCTCACCCGGGTCGTCCCGCAGGGCGAGCGGGCCGTGCTGGTGGGCCACAGCATGGGCGGTATGACCGTCATGGCGGGCTCCGCCCGGCCCGAGGTCGCCGAGCGCACGGCGGCCGCCGTCCTGGTCTCCACCGGGCCGTCCGACCTGGTCGACGAACTGCGCGTGGTCCCGGGCGTGGTGCGCTCCCCGGGGGTGCGGCGCTTCCTGCACCGGCAGATCCTGCGCTCCCGGCTGCCGCTCGGACCGGTCGGTCCGCTCACCCGGGCCGGGCTCGGGTACGGGATCATGGGGGCGAGCGCACCGGCGGCCCGTATCGAGGTGGCGGTCCGGATGGTGCACGCCTGCCCGGCCGGAGTCCGGGCCAACTGGGCCCGGGTGCTGGAGCGTTTGGACGTCCGCGCCGGGCTGGCCCGGCTCGTCGCGCCGACGTCCGTCGTGGTCGGTGCCGAGGACCGGCTCACCCCGCCGGTGCACGCGCACCGGATGGTCGCGGCGCTGGCCGACCCGCAGGGGTTGCTCCTGCTGCCCGGGGTCGGCCACATGGCGCCGATCGAGCGGCCGGCGGAGATCGCCGCCGAGATCGACCGGATGGCGACCGCCCATCTGCCGGGCGCCCGCACGGGCGGGGGCGGGAGCGCCCCCGACGGCGCGGCCGCCGCCGACTCCGAGGCCGGCACCGGTCCCGAGACCACCACCGACCCCGAGAGGACCGCCGTCGCATGACCGCCACTCCGCCGCTCTCCGCCCAGGTCGCCGTCGTCACCGGAGCCGCGCGCGGCGTCGGCGCCTCCCTGGCCCGTTCCCTCGCCCGCCGCGGCGCCAAGGTCGCGCTGGTCGGTCTGGAGCCGGAGGAGCTCAAGGCCGTCGCCGCGCAGTGCGGCCCGGACGCCACCGCCTGGGAGGTCGACGTCACCGACGCCGAGGCGCTCACCGTGCTCGCCGCGCGGATCAAGGAGCACTACGGCCGGATCGACACCGTCGTCGCCAACGCGGGCATCGCGATCGGCGGCCCGCTGCTGCAGAACGACCACCGGGCGTTCAGCCGGGTGATCGAGGTCAACCTGCTCGGCAGCGTGGCCACCGCCCGGGCCTTCCTCCCGGTGCTCGCCGAGAGCCGCGGCTACCTGCTGCAGATCGCCTCGCTGGCCGCGCTCACCCCGGCGCCGCTGATGAGCGCGTACTGCGCGAGCAAGTCCGGGGTGGAGGCCTTCGCCCACGCGATCCGCGCCGAGGTCGCCCACGAGGGCGTCAAGGTCGGTGTCGGCTACCTGAGTTGGACCGACACCGACATGGTGCGCGGGGCCGACGAGGACGCCGTGCTCAAGCAGATGCGCTCCCGGCTGCCGTGGCCGGCGAACAAGACGTACCCGCTGGAGCCGGCGGTGGACCGCCTGGTCGCCGGGATCGCGCGGCGCTCCGCCCACGTCTACGCCCAGGCCTGGCTGCGGGGCATGCAGCCGGTCCGCTGGGCCCTGCCGTCGCTGATCGCCCTGACCGGCTCCCGCGACGTGGCCCGCCTCGCTCCCCAGCTCGCCGCGACCGCCGCCACCCGCCTGCGCGCGGTCGGCGCCGGCGGAGCGGCCGACACCGCGGCCCGCTCCGATCGGCACTGACGAACGGCGGCTGACGACTGACAGCTGACAGATAACAGATGACAGCTGACAGATTTCAATATCTGTCAGCTGTCATCTGTCAGTCGTCCCGTCTCACTCCCCGCCCACCCCCCGGGCGAACTGCTTGAAGACGTCGTAGGCCGCCTGCGCGAAGTTGCCCCGCCGGCTCGGGCCGGCGTTGCAGAGGGCGGCGACGGCGGTGGCGGTCTGCGGGCAGAACGCGATGAGCGTGGTGCAGCCGCGGGTGCCGCCGGAGTGGAAGAGGAGTTCGCGGCCGTCCTGGGTCCGCCGATGGTTCCAGACCAGGCAGAGCTGGTCGCCCGATCGCGGAAGCCTCAGCCGCGGCCGCTGCACCTCCCGCAGGGCGTCCCCCAGGGCGTCCCCGTAGGGCGACCCGCCCTCGCCCGCCCGCAGATGCGCGGACAGGTACCGGAGCAGGTCGGCGCCGCTGGCCCGGACGGCGCCCGCGCCCGGGAGGCCGGGGATGCGCCACGGCGGCAGCGGCCGCCCGTGCCGGTGGCCGATCGCCCGGTGCGGCGAGTCGGGCGAGCAGGTGGTGGCGCGCATCCCGAGCGGGCGGCAGATCCGGTCGGCGAGCAGTTCGGCGTAGCCGGCGCCGCGACCCGCCTCGGTGAGCAGCCGCCCGAGCAGCCCGACCCCGAAGTTGGAGTACCCGAACCGTTCTCCGGGCCGGTGCCGCACGGTGGTCCGGGCGAGGCCGGCCCGCAGCCGCCTTTCGCCGTACGCGGCGTACGGGTTGCTGCTCCAGGCCGCGACGGCGCTGGTCAGCAGCCCCGGGGGCAGTCGCGGGAGCCCGGACGTGTGGGTGGCCAGGTGGAGCAGCCGGATCGGCCCGCCGTGCCGGACGTCGGCGGGCCGCCAGTCGGCCGGGAGGTGCCGCTCCACCGGGTCGTCGAGGGCGAGTTCGCCCCGTGCGGCCAGGTCGGCGAGCAGCAGGGCGGTGAACGTCTTGGTGATGGAACCGAGTTCGAAGACGGTGTCGGGAGTGCAGGGTTCGCCGGCGGTGTGGTCCACCCGTCCGGAGCACCGCACCGCCCGGCGCCCGCCCTGGGCCACGGCGAGCGTCACGGCGCTCGCACCCGGCCCGGCGGCGCGGACCAGCCGCGCCAACTCCCGCTCGCCCCAGGTGCCGGGGGCATCCAGGGCGGCTCCTCCGCGGGACGCCACCTAGTTCTCCGGCGGCGCTCCGGCCGCCACCGCCGGCACACCCGCGGACACCCCGGTCGTGCCGCCGAGGGCCCGGGCCAGTGTGGTGGTGGCGGCGACCACGGCGACCACGGCGGTGTGCCCGTGGTCGGTGAGCAACTGGGCGGGATCCCCCTCCGTCGCCGTGTTGGCGTCCTTGGGCAGGAGCCCGTCGGGCTGCTGGGCGGACGCCAGCGCGGCCCAGCCCGTCGTGCCGTGGTCGAGCTCGCCGATGCAGGCGGCGACGATGAGGAGTTCGCCCACGAGGTCCCAGTGGCCGACCTCCTGCCACACGTCGAGCCAGGCCGGCAGCCAGTCGCGCAGGTAGTCGCGGATGTGGGCGGGCAGGCATTCGGGGCGGGCGCCCCAGTCGGTGAGGTGGAAGACGGAGTGCGTGACGTAGTAGGCGGTGAGCCAGTCGATGATCCACGGCTCGGGCGTGGCGCCCAGCCAGGTGGCGGCGGCGAGCTCGTCCCAGTCCTCCAGCTGGTCCAGGCCGATCACGCGCCGGGCGTTGGCCGAGGCCAGGCGGCGGCTGGGGAGCTGTTCGGCCGCCCGGACGGAGTGCAGCCGGTTCAGCGTCGCCAACTGCTCCTCGAGGGCCGGGTGACGGAAGCCGGCCCGCGCGAAGTGGACGTAGACCTCCAGCGGGTCGGTCATCAGCGGGTAGCGCAGCTGTCGGTCGTACAGCAGGTCCCCCTCGCGCAGTTCGGCCCAGGCGAGGTCGATGACCTGGCGGGCGATCCGCGTGTCGTCGGCTCCGGCGACCCCCTCGCGCAGCAGCAGGCCGGTGGCCAGGGCGACTTCGCCGAGCGGTTTGTAGATCTCGTTGGGATTGGCGAGGTCGGTGGTGACGTCCTCCTGGAAGCCGCCGAGGCCGCTCTCGTAATAGGAGTGCAGCCAGCGCAGCGACTTGGAGCCTACCTGCTGGGCGATGCCGATGATCTGACTGTCCGTCATGCCGCCGCTCCGTCCGGGGATTCGCCGGTGTGCCCGTGCGCCGGCCGGTTCGTGGGCCGCGCGGGCGGTGAGGGTGTTCCGGCGGCCGTCGTGCCGGCGCCCGACAGCAGGTCGGTGATGGCGAGTTCGAGCCACATGCGGGAGCTGCCGTCGCCGACCGCGCGGATCCGGTCCAGTACGGGGCCGAGTTCCAGGTGTGCCGGGCCGCCGTCGGCCTCGTTCCAGGCCAGCCAGCGGGAGAGCCGGGCGGCGGTGCGGTAGTCGCGGCGGAGCATGGAGCGGGTGACGCCGCGCGCCAGCGTCAGCGAGTGGCGGCGGGCCAGTTCGTGCACGGGACCGTCGAGCCGGGGGAGGGCGAGGGCGGAGAGCCGGGCCATGGCCACGGACCATTGAGGCCAGTCGCCCGCCGCCGGTTCCGGGGGGCGGACCGGGTCGGGGCCCGGTGACGGGAGGGGGCGGCCCGCCAGTTCGACGAGTTGCGCGGTGGCCCGGTCCCGCCAGGCGTTGGCGAGCGCGGCGCCCGTCGGGGCCGGGCCTGCCGCGGTGCCGCCGGGCGCGGGGGAGGCCGCGCTCATCGGGAAGGTGTCGAGGGCCTCGGCCGCGGTGTCGGCGGTCGGGCCGTCGAGCGGCAGGCCGGCGAGCAGCCAGGGGGCGAAGAGGTCGGGCCCCAGGACGCGCACCGCGGCCAGTTCGGCTCTGGCCGGGGGGCCTTCGGCCGGGAGGGGGCCCTCGGGCGTGGCGTGGGCGGTTCGGGCGGTGCCCGGGGCGGAGGGGCGGGTGGTCGCGGCCGGGTCCCCGGCGCCCCGGAGGGCGTCGAGGACCCGGCCCGCCACTCGCTCGACGGCCGCCGCGTACTCGTCGCGGAGTGTGGTGTCGGCGAACGGCATGGAGTGGGATTCTCCTGTCTGGAGCGTGCTCAGGACCTTCGGGACCGGTCGGTCGAGGCCTCGGTCCGGCCGACGACCAGGTCGAGGCCTCGACCTGGTCGACCGGGATCCGGGGGTCTACCGGGTCTTCTCCTTGGGCTGCTTGTGCGGCGAGAGCAGGAGGAGCCCGAGGAGCAGGAGCAGGCCCGCGGCTTCGGGCTGGTACGTGGGCGCGTCGCTGACGGCCGCCTCGTCCTCCGTGATCAACGTACCGAGCGCGTCGATCTCGGCCTGCGTGGCGAGCGGCGCCCGCGTGGTACGGGTGGTCTGAGCAAGCATCTGAGTGCCTCCTCATCGGATCTCCACCGCCTGGTCCGGCGGTGCCCCCCTCGATCGACGATACGAGTGCGAACCGACCGGCGCCACCCCTGTACGCTCCGTCACCGCGGTCACGGAGAGGCACTCCGGCGCGGCGCAGCGGTGCCACCGGGCTGTCGCGGGTACTCGGGAGTAGATACGGTCGCTGCATGACCACTGCCTTGATCACCGGCGCGACCGCCGGCATCGGAGCCGCGTTCGCCCGCCGGTTCGCGCGGAGCGGCTACCGGCTCGTCCTGGTGGCCCGGGACACCGAGCGGCTGGAACGTTCCGCCACGGAACTGCGGGGGAGGTTCGGCGTGGAGGTGGAGGTGCTCGGCGCGGACCTGGCCACCGACGAGGGCATCGCGGACGTCGAGGCCCGACTGTCCGACGGTGCCCGCCCGGTGGACCTGCTGGTGAACAACGCCGGCTTCGGCAACCGGGGCGCGTTCTCCACCGTGCCGCTGCAGGACGAGCTGGACATGCTGAAGGTGCACATCGAGGCGGTGCTGCGGCTGACCACGGCGGCCCTGCCGGGGATGCGCGAGCGCCGGCGCGGCGCCGTCGTCAACGTGGCCTCGGTGGCGGCGTTCCTGCCGCGCGGCACGTACGGGGCGAGCAAGGCCTGGGTGGTGAGCTTCACCCAGGGCGTGATGCGCGACCTCGGCGGCACCGGGGTGCGGCTGATGGCGCTCTGCCCGGGCTTCACCCGCACCGAGTTCCACCAGCGGGCCGGCATGGGCACCGACAACATCCCGGCCTGGGGCTGGCTGTCCGCGGAGCGGGTGGTCGACGAGGCGATGCGCGACCTGGCCCGGGGACGTTCGGTCTCGGTTCCGAGCAAGCGCTACAAGCTGGCGGTGGCGATCGCCCGGGTGCTGCCGTCCGGGAAGCTCGGCGGCGTCTCCTCCAAGGCGGCCCGCACCTACCGCACCACCTGAGGCCTGCGGCGCGCCACCGGGGCCGCGGCCGCGGCCCGGGCCGGCGGCGGGACGGTGCGACCGGGCGTCCGGGCGTCCGGGCCGACATCGCGGAGGGCCTCTCACTATTAGCTTTGCTAACTATGAGCCTCTCTCGTTATGCTGGCGACCGCCCGACCGCCCACCCGCCGTCGGCGCGCGCCCCCGGGCGCCGCGCCCGCCCGGCCGTCCGAGGGAGGCTGCCCGCCGTGCGCCCCGAAGGCATCCAGTGGACCCCGCCCGCCCGCGCCGAGGGCGACCCGCGCCCGCCGACCCCGTGGCGCCGCATCCTCGCGCTCTTCCGCCCCTACTCCGGGCGCCTCGCCGTCGTCGGCCTGCTGGTCGCCGCCTCCGCCGTGGTGTCGGTGACCACGCCGTTCCTGCTGCGCGCCGTCCTGGACACCGCGATCCCGCAGGGCCGCACCGGGCTGCTGACCGCCCTGGTCCTGGGCATGGTCGCCGCCGCCGTGGTCAACAGCATCTTCAGCGTGCTGCAGACCCTGATCTCCACCACCGTCGGCCAGCGGGTCATGCACGATCTGCGCACCGCCGTCTACGGCCACCTCCAGCGGATGTCGCTGGCGTTCTTCACCCGCACCCGCACCGGCGAGGTGCAGTCCAGGATCGCCAACGACATCGGCGGCATGCAGTCCACGGTGACCTCCACCGCGACCTCCCTGGTCTCCAACTTCACCGCCGTGATCGCCTCGGTGGTCGCCATGGTGGCGCTGGACTGGAGGCTGACTGTCGTCTCGCTGCTGCTCCTGCCGGTGTTCGTCTGGATCAGCCGCCGGGTCGGCAACGAACGCAAGAAGATCACCGGTGAGCGCCAGAAGCAGCTCGCCGCGATGAGCTCGGCGGTGCAGGAGTCGCTCTCGGTCAGCGGCATCCTGCTCGGCCGCACCATGGGCCGCGCCGACTCGCTCTCCCGCGAGTTCACCGGCCAGTCCGAGCGGCTGGCCGAGCTGGAGGTGCGCGCCTCGATGGCCGGCCGCTGGCGGATGAACACCATCCAGATCGTGATGGCCGCGATGCCCGCGGTGATCTACTGGGCGGCCGGCATGACCGCGGCCGGCGGCGCCCCGATCGTCTCGGTCGGCACCCTGGTCGCCTTCGTCTCGCTCCAGCAGGGCCTGTTCCGCCCGACCGTCGGCCTGCTGGCCACCGGCGTCCAGGTGCAGACCTCGCTGGCACTCTTCCAGCGGATCTTCGAGTACCTCGACCTGGCCGTGGAGATCGACGAGCCGGAGCACCCCGTCACCCTGGACACCGTCCGCGGCGAGGTCCGCTTCGAGGGCGTCGACTTCCGCTACGACCCGGAGCAGGAGCGGCCCACCCTCGGCGGGGTGGACCTGCGGATCCCGGCCGGCGGCTCGCTCGCGGTGGTCGGCGAGACCGGCTCCGGGAAGACCACGCTCAGCTACCTGGTGCCCCGGCTCTACGACGTCACCGGCGGCCGGGTCACCCTCGACGGGGTCGACGTGCGCGAGCTGTCCTTCGACACCCTCGCCCGCGCGGTGGGCGTGGTCTCCCAGGAGACGTACCTCTTCCACGCCTCGGTCGGCGACAACCTGCGCTTCGCCAAGCCGGACGCCACCGACGCGGAGCTCGTCGCCGCCGCCCGGGCCGCGCGGATCCACGAGACCGTCGCCGCCCTGCCGGACGGCTACGACACCCTGGTCGGCGAGCGCGGCTACCGCTTCTCGGGAGGGGAGAAGCAGCGCCTCGCGCTCGCCCGCACCATCCTGCGCAACCCGCCGGTGCTGATCCTCGACGAGGCCACCAGCGCGCTGGACAACAGCACCGAACGCGCGGTCCAGGAGGCCATCGACACCCTCGCGGCGGGCCGCACCACCATCACCATCGCGCACCGGCTCTCCACCGTGCGCGCGGCCGACCAGATCGCCGTCCTGGACCGCGGCGAGGTCGCCGAACTCGGCACCCACGAGGAACTGCTGGCGGCGGACGGCCGCTACGCCGCGCTGCTGCGCCGGGAGTCGCCGGTCGCGGCCGCCGCCCCCTGACGCCGCCCCCTGACGCCGGCCGCTCCGGCCGACCGGCCTCCGGACTCCTCCGGTCAGGCGGCCTTGGGGACCTCGTTGTACGTCTCCACGACCTCCTGGCCGGAGAGCCGCTGGATCGCCGCCATCACCTCGTCGGTGACCTGGCGGCGGGCCTTGAGCGACCGGGCCTGCCCGTGCAGCTCGTCGAAGTGCAGCGGCTCGCCGAAACGGACCGTCACCTTCTTGAGCCGCGGCACCCGCTTGCCGACCGGCAGGATCCCCTCCGGCCCCTCCAGCGCCACCGGCACCACCGGGACGCCGGCGGTCAGGGCCAGCCAGGCCACACCGGTCTTGCCGCGGTAGAGCCGGCCGTCCAGCGAGCGGGTGCCCTCCGGGTAGATGCCGAAGGCCTTGCCGTCCTCCAGGATCTCCAGCGCCCGCTCCAGCGAGGCCTGCGCGGACCGGTAGGTGCCGCGCTCGACCGGCACCGCGCCGATGCCCTGGAAGAAGCCGCGGGACAGCGCGCCCTTGAGACCGGTGCCGGTGAAGTACTCGGCCTTGGCCAGGAAGTGCACCCGGCGCGGCGCGGTCAGCGGGATCACCACGCTGTCGATGAAGGAGAGGTGATTGCTGGCCAGGATGACGCCGCCCTTGCGCGGCACGTTCCCGAGGCCCTCGATGGTGGGCCGCCAGATCCCCCGGGCGAGCGGTTTCAGCACCAGCCTGGTGACGAGATCGAGCATGGTCCCTCCCTGGACGAGCACGCCCGAGAGGTGCCCGGGCCTGGGGTTACGACGAGCGGCGTTCGATGGGCCCGGCCGGGCCGGGATCAGACCCGCAGACTACGACACCCACCCCGGCGGCCGTCCACTCCCGCCGACCGTGGCGCTCACCACGGCCGGGTAGGGTACGGCCGTCGGAAATACACATCAGCTGCTGATCACCCCAGGGAGGGACCCATGGCAGACGTCAACGACATCCGCGCGGCGTTCGACAAGTACGACGTGAACGGCGACGGCCGGATCACCGCCACCGAGTACGCGCTGGTCGCCCGCGAGCTCGGCGACCTCACCACCTCGATCGCCGTGGCCGAGGCCGTCATCAGGACGATGGACACCAACCACGACGGCGAGCTGACCTTCGACGAGTTCCTGGCCGCGCGCCAGGGCTGACGCGGACGCGGTCCGGACGGGGCCCCGGGGCGTTCCCCCGGGGCCCCGTCGTCGCGTTCACGCGCGCCCGCCCTCCCCGGTCGGTCGGCGTCGCAGCGTCCCGGGCCGCAGCGTCCCGGGCCGGAGCGGCGGTGTCCCGGGCCCGAGCCGCCGCGGGGCTCAGCCGGTGGTCGGGAACACCCGGCGGACCACCCGCTCCGCCGCCCCGCCGTCGTCCCACGGGCAGAACCGCTTGCGGAACTCCGCCCGCGCCGCCGGCTCCGGGTCCCCGGCCAGCAGCGCCGCCGCCAGCCCTGCAGGATCCGTCGTCAGCGCGCCCGGCGGCTGCTCGAACAGGTCGAAGTAGACGCCCCGGTCCCGCTTGTACTCCTCCCAGTCCGGCGCGAAGACCACGATCGGCCGGTCCAGCACGGCGTAGTCGAACATCATCGACGAGTAGTCCGTGACCAGCACGTCCGCCGCCAGGTAGAGGTCCTCCACGGTCGGGTGCGCCGACACGTCCACGATCCGCGCGGAGCCCTCCTGCTCCGTCAGGTCGCCCGGGCCGCCGGTGTGGAAGTAGTGGGTGCGCACCAGCAGCGTGAACCCCGGCCCCAACTGCCGCGCCAGCTCCCGCACGTCCAGCAGCGGCACGTACCCGCCGCGCGCCTCCCGGTGGGTGGGCGCGTACAGCACGGCGGTGCTGCCGGGCGCCAGCCCGAACCGCTCGCGCATCGCCGCCGTCTCGGCCGGCGTCGCGTCGGCCAGCCGGTCGTTGCGCGGGTAGCCGGTGTCCAGCATCTCGTAGCGGCCGGGGAAGGCGCGGGCGAAGTGCTCGCTGGTGTGCGGGTTGGAGGAGACCAGGAAGTCCCAGCGGTCGACGGCCTCCTGGAGGCGGTCGAAGTCCATCCCGTCCGCGGCCACCGGGTGGTCCCTGAGGTCCATGCCCATCGCCTTGAGCGGCGTGCCGTGCTGCGTCTGGACGTGCACCGTGCCGGGCCGCTTCACCATGGTGCGCGGGAAGTTGACGTTGTTCACGAAGTACTTCGCCGTGGCCATCGCCTTCAGGTACGCCGGGGTGTTGACGATGACGTACGGCACGCCGTCCGGCAGCGTCGCCGCCTGCGTCCGGTTCTCCACCACCCAGACGCCGCGGATCGCGGGCGCCAGCTCCTTCGCCTTCTCGTAGATCGCGGCCGGGCTGCACGCGTATCCGCGGTGCCAGTACGCCGCGTACACCGCCAGCTGGGGGTCGAGCGGCATCCGGCGGAAGGCGTTGTACGCGGTGAACCGGGCGCTGCTGCGCACCCCCTTCCTCAGGGCCGGCGCCACCGCCCTGGCCCCGCGCTTGAGCTCGCGCGGCAGCCGCCCCGTGCGGCGCAGCTCCGCGTACGCGCGCCGGGCGCCGCGCGCCGCGAGCCGGTACTGCACCCCGCGCACGCCCCCGGGGAAGCGGTAGCCCACCGGGCGGTGCCGGGCGAAGTGCTCGGCGATCCGGCGGAAGAACTCGGGCCGCAGCCCGACCGGGACCAGCCCGGGGGTGTCGTAGACGGTGAGCGCCTGCTGCACGGTCCGCTCGAAGACCAGGGTGCGCAGCGCCTCCGGGACGGGCCGGCCGGGGCGGTCGGGCCGGTCCAGGAAGGCGAAGATCGCGTCGTACTGGGCGAAGGCGTCGGCGTGCTTGGCGGAGGCGGTGCTGGTGATGGCCCCGGCCCGGCCGCGCCGGTAGAAGTAGCAGGGGCGGTCGAGGTAGCGCAGCCGATCGGCGGCGAGCAGCGCGGGGTAGGTGACGGAGATGTCCTCGTAGTAGCCGCGGCCGAAGGAGACGCCGAGCCCGAGCAGGAACTCCCGGCGGAACACCTTGTTCCAGACCGACATCACGGTCCTGAACAGCGCGGGGTGCTCGGCCAGCGTGCAGCCCGCGGCGAGCGGGGAGCCGGCCAGCACGTGCCGCCAGGGGTTGGGCTCGGTGCCGCCGTCGGGGTAGACGTGGGTGAAGTCGGTCAGCAGCACGTCGACCGGCGGCTCGCCGCGGCCCTCGCGCTCCGCCTCCGCGGTCAGCTCGTCGAGCAGGGCGGCCACCGTGCCCTCGGGCACCCAGTCGTCGCTGTCGACGAACCAGACGTAGTCGCCCCGGGTCTCCGGGAGGGCGGCGGCGCGGGCGCCGCCGAGGCCCTGGTTCTCGGCGAGGTGGAGGACGCGCAGGCGCGGGTCGCGGGCCGCGTACCCGTCCAGGATCGCGCCGCAGCGGTCGGGGGAGCGGTCGTCGACCGCGATCACCTCGAAGCGGGACTCGCCGGCGGGCGTGTCCGCCAGGAGGGAGTCGAGGCAGCGCGGCAGGAAGCGCTCCACCCCGTGGACCGGGAGCACGATGCTGAGGAGGACTGGCACGCTGGCCGAGTCTACCGAGGCGGCGCAAGGGCGGAATGCGCAGGTCCGCAACGCCGGAACCGCCGGTGCCGGACCCCGTGCGGGGCGGCACCGGCAGCCTGGTGGCGGCCCGGCCGACCCTCTACGGCCGGCCGCCGGTCCGGGCACCGCCCGAACCTGGCCGCCGCAGCGTCGAGGCGGCCTGGCAGTAGGCACGGGGGAGCCGGAATCTTCATCAGTCGAACACGGCGGTGGGCGCGGCTCACGCCCGCGTGGTCGCTACAGATATTGCTTGGAGCCAGGGCTCGCGTCAATCCCTCGTCTGTGTTCACTTCCTAAACGGATAACCCTATCGATCCGGGGATGCGGCCGCGGTTCCCGGCGGCCGCCCGGCGGACACGGGACGTGCGGGACCGGCGGCGTCGCGCGCCGGGCGCGCGCCACCGCGGCGGGCGCCGGGTGCGTGCCCCGGTGAACCCGCTGACGGACGGCGGGTCGTGCACCGTCATTGATGCCTAGTCGTGACCGGCCCGGCGGCCCCTGGTGCGGTGTCAGTTGACGCCGCACGGTACGGTGGCAGAACACCGGGACGGTTGCGCGAAGACCGTCTGTCGCGGATAGTCTTCGCCTCACGGCCCTGGCGCCTCGTAGGGGTGGGAAATCAGATGGAACACATGCAAGTGCGGACTCGGCCCCGCGTGCCGGCGATCCAGTGCGGCGTCGGCGCGACCGGCCGCCGGATCGACCGACACCTGGCTGTGCTCGGCGCGCCCGCACTCCCGGCGGTGGACACCGCCGAGGCGCTCGGGTTGATAAGGGAGCTGACGCCGCGCGGCGTCGGTGCCCCGACCGCGCCGCCGCGCCGCCACGCGCGGGTCAGGCTGCTGGCGCCGCTGCGCCGGCTGCGGCGCGGACTCTTCGGCGGGCGCGGACGCGGCTGAGAGGCCGCTCGGCCTCCGGGCGCACCGCCGCCCTCCGCGCGCACCCGCATCGACCCGACGGATCCCCGGCGACCGTCGGGTCTTCGGCGTTCCCGGGACCGGGTCGTTTCCGGGCTGCTCCGGCGCCGGCTCGGTACAGGTTCGGTGCCGGCTCTGTGCCGGCTCTGTGCCGCCCGGGATTGGTCTGAACCTCTCAGCCTACGCCGACCCGCCCCACCGGCGCCGGGAGTCGGCGAGGCTGGCCGGACCGCCCCCGGACGTGGGCGAGGATGGCGCCATGGCGGACCACACCCACACCCCCCACGCCCCCCACTCCGCGTCCTTCCGGACCGAGACCTTCGAGATCACCACCGGCAGCCGCGAGGTCGCGCTCGACATCACCGACCGCTGCGCGGCCTTCCTCGACGGGCACGCCGTCGGCCGGGACGGCCTGCTCAACGTCTTCGTCCCGCACGCGACGGCCGGGATCGCCGTCCTGGAGACCGGCTCCGGCAGCGACGACGACCTGCTGACCACCCTGCGCGAGCTGCTGCCCGCCGACGACCGCTGGCGGCACCGGCACGGCAGCCCCGGCCACGGCCGCGACCACGTCCTCCCCGGCCTGGTCGCCCCGCACGCCACCCTGCCGGTGATCGGCGGGCGGCTCGCGCTGGGCGTCTGGCAGTCGGTGGTCCTCGTCGACACCAACGGCGACAACCCGCGGCGGACGGTCCGGCTCTCCTTCCTGGGCTGAGCGGGCACGCGCGGCCCCGACCGGTCGGCCGGGGGCGGGCACGGCAGGGCTACCGGCCCGGCGCCGTCCCGTCCCCGACGGCCTCGACGGCGGTTCCGGCCTCGACGGCGGCTCCGTCCCCGAAGGCGGTTCCGTCCTCAACGGCCTCGACGGCCTCGACGACCGAGGCGAGGTACCTCTCGATCGCCAGGTACTGGCAGAGCACGGCGACCGGGCGGCCGAGCCGGGCGTACCAGGAGGCGAGCCGGGCGAAGGCGCTCACCTCGAACCACACCTCGCCCGCCGCGTCCATGGACACCGTGAACGCCTCCTCGCCGCGCTCCGGGTGCCCGGGCAGCGTTCCGTAGGCGAAGCCGATCCGGTCCGGCTCGTCCACCGTCCACACCACCCGGCACGGGATCACCAGCCGGGGCCACCGGCTGCCGGGCAGGGCCAGGCGCAGCAGCACGGTCGCCCCCGGCTCGGCGGGCGCGTGCGGGTACACGGCGAAGCCGGTGCCCAGCTGGCAGCCCCAGCCGAGGACGAAGCGCCCGGCGCGCGCCAGCACCTCCGGGCCGTGCCCGAGGTGGACCCGCCGCCGCAGGTGCGCGTAGCCCTCCGGCAGCCGGGTGCCCCGGGTGGCGCCCACCTCGCGGTAGCTGGGCGCGGCAGCCCGGGCGGCCAGCAGCCGGCGCTCCAGGGCGGACGACGGGCGTGCGGTACCGGGCGAGTCGGGCATGCGGCCACCGTAGCGCCCGCCCTCGGAGCGCCTTGCACGGGGCCCGGCCGAGGAGTAGAGAGGGCCCCATGAGCGAAACAGCCGTGAACGACAGTGTCCTCACCGGCGCCCCGGGAACCGACGGAGCCGCGGCGGCCGACCAGGTCTGCGTCCTCGCCCCGGCCGGCGCGGACGCGGTGGCGGCCCTGCTGCCCGACCCGGACCTCACCGGCCCGCGCGCGGACTGCGTGCTGTGCGGCGAGCCGACCGAACTGCCCGCCGACCACCCGGGCAGCACCCTGTGCCCCGTCTGCACGTGGCAGCAGGCCCAGCGGATCGCCTGCTCCGGCTGACCGCGGGCGGACCGGCCCCGTCTCCGGCCCCGACCCCAGTGCAGGCGCCGGTCAGGCGTCCTCCCGCCCCGCCAGGGCCAGGGTCGAGCCGTGCCGCCCCTTGCGGACCAGCAGCTGGGCCGGGATCCGGCTGCGCAGATCGGCGACGTGGCTGACGATGCCGACCGCGCGGTCCCGCTCGCGCAGACCGTCGAGGACGTCCATCACCTCCTCCAGGGTGTGCTCGTCGAGGCTGCCGAAGCCCTCGTCGATGAACAGGGTGTCCAGCGGCATGCCCCCGGCCTCGTCGGTGACCACGTCGGCCAGGCCGAGCGCCAGGGCCAGCGAGGCGAAGAAGCTCTCGCCACCGGAGAGCGTCGCGGTGTCGCGCTCCGTTCCGGTCCAGGCGTCCACCACGCGCAGCGCCAGCCCCGAGCGCTTGTTGCCGGTGCCCCGGTCGTCGCTGTGGACGAGGGTGTAGCGGCCGCCCGACATCCGGACCAGCCGGTCGCTGGCCGCCGCCGCGACCTGCTCCAGCCGCGCCGCCAGGACGTACGACTCCAGGCGCATCCGGAGCCGGTTGTCGGCCGAGGTGCCGGCCGCCAGCGCCGACAGCCGGCTGATCCGCGCGTACCGGTCCAGCTCCGGGGCGAGCGAGCGGGCCAGCTCGGCCAGCTGCCGCCCGATCGCGGCGAGCGCCTCGCACCGCACCCGGGCCGCGTCCCGCGCCGCGTGCGCCGCCCGCAGCCGGTCGGTGGCGGCGCCGAGCGCGGCGCGGGTGCCCGGCAGGTCGGCGGACGGCAGGGCGGCGGCCCCGGCCAGCTCCGGCTCGGCGAGCCGCCGCTCGGCCGCCGCCAGCTCCGCCCGGTGCCGGTCCAGCCGCTGCTCCAGCCGCTCGCGCTCCGGCCGGGGCAGCAGGACGGCGGCGGCGTCCTGCGCGTTCGCGAACCCGGCCGCCACCGCGGCGCCGGCCAGTTCGTCGTCGGCCCGCTTGAGCTGGTGCGCCGCCTCGGCGGCGGCCCGGGCCGCGCCCGCCAGCGCCGCGACGGCCGAGGCCAGCCGGTTCAGGGCGGCCGCGCGGGCCGCCACCGACGGCGCGTCGCCCCGGGCCGCCGCCACCCGGGCACCCAGCTTCTCCTGCTCGGCGTGCAGGGTCCGCGCCTGGGCGGCCAGCTCGGCGCTCCGCTCGCGGGCGTCGGCCAGCGCCGTCCGGCGGACGGCCTGCTCGGCGGTGAGCTGCTCGATCGCCCGGCCCGCGGGCCCGAGCCCCTCCGCGACCCGGAGCGCCTCGCGGTGCTCGCGCTCCAGCCCGGCGAGCGCCTCGGCGAGGGCGCCGACGGGCTCGTCACCGGCCGCGCCGGCGGCCGTCGCCCGGCGCACCTGGAGGCCGGACAGCTTCCGCTCCGCCGCCTCGGCGGCCTGCTCGGCGGCCGTCTGGGCACGCCGGGCGCGCTCCTCGTCCTCGGCCCGGACCGGCTCGCCGACCGGGCGGGCGGGGGCGGGGTGCTCCGTCGAGCCGCAGACCCGGCACGGCTCCCCGGCACCCAGCCGCGCGGCCAGCTCGGCGGCCATCCCGGCCAGCCGGCGTTCCCGGAGGTCCAGCCCGTACTGCCGGGCGTCCAGCGCCTCCGCTTGCAGCGCGAGCGTGCGGGGCCGGGCGTGGTCGATCTCCAGGTCGAGCCCGTCCCGCTCGCGGGCCGCGGCCAGCCGGGCGGCCAGCTCCGCGCGCCGGGCGTCCAGCCGTTCGACCCGCCCGGCGGCGTCCCGGGCGGCGGACTCCTCCGCCCGGAGGGCGGCCAGCCGGGGCTCGAAGTCGGCCAGCCAGTCGCCCGCCTCCTCGGCGAGGTCCTCGGCGCGCCGCAGGTCGGCCGTCAGCGCCGCCCGCGCGCCGTCCAGCTCGGCGCACTGCCGCTCGTCCTCCCGGGCCGCCTCCAGCCGCACGACCTCCGCACGCAGCCGCCGCTCGGCCTCGGCCAGCTCCTCGGCCTCGGCGTGCGCCGGCGCCGGACCGCCGTGCGCCGGGCCGCCGTCCGCCGGCACGTCCAGCCCCGCCGGGCCGTCGGCGGCCCCGGCCAGCACCGCGCGGTGCCGGCGCTCCTCCTCCCGGGCCCGCCGGTACGCCTCGGCGGCGCGCTCGCGCAGGTGCAGCACCGACTCGACGCCGACCGCCGCCTGCGCCGCCGCCAGCCGCTGCCGGTCCGCCGCCCGGGCGGGCTCGTCCTCGGCGAGCCGGGCCGCCTCCCGCACCGCCTGCCGGTGCCGGTCCTGCCGGTCGGCCAGCTGCTCGGCGGCCTCCCGGGCCCGCTGCGCCGCCCGGTGCGCCTCCTCCGCGCCCGCCAGCGCGGCCCCGGCGACGGTCAGCTGCTCGGCCGCGCCGCCGCGCAGCACGGCCGCCCAGCCCAGCACCCCGGCGGTGAGCTCGGTGTCCGCCGCGGCACCCGCCGGGCCCGACTCCTCCGTTCCCGGCACCGGGCCCGCGGCCGGCTCGGCGCCCGGGCCGGCCGCCTGCTCCGCCTTGCTCGCCAGGTCGCGCAGCTGCCGGCGCCCCGCCTGGACGGCGGCCTCGTGGGCCCGGCGCTGCTCGGCCAGCCAGGCCTCGACGGACTGGAACCGCTCGGTGTCGAACAGCCGGCGCAGCAGCTTGCCGCGCTCCTCCGAGTCCGCCCGCAGGAACCGCGCGAAGTCGCCCTGCGGCAGCAGCACCACCTGGCAGAACTGGTCCCGGCTCATCCCGATCAGCCGGTGGACCTCCTCCCCGGCCTCCTGGTGCGACTTGCTGACGGCCCGCCAGCCCGGCGCGCCGTCGCCGGTGCCCGCGCCGTCCGCGGACCACTCGCGCAGCAGCGTCCGGGCGCGTTCGAGCGTCATGCCGCGGCCGACCTTCTTCGGCCGCGGCTGCTCCGGGATGCGGGTGATCTCCAGCCGCCGCCCGCCCAGCGTCAGCTCCAGCCGGACGGTGGTCAGCCGGTCCGGCTCGGCGTGGTCGCTGCGCAGCCGGTTGGCCCGGCGGGCGCCGGGCACCTCGCCGTAGAGGGCGTAGCAGACCGCGTCCAGCACGCTGCTCTTGCCCGCGCCGGTCGCGCCGCGCAGCAGGAACAGCCCGCCGGCGGCCAGCGCGTCGAAGTCGACCGCCTCGGTGCCCGCGAAGGGGCCGAAGGCGGTCACCGTCAGCCGGTGGAGTCTCATCGGGGCAGCTCCGCCTTCCGGTCGGTGGTCTCCCGGACGCGCTCGAAGCCCTCGCGCAGCCAGTCCAGCTCCTCGGCGTCCGGCGCGGCGCCGGGGCGCACATGCCGCAGGAAGCCCTCGGCGATCTCCAGGTCGGTCCGCCCGCCGACCCGGGCGGCGTAGGACGCGGAGGCGGCGGCGGTGGTCTCCTCCGGTTCGAAGAGCAGCTGGAGGGTGTGCGGGAAGCGGCGGCGCAGCCGCTCCATCGGCTCGCTCGGGCGGCTCGGGTCGGTGAGGGTGGCCTGCACCCAGGCCTGTTCGGCGGCGGTGTGGCGCTCGTCGGTGAGCAGGTCGTCGAGCCGGCCGCGCAGCCGGGCCAGCGGGCGGGGCACCGGGCAGTACACCCGCTCGGCGGTGACCGCGCCGTCCGCCGCGAGGTCGACCAGCCACATGCTCTTGCGGTGCTCGTGCTCGGAGAAGGAGTAGGCGAGCGGGGAGCCGCTGTAGCGCAGATGCGGGGCGAGCGTCTGGCTGCCGTGCAGATGGCCGAGCGCGGCGTAGTGCACGCCGTCGAACACGGCGGCGGGGACGGCCGCGACCCCGCCCACCGCGATGTCGCGCTCGCTGTCGCTGGGCTCGCCGCCGGTGACGAAGGCGTGCGCCAGGACCACCGCGCGGGTGCCGGGCGGCCGGGCCGCGAGGTCGGACCGGACCTGTTCCATCGCCGCGCCGAGCACGGCCGCGTGGCCGCCGCGCGCCAGCCCGAACCGCTCCCGGATCAGCGTCGGCTCCAGGTACGGCAGCCCGTAGACGGCGACCGGCCCGTGCTCGTCGGCCAGCAGCACCGGCTCGGCGCACTCGCCCGGATCGGTCCGCAGGTGGACGCCGGCCCGGCCGATGAGCCCCGCGCCGACGCCGAGGCGGCGGGCGGAGTCGTGGTTGCCGCTGATGAACACCGTCGGCACGCCGAGGTCGGCCAGCCGGTGCAGCACGTCGTCGAACAGCGCCACCGCCTCCAGCCCCGGCAGCGCGCGGTCGTACACGTCACCGGCGACCAGCACGGCGTCCACGCCTTCGTCCCGGACCACCGCCACCAGGTGGTCCAGGAACGCGCGCTGGGCGTCGTGCAGGCTCTCCCGGTGGAACGATCGCCCCAGGTGCCAGTCGGAGGTATGCAGCAGTCGCATGGTCCCCGACCATAACGGGCGGCACCGACAACCCGGCACGGAACGGAACCCGCCGTCCGTCCCGCCGGTCCTCCGGGCCTCCCGCCGACGGTCGCGCTGGGTCGATTGTCAGTGACCGTGTGTATGGTCGCGATCGCCGGGAGCCGAGGGGCTCGTGGGGCCGGTGCGCCAGGTGTGCGACGGGTCTGGACGGCGGGAGGAAGGGGCGTGGTCGTGCGGGACGGGATGCGGGACGGGATGCGTGGCGGGAGTGCGGGGCGGCGCCGGCCCGGGCCGGTCGGCCCGGGGGCGCGGGGCTTCGGCGGGCGGCCTCCGGGCGGCGGGCCGGGTGGTCCGGAGGGCGGGCCGGGCGGGCCCGGCGTGCGGGGACGGCGGTGGGGGCGGCCGCGCGGGGCGCCGCCGCCGCAGCCGGTGGCGCTCGCGGTGGTGGTCCGCGCGGCCGACTTCGCCGACCTCGCGGGGCACGGGCTGTTCGGCGGGCTGTCCTTCCGGGCCTACCTGCGACGCGTGGCGGTCCAGCTCAGGGCGCTGGCCGGGCACGGTTTCGAGGTCCACCTGCGGGTGCTGGACCCGGTGGACTACGAGGAGTACTGCGAGGCGCTCGGCTTCGACCCCGCGGACGCCGCGGCCCGGGTCGCTTACGCGGCGGATCCCGAGCTGGCCGGGGAACCGTTCGTCCACACCGGGCAGCGGCTGGCCGTGCTGCTCCCGGAGCTGGCCGACGACCACCAGGCGAGGGTGCGGATCACCATCGCGATGGCGGCGCTGCTGGCGGCGGTCGGCGAGGGGCCGCCGGCCGAGCGGCGGCTGGTGGCGGTGATGCGGCACGCGGTCGAGGTCGGGTCGGCGGTGGCCGCCGGGGCCGGTGACGGCCTCCACCTGCTGACCCTGCGCTGCCACGGCCCCGAGGACGGCGAGGAGCTGACCTCGGCGAGCGACCTCCTGGTGGAGCGGGGCCGGTTCGCCACGGCCGGGCGGGACGGGGAGGCGTTCTGCGTGACGCTGGCGGCGGGGCTGGCCGCCGGCGGCGCCGGGGCGATGGTGCTGCACGGGGATCCGGCGGTGCCCGGCGGGCAGACGGTGCGGGGCTGGGCGCTGCACGGCGGGCGGCTGTGGCCGATGACGGTCCGGGAGGTGCTGGACGAGCTGGCCGACGACGTCGGCCGCGGCCTGCCCTTCCCGCCGGCCGTCGTCCCGCTGCCGGGCTTCCCCCTCCCGGTGCCGCCCGCGGCGGAGGACGGGGGTGGGCCCCTGGACTGACCGGAGCCGATCGGAGCCGATCGGAGTCGAACGGAGTCGATCGGGGCGGACCGGGGCCGACCGGGCTGACCGGGGCGTTCGGTCCCCGGTATCCACCAAGCGGCGCTGGGGACTGTTCATCGACCGCCTGTTCGGGGAAGATTTCGGGAAAGATCAACAGTGGGAACGGCCGGTGCCCCACGCCGCCGCTTCCGCCCGATCGGCCCCGAACCGGGCACCGCGAACGTCCCCGTGCACCGCGAACGTCCCGCGCCCCCTCGGTCCGGCGAGCCCGACACCGAAGGGGGGACGCATGAGCCGGATCGAGTACAGCGCGGAGATCGCCGAGCTGCTCGGCCGGGTACGGCGGCGTCCCACCGCGGGCTGGCCGTGGCGGCCGGGCGAACGGGTGCCCCCGGGGCTCGCGGTCAAGCAGTCGTGGGGGTGGCTGTTCGCCCCCGACGGCCGGGTGCTGACGCTGGTCAACCCCAAGGACGGCATCGTCTCGCTGCCCGGCGGTTCGCTGGAGCCGGAGGACGCCGGCGATCCCGGCTCCGCGCTGGCCCGGGAGGCGGGCGAGGAGGCGCAGGCGCTGATCGGCACGGCGTACTACCTCGGGTACCTCTACGATCGGGTCGGCTCGGCGAACGGCGGGAACGAGTGCGCCCGGGTCCGGATGGCCGCCGCGCTGCGGGCGGTCGGTCCGAGCGCGCCGGACCCGGCCTCGGGGCGGCACTACCGGCGGCTGCTGGTGGCGCCGGGCCTCGCCGTCGAGCTGCTCGGCTGGGGCACACCCGGCCTGCGCCAGGCCCGGGCGGCGGTGACGGCCGCAGTCCGGTGGCTCGGCGTGCCTGCGGCCGCCAACGAGACGATCGAGGAACTGCCGGTCGACGGCTGCGAGGTGTTCCCCGGCATCGCCGCTCCCGCCCCCGCCGCTGCATCCGGCGCGGCGCCCGCCGTGCCGGAGCGCCCGGCTGACCGTCCGACGGACCGCCCGGCGGATCACCCGTCGGGTCGGCGCGGTGTCCGGTGAGCGCATCGCGGCCGCCCCGCGCCCGGGGCCTGTTCCACCACGTGGAGCTGTGGACGGACGACCTGGAGGTCGCGGCGGAGCAGTGGGGTCCGGTGCTGCTCGCGCTCGGGTGCGAGCCGTTCCAGCACTGGCCGAGCGGCCGCAGCTGGCGCCTCGGTGACGCCTACCTGGTGATCGAGCAGTCCCCGGCGCTGCTGCCGGGCGGTCACCAGCGGCTGCGGGCCGGCCTCAACCACCTCGCCGTGCACGGCGGCCGCCCGGCGGTGGTGGCCGCGCTCGCCGCCGGCTGGACGGTCCGGGTGGACACCGGCGAGGCGGTCCACCTGATCGACCGTCAGGGATTCGAGCTGGAGATCGTCCTCCACGACGGCGAGCCCGAGTAGCCGTCGGCCGTCGGACGGGTGACGCCCCGTCCGGTGACCGCCGGCGCGCGCCCGGTCGCCCGTAGTGAGCAGGGGGCGCGTTCACCCCCCTGTTGTCGGACTGTTCGTCAATTGACTTGGCATGACAGCTTCACATGAAAGCTACCGCCTGGTATCACATTGCGTGACACACGTCACTACCGGGAGACTCTCATGCCACGCCCTGCCCGAGTCATGTCCGCCGCGGTCACCGCGGCCCTCCTGTCCCTCACCACGCTGGCCACGGCCGGAACGGCCCACGCGGCCGGTGTCAACTACGTCGCTCTGGGCGACTCGTACTCCGCCGGCGTCGGTGCCGGCAGCTACACGAGCGAGAGCGGGAGCTGCAAGCGCAGCACCAACGCGTACGCGTACCTGTGGAAGAACGCGCACGCGCCGACGTCGTTCAAATTCGCCGCCTGTTCCGGAGCCAGAACCGGTGATGTGCTCAACACCCAGGTGGCCTCGCTGAGTTCGACCACCACGCTGGTCAGCATCAGTATCGGCGGCAACGACGCGGGCTTCGCGGACACGATGCAGACCTGCGTCCTGGACTCCGAGAGCGCCTGCCTCAACGCCGTCGCCACCGCCAAGAACTACGCCACCAGCACGCTGCCCGCCCAGCTCGACAGGGTCTACTCGGCGATCCGCGCCAAGGCGCCGAACGCCCGGGTCGTCGTGCTCGGCTACCCGCACATGTACAAGGTCGGCGGCAGCTGCATCTTCGGCATCGGCGACACCAAGCGGGCGGCCATCAACGGCGCCGCCGACACGCTCGACGACGTCATCGCCAAGCGCGCGGCCAACGCGGGCTTCGCCTTCGGCGACGTCCGCTCGATCTTCCGCGAGCACGAGATCTGCGGCTCCAGCACCACCTGGCTGAACAGCACCACGCTGCCGGTCGACGAGAGCTACCACCCCAAGGCCGTCGGCCAGTCGGGCGGCTACCTCCCGGTGTTCTCCGCCCAGGTCTGAGCGCCCGCCCGGGTCCGAGCGACGGTCCGGGCCTGAGTGCCGGCCAGGGTCCGAGCACGTACGCGCTCAGGCCCGGGCGGGCCGGGCCCGCCGGTCCCTCACAGGGGGAGGGACCGGCGGGCCCGTTCGCTCAGCGGCGCTCCAGGGCCACCACCGGCAGCACCCGCCGGGTGTGCCGCTGGTAGTCCCCGTACCCGGGCGCGGCCCGGACGACGTCCGCGAAGAGCCGGTCCCGCCGCGCGCCCTCGGCCGGGACGGCGACCGCGTCGAACGCCTCCTCGCCGAGTTCCACCCGTACCGCCGGGTGGGCGACCAGATTGCGGTACCACTGCGGGTCCTCGGCCGCCCCGGCCGCCGAGGCGACGACCAGCAGCAGGCCCTGGGCCCGCACGAAGCCGAGCGGCACGGTGTACGCCCGCCCGGTCCGCGCGCCGACGGTGGTCAACAGCAGCAGGTCCCCGCCTTCGAAGGGCCCGCCGACCCGCCCGCCGTTGGCGCGGAACTCCTCGATGACGGACTGGTTGAACGACAGGGGGGACCGAGAAGAGGAAGAGGAAGAAGATATGGGCATGTGTCTGGACTGATCTCCGAACAGGGGGAACGGACGACCGCTGACCTCGGCCGCGGTCGTGCGGAAAGGTCAGGAAAGGGGAGCGGAGTACGGACTCATCGCGCGTCGTCTCTCGGTGTCAGGTGCCGGCCCGGTCGCCGGCCGGCCCACATCTCCTTGGCCGGCGCCACGCTGCACGCGCCCCATCAGAGCACCCCCTCCGGCCACTGTCAACGAGCGGACGGCCGGGGCGAGGGTCAGCCGCCCGCCGCACCCGGCCGGTGCGCGGTACCCGGTGGAAGGTCCGTACCCCCGGTCTCCCCGGGGCGGCGAGTCCGACGGCCGGGGGTCTCGTCCCGGCCACGGGCAGGGCGCGGAACGGGCGCACCGCCGGCCCCCCTGCGGGACCGGCGGTGCAGTGCAGTGCGGTGCGGTGCGGCGCGCGCGGTCGTGTGCGCTGCGAGGCGTGGGTCCGGGACCGGGCCGGGGCGGCGTCAGCGCAGGTAGGACACCAGGCCGGCGGGCTTGAGGCCGGCGGTCTCGGCGGCGGCCAGGGCGCGCTGGAGGTCACCGGCGAGGGTGTCGGTCCAGTGCATGAGGACGACGTCCCCCGGCGACAGGGTGCCCTCGTGCCAGATGTTGGAGGCGCCCCAGCTGAAGTCCGCGTCGGCGGTGAGCACGGTGCGCATGCCGCAGTTGGCGGCGGCCTGCAGGGTGTCGGCGTTCCAGGCGAAGTACGGCGGGCGGAACACGGTGGGCGCGGTGCCGAACTGGCGGGTCAGCGCGTCCCGGGCGTCGCAGATCTCCACCTGCTGCTCGGCGGGCGAGAGCTTGGTGAGGTCCGGGTGGGAGACGCTGTGGTTCTGGACGGAGGAGCCGGGCACGGCGGTGACCCGCTGGAAGTAGCCGGGGTTGGCGGCGGCGGCCATCGGCAGCGGGAAGGCGGTGATCGGCAGCTGGTGGTCGGTGATGAACTTCTCCGCCTCGGGGGTGGTCTGCCAGCCGTCGTCGACGGTGAAGAAGACCACCTTGTCGCTGGTCGGCACCGAGGCGGCGGCGGTCGCGGGGGCGGGCGCGGGACCGTCGACCCGGACGTCGTCGACCGCGAACGGGCCCTGCTGGTACCAGCCGTGGACGGTGAGCCGGACGGTGGTGGCGGTCGGGCCGCTGGTGAACCGGGTGGTCAGCTTCTGCCAGCCGCCGTTGGTGCTGTCGGTCCAGGCGGGGGGCGTCGGGCGGTCGGTGCCGTCGGCGGCGCCGAGGAAGACGAACTTCCCGCGGACCCAGGCGGAGGCGGTGTAGGTGGTGTTGGGCCGGACCGAGACGGTCTGCACGCAGGCGCCGGTGGACTCGTCGCCCACCGGGGTGACGGCCAGGGCGGAGCCGCCCGTGTGCGGGGCGGTGGTGGTGACGGAGGCCTCGGCGGGCCCGCCGGAGCAGCGCCAGCCGGGCACGCTGCCCCAGTCGGCGAGCGAGGAGGCGGGGATCTCGAACCCGGGGTTGGTGGCCAGGTTGACGGTGGGTGCGGCGGCGTCGGCCGCGGCGGCGGACCCGGGCGCGGCGGCCGCGGCGGGCCCGGCGAGGCCGGCCGCCAGCAGCGCGGCGCAGGCGCCCAGCGCCGACAGGCGTGCGGACATGCGTGAGCAGATGGACACGTGGGGACTCCCTGCGTGGGGGGCGCGCCCGGTGGGGCGGGCGCGCGGGCATGGGGATGGGGGAGGTGGGGATGGGGGGTGCTCCCGGAGGGGGCGGGAGCCGTCGGCGTGCCGCACTCTGACCGGAGCAAAACAATGGACTGGACCACTCCGATCGTCAAGGAGTGGCGGCCGGTCGTCGGCCCACCTGTCCTGCCGCAAAAGGGACAAGACGCACCGTCAGGGGGCGTACAGCTCCTCGATGTCCGCGGAGTAGTACGCGGTGGCCGCCGCCCGCCGCAGTTTCAGCGAGGGCGTCATCAGCCCCTGCTCCACGCCGAACTCCCGGGGCAGCAGCCGGAACGCCCGGATCGACTCGGCGCGCGAGACGGCGGTGTTGGCCGCCGCGACGGCGCGCTGGATCTCGGCGTGCAGCTCCTCGTCGGTGAGCACCGCCCACGGGTCCGCCTGCCCGCGACCGCGCCGCTTCAGCCAGTGCGCCAGCGCCGCCGGGTCGAGGGTGATCAGCGCGGCCACGTAGGGGCGGTCGTCGCCCACCACCAGGCACTGGGAGACCAGCGGGTGGGTCTCGACCCGGAGCTCCAGGGCGGCGGGGGCGAGGTTCTTGCCGCTGCTGGTGACGATGAGGTCCTTCTTGCGGCCGGTGATGGTGAGGTAGCCGTCCTCGTCCAGGCTGCCGAGGTCGCCGGTGCCGAACCAGCCGTCGATCAGCGACTCGGCGGTGCAGCCCGGGTGGTTGAGGTAGCCGCCGAAGACGCCGGGGCCGCGGACCCAGATCTCGCCGTCGTCGGCGATCGCCACGGTGGCGCCGGGCACCGGCCGTCCGACCGTGCCGATCTTCGAGCGCCCGGGCGGGTTGCCGGTGATCGCGGCGGAGGTCTCGGTGAGGCCGTAGCCCTCGTAGAGCTGGAAGCCGATCCCGGCGTAGAACAGGCCGAGTTCGCGCTCCAGTGTCGAGCCGCCGCACATCAGCGTCCGCAGCCGGCCGCCGAACACCGCGCGCAGCCGCTGGTGGACGGTCCGCTCGTAGGCCAGGTGGCGCAGCCGCAGCGCGGGGCCCGGACCGTGGCCGTGGCCGAAGGCGCGCTGCTCGCGGCAGGCGGCCCAGTCGACGGCCACCTGCCGGGCCTGTTCGAAGAGTTCGCCGCGCCCGGCCTCCTCGGCGGTGCGCCGGGCCTGCTGGAAGACCTTGTCGAGCACGTACGGGACGACGAGCAGGAAGGTCGGGCGCAGCGCGGCGAGCGCGGGCAGCAGCGCGGCGGTGGACAGCTCGGGGACGTGGCCGAGCCGGAAGCCCCCGCGGACCGCCGCGATCTGCACCATCCGCCCGTAGACGTGCGCCAGCGGCAGGAAGAGCACGGTGGAGGGCTGGTGGCCGCCGGTGTCGCGCAGCGCCTCGTCCCAGCAGGCGAGCAGCGCGTCGGCCGCGTCGGCCAGGGCGCCGTGGGTGATCAGGCAGCCCTTGGGGCGCCCGGTGGTGCCGGAGGTGTAGACGACGGTGGCGACGGTCCCGGCGCTGACGCCGAGCCGCTGGCGGTGGACCAGTGAGTCGGGGACCTCGCGCCCGTCCTCGACGATCGAGGCGACGCAGCCCCGGTCCAGCTGCCAGATGCCGGTCAGGTCGGGTAACGCGTCGCAGACCGCGCCGACGGTCATCGCGTGGTCCTCGTCCTCGACCAGGCAGGCCACCGCCTGGGTCTCGGCGAGGATCCAGCGGACCTGATCGGGGGCGGCGGTGGGGTAGACGGGGACGGGGATCGCGCCGATCGACCAGAGTGCGTAGTCGAACAGCGTCCACTCGTAGCGGGTGCGGGACATCAGCGCTACCCGGTCGCCGTAGCGCACGCCGCGGGTGAGCAGGCCCTTGGCGAGGGCGAGCACCTCGTCGCGGAAGCCGGCGGCGGTGACGTCCTGCCAGCCGCCCCCGCCGGTGTGCCGGGTACTCCCGTCGGCGGACCGGCTGTTCCCGTCGGCGGACCGGGTGCTCTCGACGCGGCGGGCCAACTGGGGCAGGCCGGGGGAGCGTTCGGCGGTGTCGTAGAGCGAGTCGGCCAGCCCGCCGGTGGCCGGCGGTCCGGCCGGGGCGGGGGTGGTGAACTCGCGCACGATCCCCCCGATCAGTCCTGCAGGTGGAGCGAAACTATCGGATAGCGTGCCGACTGCCCAGGGTTGTGACCGTGACGCGACGAGATCGGCACCGGGTCGTGCGGAAAGTGCCGCGGAACGGTCGTCCGCCGCCCTCGCGCCGCCGGTCAGCGGCGTGACGGCGGCGTGAGAGCCCTGCGGGGGAGGTGCGGCGGCGGTGCGAAACCGGTGATCTCGGTGCCGATCCGGACACGATCCGGCCCGGGGCGAAGAGAGGCCGGGTTCGACCCTCGAACGAGTGGTCAGGGCGTAGTAGAGTCTCGCAGACCTGCGGCCGGGGCTCCCGGCCTGTCCTGAAAACCACCCCCGGACCGGCCCTTGGTCCGTACCAACACCGCCGTCCGTCCGCGCCGATCCACGCCCCCGCCGATCCACGCCCCCGCCGACCCCGCCGCCCGCACCCCGTCCGCGCCTGGCACTTCCCGACCGAGGACTCCATGCGTCTGCGCAGCAGCTCGATCCGCGCGAAGATCATCGCGCTGCTCCTGGTGCCCATCGTCGCCCTCGCCGCCCTCTGGGCGTACGCGACGCTCACCACCGCCGGGGACGTCTGGAGCCGGCTGGACCTCAGCCGGACGTACGAGGAGTTCGGCACCCCGGTCGACCAGTACGCGCACGATCTGCAGAACGAGCGCAGGGCCGCCGTCAGCCGGCTGGCCGACCCGGCCTCGCGCGCCGCCCGGGACGCCCTCGAACAGGCCCAGGCCGTCACCGACCGGGACCTCGCCGTGCTGCGGCAGAAGAAGGACACCCGCAGCGGCCGGCTCGACGAGGCCCAGCGCGGCCGCCTGCTGCAGATCCTCGCCGCCGCCGACCAGCTCGCCCCGCTGCGCGCCCAGGTCGGCCGGGCCGCGCTCAACTGGGAGTTCGCGCTCGGTCAGTACAGCGACCTGGTCAAGCCCACCTTCGCCTTCCGGTCCGCCTTCGTCGCCCGCCAGAGCGGCCAGCTCCCGCGCCAGGGCACCATCCTGACCGAGCTGGTGCGCGCCCGCGAGTACCTCTCCCAGGAGGACGCGGCGATGGAGGGGCTGCGCACCGCGGTCGCCCGGCCGACGCCCGAGCAGTACCAGGTCGCGCTGGACGCCCTGCACAACCAGCAGGCCCTGTTCACCGTCTACATCGCCGAGCTCGACCCGGTCGACCAGGCCGACTACATCGCCCTGCGCGGCGGCGAGGCCTGGGCCGCGCTGGCCCGGGCCGAGGCGGACTTCGTCGGCGCGGGCGGCCCCGAGCGGGTGGTCCAGGCGATCAACGGCGGCAACTGGCGGCAGACCGCCGACCACGCGCTCGGGGACCTCGCCGCGATCAACTCCCGGCTGGCCGGCACCATCGACGACCGCGACCACTCGTACGCGATCGGACTGCTCTGGCGCGGCGGCATCGCCGGTGTGATCGGGCTGGTCGCCGTGGTGCTCTCGGTGCTTATCTCCTACCGGATCGGCCGCGGCCTGGTCCGCGAGCTGATCGGCCTGCGCAACGCCGCGAACGAGCTGGCCGGCACCCGGCTGCCCTCGGTGATGCTGCGGCTGCGCAAGGGCGAGGCGGTCGACGTCGCCGCCGAGGCCCCCGAGCTGGAGTTCGGCGCGGCCGAGATCGGCCAGGTCGGACAGGCGATCAACGCCGTGCAGCGGGCCGCCGTCGAGGCCGCCGTCGAACAGGCCGAACTGCGGCGCGGGGTCTCCGCGGTCTTCGTCAACCTGGCCCGGCGCAGCCAGGTGCTGCTGCACCGCCAGCTGACCCTGCTGGACACCATGGAGCGGCGCACCGAGGACCCGGCGGAGCTGGAGGACCTCTTCAAGGTCGACCACCTCACCACCCGGATGCGCCGGCACGCCGAGGGCCTGATCATCCTGGCCGGCGGCTCGCCGGGCCGGGCCTGGCGCAAGCCGGTGCGGATGGTGGACGTGGTCCGCGCGGCGGTCGGCGAGGTCGAGGACTACGCCCGGGTGACCGTCCGGCCGTTCCCCGGCACCGGGCTGCTCGGCAGCGCGGTCGCGGACGTCACCCACCTGGTCGCCGAGCTGGTCGAGAACGCGGCGGTCTACTCCCCGCCCGCCACCCAGGTCACCGTCCAGGGCGAGGTGGTCGCGCACGGCTTCGCGCTGGAGATCGACGACCGGGGGCTCGGGCTGAGCGAGCAGGCCCTCGCCGGGATCAACGAACGCCTCGCCGTGGAGCAGGAGTTCGACCTCGCGGACACCGACCGGCTGGGACTGTTCGTGGTCAGCCGGCTGGCCCGGCGGCACGGCATCCGGGTGCACCTGCGGCCCTCGCCGTACGGCGGGACCACGGCGGTGGTGCTGATACCCCGCGAGCTGCTGGCGGAGGCGCCGGACGGGCGGCCGGAGCCGCCCGCTGCGGGCGCGGGCGCGGGTGCTGGTGCCGGTGCGGCCGGGGGACGGCGGCCGGCCGGTCGGCGCGACCTCGTCGCGGTGCCGGCGCTCGGCGCGGACGAGGCGGCGGGCGCCGGCGGCCCGGGTGCCGTGAACGGCGCCGGCGGGTCCAACGGGGTCAACGGTTCGAACGGTTCCAACGGGTCGAACGGCGAGGGCGGGCGGCACCGGATCAGCGGGGGGCCGCGCCCCTCGGCTCCCGAACCCGCGCGCACGCCCGGCGGACTGCCGCGCCGGTCGCGGGGCAACGGCGGACCGGTGCTCGTCCCGGCGCCCGGCGGCGGGGCCGGCCCCGGCACCGGTCGGCACCGGCGCGCCGAGGCCCAAGGCGTGCCCGTGGCGGACACCGCGACGGACACGGCGGCGGACGCCGCGGCGACGGTCCCCGAGGACGCCGCCCCGTCCCGAAACGGCGCGCCGCGCGAGGGCGCCGCGCCGGGCGCCCTGCCGCGCCGCGTCCGGCAGGCGAGCCTCGCCCCGCAGTTGCGCGAGCGGGCGGCGGAGACCGCGGCCGCCCCTCCGGGCGGCGAGCGGCCGGACGGCGGAGCGGAGGCGGCGCGCGAGCGTTCGCCCGAGGAGGCCCGGGCCACCTTCGCCTCGTTCCAACGCGGCTTCACCCGGGGCCGGGGCGCCACCGGAGCCGCGCCCGATCCCCGGCCGGCACCGGCACCGGCACCGGCACCGGCACCGGCGCCGAGGCCCGTTCCCGGCTGGCAGCCGCCGGACCCGGGGCGTCGCGCGATCAGCCCGGCGCCCGCCCCGGCGGCGCTGCCCGGCCCCGCCGGGGGCGAGCCGGCGCCGCTGGCCCGCCGGGCCCCCGTCCCGCCGCCGGCCAGGTTCGCCCGGGCTCCGCGCGCCGCGGCGGAACCGGGCGCACCCGCCGGTCCGTTGTCCGACGGGCCGTCCGAGAGCACGGCACCACCCGCACCACCGGTATGACCCGTTCGACCCGTGAGGCCCGCACCACCGTGCCACCCGCATCACCGCATCACCGCACCACCCGCTCCAGCGGAAGGAACAGATTCATGACCACTTCGACGCAGTCGCCCGGAGACCTCAACTGGCTCCTGGACGACCTGGTGGGACGCGTCGCCGCGCTCCGACACGCGGTGATCCTCTCCAGCGACGGCCTGGCCACCGGCGCCTCCCGCGACCTCGACCGGGAGGACGCCGAGCACCTGGCCGCCGTCGCGGCCGGCTTCCACAGTCTGGCGAAGGGCGCCGGCGGGCACTTCAAGGTCGGCGGCGTGCGCCAGACCATGGTCGAGCTGGACGAGGCCTTCCTCTTCATCACCGCGGCCGGCGACGGCAGCTGCCTCGCGGTGCTGAGCGAGGCCGAGGCGGACATCGGCCAGATCGCCTACGAGATGGCCCTGCTGGTCAAGCGGGTCGGCGAGCACCTGGCCGCCGAACCGCGCGCCGACGTGGCCCCGCCCGGGAGATGAGCGGTCCGATGGCGGACGAGGAACCGATGCCGGTCCCCCCGGACCCGGACCCGGGGCCGGGCGACCGGGACCCGGCCCCGGACGCCCGGGGGCCGGGGGGCTCGGAGGGCCCGGACGGGGCCGAGCCCGGCGTCGACCTGTTCCGGGCGCGGACCCCGGTCGACGACCGCTGGTTCGACGACGACGCCGGACCGGTGGTGCGGCTGTACTCGATGACCCGCGGCCGGACCCGGCCGGTCGAGGACGGCCTGTTCGACCTGATCTCGCTGATCACCGCCAAGGACCCCGCGCCGGCCACGGGGTCCGTGCCCGCGCACGTGCTCGACCCGGAGCACCAGACCATCCTGGACTGGTGCCGCCGGGAGCCGATCTCCGTGGCCGAGCTCGGCTCCTACACCGACCTGCCGGTCAGCGTCGTGCGCGTCCTGCTCGGCGATCTCTACGACGCCGAGCTGATCAGCGTCACCCGACCCGTTCCGCTCGCCGAGCTGCCGGACGAGCGCCTGCTGCGAGACGTGATCAATGGACTCCGTGCGCTCTGACCTGCCCGCGACCGCCGCCGCCCAGCCGCCGCCCGCCCACCACCGGGCCGGCGGCACGGCCGGTGACCGGGCCAACGACCCGCGCTGGCGGGGCGGCCCGGCGGTCGCGGTGAAGATCCTGGTCGCCGGCGGCTTCGGCGCCGGCAAGACCACCCTGGTCGGCTCGGTCAGCGAGATCCGCCCGCTGCGCACCGAGGAGGAACTCAGCGAGCTGGGCCGCCCGGTGGACGACACCGCGGGCGTGGAGGCCAAGCGCACCACCACGGTGGCGATGGACTTCGGCCGGATCGACCTGCGGCCCGGGCTCGCCCTCTACCTGTTCGGCACACCCGGCCAGGACCGGTTCTGGTTCGTCTGGGACGAGCTGGCCCGGGGCGCGCTCGGCGCGGTGGTGCTGGCCGACACCCGGCGCCTGGCGGACTGCTTCCCCTCGGTGGACTTCTTCGAGCAGCGCGGCATCCCGTTCCTGGTGGCCGTGAACTGCTTCGAGGGCAGCGAGGTCTTCGCCCCCGAGGAGGTCCGGGACGCGCTCGACCTGGACCCGGGCATCCCCGTGGTGCTCTGCGACGCCCGCCTGCGCGAGGACGGCAAGGAACTGCTGGTGGCGCTGGTCGAGCACGCGGCCGCCCGCCGGCGGAACGCGCCGGCCGCGGTCTGAACCCGCGCCGGGCTCGCCGCGGGAACGGGTGCCCGTCCCCGCCACAGCGGGTGGCGCCGCGTCAGCGTCTCATTTCCCTGTTCACATGCCGGACGATCGGCGGCAGGCAGGTTGCCTTGACGGGCCGGGCGTGGAAGGCTCTGTGGACAGAGGTCGCCCGGCCGGTTGCCGGGGTGCCTCGAACGTGCCGCGCACCGAGTGCGTCCGGCACGCGCGCCGCAGCACGGCACAGGGACGTGCCGGCGCATCGAGACCAGAGGGGGGAGGGCCGCACCGTGAACGTCGAACAGCGACGTGCCGCGGCCGTGTTCGCCTCCCTGGTTCTCCCCGTCCCGGTCACCCCGGCGCTGACCGTCCGGCGGTACATCGACCACGCGCTCATCTGCAGCGCCTGCTGTCGCTGACGTCGCCACCCTTCGCCGTCCACGTCACCGTCGCCGTCGTCCGCCGCCCCGGGAGCCCTCCCGGTCGGCCCGGCCCGCCCCGGTCGCCCGATCCGGTCGACCGATCGGGTCCGATGGAAGCCGACGGCCCCTCGCACCGTCGACCCGGCAGCACCGGACAGCCGTCCGGTGGGCCGCCGTCGTCCCTGCCCGCTTCGCGGAGAGCACCAGTGAACCTCGCCAGCACCACCCTCCACCCGGCCGCCGCCACCACCGTCACCGTCCGCGCCGCCGCCCGCGTCGCCGTCGGGACGGCCGGGGCGGCCGGAGGGACGCGGCGCCGTGCGGGGGCCGCCCGGCCGGATGGGCGCGGGAAGCACGCCGAGGACGGAAGAAGGGGTCGGCACCTCGACCTCGAGCCGTTCTGGCCGTCCCGGCAGCCGCACCTGTTCGACCAGACGTGTCCGGGATCGCCCAGCGCGTCCCGGCACTCCCTCCGCTGACCTCGGGTCAGTCCTCGGCAGTACGCCCGGTCGACGCGCAGACGACTCCACCCCGTCCGTCACGCGCGAAATGAGCGGCATCATGTCCACCCCCTCCACCGCCACCCTCTCCGTTCCCTCCGCGACCCCGCACCTGCGCGCGGTCCGCTCCGTCACCTCGAACCCCGAACGCTGGCACGGCGGGAGCGTCCCGCAGCGCCCGGCGGTCGGCCAGCCCGGCTCCGTCCCGCCCGTCGGGGCGGTCCCCTCCGTCTCCCCGCTGTCGCCCGGCCAGGGCCCGGTCGTCCCGTCGCTCCCGCCGCAGGCGCTGCTCGCGGCGCTGCCGGAGGGCGCGGCCGTGGTCGCGGCGCTGCCCCAGGGCTCGCTGCCGCAGGCGCTGCTCGCCCAGTACGGGGCGCAGTTCGGCGCCTCGGCGGGGCAGCCGATGGTCGGCTACCTGGTGCTGGTCCCGGCCGAGGGCGGCGCCGCGCCGACCGGCTTCCCGGTCGCCTCGATCCCGGCCCCGGCGCAGGCTCCGGTTCCGGCGCCCGCCGCCGGCGGGCCGACCGGCCCGTCCTCCGCCGTGCCCTTCGGCTCCGGTCCGTCCGTCGTCGGCCAGCCCGTCGCCGGCGTGCCGGCCTCCGGCGGGTTCGCCGGCGGCGCGCCCGTCCGCCCGGTGCGGCCCGCCGGCCGCGGCATCACGGTCGACGTGGAGCGCCGCAACGCCTACGTGGACGGGCGGCTGCTCGACCTCACCTACCTGGAGTTCGAGCTGCTCGCCCACCTGACCGAGCACCCGCAGCGGGTGCACACCCGCGACCACCTGGTCTCCGCCGTCTGGGGCTACGGCCACGTCGGCGACGGCCGCACGGTGGACGTGCACGTGGCCCGGCTGCGCCGCAAGCTGGGCGTGGCCTACCGGGACAGCATCGTGACGGTCCGTCGGGTCGGCTACAAGTACACCCCGGTCGCCTGACGGCCGTTCACCGGGCCGGGCGTTCCGTTGAACGCCCGGCCCTCGGCATTGTGGTGACTGACCGTCATATGCGCTGGTCGGGCGGCAGCAGCAGAACGGCGAGCGCGCCGGCGCAGGACCGCGCGTGGCCGAGGAACCAGTCCAGCCGATCGTCGGTGAGGTGGGCGGGCGTCGAGCGGACGGCGAGCGCGAAGCGGGCCTGTCCGGCCCCGTCCAGCACCGGCACGGCCACCGTGCGCACGCCGGCCGCCGACTCGCCGTCGTTGAGCGCGTAGCCGACCGTCCGGACCGTCCCCAACTCCTCGTCCAGGCGCTCCGGTTCGGTGATGGTCCGGTCGGTGAACGGCGGTAGCGGGCCCAGCGTCGCGACCCCCGCGTCCCCCGGGCGCGGCCAGGCCAGCAGCACCTTGCCCAGCGCCGTGGAGTGCAGCGGGCGGCGCAGCCCCAGTCCGGTGTCCGGGCGGACGGAGGCGCCGACCAGGATCACCGCGTGCGGACCGCTGCGGATCGCCAGGTCGGCGGCGGCGCCGGTGCGGCGCGACAGCAGGTCGAGTTCGGGCGCGGCCAGGTGCAGTCCCCGCTGGTGGAAGGTGAGTTGGCCCAGCTCGGCGACGGCCGGGCCCAGCCGGTAGCGGGCCGTGTGCTCGTCCTGCTCCAGGAATCCGGCGCTGACCAGGGTGCGTGCCAGGCGGTGCGCGGTGGAGACCGACAGGCCCATCCGCCGGGCCAGGTCCGAGGCGCTCAGATCGGGGCCGTTGTCGTGGAAGCAGTGCAGCAACCCGAGGGCCCGCTGGACGGCCTGGGCGCCGGCCGGCGGGCTCTGGGCGGCGGTGGCGGCCTCGGCCATGGCACCTCTCGTTCCGTCCTCGGCTCCGGTCGGTTCACCGGAGTCGCTCCCAGACTATGGCAGCGTGTGCTGCGGGAATGTGTCAACGGCGTTGCAAAGGGATGCCGTTCATGAACAACCGATCCCATGATGTGGCAAACCCTTGTCCGGTGCCCGCAGGTCGTGGAACGCTCGGCACAGCGCACCGGACGAGCCCCGTCCACCGCGCAGCCGACCGCAGGAAGGAGCAGCGCCGTGACGAACCGCCGGTGCCCCGCCTCCTGCGCCTGTTGTCGCTGACGCGCCGCTTCCGTCCGCGCCGACCACCCTACGGACTCCCCGCCCCGTCACGCCTGGTGACCCGTGCCGCGCCGCGCCCCGCCGCGTCCGCGCGCACCCTTCCGCAGAGGACCAGCCCACCGTGCCCAGCCACGACAGCCCCGACAGCCCCACCGCTGCCGCCCCGATCGCCGCCGCTTCCACTGGCGCCGTCCCGGCGGCGTCCGCCCCCGAGGTGCCCGACACCCTCTGGTTCACCCGCTGCCCCGTCCCCACCGCGACCGGCATCGCGGCCGATCAGGGCTGGCTCGGCCGGGAGTTCGCCGCCGACGGCATCGCCGTCCGCTCGCTCCAGGACGTGCCGCCGGAGGTGGCCGCCGACCACCACTACACCCACGCCCTGACCGGGCTGTTCCGCGAGGGCGGCAACGTGCCGGCGCTCTGGGCCCGTTCGCGCGGCGAGCGGACCAGGCTGATCGGGCTCACCTGGATCGAGGAGCGCCAGGTCGTCCTGGTCCGGGCCGGCAGCGGCATCACCGGCGCCGGACAGCTGCGCGGCCGCCGGCTCGCCGTCCCACGACATGGGATCGCGATCGACTTCTGGCGGGCGATGGCCCTGGCCGGCCTGCACGGTGCGCTCTCGCTCGCCGGACTCACCCTGGACGACGCCGAACTGGTGGACGTGCCGGCCGCACCGGGCGGCGGGCAGTGGGCTGCGGAGCTGGCGGCGCTGCGTGACGGCGTCGTGGACGCGGTCTACGTCAAGGGCGCGCTCGCCGTCGAGGCGGCCCGCCGGATCGGCGCGGAGGTCGCCGTGGACCTGGACGCGGCGCCGGACCGGCGCGCCCGGGTGAACAACGGCACGCCCCGGCCGATCACCGTCCACCAGGAACTGCTGGACGACCACCCGGACCTGGTGGCCCGCTTCCTCGCCGTGCTGCTGGAGGCGGCCGACTGGGCCGCCGAGCGTCCGACGGAGGTCGCGCGCATCCTGAGCGCCGAGACCGGAGCGGGGGAGGAGGGCGTCTCCGGCGCGTACGCGCGGGGCGGCCACCGCACCCTGCACCTCGATCTGTCCGAGGAGCGCCTCGCCCTCCTGGAGCAGCAGAAACGTTTCCTTGAGCAGCACGGATTCCTGGCCGGCCCGGTCGACGTCCACGCCTGGACCGACCCCGAGCCGCTCCGCGCCGCCCGCGCCCTGCTCGCCGCCCGCCGCGCCGAAGGGCGGACGCACGGCGGCTGACAGCGATCGGATGACAGATTTCAAAATCTGTTATCGGTCATCTGAAATCTGTCAGTTGTCAGTTGTCAGCCACCGACCACCGGTCCCGTCCGCCCGCCCCGGCGCCCCCGCCACCCCTCCTCAGGAGTCGACCCCGTGAACCCCTCCCGCCTCGCCCTCGCCGCCACCGCACTGCTCGCCACCACCGCCCTGGCCGCCTGCGGCTCGTCCGCCGACGGGGCCAAGGCCTCCGCCGACGGCGGCAAGGCCGAGGTCGTGCTCCGGGTGCCCGACCCCGGCAACAACGGCTTCCTCGCCCTCGGCAAGAAGGACGGCTCGCTGGACCGGGCGCTGGCCGCCGTCCACGCCAAGGTCGCCTGGACCGGCAGCGCCGGCCCGTTCGCCCCCGCCGCGCAGGCGCTCTCCGCCGACCAGCTCGACGTCGCCCAGGGCTCGATCACCTCCGCCGTCGCCGCGCTCGCCCAGAAGCCCGGCTTCAAGCTGTTCGCCCAGACCGCCCCCGACGGCGTCGGCGAGGGCATCCTGGTGAAGAACGACTCGCCGATCAAGAGCGTGCAGGACCTCGTCGGCCGCAAGGTCGCCGTCAGCCAGGGCGGCACCAGCGAGTACCTGCTGCTCAAGGCGCTGGAGAAGAACGGCATCCCGGCCGACAAGGTCGAGCGGGTCTACCTGCGCGCCGACCAGACCTCGGGCGTCTTCAACTCCGGCCAGGTCGACGCCTGGGCCACCTGGAACACCTTCTCCACCCCGACGATCGCCAACTCCGGTGCCCACTTCCTGGTCAACGGCAAGGAAGTCGGCTCCGACAACTACGCCGTCTGGGCCGTCCGCAACGGATTCGCCGACAAGTACCCCGAGGTGGTCCGGGCCTTCTACGACTACCTGCGCGAGAACGGCCTCAAGGAGAAGGCCGACCCGGCCGCCTACCTCAACGTCTTCACCGACTCCGGGCCGACCGCCGTCACCCCCGCCGAGAAGGGCATCGCCATCGAGGTCGCCCGGCAGGGCTCCCCCGCCGGCGTCATCGGCGAGGCCGACGTCACCCGGTTCGGCACCGTCGCCGCGTTCTTCGCCGACCAGAAGGTCACCAAGCAGCTGGTCGACGTCAAGCCCTACCTGATCGACGCCGAAAAGCTCGGGACCGGTGCCAAGTGAGCGTCACCACCGACCCGTTGAGCAAGCCGGAAGCGGCGCCCCCGGCCGCGCCCGCGGCCGGGGAGGGCCCCGACCGCGGCACCGCCGCCGCCCGCGCGGCCGGCCTGGTCGAGCCCCGCACCCGCCTCCAGACCCCGCGCCCCCGGGCGCTCGCCTTCACCCTGCGCACCCTCGGCCCGCTCGCCCTGCTCGGCGGCTGGGCCCTCGCCTCCGCCACCGGCGCCCTCACCCAGGACGTCCTGGCCTCACCCGCCCAGGTCGCCGAGGCGGTCGGCGAGCTGTGGGGCAACGGCCAACTCGCCGACGCCCTCACCGTCTCGCTCACCCGGGCCGGCCTCGGCCTGCTGATCGGCGCCACCACCGGCCTGGTGCTCGGTGTCGTGACCGGCTTCTTCCGCCTCGGCGAGGAACTGCTGGACTCGGCCGTCCAGGTGCTGCGCACCGTCCCCTTCCTCGCCCTCGTCCCGCTGTTCATGGTCTGGTTCGGCATCACCGAGACCGCCAAGGTCGCACTGATCGGCGTCGCCACCACCTTCCCGATGTACGTGTCGACCTCCGGCGGTGTCCGGAACACCGACCGCAAGCTCATCGAGGCCATGCGCAGCTTCGGCCTCGGCCGCTGGGCGATCGTGCGCACCGTCGTCCTGCCCGGCGCCCTGCCGGCGCTGCTCTCCGGACTGCGGCTGTCCATGACGCTCAGCGTGATCGCCCTGATCGCCGCCGAGGAGATCAACTCCACCGAGGGCATCGGCTACTTGATGGCCCAGGCGCAGAACTACTCGCGTACCGACATCCTCGCCGTCTGCATCCTGATCTACGGACTGCTGGGACTCACCGCCGACGGCGTCGTCCGCCTCCTGGAGCGCGTCCTGATGCCCTGGCGCAAGGCCACCCCGGGAGCCACCCGATGAGCACCGCACCCGCCGCCACCGCACCCGACACCGTCACCGCACCCGACACCACCACCGACCCCGCCGCCGCCTCCACCGCCCCCGCCGTCCACCTGCGCGGCCTGCGCCGGGTGTTCGGCACCCGGGCCGTCCTCGATGGCGTCGACCTCTCCATCGACCGCGGCGAGTTCGTCGCCCTGCTCGGCGCCAGCGGCACCGGCAAGACCACCCTGCTGCGGATCCTCGGCGCCCTCGACCGGGCCGACGCCGGAACCGTCCTGGTGCCGCCGGTGCGCACGGTGGTCTTCCAGGAGCCCCGGCTGGTCCCCTCGAAGCGGGTGCTCGCCAACGTCACCGTCGGTCTGCCACGCGGCACGGCCACCCGGGAGACCGGCCTCAAGGCGCTCGCCGAGGTCGGCCTCGAACGGCACGCCGACGCCTGGCCCGCCACCCTCTCCGGCGGCGAGGCGCAGCGCGCCGCGCTCGCCCGGGCGCTCGTCCGCGAGCCCCAACTACTGCTGTTGGACGAGCCGTTCGCCGCACTGGACGCGCTCACCCGGCTGCGCATGCAGGACCTCGTGGGCGACCTCGTCCGCCGTCACCGCCCCGCCGTCCTGCTGGTCACCCACGACGTGGACGAGGCCGTGCGGCTCGCCGACCGGGTCGCCGTGCTGCGGGACGGCGGACTGGTCCGCGACGAGCGCGTCACCGTCGAGCGCCCGCGCGATCCGGCCGATCCGGCCTTCGCCGACCTGCGCCGCCGCCTGCTCGCCGACCTCGGCGTCCACTGAACCCCCGTACCGTCACCGCCTCCGCCGTTCGAACCCCCCGACCCCCGTCCGCACCACAGGAGTTGATCCCCATGGCCATCACCCTCGGCGTCCACGCCAGCAACCCGTCGCTCTACTACCTCTCCCGACTGGACTACCTGGACGAGGAGCTGGCCCCGCTCGGGGAGAGCGGCGCGTTCCACCACTACGGCGACGGCACCCGCACCGGCGAGCTGCTCGCCGACGGCACCATCGACTTCGGCGGCACCGGCTCCACCCCGCCGGTCACCGCCCAGGCCGCCGGCCACGACCTGGTCTACGCGGCGGTCTCCGCCCCCCGCCCCGACCACGGCGCGCTGCTGGTGCGCGCCGACGGCCCGGTGCGGACGGTCGCCGACCTCAAGGGGGGCACCGTCGTCCTCGCCATCGGCTCCTGGCAGACCCACCTGCTGGCCAAGGCCCTGCACGCCGAGGGGCTCTCCTACGCCGACGACATCACCGCCGTCCGCCCGGCCGCCGGCGAGGACCCGGCGCGGCGGCTGCGCGAGGGCGAGATCGCCGGCTGGATCGCCCAGGGCGCCGAGCTGGCCGCCGCCCGGCGCGGCGGCGGGTTCCGCGAGCTGATCCGCACCGGTGACGTGATCACCGACCGCTCGGTGTTCTTCACCCGACGCGGGTTCGCCGCCGACCGCCCCGAGGTGGTCGCTGCGATCGCCACCGCCCTGCGCCGCGCGGACGCCTGGGTGGCCGCGCACCTGCCGGAGGCCGCCGCGATCGCCGCCGAGGACCTCGGCGGCAGCGCCGACGACTGGCACACGGCGCTGGCCGGGCTGCCCTGGCGGCTGGAGCCGGCGACCGCCGCGTTCGTCGCGGAGCAGCAGGAGGCGGCCGACATCTTCCACCGGGTCGGCTTCATCGGCCGCGCGGTGACCGTCGCCGACGCCCACCTGTCCGCGCTGGAGGCCCCGGTGGCCGCCGCCGTCGCCGAGGCGGTCTGACCGATGGCCTCCGAAGTCCTCTGGTACATCATCCCGCGCGAGGGCCACTACCCCTGGGAGCCGGCCGGCCGCCGACCGGTCGACCTCCGCTACCTCCAGCAACTCGCGGGCAGCGTCGAGCGCCTGGGCTACACCGGCGCGCTGCTGGCGACCGACCTCTACGACGTGTGGGACCTCGGCAACGCCCTGGCCGCCGCCACCACCCCGGCGTTCAAGCCGCTGCTGGCCGTCCACCCCGGGCTGGTCTCGCCCACCCTGCTGGCGAAGATGGCGCTCAGCTTCGACCACCTGCACGGCGGACGGCTGCGGTTCAACGTGGTCAACGGTTCCACCGAGCAGCTGCGCGAGTACGGCCTGCACGTCGAGCACGACGACCGCTACCGGCTCAGCGCCGAGTACTGGTCGATCGTCAAGCGCCTCACCGCCGGTGAAGTCTTCGACCACAAGGGCGAGTTCTACGACCTGCGGAACGCCGGGGCGAGCCTGCGCGAACTCCCCCCGGTCCAGCCGGGCGGCATCCCGCTCTGGTTCGGCGGCAGTTCGCCGGCCGGCATCGAGATGGCCGCCGAGCACGTGGACGTCTACCTCACCTGGGGCGAGCCGCCGCGGCAGCTGAAGGAGAAGCTCGACCTGGTCCGCGAGCGGGCCGCCGCGCACGGCCGCAGCCTGCGGATCGGCCTGCGGCTGCACCTGATCGTCCGCGACACCGAGGACGAGGCCTGGGCCGCCGCCGACCGGCTGCTGGACGTCACCAGCGAGGCCACCTACGCCCGTCAGCTCGGCGGCGTACGCGGGGAGGACGGGGTCGGCTGGCAGCGGCAGTTCCGCCAGCACGGCGGCAAGGTTCCGGCGCGGGCGCGGGAGTTGGAGGTGCACCCCAACCTCTGGCCCGGGATGAGCCTGTTCCGCCCCGGCCCGGGCACCGCCGTGGTCGGCTCGACGGCCCAGGTGGTCGAGCGGCTCCAGGAGTTCGAGTCGCTCGGGGTGGACACCTTCATCCTCTCCGGCAACCCGCTGCTGGAGGAGGCGCACCGGGTCGCCGAGACGGTGCTACCGGCGCTGGGGATCCGCCGCCGGTAGGGCGCCGGGCAGGAGGGGGAACGGCAGCGGCGAGGTCAGCGCCAGCTGCCGGGCGAAGCGGGCGACGGCCCGGAGGAGGTACGTCCGCACGGCGGGCTCCCGAGGTCTCGAAGGACGCGTACGGACGGTCCCGTACGCGCGGTCCAACGAGCGCGGCGCCCGGTCGGTCACGCAGTACCGACCGGCCGGGCGCGCCGCACCTGCGGCACGTGCCGCACCGCGCCCGGCCGGTACGCCGCACCGCCCGGGGCCCGGCGTCAGCGGCTCAGCACGTCGATCTCGGCCAGCTCCTCGGCGGTCAGCGGAGCGCCCGCCAGCGCGTCGAGGTTCTGGTCCAGCTGCGCCACGCTGCTGGCCCCGATGATCACCGACACCACCCGCGGGTCCCGCAGCACCCAGCTCAGCGCCAGCTGCGCCAGGGTCTGCCCGCGCCGCTCCGCCACCTTGGCTAGCGCCCGCAGCTGCTCCAGCTTCGCCCCGGTGAGCGCCTCCTCGCGGAGGAACTTGCCGATCGACATTCGCGACCCGGCCGGCACCTCGCCGGACAGGTAGCGATCGGTCAACAGGCCCTGCGCCAGCGGCGAGTAGGCGATCAGGCTGGTCTGGGTGTCGGCGACCGCGTCCAGCACGCCCTCGTCCTCGACGTAGCGGTTGAGGACGGAGTACGCGCACTGGTTCATCAGGATCGGGGTGCCCAGCTCGCGCAGGATCGCCACCGCCTCGCGGTGCTGCTCCGCCGGGTAGTTGGAGATGCCCGCGTACAGCGCCTTGCCCGCCCGGACCGCCGAGTCCAGCGCGCCCATGGTCTCCTCGATCGGGGTGTCCGGGTCGTAGCGGTGCGAGTAGAAGACGTCCACGTAGTCGAGGCCCATCCGGCCCAGCGACTGGTCCAGACTGGCCAGCAGGTACTTGCGGCTGCCGCCCTCGCCGTAGGGGCCGGGCCACATGTCGTAGCCGGCCTTCGAGGCGATGAACAGCTCGTCCCGGTACGGGCGGAAGTCCTGCGCGAAGAGGTACCCGAAGTTGCGCTCCGCGCTGCCGTACGGCGGGCCGTAGTTGTTGGCCAGGTCGAAGTGGGTGACACCCCGGTCGAAGGCGCGGCGCAGCACCGCCCGCTGGACGTCGAGCGGCTGGGCGTCACCGAAGTTGTGCCACAGGCCCAGCGAGACGGCGGGGAGCAGCACGCCACTGCGGCCGGCCCGGCGGTAGGTCATCGAGGCGTAGCGGTCATCCGCGGCGAGGTAGGTCATGCCGGACATCCTGCCAGGCCGCGGCCGTGCGAGGTGATCTGCGCCACCGTCCGTCGAGGAATGCCGGGCGGGGCGGGCGGGGACGACGATCACACAGGGCCGTGGACCGCCGGGGGGCGGCCCACGGCCTTCCGGCTCTCCGGGCCCGCCGGGTGCTCTGTACCTACTGGTATGTACAGGGCTCTGTACCTGTAGGTACAGTGGCCGGCATGGCAACCCAGGACCGCCTCATCGAGAGCACCCAGGAACTCCTCTGGGAGCGCGGCTACGTCGGCACCAGCCCCAAGGCCATCCAGCAGCGCGCCGGCGTCGGCCAGGGCAGCATGTACCACCACTTCGACGGGAAGCCGGACCTCGCGGCCGCCGCCCTGCGCCGCAGCGCCGAGCAGATGCGCGCCGTCGCGGAGGCCGATCTCGCCGGCCCCGGCACCGCCCACGACCGGGTCGCCGCCTATCTGCGGCGCGAGCGCGACGTGCTGCGCGGCTGCCGGATCGGGCGGATGGCCCAGGACCCGGAGGTGGTCGCCGACCCCCGGCTGCGCGCGCCCGTCGAGGAGACCTTCGACTGGCTGCGCGGCCGGATCGCCGAGGTGATCGCCGAGGGCCAGGCGGGCGGCGACCTGCGGCCGGGCGCCGATCCCGCCGACCTCGCCGCCGCCGTGGTCGCCGTCGTGCAGGGCGGCTACGTGCTGGCCCGCGCCGCCGACAGCGCCGAACCGTTCGAGCGGGCCGTCCGCGGCGCCCTGGCCCTGCTCGCCGCCCACCGCGCCGACTGAACCGCCGCCCCGGTCGAGCTGCGCACCTGCGGCCACCGGCCCGACCGCCACCGGCCCGACCCCCTTACGGAGCCCGCCGTGCACGCCATGCAGTACGAGATCACCCTCCCCGCCGACTACGACATGGGGATCGTCCGCCGGCGGATCGCCACCCGGGGCCACCTGCTCGACGACCACCCCGGCCTCGGCCTCAAGGCCTACCTGGTGCGCGAACGCGGCCTCGACGGCTCGCCCGTCAACCAGTACGCGCCGTTCTACCTCTGGCGCACCGCCGAGGGCATGAACAGCTTCCTCTGGGGCCCCGGATTCCGCGGTCTCGCCGCCGACTTCGGCCGCCCCGCCGTACGGCACTGGCACGGCGCGGGACTGCGCCGCGGCCCGGCTGCCGAGAGCGGCCCCGCCACCGCCACCCGGCACGCCGAGCGGCTCCCCGAGGGCGCCGACCCCGCCGAGGCCGTCGAACGCGCCGTCGCCGAACTGCCCGACCACCCCGACCTGCACACCGCCGCCGTCGCCGTCGACCCGGACCGCTGGGAACTGCTGCGCTTCGCCCTCTGGCACGCCGCCGCCCCGGACGGCGTGCCCGGCACCCGGTACCGCGTGCACCATCTCTCCAGCCCGGAACTCGACCGGCTGCCCGTCGGCCGGCACTGGTGAAAGGAACCCCCGCCCGATGAACGAGGCAGCAACCCCCGGAGCCGGCGAACGCGTCGAGAAGGGCCTCGGCGCCGCCGACCTTGTCCCCGCTCCGTTCGACCGGGCCGCCGGCTACGCCCTGCTGGCCGAACTCGCCGGCCCCGGGACCCGGGCCGGCACCCTGGGGCCGCTCGACGATCTCGCCCCCGGCTTCGCCGACTGGATCGTCACCGCGCTCTTCGGCGGCACCTACCAGCGGCCCGGACTCGCCCTGCGCGACCGCCAGGTGGCCAACCTCGCCGCGCTCACCGCACTCGGCGGCGTGGAGCCGCAGCTCGCCGACCACGTCCGCAACAGCCTGCGGATCGGGCTGACCAGGGAGGAGATCACCGAGGTCCTGGTCCACCTCGCGCCCTACGTCGGCGTTCCCAAGGCGCTCGCCGGACTGCGGGTCGCCGCCGCGACCTTCGCGGAGGCGACATGAGCGCCCGCGCCACCACGAGCGCCGTCCGGACCGTCCTCGGCGACCTCGACCCCGCCGACCTCGGCGTCTGCGACGCCCATGACCACCTCTTCCTGCGCAGCCCCCGGCTGCCCGGCGAGGAGCTGGACGACCCGGCCGCGGCCGCGGAGGTGCTGCGCGCCTTCGCGGCGGCCGGCGGCCGGGCGTTCGTCCAGTGGACGCCCGCCGGAATGGGGCGGCGCGCCGACCTGCTGCCGGAACTCTCCCGCACGACCGGCGTCCACCTGGTCGCGGCCACCGGGCTCCACCAGGCCGTCCACTACGACCCGGCGGACCTCGAACGGCGCTACGCCGGACTTGCCGGGTTCTTCGTCGCGGAGCTCACCACCGGGCTGCACGGCGCGCCCGAGGGCGCTCGCGCCGGGCTGATCAAGGTGGCCGGGGACTTCCACGGCCTGGACGCCCACACCCGGCGGGTGATGGCGGCCGCCGCCGAGGCGCACCATGCCACCGGTGCGCCGATCGCCGTGCACCACGAACTCGGCACCGCCGCGCCGGACGTCCTCGACCTGCTCTGCGAGCGTCATGGCGTCCCGCCCGGCCGGGTGATCCTCGGCCACCTCAACCGGCACCCGGATCTGCGCCTGCAGCGCGAACTCGCGCCCTCCGGAGCGTTCCTGGCCCTGGACGGCCCCTCCCGCGCGCACCATGCGACGGACCACCACCTGTTCGACACGGTGGCCGCCCTCGTCGAGGCCGGCCGCGCCGACCAACTGCTCCTCGGCGGCGACACCACGACCCGCGCCGCCCGCCATGCCCCCGGCCCGACCCACCTGCTCACCGGCCTCGGCCCCCGACTGACCCGCGCGTTCGGCCCCGACCTCCCGCACCGTCTCCTCACGGCCAACCCCGCCAGGGCTTTCGCGGCCGAGTGGCGGGCGGCGCCCGACGAGGGGGCGGCTGACAGCTGACAGAATCTGATATCTGTTATCCGTCATCTGTTATCTGATAGCTGTCAGTTGTCAGTTGTCAGCGCGCCGTCCCCGTCCGCCCGCGCCGCCGCCCCGCCGCGCCCCGGGTCCGCCGTCGCGCGGGCCTCACATGTGGGTGCCGCCGTCGATCCGCAGCTCCGTGCCCGTGACGAACGCGCCGTCGTCCGAGGCGAGCATGGCGATCACCCCGGCCACGGTCTCCGGCCCGGCGAAGCCCTGCCCGATCGCGGGGGAGAGCTTGGCGAGCAGGCTGAAGTCGGCGTCCGCCGGCAGGCCCGGGTCGTGGGTCATGCCGCTGTCGATGCTGCCGGGCGCGACGCAGACCGCACGCAGACCCTGCTTGGCGTACTCGGCGGCGATCGCGTGGGTGAAGGACTGGATGCCGCCCTTGGTCGCCGCGTACGCGGCCATGTAGGGGTGGGCGAAGGTCGCGGAGGTGGAGCTGAAGTTCACCACCACGCCCTTGCCGCCCGCGAGCAGCGCCGGCAGCGCCTCGCGGGTCATCAGGAACGTGCCGGTCAGGTTGACCGCGATCACCTTGTTCCAGAACTCCAGGCTGGTCGCGTGGGTGTGCGCGGAGCGCAGGATGCCGGCCGCGTTGACCAGTGCGTCCAGGCCGCCGAGCAGGGCCACGGCCTCGGCGACGCCGGCCCGGACGGCGGCCTCGTCCGACACGTCCAGCACCGTCGTGGTGAGGCGGTCGGCGGTGCCCTCGGCGGTGGCGCGGTCCAGGGTGGCCTTCAGGCCGTCCTCGTTGACGTCGACGGCGACGACCCGCCCGCCCTCGGCGAGGATCCGGTGCACGGTGGCCTGGCCGATGCCCGAGCCGCCGCCGGTGATCAGGACGTTCCGTCCGGTGAAGCGCTCCATGGTGGTACTCCGTTCGGTTCGTGGTCTCGCGACCCTACTGGCACGGTACGCCTACATGGCACGTTGTGCCAAAAAGTCTCGACGTGCCGACTCGCGTACGCTGAGCCCGTGACCGGACGCCCCACCCTGACCCAGCGCCGCCGTGAGAGCACCCGGCTGGAGATCGCCCGGGCCGCGGCCGAACTGTTCGCCGCGCGCGGGGCCGAGGCCGTCACCGCCGAGGAGATCGCCCAGGCCTCGGGCATCTCGCTGCGCACCTTCTACCGCTACTTCTCGGAGAAGGAGGACGCCGTCGCCCCGCTGCTCGCGGCCGGCGGCGAGCGCTGGGTGCGGCTGTTCGCCGAGAGCGCGACCGACCTGCCGGTCCGCGAGGCGCTGGAGCGGTCGGCGGCCGAGTCGCTGAGCCCGGCCGACGCCGAGGCCGCCGAGGCCATGCGCTGGACCCGCGAGCTGCTGCGCGACCCCCGCCTCGCCTCGGTCTGGCAGCGGGTGCACGCCGACTCCGAGGAGCGGCTGCGGTCCGCGATCGCCGACCGCTGCCCGCCCGGGACCGACGCCCTGGAGATCCGGCTCGCCGCTGCCGCCGCCACCGCCGCGATCCGGGTCGCCCTGGAGCAGTGGGCGCTCTCCGGCGCCCCGGCCGTCGGCCCCGGCTCGCCCCGCGAACTCGGCACCCGCTGCGTGCGCGAACTCACCGGAGGCCTCGGCCTCTGGAGCCGCGTCGACTGACCGCGCCCGTGTCGCTCCCGCGGGGGACCGCCCGCGACACGGCGGTCCCGGCCGCGCCTCCTCCTCCGGACCGAGGGCGTCACCGCTGGTCGGCGGGGACGGAGCGGTTCGCGCGGACGCTAGGCTGAGGGGTCGCGCCCGGGCGACGAACTCGCTGCGGTCGGGGGAACCGGGGCGGCCCTCCCGGGTGTCCTTCCCCGGGGCGGGGGAGTACGAGGCGTGGGAGCAAACACGACATGGGTCTGACGAGCCACAAGGTGCTGGCGTTGACCGTGCTGGTCGCCGTCGCGGCGATGGCCGGAACGGTCTGGCTGTGGCCGAGACTGTCCAAGCGGAGCTGGCAGGCCGTCCTCGGCCGGATCGGCGCCCTGCTCGCCACCCAGCTGGCCGTGCTCGCCGCGCTCGGCCTGGTGGCGAACAACTACTTCGCGTTCTACAGCAGTTGGGACGACCTGCTGGGCACCGGCGACAACGGCCCGGTGGTCATCCAGAACAAGGTGGACGCCTCCGGCCGGCTGCGCGTCGAGACCATCGGCCACGCCGAGGTGCAGGGCGGCGGCGCGCTCGGCCGCGACCCGGGGAAGTCCGGCGAGATCCGCGAGGTCCGCATCGACGGCGCCACCACCCGCCTCTCCACCGAGGGGTACGTGTACCTGCCGCCGCAGTACTTCCAGCCGGAGTACGCGCAGAAGCAGTTCCCGGTCCTGATCGTCAGCACCGGCTTCCCGGGGATCGCCAAGAACCTCGTCACCCGGCTCAACTACCCGGGCGCGGCGCTCAAGCTGCTCCAGGAGGGCCGCATGCAGCCGACCGTCATGGTGCTGGTGCGCCCCTCGCCGGCGCTGCCGCAGGACACCGAGTGCGAGGACGTCCCGGGCGGCGCGCAGTCCGAGAGCTACTTCACCAAGGACGTGCCCTCGGCGATCCAGGCGAGCTACCGGGTCTCCGCCGACCCGCAGGCCTGGGCGTTCATGGGCAACTCGACCGGCGGCTACTGCGCCCTCAAGCTGGCGATGCGCCACCCGGAGGTCTTCCCGACCGCCGTCTCGCTCTCCGGCTACTACCAGGCCGCCGAGGACCCGAGCACCGGCGACCTCTTCAAGGGCAGCGACCAGCGGCGCAAGGAGGCCGACCTGATGTGGCGGCTCAAGAACCTGCCGCAGCCCAAGGTCGCGGTGCTGCTGGCCGGCACCCGGCAGGGGGACGGCGACTACCGGCGCGACACCGAGGCGTTCGTGGCCGCCGTGCACGCCCCGATGAAGGTCTCCTACAGCATGATGGAGACCGGCGGACACAACTTCGAGACCTGGAGCCGGCTGCTCCCGTCCTCGCTGGAGTGGGTCTCCCAGCACCTGACGGTCCCGGCCGCCGGCCAGTCGGTCTGACCGGACCCGGCGCGGGCCGCCGCCCCGGTGGCGGGCCGCACCGGCCCGGGGCCGGGGATCAGCCCACCTGCTCCAGCGTGCCGGTGTGCAGCTCGCCGACCCGGCCGCCCTCGCCCTCGTACGTCCAGAACGCGCGGACCGTCATCCGGGCCAGGTCCATGACGTGGCTGACGGTGATGCCGCTCACCTCGGTCCAGCTCACGAAGTACAGCTGCGGGCCGACCTCGGCGACGTGCAGGGCGACGTCCTCCCACTGCCCCGCCGACTCGCCGAGGCCCTCCCAGCGCAGCCGCTTGCCGTCGGCCGAGTAGGCGTTGCGGAAGGCCGCGCCGTTGTCGACCCGGAACAGGTAGGTACGGCCGGCGAAGGCGGGCAGGGGCGCGGTCATGGTGGGACGGGTCTCCTTGTCGGGCGGCGCGGACGGCGCGGACGGAGCTCCAACTTATCCGACCGCTCCGCCTCCGCGGCGCACTTTCCCCGCCGGACCCGCCGCACCGGCCCGCACCCGCTCCCCGGCCTCTCCCCGGGCGCGGGGCGGCACCGCTCCGCGCCCGGGGCCCCCGTGCCGATCGCCGCACGGCGCGGACCGCCGTCGCGGACCGCCTCCGCGCCTCCTCCCGACCGGCTCCTCCCGACCGGCTACTCGCGGCCGGCCGTCTCGACGACCGCGATCTCGAACGGCTGCCGGTTGTTCTCCTCGTTGCAGTCGTCGTCGCTGCGCACCGCCACCCAGCCCCCGGTCAGCGTGCCGGGCGCCGGGACGGTGGTCGCCAGCCGGACCGGGACAAGCGCCGTCGCGCTGGCGAACCGCGGCAGGCCGGCCGGGAAGGTGCAGCGCACCCGGTGGCCCTCCTGGAAGGCGTAGCAGTTGTCCGGGAAGTAGGGGCCCTCGGCGGTGACGCCCTCGGGGAGGGTGACCACGACGGTGAACGGCGAGGCCGTGGTGTCCGGGCCGAGGTTGCCGATGAAGGCGTGCACCGTGGTGGTGCCGCCGGGCGGGGCGGCGTCCGGGTCCATCCGGACCACGTAGAGGTCGGAGTCGGACGTCCGGGCCGCCGACGCCGGGTCGGCGGCCGCACCCGAGGACACGGCGGCCGAGCCTGCCGTGCCCGGGTTCGCCGCCTCCGGGCTCGCCGCGCCCGAGTCCGCGCCCGAGTCGGCGCCCGTACCGGCCGCCGGCTCCGCGGCCGGGGCGCTCGCCCCCGGCGCGAGCGCCTGGTCGTCCGGCGTGCACACATCCGCCCACGCCTGCCCGGCCGCCAGTGCCACCACCGTGCACCCCACTGCCAAGGACCTGCCGAGGAGACCTCGAACGGATCCGCTGCGGGTCATCCCGCTCACCCTGCCCTCCGTGTCCGGCGCCCCGCGCCGTCGCGGGCCGCGTCCGCACCAGCGTCGCCGAAGGGTCCGGACGGACCGGGGCAAACCGGGAGCAACCCGCGCTCGGGTGGCTCGAACGGGCGAAGGCTTGTCATACGAACGCCGGTCATACGAAAGTCCGCCGTGCGCCCGGCCGGCCACCGGCCCGGCTGCCCGCCCGGCCGTCAGGGGGCCAGGACCTGCCCGAGCCGGGTCGCGATCCCCTGCATCACCGGCACCAGCGACGCCGTGCCGGCCGGCTCCTCCAGGGCCCGGATCCGGGCCTCCGGGCCGGAGACCGACAGCGCCGTCGGGGTCGGTGCGCCCGGGACGGCGAGCGCGATGCACCGCACCCCGATCTCCTGCTCCTGGTCGTCGACCACGTAGCCGCGCTCGCGGGCCTCGGCCAGCTGCCGCATCAGCTCCTGCGGGTCGGTCACCGTGTGCGGGGTGTGCGCGGGCAGCGGGTTGGGGCCGAGGACGGCGCGCGCCTCCTCCTCCGGCAGCTGCGCCAGCAGCGCCTTGCCCACGCCGGTGCAGTGCGGCTGCGCCCGGCGGCCGACCTCGGTGAACATCCGCATCGAGCGCCGCGACTGCACCTGGCCGACGTAGACCACCTCGCCGCCCTCCAGCACCGCCAGGTTGGCGGTCTCGCCGGTGGCCTCCATCAGTTCCGCCAGGTAGGGGCGCGCCCAGCTGCCGAGCAGCCGGCCGGCGGTCTCGCCGAGCCGGATCAGCCGCGGGCCGAGGGTGTAGCGGCGGGTGGCGTCCTGACGGACATAGCCCTGCTGGACGAGGGTGCGAACCAGGCGGTGGATGGTCGGCATCGGCAGGCCCGAGGAGGTGGAGAGCTCGCTGAGCGTCGCCACGCCTCCGGAGTCGGCGAGTGCCTCCAGCAGCTGGAAGGCGCGCTCGACGGACTGCACCCCGCCGCTCGCGCGCTCCGTGGCCGTTCTCTCGGTGCTGTCGGAGGTCGGTGCCACCGGTGTTCCCTTCGCTGTCGGGGGAGGAGGGCGGTCCCCGCGATCATCTCAACACGCCGTTGAAATTCTGCATCGCGGAAACTAGTCTCCACCTTACAGAATCAAGCCTTCCACTCAGGAGTGTCCTGCTCATGGTTGAAGATCAGGGACCCGGAGCCTTCGCCGCCGCTCCGGTCGTCACGGTCGCGGGTCCGCACGTCGACCGGGCGGGGGAGGTGCTCACCGCGGAGGCGCTCGCCTTCGTCGCCGGCCTGCACCGCGCCTTCGAGGGCCGCCGCCGCGAGCTGCTCGCCCGTCGCCGGGAGCGCCGGGCCGAGATCGCCCGCACCGGCACCCTGGACTTCCTGCCCGGGACGGCGGCCGTCCGCGCCGCCGACTGGAAGGTCGCCGAGGCCCCCAGGGCGCTGCAGGACCGCCGGGTCGAGATCACCGGCCCCACCGACCGCAAGATGGTGATCAACGCGCTCAACTCCGGGGCGAGGGTCTGGCTCGCCGACTTCGAGGACGCCACCTCGCCCACCTGGGAGAACGTCGTGGGCGGCCAGATCAACCTGATCGACGCCTTCGAGGGCCGGATCGACTTCACCACCTCCGCCGGCAAGGCCTACACCCTGCGGCCCGCCGCCGAACTCGCCACCGTGGTGGTCCGCCCGCGCGGCTGGCACCTCGACGAGAACCACCTGCTGGTCGACGGCGCACCGGTGGCCGGGGCCTTCCTCGACTTCGGCCTCTACTTCTTCCACAACGCCGCCCGGCTGCTCGCCCGCGGGGCCGGCGACCCCAACTCCGGGCCGTACTTCTACCTCCCGAAGACCGAGAGCCACCTGGAGGCCCGGCTCTGGAACGACGTCTTCACCCACGCCCAGGCCGAACTGGGCATCCCGCACGGCACGATCCGCGCCACCGTGCTGATCGAGACCGTCACCGCCGCGTTCGAGATGGACGAGATCCTCCACGAACTGCGCGACCACGCCGCCGGGCTCAACGCCGGCCGCTGGGACTACCTGTTCTCCCTCGTCAAGAACTTCCGCGACGCCGGCGGGCCCTTCGTCCTGCCGGACCGCAACACCGTCACCATGGCCTCCCCGTTCATGGCCGCCTACACCCGGCTGCTGGTGCGGACCTGCCACCGGCGCGGCGCCCACGCGATCGGCGGCATGGCCGCCTTCGTCCCCAGCCGCAAGGACCCCGAGGTCAACGCGGCCGCTCTGGAGAAGGTCAGGGCCGACAAGGACCGCGAGGCCGGCGGCGGCTTCGACGGCTCCTGGGTCGCCCACCCCGACCTCGTGCCGGTCGCCCGCGCCTCCTTCGACGCCGTCCTCGGCGACCGCCCGCACCAGAAGGACAACCCCGGACCGGCCGAACCGGTCACCGCCGCCGAACTGCTCGACATCGCCGCGGCCGGCGGCACCTGCACCCGCGCCGGGCTGCACAACGCCGTCCAGGTCGGCGTCCGCTACATCGAGGCCTGGCTGCGCGGCCTCGGCGCGGTCGCCATCTTCCACATGATGGAGGACGTCGCCACCGCCGAGATCTCCCGCTCGCAGATCTGGCAGTGGATCCACAACGACGTCGTCCTCGCCGACACCGGCGAGAAGGCCACCGCCCAACTGGTCCGTACCCTGGTCGCCCGGGAACTGGCGGAGATCCGTGCCGAACTCGGCGAGCGGGCCTACGCCGCCGGCCGCTGGGACGACGCCGCCCGGCTGCTCGAACAGATCGCCCTGGAGGAGGAGTTCCCGGACTTCCTGACCCTCCCCGCACTGCCCCTGCTGGGCTGAGCCCTCCCGGCCGCTTCCGCCGTCCGGCCGCCCCTGCGGCCCCGGCACCCGTCTCAGGGGCGGCCGGCCGCCAGCGAGTCGCCGAGGCCGCTGCGCCGGTAGAGCACCCGGCGGCCGTGCCGGGTGCGCTCCAGCAGGCCGGCGGCGGCCAGCGCGCCGAGGTGCCGGCTGACCGCGCCCGGCGTCACCCCCAGCCGGTGGGCGAGCTCCGTCGTACTGGCCGGGGCCGCCAGCAGCATCAGCAGACGCGCCCGGGCCGGGCCGATCAGCCCCACCAGCCCGGCCGGGCCGGCCTGCCCGGCGGGCGCCGCCGCCGGACCGGCCGACCCGCCGGGCCCCGTCAGGCCCTCCGCCATGGTGGCCTTGCCGCGCGCCGGGTAGGTGATCAGCGGCGGATCGTCCTGGGTGATGTCGGTCTGCGCGCCGCGTCCGGCCAGCGTCGGGATCAGCACCAGGCCCCGTCCGGCCACCTCCACCACCGAGTCGCCCAGCGCCCGGACCACCGGCGTGTCGTCGGTCAGCCGCAAGGCCCCGTCCTGCCAGGAGATCCGGCCGTCCAGGTCCGCGAACAGCCCTTCCGCGCCGCGCTCGGAGAGCATCCGGGCCCGGTACGCGAGGTCCGCCTCCAGGACCGACCGCGCCCGCGGCCACCACGCGGGGGCCAGGCAGCGCGTCCAGTACGCCTCCAGCGCCTCCGCCGTCCGGGCGGTCAGCGCGGCCAGCGCCGCCGGATCGTCGATCGGCGCCGCCAGCACCGGGGGCAGCGGGCACCCGCCGCCCGGGTAGGCGGCCAGCAGGTCCGCCCGCACCACCTCCGGCGGGGTGCGCGCCATCTCGGCGAGCTCGTCGGCGAAGGCCGGTCTGGGCGCGGACGGACGGGGCGTCAGGAAGTCCGGCACGAAGCCGCTCGGGGCGATCAGCACGTCCAACAGCGCGGTGTCCAGGGCGGCGTAGCGGTCCTGCCAGCCGGCGATCCACGGCTGCTGCTCCGGGTAGTACGACGGCCGGCGGCGGGCGCGCAGGCCCAGCACCGCCTCCTGCAGCGGGGAGTAGGCGAACCAGGTGGCGGCGAGGTCGTCGACCCCGAGACGGAACTCGAACATTGACCGTAACGGTAAAAGAATTCCGCCCGCCCGGGAACCCCGCTGTGCTTCTGCCATGACCTCCTCCACCTCTGCGGGGGCGCCTGCGCGCGCCCCCGGCCGCCGCCTGCTGCCCGCCGAGCCGCTGCTGCGGCGGCTCGTGCTGATGAGCCTGGTGAACGCCGTCGGCGACGGGCTCTTCGTCACGGTGAACGTGCTGTTCTTCACCCGCTCCCTCGGTCTGACGCCCGGTTCGGTGGCGCTCGGCCTCACCGTCGCCGGGGTGTGCGGGGTGTTCGCCGGGGTGCCGATGGGGCGCCTCGCGGACCGGGTCGGGAGCAGGCGGCTGCTGCTCGTGCTCGGGCCGCTGGAGGCGGCGGCGCTGCTCGGCTATGCCTTCGCGCACTCCTTCGCCGCGTTCGTGGCGCTGGCCTGCGTCGCGACGGTGCTGTCGCGCGGGGCGGGGGCGGTGCGCAGCGCGCTGATCGCGCGGGCGCTGCCGGCCGAGGGGCAGGTGCGGTCGCGGGCGCTGCTGCGCTCGGTGGCGAACGCGGGCCTGGTGGTGGGCTCGCTCGGCGCCGCGCTCGCCCTGCAGGCGGACTCCTACGCCGGGTACGTGACGATGCTGGTGCTGGACGCGGCGAGCTTCCTGGGTGTGACGGCGCTGCTGGCCGGGCTGCCGGAGCCAGCAACACCGGTTCCCGGCAAGGGGGTTCGGGAGTCCGGTGGCGAGGGCGGCCGGCGGACGGCGCTGCGCGATCGCCGCTATCTTCTGGTCACCGCGCTGCACGCCGTCCTGGAGCTTCAACTCGCGGTGCTGACCGTGGGGTTGCCGCTCTGGGTGGTGCTCGGCACCGAGGCGCCGGCCGCGACGGTCGCGGCGGTGAACGTGGTCAACTGCCTGCTGGTGGTGCTGTTCCAGGTGCGGGCGAGCCGGGGTGTGGCGGACGTCCCCTCGGCGGCGCGGGCCTGTGCGCGCGGGTCGCTGCTGCTGGCGGCCGGCTGCCTGGGCTACGCGGCGGCGCAGTACGGCCCGGCGTGGGCGGCGGCCGGGGCGCTGCTGGCCGGCGCGCTGGTGCACAGCCTGGGCGAGTTGCTGACCTCGGCGGGTGGCTGGACGCTCAGCCTGGACCTGGCGGACGCGCGGGCGCACGGCGAGTACCAGGGGGTGTTCCTGAGCGGGCAGGCGGGCGCGCATGTGATCGGTCCGCTGGTGGTCACCCTGACCGCGGTGGACCACGGGGCGGTCGGCTGGGTGGTGCTGGCGGGCCTGTTCGCCCTGGCCGGGCCCGCGCTGGTGCCCGCCGTGCGGGGGGCGGCCGTGCGGGGGCCGGTGGGCGCGCCCGCGCCGGGGGCCCCGTGAGCCGGGCCGGTGGCGGCGTCCCACGGGGGTGGGCGCCGCCACCGGCCTGCGGCAACCTGGCGTTGCGTCAGGTGCCGCGGGCGATGAGGTCCTTGGCGGCTCGTGCACAGGCGAGCGCGATCCGTTCCTCGTTCACCGTGGTCAGCCGCCCCTGCTCGACGACGGCGTTGCCGTTGACGAAGAGCACGGCCAGCGGTGGCAGCGCACCGAAGGTGAGCGCGGCGACCGGGTCGGCGATCGAGGAGTGCATCAGGCCGTCGACCTTCCACAGCGCGAGGTCGGCGAGCTTTCCGGCCTCGATCGACCCGATCTCGTCCTGCCGTCCCAGCACCCGGGCGCCGCCCATGGTGCCCAGCCGCAGTGCCCGGCGGGCGGTGAGTGCGCGCGGCGAGCCGTGCAGGCGGTTGATCAGCAGGGCGTTGCGCAGTTCGGTGCCGAGTTCGCCGGACTCGTTGGAGGCGGCGCCGTCGACGCCGAGGCCGACCGGGACGCCGGCCGCCAGCATGTCGGGAACCCGCGCGATCCCGGCGGCCAGCCGGGCGTTGGAGGAGGGGCAGTGCGCGACACCGGTGCCGGTCTCGGCGAACTTGGCGATGTCGGAGTCGTCCATGTGGACGCAGTGCGCCATCCAGACGTCCTCGCCGAGCCAGCCGACCGACTCGAAGTAGTCGGTGGGGCCCAGGCCGAACAGCTCCCGGCAGAACGCCTCCTCCTCGGCCGTCTCGGAGCCGTGGGTGTGCAGCCGCACGCCCTTGCGGCGGGCGAGTTCGGCGGACTCCCGCATCAGCCGTGTGGAGACGGAGAACGGGGAGCAGGGCGCGAGGGCGATCTGGAGCATGGAGCCGGGGGAGGCGTCGTGGTGGCGGTCGACGGCCTCCTCGGAGGCGGTGAGGATGGCGTCGAGCGTCTCGACGGCGTGGTCCGGGGGCAGGCCGCCGTCCTTCTCGCCGCGGTCCATGGAGCCGCGCAGCGCGGTGAACCGCAGGCCGAGGTCGCGCACGGCCTCGATCTCGGCGCCGAGGATGTCGCCGCCGTGCCGGGGGAAGACGTAGTGGTGGTCGGCGGCGGTGGTGCAGCCGGACTTGAGCAGCGCGGCGGCGGAGCCCTGGGCGGCGGCGTGCACGAGGCGGTCGTCGATCCGGGCCCAGGTCGGGTAGAGGGCGACCAGCCAGTCGAAGAGGGTGTCGTCCTGGGCGAGGCCGCGGGTGATCCACTGGTAGAAGTGGTGGTGGGTGTTGACCAGGCCGGGTGTGGCGAGGTGGCCCTCGGCGTTGATCCGGCGCACCACGTTGTCCAGCCACGCCGGGGCGGGGCCGTCGCCGACCGATTCGATCCGGTTGCCGAGCAGGACCACGTGGCCCCGGGCGTACTCGGTGTCGTGGGCGTCCACGGTGGCGATCGCCGCGTTCTCGACGACGATCCGCCGGTCGGCGGGCGGGGGCTGGACTGCCATGGCGGCTCCAAGGGGGAGACCGGGCGGACACGGGGCGCATGCCCGCCCGGCGGGTCTGGCGGTGTCCCGGCTGCGGCCCGGCGGGCGGCACCGGGGTGGTGGAGGAGCGGGTTGAGCAGGACGGCGGCCGTGCGGCCGGCCGGGATCCCGGAGTGCGGCAGGGCGCGGGAGGCCTCCGGGAAGCCGCCGGAGCAGGTCGGCGCGGCGAGCGGGGCGGCGAGCGGGGCGGTGATCGGGGCGGTCCCGGCCCCGGGTCAGGCGACCGGGATGACCGGGACGACGCCCTCGCGGTGCACGGTGCCCTCGATGAGGCCGTACATCCGGTCGGCGGCGTAGTAGACCTCGTTGTCGTTCCGGAGGCCGAACGGCTCCAGGTCGACCAGGAAGTGGTGCTTGTTGGGGAGTTCGAGGCGGACCTCGTCGACCTCGGCGCGGTGGTCGAGGACGCGGGTGCCCATCGCGTGCAGGGTCTGCTGCAGCGAGTAGGAGTAGGTCCCGGCGAAGGCTTCCAGCAGGTGCCGCCTGACCTGGGTGTAGCAGCGGTTCCAGGGGGGCTGGGCCTCGTCGTCGCGGCCGGTGAAGCCGTACTTCCAGCGGGCGGTGACCTGGGTCGCGAGGATCCGGTCGTACGCCTCCTGGAGGGTGGTGTACTCGTCCTTGAGGTAGCCCCAGAACTCCGAGTCGGTGGAGTTCAGCACGACCAGGTCCTTGAGGCCGGAGATCACCCGGACGGACTCGCCGTCGTAGGCGATCTCGCTGGTGCGGACCTCCTGGCCGCTGCGGACGAAGGAGTGGCCGGCCTCCTCGGAGCCGGTGACGCGCGCGCTGCCGTCCGCCGTGCGGATCCGCTCCCAGGCGTACTCCTCGATCCGGATCCGGGCCCGGTGGATGACGCCGCGCTCGGTGTCGTCCACGAAGTGCCGGGCCAGCAGGATGCCGAAGGCCTCGGCGGACTCGATGCCGTGCTCCTTGGCGAAGGCGTACACGGTGTTCTTGGCGGTGTCGGTGGGCAGGCAGTTGGCGTTGGACCCGGTGAGGTGGACGTCCTCCAGGTCGCCGGAGAGGGAGACCGAGACGTTCAGGTCCTTGATCTCGTGGCGGGCGGAGTCCCGGCGGACGCGGACGATACGGTTCTCCGCCTTGCCGTACTGGTTCTGGCCGAGTACGTGGGCCATGGCGGGTCTCCCCTCTCAATCGATCGGTCTAGCTTCCGCGGTAGACCGAGTAGCCGAACGGGTTCAGCAGCAGCGGCACGTGGTAGTGGTGCTGCTCGGGTGCGACCGTGAAGACGACCGAGACCTCGGGGAAGAACGGCGGGTCCTCGCTCGTGCGCGCGGAGTACGCGGCGGTGTCGAAGACCAGCCGGACGACCGAGCCCGCCTCCACGGCCGGCAGGTCCCTGGCCCGGCCGTCGGGGTCCGTGGCGCAGGTGCCGAGCACCTGCCAGCCGCCCTCGGTGCGCAGCGCGAGCTCGACCGGGACTCCCTCGGCCGGACGGCCGAGGCTGGTGTCGAGCACGTGGGTGGAGATGCCGGTCATGAGCGGGGCGACCTTACTGGTGGCAGCGGTGGTGCGGACGGGTGGGTGATCCGATCTGACCGTGCGCATGGCCTGACGGAACGTCAGTCGCCATTGAGCAGACGGGTGAGGCGGATGTCGTTGATCTTCCGCAGTTCGCCCCGGACGATCTCCGCCTCGGTGGCGGGGTCGTTGGGATGGCGTTCGCGCAGTGCGGCGAGCATGCCGGCGGCGGTGCGGCCGGTGGCGCAGACCAGGAACACGTGGCCGAACTTGGCCTCGTAGGCGGCGTTCGCCCGGTGCAGTTCGTCGAGCAGGGCCCCGTCGGCCCCGCGGACTCCGGCCTGTTCCCGCTCGGAGGCGGGGCCGCCCTCCCCGGGGGCGCCGATCGGGGGGTGGCCCGCCACCGCGTCGCGCAGGTCGGCGGCGGAGAGTGCCGCCACGGCGTTGGCGTTGGCGTCGAGCAGGGCCCCGCGGTCCCGCCACGGGCGGGCCGCCGCGACGGCGTCGGCCCAGGCGGGGCTGGCGCAGACGCCCAGCAGGATCTCCCTCAGCTCGCCGCCGCCGGCGGCCGCCAGGGCGTCGAGGGTGCGAGGGCGGTTGGTCACGAGTGGACCTCCTGGAAAGTGGTGCCACCCGCACAAGCTAGATCGGCGGGATCAGGCCGTCAACACTTTGTTGAACTGTCGGCGGCGCCACTTCCTCGCGGGCCCGGTCGCCGGGTGGCCCTGGGCGATGGGACAAGTGTGCCCCGCCGGGGCCCGGGCCGGACCGGCCGCGCCGACGGGGCTCACCCTTCCGGAGTCATCCGCGGCCCGGGTCGGATCCGGGCCGGTGCGGCTTCACCCGCGGGTCAGTTCGACTTCGAACCGTCCTGTCGGTTGAGGTAGTTGTACACGGTGAAGCGGCTGACGCCGAGCGCCGTGGCGACCGTCTCCACGCCGTGGCGGACGGTGAACGCGCCCCGTTCTTCGAGGAGTACGACGACGCGCTGCTTCTCGGTGCGGTCCAGCTCGGTCAGTGGCCGACCGTCGAACTGACGGGTCATCTCGGCCAGCAGGCGGTCCAGGGCGCTGCCGAGGTGCGGCAGGCGGACGGCCAGTGCGCGTTCGCCCTCCCACTCCAGGACGACGTCCTCGGGCCTCGCCTCGTCCACCGGGACGGGGGTCGCGCCGACCGCGTCCAGGAGCGGCTTGAGCGCCGCGACGAGCGGGTGTTGCGGCTGCTCGGTCACGGCCTGCCGCCCTCCCCGGCCTCGCCGCTACCGGTTCCGTCGCCGGTTCCGTCGACGTCGCGGTCGGCCTCGCCGAGGACGCTGACCTGGACCGATATCCGGGTCGCGCCGGCGTCCAGGCTCCTCCGGAGCAGCGTGGTCACGGCGGCCAGGACCTGGTCCGCCTCGCCCTCCGCGCCGGTGCCGAACGGGCCGACCGCGACGGCGAGTCCGGCCTCGTCGACCGCCTGGCGGGCCGCCGCGGCGTGCGGCGGGAACGTGTCCAGTTCGAACGGTTCTGTCGTGAACTCCACCATCAATCGCACCCGCTCACTCTAGCGATCGGCGGCCTTGGCGGTGTTTCGCTTCAACAGTCCGTTGTGGGCGCCGCCGGCGCGGTGGGGGATGCCGAGGCCGTGGAGAACGTCCGGCCCGGCGCGTTCGCCATCGACATGTCGAGCGTCACCCCGTAGACCTCGGTCAAGGTCGAGCCGGCCGCGTGGGCGAAGGGTGTCCGCACCCTCGATGACCCGGTGGCGACGGCCTCAGAGTTCCTCCCGGTGGCGTGTTCCTGTCCGGTCGTGCCCGCGCCGCTGGGTGGCGGGCGCAATGACAGCTGACAGAATCTGTCATCTGCTATCTGTCAGCTGAAATCTGTCAGCTGTCAGTTGTCGGCCGTCAGGAGCCGGCCGCCGGGGGTGCCGGAGCCGCCGGGCCCCATGCTTGATGAACCGTCGCCGGACCAGCCCGGAAGTGAGGCTCACGCCATGCCCGCCACCCCCGACCAGGGCCATGTGGTCGTCGCTCCCGACAAGTTCAAGGGCACCCTGGAGGGCGCCGAGGCGGCCGCCCGGATCGCTGCGGGCATCCGCCGCGCCGCGCCGGGCGTCGAGGTGCGCGAACTGCCCGTCGCCGACGGCGGCGAGGGCACCCTGGCCGCCGCCCTCGCGGCCGGCTTCGCCAGGGTTTCCGCCAAGGTGGCCGGCCCCACCGGCCTGCCGGTGGACGCCGCGTTCGCCGTCCGCGGCACCACCGCCGTGGTCGAGCTCGCCCAGGCCTCCGGTCTGGCCCGGCTCCCCGGCGGCCGGGTCGCCCCGCTGACGGCCGGCTCCTACGGGGTCGGCCAGCTGATCGGCCGGGCGGTCGGCCAGGGTGCCCGGCGGATCGTGCTCGGGCTCGGCGGCAGTGCCGGCACCGATGGCGGGGCCGGCCTGCTCCAGGCACTGGGGGTGTCCCTGCTCGATGCCGACGGCGCCGAACTGCCCGCCGGCGGAGCCGCGTTGCGCCGCCTGGCGCGGATCGACCCCGGCCCGCCGGCCCGCACCCTGGAGGGCATCGAGGTGGTCGTGGCCTGCGATGTCGACAACCCGCTGCTCGGCCCTCGCGGCGCCGCCGCCGTCTACGGTCCGCAGAAGGGTGCGAGCAGCGAGGACCTGGTGGTGCTGGAGGAAGGCCTGACCCGATTCGCCGACGTGGTCGGCGCCACCGTCGGCCGGGACGTCCGCGATGCCCCCGGCGCCGGGGCGGCGGGCGGGGTCGGCTTCGCCGCGCTGGCTCTGCTGGGTGCCACCATGCGACCCGGCATCGAGCTCCTGCTCGACCTGCTGCGCTTCGACGAGGCGGTGCGCGGGGCAGCCCTCGTCGTCACCGGTGAGGGCTGCCTGGACGCCCAGACGCTCCACGGCAAGGCCCCCGCCGGCGTCGCCGCGGCGGCCGCCAGGGCGGGGGTCCGGGTGGCGGCGGTCGCGGGGCGGGTGGAGCTGTCCGAGCGCGAGTGGCGCGCGGCCGGCTTCGTCGCCGCCTACGCGCTCAGTGAGTTGGGCGAGAGCCCTGCCGAGGGCCTGGCCAGGGCCGGCGAGCTGGCCGAGGTTGCGGGGGAGCGGCTGGCGGCGGCCTTCCTGCGCCGCTGAGGACCCGGGCCGGGCCGGGTCGGCGCCACGGCCCGGCCCGTCTTCACCATTGACGTTCTGTTGAAGACGGGCCTAGGCTCCGGGCCGTCCTTCGACCCGCCCCGCCCTCAATCAGGCTCCGGAGGTCCCCCATGCCCCTCGGCGATACCGCGGTGATCCGCTCCCGCCGGGTGGTCCTGCCGGACGGCGAGCGCCCCGCGGACGTGCTGGTCCAGGAGGGGCGGATCGCGCGGATCGCCGCATACGGCTCCCTCCCGGACGATGGCACCCGGTTGACCGAGCTCGGTTCCACCGCCCTGCTGCCCGGCCTGGTCGACACCCACGTGCACGTCAACGAGCCCGGCCGTACCGCGTGGGAGGGCTTCGCCACGGCCACCCGGGCGGCCGCGGCCGGCGGCGTCACCACGGTGGTCGACATGCCGCTCAACTCGGTGCCCCCCACCACCACGCTCGCCGGCCTGGAGGCCAAGCGGAAGGCCGCCGAGGGCCGGGCGTGGGTGGACGTCGGCTTCTGGGGCGGTGCCGTCCCCGGCAACCTCGCCGACCTCGAACCCCTGTACCGCGCGGGCGTGTTCGGCTTCAAGTCCTTCCTCGCGCCGAGCGGCGTCGACGAGTTCCCGCACCTGGAGGCGGACGGGCTGGAGGCCGCCCTCGCCGAGCAGGCCCGGCTCGGGGCGCCGGCCATCGTCCACGCCGAGGACCCGGCGGTGCTGGCCGCCGCACCGCAGCAACCCGGCGTCCACTACCGGGACTTCCTCGCCTCCCGCCCCGCCGGCGCGGAGACCGCCGCCGTCGCCCGGCTGCTGGAGGCGGCCCGCCGCACCGGAGCCCGGGTGCACGTCCTGCACGTCTCCTCGGCGACGGTGCTTCCGCTGCTGCGCCGGGCCCGTACGGAGGGTGTCGAGGTGACCGCCGAGACCTGCCCGCACTACCTGACCCTGGCCGCCGAGCAGGTCCCGGACGGCGGCACCGCCTTCAAGTGCTGCCCGCCGATACGCGACGAGGCCAACCGTGAAGCGCTCTGGACGGCCCTCGCGGCGGGGGAGTTCGCGGCCGTGGTCTCCGACCACTCGCCGTCCACCCCCGACCTCAAACTGCTGCCCGCGCACGGCGGCAGCGGCGACTTCGCGGCCGCCTGGGGCGGCATAGCCTCCCTCCAACTCGGCCTGCCGGCGGTCTGGACCGAGGCCCGGCGGCGCGGCCACACCCTCGCCGACGTGGTCGGCTGGATGTCCGCGGGACCGGCTCGGCTGGCCGGTCTCGACGGGCGGAAGGGCGCCATCGAGGTCGGCCGGGACGCCGACCTGGTCGCGTTCGACCCGGACGGCGGGTTCGCCGTCCGGGCCGCCGAGCTGCACCACCGCAACCCGGTCACCCCGTACGCGGGCCGCACGCTCACCGGCGTCGTGCGCACCACCTGGCTGCGCGGCCGGGTGGTGGACGTCGCCGGCGATCCCTTCGGCGCCCAGCTCGTCCGGCCGGGTTCCGCCGCCTCCGCTCCCTGAACCTCCGGGACAACCCGCACCGCGCGGACCACTCGCACCACTTGGACGCTCCCGGCCGCGCCCCCCGTCACGGGCGAGGGCCGTGAGTCCCGACCTCCACCAGGCCATCGAGCGTGGGGTGTTCCGTTGGTCATGGCCGGCCGCCTGGTGCTCGATCGCACCCCGGAGAACGTCTTCGCCGAGGTCGAGCAGGAGGCCGTCTCCCCGAACACCTTCGTGCCCGGCACCGGCCCGTCCCCCGAAAAGCTGCTCCAGGGCGGCCTGTTCACCTCAGCGGACAGTCGGCGCCACCGTCGCGGCCAACCACGGCCGGGGCGGGGGCAGCGCGCGCAACGCCGGCGGGCGCGCCGAGAACTGCGGGTCCGACTCCTGCGAAGACCCGGTCCAGTCGGACGTGGTGCTCGCCGGCCCAGGTGGGCCGGGAGGGCGTCGATGAGCTGAACCTCGCCCGCTTCCGTGCCGGCGGTGGGGACTACGGCGCCCGCCGTCGCCGAACTCCGGGAGGTCGAGGAGTCCTGACCGCGCGTCACACGCCCTGCTGCCGGGCGCCGGTACCCGGCCGGGCCGCAAGGGGGTACGAGGGGGCGCGGTGAGGCATATGCCAGTCACGTGTTCCCCCGGGTCGGCCCGAATATCCCGCGAGGAGGCGATGGCGGCGTCCGGCGGTCGATAGGCTGGACCCTACCCGCCGGTCACGCCGCGGGGGGACATCGGAAGGGGACGACATGTCGACACCAGCCCCGGGCCGCCACGCCGTACCGGAGCAGGGCGTGCCCGGTTCGTTCACCTCCCTGCAGCACGCCCTCAGGCTGCTGGAAGCGGTCGACCGGCACTCCGGCGGCGCCACCCTGGTCGCCCTGGCCAGGGAGACGTCCCTGGGACTGCCGACGGTTCGCCGGCTCGCGGAGATCCTGGAGATCGAGGGTTACCTGTCCTGCCAGGACGGCGGGTGGGTGCTCGGCGGCACCTTCGCGCTGCTCGGCCAGCACAACCGCGAGCAGCTGGTCCGCGCCCGGCTGGACAGCAAACTCGCCGAGCTTCGGGACGAGTTGGGTGCAGCAGTGTACTTCAGCCGGTACCAGGACGGCGAGCTTTCGGTCGAGGCGGTCTCGTCGTCGGAGGGGGCGCCGGCGGTGCAGGAGTGGGTGGACTTCCGGGCCACCGCGCACGCCAGTGCGATCGGCAAGTGCCTGCTCAGCCAGCTCGACCACGACGCCCGCCGGGACCACCTGTCCCGCCACCCGGTGGCCCGGCTCACCTCGCGGACGGTCACCGACGCCGACCAGCTGATGCACCGCCTGGAGCGCCAGCCCGCCACCGTGCCGGTGCTGGACATCCAGGAGTACGCCCTCGGCACGGTCTGCGCGGCGGTTCCGGTGACCGCCGGCAGCACGGTCGGCTGCCTGGCCACCTCGATGCCGGTCGACAACGTGCACCGGCTGAAGGCGGCGGCCGAACTGCTCGCCGCCCGCGCCGCGCCGCTGATGCTCGCGATGGCGGTCTGACCCGGACCGCGCGCCCAGGGACCCCGCTCCGGCGGGGTCTTCGCGTTTCCGGGGGCCGTTTCGGAGGCCTGGGCGGGGGTTGCCGGCGGGTGCCCCGCCGCGCGCAACACTTATTAGACTCGATGTCGATAAGGCGTGCCGAAACCCTTGTGGCAAGGCCTACTCGCGAGTACGTTGTGCCGGGTCGAGCCGCCACCCGCAGGTCAGGAGGGCCGTCCCATGCCCAGCCCCACTCCCGTCCCCGCCCTCGCCGCGCCCGCCGCCCGGGTGCACGAGGGCCTCGTCCTCGAACCCCGTGACGTCCGCTTCGACTGGGCCGGGCTGCCGCTGCACTGGATCCCCGACGAGCCGATGGCGACCCACATCATCAACGTCCTGCACCTGCTCCTGCCCGAGGGCGAGCGCTGGTTCGTCAAGGTCTTCAAGGATGCCCTGCCGATGATCCGCGACGAGCAACTCCGTGAGGAGGTACTGGGGTTCATCGGCCAGGAGGCCATCCACGCCGAGGCGCACCAGGAGGTCCTCGACCACCTGCTCGGCCAGGGCCTCGACCCGCGGCCCTACGTGCGCCAGATCTCCTGGCTGTTCCGGCGCGTCCTCGGGGACAAGCCCGGACTGTCCGCCGCCCGCCGGCGCGAGAACATCATCGAACGGGTCGCCTTCGTCGCGGCGATCGAGCACTTCACCGCCTTCCTCGGCGACTGGGCGCTCAACTCCCCGGGCCTGGACCGCGCCAAGGCCGACCCGACCATGCTCGACCTGCTGCGCTGGCACGGCGCCGAGGAGGTCGAGCACCGCAGCGTCGCCTTCGACCTGATGGTGCACCTCGATCCCGGCTACGCGCGCCGGATCCGCGGCATGCTGGTCTCCGGACCGCTGCTGGTCCACCTCTGGGTGCGCGGCGCCCGCTTCATGCTCGCCGCCGATCCCACTCTCGACGGCCGGCTCAAGCTCACCTGGCGCGAGGCCGGCCGGATCGCCCGGCGCGGACTGCTCCCCGACCCGGTCGGGTCGCTCCGCTCCGGTCTGCGCTACCTGCGCCCCGGCTACCACCCCACCCAGGAGGGCTCTTCCAGTCAGGCCCTCGGCTACCTCGCGACCTCTCCGGCCGCCCGCGCCGCCGCCGGCCACTGACCGCTGAGCCGGCCGCTGACCGCCGGAGCCGGACAGCCGACGGGCGGCAGCCCGCGGAGAACGGCTGACAGATGACAGCTGACGTTATCTGTCATCTGTCATCTGTTATCCGTCATCTGAAATCTGTCAGCTGTCAGTTGTCAATTGTCAGCCGCCCTCCCTCAGGCCCCGAGCCCCCAAGGACCCCGCCGGATGGACCTGCGCACCCCGCCCCCCGACCTCTACGGCCGCCCGCGCGCCGACACCTTCTTCCGCTTCCTCACCGCGTTCGGCGACCGCTACAGCCCGGCCCTCGGCGGCCCGCTGCTGCGCCGCAACCCCCGGCGCCCGGACAGCCGTCCCACCCCGGCGCTCCGACTGGTCGTCACCGCCCGCCGCGCCGTCGCCGCCGACGCCGTCGAACTGACCCTCGCCGACCCCTCCGGCGCTCTCCTCCCGGCCTGGCAGCCCGGTGCCCATCTGCGCCTCACCCTCCCCTCCGGCCGCGAACGCCACTACTCCCTCTGCGGGGACCCCGCCGACCGGGCCGCCTACCGGATCGCCGTGCGCCGCCTGTCCGACGGCGGTGGCGGCTCGGTCGAGGTCCACGACGCCGTCCACCCCGGCACCCGGCTCGCCGCCCGCCGCCCGCGCAACGGCTTCGCCTTCTGCGCCGAACCGGCCGTCCTCCTGCTGGCCGGCGGCATCGGCGTCACCCCGCTGCTCCCGATGGCCCGCGAGGCCCAGCGGATCGGCCTGGACTGGCAGTTGGTCCACACCGGCCGCAGCGCCGACACCCTTCCCTTCGCCGCCGAGCTGAGTGCCCTCGACCCGCGCCGGGTCCGGCTGCGCACCGACGACGAGCACGGCGGCCCGCCCACCGGCGCCGAACTGCTCGCCCACGCCCCGCGCGGCGCCGCCGTCTACTGCTGCGGCCCGGCCCCGATGCTCGCCGCTGTGCAGCAGGCCCTCGACGCCTCGCCCGGCGCCGCCCTGCACGTCGAACGCTTCGGCGCCGCCCCGGTCACCGACGGCGAGCCGTTCACCGTCCGCCTCGGCGCCGACGGCCCCGACCTGGCCGTCCCCGCCGACCGTTCCGCCCTGGACGTGCTCCGCGAGGCCCGCCCCGACCTCGCCTACTCCTGCAAGCAGGGCTTTTGCGGCACCTGCGAGGTCCGCCTGCTGGCCGGCGCCCCCGACCACCGCGACCGCCGCCTCACCCCCGACCGGCGCGCCGCCGGAGCCCTGCTGCCCTGCGTCTCCCGCGCCGCCGAGGGCGAGACCCTCGTCCTCGACCTGTAGCGACCCAGACCCCACACCCCAGAACCCAGCCCCCGTCCAGCCCCCAGCCCCCGCCCAGCCCCTGACCCCAGAAGGAGCCTCGCCGTGCCGCGCACCCCCGCCTTCCCGTTCACCGAGCGCGACCTCGCCCGCTTCCGGGAGACCCAGCAGCTCGCCTACGACTGCGCCGAGCAGGTCGCCGCCTGGATCGAGCCCGGGGTCACCGAACGCCAGGCCACCGCCGAGCTGCGCCGCCGCCTGGTCGCCGCCGGCGTGCAGGACTTCTTCCACGTCCCCTTCGCCTGGTTCGGCGACCGGACGGCCTTCCGTCACTTCCACACCCCGCTGCAGTTCTTCGCCGGAAACCGCCGCCTCCAGGAGGGCATGCCCTACGTGCTGGACTGCGCGCCCGTCGTCGACGGCTACACCGCCGACATCGGCTACGGCGGCAAGGTCGGCGAGAACCGCGTCTGGGACCGCCTCGCCGCCGACCTCCGGGTCTACCGCGAGCTGATCCTCGCCGAGGTCCGCGCCCGCAAGCCGCTCGCCGAGGTGTACGCGGCCGTCGACGCGCAGATCGAGGCGCACGGCTACGACAACCGCCACCGGGTCTACCCGGGCCGGGTGATCGGCCACCAGGTCACCCGGACGACGGCCCGCGGCCCGGCCGGGGTGAACGTCTTCGGCTTCGGCGTGCGCACCCTCCAGACGCTCGGGCGCGAACTCGTCAGCGAGCGCCTGCACGGCCGTTCCCCGCTCTGGGCGGACGGCCGTTCCTCCCGGCACGCGCCCACCCCGGGCCTGTGGGCGGTGGAGCCGCACATCGGCTTCCGCGAGACCGGCATCAAGTTCGAGGAGCTGCTGGTGGTGACGGAGGACGACGCCTACTGGCTCGACGACGACCTCCCGCACGTCCGCCGCTGGAATACTGCCGCCACCACCGCCTCCGAGGGAGCCGCCCGATGAGCACCCCCACCCGCCGCCGCACGGTCCACTCCGGAGGCCTGCCGCTCGCCGTCTTCGAGCAGGGCGACCCGTCCGCGCCCACCGTCCTGCTGGTCCACGGCTACCCCGACACCCACGCCGTCTGGGACGACGTCGCCGCCGACCTCGCCCGCGACCACCACGTGGTCCGCTACGACGTGCGCGGCGCCGGCGCCTCCGGCGTCCCCGCCGACCGCTCCGGCTACCGCCTGGAGCAGCTCGCCGCCGACCTGTTGGCCGTCGCCGACGCCGTCAGCCCCGACCGCCCGGTGCACGTCGCCGCCCACGACTGGGGCTCGCTGCAGTCCTGGGAGGCCGTCACCGCCCCGGGCGCGGAACGCCGCCTCGCCTCCTACACCACCATGTCCGGGCCCTGCCTCGACCACACCGGCTTCTGGCTGCGCGAGCGCCTGCGCCGCCCCACCCCGCGCCACCTGAGGCAACTGCTCGCCCAGGGCGCCCACTCCTGGTACATCACCGCCTTCCACCTGCCCTTCCTCGCCCCCGGCGTCTGGCGGCTCGGCCTCGCCCGCGCCTGGCCCCGGGTGCTGCGCGACCTGGAGGGCGTCACCCCGCGCCCCGGCCACCCGCAGCCGACGCTGCGCCGCGACGCGGTGCGCGGCATCGAGCTCTACCGGGCCAACATGCGCCCCGCCCTGCGCCACCCGCGCGAACGCCCCACCGAGGTGCCGGTCCAGCTGATCACCCTCACCGAGGACCACTACGTCGGCGGCTTCCTCTCCGAGGGCCTGGAGCGCTGGGTGCCCAGGCTGACCCGCCGCACCCTGCGCGCCACCCACTGGTCCGCGCTGCTGGAGAAGGGAACCACCGTGGCCGCACTGGTCCGCGAACACGTCGCCCGCACCGAGGCCGGGGAGACGGCCCCCGCCGGCGCGGGCCGGCCCGAGGACGGCCGGCTGGTCGTCGTGACCGGTGGCGGCAGCGGCATCGGCCGGGCCACCGCGCTCGCCTTCGCCGAGGAGGGCGCCCGGGTGGTGGTCTGCGACCTCGACCTCGACGCGGCCCGCCGCACCGCCGAGCTCGCCGGCCTGATCGGCCCGGCCGCGCACGCCTACTGGGTCGACGTCAGTGACGGCGCCGCCGTCGACGCCTTCGCCCAGCAGGTGGCCGCCGAGCACGGGGTGCCCGACGTGGTCGTCAACAACGCGGGCATCGGCCACTCCGGCAGCTTCCTGGAGACCACCGAGAAGGAGTGGCGGCGGGTCCTGGACGTCAACCTCTGGGGCGTCATCCACGGCTGCCGCGCCTTCGGCGCCCTGATGGCCGAGCGCGGCGAGGGCGGCCACATCGTCAACCTCGCCTCCGCCGCCGCCTACCTGCCGTCCAAGGCACTGACCGCCTACGCCACCAGCAAGGCCGCGGTCTTCATGCTCTCCGACTGCCTGCGCGCCGAACTCGCCGGCCACGGCATCGGCGTCTCCACCATCTGCCCCGGCATCGTCAACACCAACATCACCCGCACCTCCACCTTCTCCGCCACCACCGCCGACGAGCAGGCCGCCAAGCAGGCCCGCGCCGCCCGCCTCTACGCCCGCCGCGGCTTCCCGCCCGAGAAGGTGGCCACCGCGATCCTCGCCGCCGTCCGCACCGGCAGGCCCGTCGTCCCCGTCACCCCCGAGGCGAAGGCCGCCCGCCTCCTCAGCCGCCTCGCCCCCGGCCTGCTGCGCCTCGCGGCCCGCCTCGACGTCACCTGAGGGGCCCAGCAGGCCTGTGAGCCGAGCGCCACGGTGCGACCGTCCTGCACGACGACGGTGACTACGACATGATCGCCGCCGTGACGGGTCAGCCGACCCGGTGGGTCGTCCCACCCGGTTCGGTGGATTGAGATCCCGCTGAGCCTGTGCCGCCCCTGGTGCGCCCTCCCTCGGCGTCGGTCACCGGTTCGCCCGGACTCCCGGCAACCCCGCCCGGAATCCCGACAGGAGGTGTCGGGATTCCGGGGGAGCATCGGTGGTGACGGGTGGAGACACCGTGGACCGTGAGGAAGGGCGAGGCATGACGGAGCAGCCGCTGAAGGGTAAGGTCGCGCTGGTGGCGGGGGCCACCCGGGGCGCCGGGCGGGGCATCGCGGTGGCGCTGGGGGCCGCCGGGGCGACGGTGTACGGGACGGGGCGCAGCGCCGAGGGGCACCGGGGCGAGTACGGGCGCCCGGAGACCCTGGAGGAGACGGCGGAGCTGGTGACGGCGGCCGGCGGGCACGGGATCGCGGTGCGCGCGGACCACCTGGTGCCGGCCGAGGTGGCGGCGGTGGCGGCGCGGGTCGGGGCGGAGCAGGGCGGGCTGGACATCCTGGTGAACGACATCTGGGGCGGCGAGCAGCTGTTCGCCTGGGACAGCCCGGTCTGGGAGCACGACCTCGACAAGGGGCTGCGGCTGCTGCGCCTGGCCGTCGAGACGCACGCGATCACCAGCCACCACCTGCTGCCCCTGCTGCTGCGCCGCCCGGGCGGGCTGGTGGTGGAGATGACGGACGGCACCGCCGAGTACAACGCCACCCGCTACCGGAACTCCTTCTTCTACGACGTCGCGAAGGCGGCCGTGCTGCGGATGGCCTTCGCGCTGGCGCACGAGCTGGGCCCGCGCGGGGCGACGGCGGTGGCGCTGACGCCGGGGTGGATGCGTTCGGAGATGATGCTGGAGCACTTCGGTGTCACCGAGGCGACCTGGCGCGAGGCGACGGCGGCCGAGCCGCAGTTCGGCATCTCGGAGTCCCCGGTGTACGTCGGGCGGGCGGTGGCGGCGCTGGCGGCCGACCCGGAGCGGGCGCGGTTCAACGGTGCCTCGCTCTCCAGCGGCGGGCTGGCCCCGGAGTACGGCTTCACCGATCTGGACGGGAGCCGGCCGGACGCCTTCCGCTACCTGGTGGACGTGGAGGCGGCGGACGGTCCGGTCGATCCGGCCGGCTACCGCTGAGACGGGCCGTAGAGCGCGGCGGCGCGGGCCGCGGCCTCGGCCAGCCGCCGCCGCAGTGCCGGCGGTTCGAGCACCTCGGCCTCCGGCCCGAGCCGCAGCAGTTCCTCGTAGCCGACGTCGAGGGACTCCACGGGCAGGCGGACGGTCACCCGGCCGTGCCCGTCCGGCTGTCCGGCGGTGGCGAGCGCCTCGCGGACGGCGACCGGTTCGAGCAGGTGCGGCAGCCGGTCGAGGCCGTGCGGGGTGAGCCGGACGGTGACCCGCTCCCGGAGCAGTGAGCGGGCGAACTCGGCGGCCTTGGCGTCCCAGAACGCGGCGAGGTCGAACGCCTCGTCGCGCTCGAAGGGCCGGTCGGCCAGCGGCTCGGCGGCGGCCAGCCGGTCGACCCGGTACACCCGGTGGGCGTCGGGAGGGGCGGCGCCGTCCGGCCGGGCGACCAGGTACCAGGCGCCCGCCTTCAGCACCAGCCCGTACGGCCGCAGCACCCGCTCCACCGGTCCCCCGTCGGGGCCCGCGTCCGCGCCGGGGCGCCGCCGGTACCGCACCCGCAGCAGCCGCCCGCCCCACACCGCCCGCGCGACCGCGGCCAGCAGCGGCGGCGCGGGCGCGTCGCGGAACCACCCGGGCGCGTCCAGGTGGAACCGCCGGGCCCCGGCGGCGGGGGCCTCGCCGAGTTCGCCGGCCACTTTGAGCCGGGCGGCCAGGGCCGGGTCGGCGAGGCCCATGTCCCCGAGCGGTCCGGGCAGGCCGGCCAGCAGCAGCACCTCGGCCTCGGCCCGGTCGAGGCCGGTCAGCCGGGTGCGGTAGCCGTCGAGCAGCCGGTAGCCGCCGGCCCGCCCCCGGTCGGCGTACACCGGGACGCCGGCCTCGGCCAGCGCCAGTACGTCGCGCTGCACGGTGCGCTCGGAGACCTCCAGTTCGGCGGCCAGTTCGGCGCCGGTCATGCTGCGGCGCGCCTGGAGCAGCAGGAGCAGGGAGATCGCCCGGGCCGTGCGCATCGGCCGACCGTCCTTCCGTCCGGGGCCGGGGCGCGCGTCCGGCCGGCCCAGCACCGATCATGGAGGGCCGGGGGGAGTGGCGGCCCGCGCGCCCGCCACCGGACCCGAGGAGACCAGATGGCCACCGGCACCGTGCAGTCCTACCACGCGAACCACGGGTACGGCCTGATCGCCCCCGACGACGACGGGCCGCCGCTGTACGTGTACTTCGACTCGATCCTGACGGCCGGCGGCGGCGACCGGGTGCTGACCGAGGGGCAGCGGGTGGAGTACGACCCGACCGAGCAGGAGGGCCGCCGGGTCGCCGAGCGGGTGCGGCGGCTGGCCGCCTGAGCCCGTCGCGCCCGTCGCGCCGCGGCCCTCCAGGAGAAGTCGCAGGTCGAAAACCAGTGCGGCCGACGATCCGTGCCCCCCTACGATGAGGAGCCATGGAGATGACGACCGCCCTCTGGTCCTTCGCCCTCGTCGTGGGGCTGCTGACACTCACCCCGGGGCTGGACACCGCCCTGATCCTGCGGACGTCGGCGCTGGGCCATCGGCGGCAGGCCTGGGGCGTGGTGCTCGGGATCCAGACCGGCACGCTGCTCTGGGGGACGCTCACCTCGGCCGGTGTGACGGCGCTGCTCACCGCCTCGCGGGTCGGCTACGAGGTGCTGCGCTGGGCGGGCGCCGCCTACCTGGTGTGGATGGGGATCGGCATGCTCCGAGCCCGGGCCGAGGCCGGGGAGGCGCCGGAACAGGAGTCGGCGGCCGAGGAGGAGAAGGCCGCGGTGGGCGGCCTGGCGTCCGGTTGGCGGCGCGGCCTGCTGACCAATCTGCTCAACCCCAAGGTGGGCGTCTTCTACGTGGCGGTGCTGCCGCAGTTCATCCCGGCGGGGGCGCCGCACTTCGCCGCCGGGGTGGCGCTGACCTGCGTGCACGTGGTGGAGGGGCTGCTCTGGTCGGTGGTGCTGGTGGGCTTCGCCCGGGCACTGCGCGGCTGGCTGCGCCGCCCGGCGGCGCGCCGGGCGATGGACCGGGTGACCGGTGTGGTGGTGGTCGGGTTCGGCGTGAGGCTGGCGGTCTCGGACTGACCGGGGGCAGCGGGCCGGCTCAGCGGCCCAGCCGCTTCAGCCCCTCGCCCAGCTGATCCGGGTCCATGCAGATGTGCAGGTCGACGTGGGCGTTGAACTCCAGCCAGAAGGGTTCGCAGATCGCCACGACGGCGGCCTCGTCGGGGACGTCGACCACGATGATCTGGCAGCGCCGGCCGTGGCGGGGGAAGGCGTAGGCGGCCTCGGGCTTGAGGTCGGCCATGATCTTGTTGAACCTCTCCGCGACGGCGCCGTCCGCCACGACCCGGTTGGCCGTCGGGGTGTCGAGTTCGATCTCCAGCAACGCGCGCATGGCGGTGCCCCTTCCCGGGCTCGGGCGAGTCCTCGCCTCCAGCCTCCCGCCGCCGTTCAGGGTCCGCAATTTCACCCGTTCGGCGGTACCGCGCTGGCCGACCCCCGGTGTGCGGGCTGCACTGGGAGGCGACCGGGCGGTTACGGGCCGCCGGCAGGAACAGGAGCCGCCCCATGGCGATCATCGTGGTGTTCGACCTCCCCGGGGTCACCCGGGAGCAGTACGAGGAGTCGGTGGACCGGCTGACCGGCGGCACGGGGCTGAACCGGCCCGAGGACTGGCCGGTGCGCGGTCTGCTGCTGCACGCGGCCGGTCCGCTGCCGGACGACGGGGGCTGGCACGTCACCGACGTCTGGGAGTCCCGGGAGGACTTCGAGCACTTCGCGGCGGTGCTGCTGCCGATCCTCCGCGAGGTGGGCATGGCGACCGCCCCGCCGATGATCTGCGAGGCCTACAACGTGGTGAGCTGAGCCGGCCCGCTCAGGCGGCGTGCGGCTCGCGCGCCGGGCCGGTCCGCCGCTCGCCCGCGCCGCCCGCCCCACCGTCGGCCCCACCGCCCGTCACACCGCCCGTCACACCGCCCGCGCCGCCCACTGCGCCTCCCGTCGGCAGGCCCTCCGGCGGGTCCACCGGCAGGCACTCCGGCAGGTCCGCGAGGTCGTGGTGGATCGGCCCGTCCCCCGCGCTGAGCGGCAGACAGCCGCCGCCGCGCCGGTGGGCGACGATCTCGGCGGCCACCGAGACCGCGGTCTCCTCGGGGGTGCGGGCGCCGAGGTCGAGGCCGATGGGGGAGTGCAGCCGGGCGAGTTCGGCGTCGGTCAGCCCGGCCGCGCGCAGCCCGGCCTCGCGCTCGCGGTGGGTGCGGCGCGAGCCCATCGCGCCGACGTAGCCGAGCGGCAGCCGCAGCGCCCGCTCCAGCAGCGGGAGGTCGAACCTGGCGTCGTGGGTGAGCACGCAGAGCACCGTGCGGCCGTCCAGCCGGTCCCGCTGGGAGTCCAGGTAGCGGTGCGGCCAGTCGACGACGACCCGGTCGGCCCCGGGGAAGCGCCGTTCGGTGGCGAAGACGGGCCGGGCGTCGCAGACCGTGACGTCGTAGCCGAGGAACGTGCCGATCCGCACGACCGCCGCGGCGAAGTCGATCGCGCCGAACACCAGCATCCGGGGCGGGGGCACGTACGACTCGACGAACAGGGTGACGGTGCCCCGGTCGCGCTCGTCGCAGGGGCGGCCGTCGAGGCCGAGGACGAGCCGGCCGGTGCGCCCGGCGTCGAGCATGGCGCGCGCCTCGGCGACGGCGGCCCGCTCCAGCACCGTCGACACCGCGGGGGCGGGGGAGAGGGCGCCGTGGTGGGTGTCGGCGGTGACGGCGAGGGCGGCGCCGAGCAGCCCGGCCGGTCCGGCGACGACCCGGGCGAGCGCCACGGGGGTGCCGGCGGCGGCGAGCGCGATGCCCGCGTCGAGCGCCGGATCGGCGCCGGGGACGACCGGCTGGACGAGGACGTCCAGGACACCGCCGCAGGTCAGGCCGACGGCGAAGGCCTCCTCGTCGCTGTAGCCGAACCGTTCGAGCACCGGCTCTCCGGAGGCGATCGCGGCCCGGCACAGCTCGTAGACGGCCCCCTCGACGCAGCCGCCGGAGACGCTGCCGACGGCCTCGCCGGCCGCGTCGACCGCCAGCGCCGCGCCCGGGTCGCGCGGGGCGCTGCCGGTGACGCCGACGACCGTGGCCACGGCGAAGCGGCGGCCGGACGCGTGCCAGGCCAGCAGCTGCTCGGCGATGTCCTGCATGGCGGGAGCTCCTTCGCGCTTTCGAGGGTAGGCGAGCCGGGCGCCGGGGGGCGTGTGCCGGAAACCCGCCGCCGTACGGGAGAACGATCCCGCACGGCGGCGGTACCCGGTCGGCCGGGTTTCCGTGGCGTCCCGGCCCTCCGTGCGTCCAGGCCCCCCGCGCGTCCCGGCCCCCGTGCGCCCCCGGCCCTCCGCGCACCCCGGCGGGCGCGGGCCTACCGCGCCCCCGGCCGCTCGGTGGTCAGGTGCTCCGGCCGGACCGGGATCCGGTTCAGCGCCAGTCCGGTGGCGTCGCGGATGGCCGCCACGACGGACGGCGTGGCCGAGACGGTCGACGCCTCGCCGACCCCGCGCAGCCCGTACGGCGCGTTCGGGTCCGGCAGCTCAAGGATCTCCACCGGGATCGGCGGGGTGTCCAGGATGGTCGGGATGAGGTAGTCGGTGAAGGACGCGTTGCGCACCTCGCCGTCCCGGACGACGATCTCCTCCATCACCGCGAGCCCGAGCGCCTGGGTGCAGCCGCCCTGGATCTGGCCGACCACCGCCTGCGGGTTGAGCGCCCGGCCGACGTCCTGGACGGCGGACAGCTCGACCACCTTCACCAGGCCCAGTTCGACGTCCACGTCGACCACCGCGCGGTTGGCGCAGAAGGTGTACTGGACGTGGCCGAAGCCCTGCCCGGTCTCCGGGTCGAACGGGACGGTGGGGCGGTGGTGGTGTTCGCGGGTCAGGTCGATCGCCTCGTCGCCGAGCAGGTCGGCGATGGGGACCAGCGGCCCGGCCGAGGCGGAGACGACCTCGCCGCCGGCGAGCGTGAGGTCGTGCTGGGTCCAGCCGTAGCGGCGCCGGCCCCTCGCGATCAGCTCCCGCGCGACCGCCTCGGCGGCCAGCTTGACCGCGCCGCCCGTCATGTAGGTCTGCCGGGAGGCGGAGGTCGAGCCGGCCGAGCCGACCTCGGTGGTGGCCGGCTGGATGGTCACCTGCTCGACGCCCAGCTCGGTGCGGGCGATCTGGGCGTGCACGGTGACGCCGCCCTGGCCGACCTCGGCCATCGCGGTGTGCACCAGGGCGACCGGCTCGCCGCCGATCACCTCCAGCCGCACCCGGGCGGTGGAGTGGTCGTCGAAGCCCTCGGAGTAGCCGACGTTCTTGATGCCGACCGAGTAGCCGACGCCGCGCACGACGCCCTCGCCGTGCGAGGTGTTGGACAGCGCGCCGGGCAGCTGCCGCAGGTCCGGCCCGTCCGGGTCGAGCGGGTCGAGCGGCGGCGGCAGCGGCCTGTCCTTGACCCGCTGCAGCAGTTCGGCGACCGGCGCGGGCGCGTCGATCTCCTGGCCGGTGGGCATCCGGTCGCCCTGCCGCACGGCGTTGAGCTGCCGGAACGCGACCGGGTCCATGCCCAGCGCGGCGGCCAGCCGGTCCATCTGGCTCTCGTAGCCGAACGCCGCCTGCACCGCGCCGAAGCCGCGCATCGCCCCGCAGGGCGGGTTGTTGCTGTACAGCGCGAGGGCGTGCATCCGCACGTTCGGGATCACGTAGGGGCCGTTGCCCAGCGAGGCCGCGTTGCCGACCACGGCGGGCGAGGAGGAGGCGTACGCGCCGCCGTCCAGCACGATCCGGGCGTCGGAGTACACCAGCTTGCCGTCCCGGGTGGCGCCGTGCTCGTAGGTCATCCGCGCCGGGTGGCGGTGGACGTGGCCGAAGAACGACTCGTCCCGGGAGTAGACCATCTTGACCGGCCGGCCGGTCCGCAGCGCCAGCAGGCAGGCGTGGATCTGCATCGAGAGGTCCTCGCGGCCGCCGAACGCCCCGCCGACGCCGGCCAGGGTGAGCCGGACCTTCTCCTCGGGCAGCCCGAGCACCGGCGCCATCTGCCGGCGGTCCACGTGCAGCCACTGGGTGGCGATGTAGAGGTCGACGCCGCCGTCCTCGGCCGGCACCGCCAGTCCGGACTCCGGGCCGAGGAAGGCCTGGTCCTGCATGCCGACCTCGTAGCTGCCGCGGACCACGACGTCCGCCGTCGCCCGCACCTCGTCGGTGACGCCGAGGCCGGAGACCAGCTTCTGCTCGTGGCAGATGTTGCCGTGGGCGCGCGCCCGGTACTCCTGCGGCTCGTGGACGTAGCCGTGGGTCCGCGGGTCGAGGCACTGCTCCTCGGTGACGATCGGGGTCAGCACCTCGTACGCGACCCTGATCCTCCGCGCCGCGCGCCGGGCGGTCTCCGGGTGGTCGGCGGCCACCAGCGCGATCGCCTCGCCGTGGTGGCGGATCCGGTCGACCGCCAGGGCGGGCTGGTCGGCGATCTCCAGCCCGTAGTGCGTGCTGCCGGGGATGTCCTCGTGGGTGAGCACCGCGTGGACCCCGGGCAGGGCGAGCGCCTCGGAGACGTCGACGGACAGGATGTTCGCCCGGGCGTGCGGCGAGCGCAGCGTCGTTCCCCAGAGCATGTCCTCGTGCCACAGGTCGGAGGAGTACGCGAACTCGCCGCGCACCTTCAGCGCGCCGTCCGGGCGCGGCGGCGAGCCGCCGACGCCGTCCGTGGCGCTCTGCCGGATCGCCCGGAGGTTCTTCTGCCCCTGGACGGTCCGCCCGTTCATCGGGTCACCGTCCCGTCGGCGCGCGCCCGGGCGGACGCCAGCCGCACCGCGTCCATGATCTTCTCGTAGCCGGTGCACCGGCACAGGTTGCCCGACAGCGCCTCGCGGATGTCCGCGTCGGAGGGCTGCGGGTCCCGGGCGAGCAGCGCGTCGGTCTGCACCAGCAGGCCCGGTGTGCAGAAGCCGCACTGGACGGCGCCGGCGTCGAGGAAGGCCTGCTGGACCGGGCCGAGCCCGCCGTCCGCCCCGCCCAGCCCCTCGACGGTGCGCACCTCGCGGTCCTGCGCCTGGCCGGCGGCGACCAGGCAGGAGCAGACCGGCACGCCGTCGAGGTAGACGGTGCAGGAGCCGCACTCGCCCTGCTCGCAGGCGTTCTTGGAGCCGGGCAGGCCGAGGCGTTCGCGCAGGACGTGGAGCAGGCTCTCGCCCTCCCACACGTCGTCGGCCTCGACCGGCCTGCCGTTGGCGGTGAACGTGACCCTCATGCGGCGCTCCCGATCTGCCGGCGGTAGTCGTTCCAGGCCCAGGTGAGCGTGCGCCGGGCCATCACGGCGAGCGCGTGCCGCCGGTAGTCGGCGGTGCCCCGGACGTCGTCGATCGGGGCGGCGGCGGCCTTGACCAGCTCGGCGAACCGCTGGACCGCCGCGGGGTCCAGCGGCCCGCCGCTCTCCCACAGGCCGCGTCCGGCGAGCACCTCGCGCAGGTACTCCTCGGCCTCGACGGCGCGGCGCGGGGTGGGGGCGGCCGAGCCGATGCCGGTGCCGACGGTGCGGGTGCGCGGGTGCAGGGCGAAGCCGAACGCGCAGACCGCGATCACCATCGCGTTGCGGGTGCCGATCTTGGAGAACTGCTGCGGGCCGTCGGCGACCGGGATCCGCACGGCGCGGATCAGCTCGTCGGCCTCCAGGCTGTTGCGCTTCACCCCGGTGTAGAAGTCGTCGATGGGGATCAGCCGGGTGCCGCGCACCGAGGCCGCCTCGACGAGCACGTCCCGTCCGGCGGCGAGCAGCGCCGGGTGCGCGTCGCCGGCCGGCGAGGCGGCGCCCAGGTTGCCGCCGACGCCGCCCCGGTTGCGGATCTGCGGGGAGCCGACGGTGCGGGCGGCCAGCGCCAGGCCGGGCAGCGGTCCGGCCAGCTCGGTGATGATCCGGCTGTAGGGGACGGCGGCGCCGAGCCGGACCACCGCGCCGTCGTCCGACCACTCGGCCAGCTCGGTGACGCGGTTCAGGTCGAGGAGCGCGGGCGGCCGGCGCAGGTCGAAGTTCAGTTCGACCATGACGTCCGTGCCGCCCGCGAGGGGCAGCGCGGCCGGGTGCTCGGCCTTCGCCGCGAGCGCCTCGTCCCAGCCGGCGGGGCGAAGGAACTCCATACGGGCCTCCTCACGTCGTCGCCGATCCGGTCACGGGGCGTGTCCGGCCACGTATGGACAGTGAAGCGCCGCGACCGGGCCGCCGGCAGTCACCGATGGCATGAAGCCCCGGCCGCGCCGCCGCCCGGCATCCTGTACGTTCCTCCAAGGGGCCCGTGTCGAGGACGGCGCCGCCGGCCGGCCGGGCCGGCGGTCCCACCTACGACCGTAGTCCGGCGGTCCGTCCCGCGTCACGGCCCCGCGATCCGGGCAGCCGCCGGGGCACGACGACGGGCACACGGTGACCCCGGACCGCTCCCGACCACCCCTGACCACCCCTGACCACCCCGACCCCCGGCCACCAGCCCCCCGAAGGAGCCCGCGGATGCGTGTCCGTGACCTGCTCGCCCCCGGCGCCCCGCGCCTGCGCCTGCTCGCGGCCGAGGAGGAGCTGGACCGGCAGGTCAGCGGGGTGATGACGACCGACCTGCAGGACCCGGGGCGGTACCTGCACGGCGGCGAGCTGGTCCTCACCGGCATGCTCTGGCGCTCCGCCCCGGCCGACTCCGAGCGGTTCGTGCGCACCCTCGCGTCCGGCGGCGCGGTCGCCCTGGCGGCCGGCGAGGCCGAGGTCGGCCCGGTCCCCGAGGACCTCGTCGAGGCCTGCCGCCGGCACCGGATGCCGCTGCTCGCCGTGCCCGACGACATCGCCTTCGGCACCGTCACCGAGTTCGTCGGCCGCCAGGTCTCCGCCGACCGGGCCGCCGACCTCGCCGCCCTCGTCGACCGGCACCGGATGCTGGTCTCGGCGGCCGGCGGCGGGGGCCTGGACGCCGTCCTCGACCTGCTCGGCGGCGACCTCGACCTCGACTGCTGGGTGCTCGCCCCGACCGGCGCGGTGATCGCCGGCCCCGCCGACCGGCTGCCCGCCGAGGATCGCGACCAGCTGGTCCGCGCCCACCTCGCCGCCCAGCGCCAGCGCCGCCGCCCCCCGCACCGGGCCCGCCTGGCGTCCGGCGCCTACTCGCTGCTGCCCGCGCCCGCGGACCCGCGGACCCCCTCCCCGCTCGCCGACTGGGTGCTCGCGGTGGCCGGCGACGTCACCGAGTGGACCGCCAAGCGCCAGCAGCTCGCCGAGAACCTCGCCCGGCTGGTCGCCGCCGAGCGCCACCGCCGCGACGAGGGCCGTCGGCTGCGCCGCCGCCTCGCCGACGAGGTGCTGGCGCTGCTGCGGCGCGACGCCGACCCGGCCGAGATCAGCCGCACCCTGTACGCGTCCTCGGCGATGGCCGCCCGCTACGAGGCCCCCGAATCCGGGGCGCGGCCGGCGGAAGACTCCTGGCTGGTGATCAGCGCCGAGGGCACCGGCCTGCCGGAGGGCGTGGTGCGGGCGGTGCTGGAGGAGGCCCTGGGCGACGGCACCGACCGGGCGCTGGTCGCCGGGGACGGGACCGGTGCGGTGGTGGTGGTGCCCGCGACGGACGGCCCGGTGCCCGCCGAGGCGCTGCGCGAGCTGCTCGCCCCGCTGGAGGCCGGGCTCGGCCCCGAGGGCCGGATCACCCTCGGCGTCTCCGCCCCCGCCCGCGAGGCGGTCGGCCTGCGCGGCGCGCTGGAGGAGGCCCGGCACGCCCGGCGGATCGCCGCCGCCCGGGTCGGCCGGGTCTGCGTGGCCGGTCCGGAGGAGCTGGCCTCGCACGTGCTGCTGCTGGCGGCCGTCCCGGACGAGGTCCGCCGGGCCTTCCGCGGCCGGCTGCTGGACACCGTGATCGCCTACGACCTCGAACACCAGGCGGACCTGGTCCGCACCCTGGAGGCGTTCCTGCGCTCGGACGGCTCGTGGACCAGGTGCGCGGCGCAGCTGCACGTCCACGTCAACACGCTGCGCTACCGGATCGGCCGCATCGAGGAGTTGACGGGCCGCGACCTCTCCCGCCTGGAGGACCGGGTGGACTTCTACCTGGCCCTCGAACTGGCCTGAGCCCGGCGCCCGCGACGACGGCGGCGGCCCCGGAGCGGGATGCTCCGGGGCCGCCGCCGTCAGGGCGTACGGGGCGCGGCTCAGTGGGCCGGGATGACGCCGGTCAGCCACTCGAAGACGCCCGGCACCATGTCCTTCCACACGTCGCTGGAGTGCGGGCCGGTGGTCTCCACCACCTGCACCGTGGTGGGCGCCTTGGCGGCGGCGGCGATCGCCTGGCCGTCCTCGAAGCCGTCGCCCTTGTTGCCGGAGACGTACAGCGCGACCTTCGGCGGCTGGGCGGCGCCCTTCACGATGGCGACCGGGTTGTTGGCCTCGCGCAGCTTCGGGTCCTTGCCGACCAGCGAGTCCTTCTCGGTCGCCGGGTCGTTGTAGCCGGAGAGGCTGACGCCGGCCCGGTAGCGGTTCGGGTGGGCCAGCGAGAGCTTGGCGGCGCAGTGGGCGCCCGCCGAGTAGCCGGCGATCGCCCAGCGGTCGGCGGACGGGTCGGCCCGGAAGTTGTCCAGGATCATCTGCGGCACGTCCCGGGTCAGCCAGGTGTCCGCGTTGACCTTGCCCGGCACGTCGGTGCAGCCGGCGTCGGTGTGGTTGCCCAGCAGCAGGGTGCGCGGCGAGACCAGGATGAACGGCGCCACCTTGCCCTGCTGCATCAGCGGCTTCAGCTGCTCGGAGACCTTGAGGGTGCCGTACCAGGTGGAGGAGGAGCCCGGGTAGCCGGGGATCAGCTCGACCACCGGGAACTTCCTGTCCTTGAACGCCGGGTCGTTGTACTGCGGCGGCAGCCAGACCAGCACCTCGCCGTCGACGCCGGACAGCTGGCCCTTGAGGTCGGTCTTCTGGACGTCGTTCGGCACCTTCGGGTCGTCCACGCCGCGGAAGGCCTGCTGGACCTTGTTGGCCGGCGGGTGGGCCGCGTCGCCCGCCGGCGCACCGCCCCCGCCGCCCGCCGCGGCCGCCACGCCCTGGCCGCCCGCGCCCGCGTCCTGCGGCGGGACGACGGGCACCGCCCGCACGTGGTTGCCGGTGCCGAGCAGGTCGTCCCAGCTGCCGTAGATCAGATTGGCGTTGTTGACCATGACGAAGACCATGATCACCGCGGTGACCTGGCAGAACACGAGCATGGCGAGCCTCGACAGGACGCGCACCGGCTTGGGGCCCTTCACCCGGCCCCAGAACCACATCGCCACCGCGATGGAGATCGGCACGAGGATGACCGTGCAGATGAAGAATGGCGTACCTGTCAGTTGCATGAAGTTCTCGTATCCGGGTTCGAAGCCGCCCGGGCCCCACTCGCCCGGACCGCCACCTCAATGGCATCAGACGGTCAGGAACGGGGATCGGTTGCCGTCCAAATCTGTGCGGAACCTGAGAGGAACATCACGTTCACGCGAGGCCCCCCTTTTCGGGTCCGCCCCAGTCTGCCATCCTGGCGGGCTGTGCCCGGACGTCGCACCCGGCGGACTCCCGGGAATCGCCCCGCGGGGCACGATACCGTCCGGACGGATCGCCCCACCGGGCGAGGCGGTGCGAACGCCCGTCCGCGGGGAAGCGAGACTATGGGCATGAGCACAACCCGCATGAGTCCCGTCCGCCGGATGAGGCCCGCCGCCGCCGCGCTGGCCGTCCTGGCCCTCGCGGTCGCCGTCGCCGGCTGCAGCAGCACCGGAGGCAGACGCGCCGAGGAGGCCCGCGCCAAGGCCGCGGCCGCCGCCGGAGGCGCCGTCACCACCCCGCGCTGGAAGGTCGCCATGGTGACCCACGCGGGCGCCGGCGACGCCTTCTGGGACACCGTGCGCAAGGGCGCCGAGCAGGCCGCCGCCAAGGACAACATCACCTTCCTGTACTCCAACGACGCGCAGACCCAGAACCAGGTCCAGCTCGTCCAGGCCGCCATCGACCAGAAGGTCGACGGCCTGCTGGTCACCCTCGCCAAGGGCGACGCGATGGCCGACGTGCTCGGCAAGGCCAAGGCCGCCGGCATCCCGGTCATCACCATCAACTCCGGCCAGGAGTTCTCCGCGAAGTTCGGCGCGCTCACCCACATCGGCCAGGACGAGGCCACCGCCGGCCAGGCCGCCGGCGCCGAGCTGGCGAAGCGCGGCCGCAAGAACGTCCTGTGCGTGATCCACGAGCAGGGCAACGTCGGCCAGGAGCAGCGCTGCTCCGGTGCCCAGGGCGCCGCGGGCGGCGCCTTCCAGGTGCTGTACGTCGACGGCGTCAACATGCCCGACGCCCGGGCGGCGATCTCCGCCAAGCTCCAGGCCGACCAGGCGATCGACACCGTGCTCACCCTCTCCGGCCCGATGGCGGCCACCGGCCTGCAGGCGGTCCAGGACGCCCGCCGCCCGGTCGAGCTCGACACCTTCGACCTGGGCACCCAGGTGGTGGCCGGCCTCAAGGCGGGCACCGTCGGCTTCGCCGTCGACCAACAGCCCTACCTCCAGGGCTACGAGGGCGTCGACCTGATCTGGCTCTACCGCTTCAACCTCAACATGCTCGGCGGCGGCAGGCCGGTGGCCACCGGCCCGCAGATCCTGACCAGGGAGAACGCGGACGCCCTCGCCGAGTACGTCGCGAGGGGGACCAGGTGAGCACCCCGCTGAGCACCACCGACGTCCTGGCCGCCGACCACCGGGAGCGCCCGTCCGCGCTGCGCCGGCTGGCCGGCCGGCCCGAGCTGGGCGCGCTGATCGCGGCCGTCGCGGTCTTCCTGGTCTTCGCCGCCGTCGCCGAGCCCTTCCTGCGGGTCTCCTCGCTGGGCACCGTGCTGTACGCGGCCTCCACCATCGGGATCATGGCCGTGCCGGTGGCGCTGCTGATGATCGGCGGCGAGTTCGACCTCTCGGCCGGCGTCCTGGTCACCACCGCCGCGCTGACCTCCTCGATGGTCTCCTACCAACTCACCGCGGTGACCTGGGTGGGCGTGCTGGTCTCGCTGGCCGCCACGCTGGCGGTCGGCCTGTTCAACGGCTGGATGCTGTCCCGCACCAAGCTGCCGAGCTTCATCGTCACCCTCGGCACCTTCCTGATGCTGACCGGCGCCAACCTCGGCGTCACCAAGGCGGTCTCCGGCACCGTCTCCACCAAGCCGATCTCCGACATGGAGGGCTTCGCCTCCTGCCGCTGGCTGTTCGCCTCCGAGGTCACCGTCGGCGGGCTGACGATCAAGGCCACCGTCTGGTGGTGGCTGGGCCTGCTGCTGGCCGGCAGCTGGGTGCTGCTGCGCACCCGCTTCGGCAACTGGATCTTCGCGGTCGGCGGGGACGCGGCCGCGGCCCGCGCGGTGGGCGTCCCGGTCGCCCGGACGAAGACCGTGCTCTACCTGTTCGTCGGCTTCGGCGCCTGGGTGCTCGGCCAGCACCTGCTGTTCTCCTTCGACACCGTGCAGTCCGGCGAGGGCGTCGGCAACGAGCTGATCTACATCGTCGCGGCCGTCATCGGCGGCTGCCTGATCACCGGCGGCTACGGCTCGGTGGTGGGCTCCGCGCTGGGCGCGCTGATCTTCGGCATGGTCAGCAAGGGCATCATCTACGCCCAGTGGAACCCCGACTGGTTCAAGTTCTTCCTCGGTGCGATGCTGCTGCTGGCCGCCCTGCTGAACTCCCTGGTCAAGCGCCGCGCCGAACGGGGGCCCCGATGACCTCGCCCACCGAACTGCTCGCGCTGAGCGGCGTCGGCAAGACCTACGGCACCGTGCGCGCCCTGGAGGACGTCTCGCTGACCCTGCGGGCCGGCGAGATCAGCTGTGTGCTCGGCGACAACGGCGCCGGCAAGTCCACCCTGATCAAGATCATCGCCGGGCTGCACCGGCACGACGAGGGCACCTTCGCGGTGGGCGGCGAGGAGGTCCGCTTCGACTCCCCGCGCCAGGCCCTGGACCGCGGCATCGCCACCGTCTACCAGGACCTCGCCGTGGTGCCGCTGATGCCGGTCTGGCGGAACTTCTTCCTCGGCTCCGAGCAGGGGCACAAGCGCTGGGGCGGGCTGCGGATCGACGCCGACGGCATGCGCGCCACCACCCGCCGGGCGCTCGCCGACATGGGCATCGACCTGCCCGACGTCGACCGTCCGATCGGCACCCTGTCCGGCGGCCAGCGCCAGTGCGTGGCGATCGCCCGCGCCGTGCACTTCGGTGCCAAGGTGCTGGTCCTGGACGAGCCGACCGCCGCGCTGGGCGTCAAGCAGTCCGGGGTGGTGCTCAAGTACGTCACGGCCGCGCGGGACGCCGGGCTCGGCGTCGTGCTGATCACCCACAACCCGCACCACGCGTACCTGGTCGGGGACCACTTCACCCTGCTCAAGCGGGGCCGGATGGCCGGCAGCCACCCCCGGGCGGAGATCGGCCTCGAACAGCTCACCACCGAGATGGCCGGCGGCTCCGACCTCGCCGAGCTCTCCCACGAGCTGTCCCGGACCGGTCCCGCCGGCACCCCGGGCAGCCCCGCCGACCCGACCGCCGACCCGACCGCCGATCCCACCGAGGAGCGTCCGCAGCCGTGACCAGCCCCCACGCCGGCAGCCGGCCGCCGGTCCTGCCCACCCTGCTCGGCCTCGGGCCGCGCGCCGAGCGCCGCCGCCGGGCGCTGCCCGCCGGCCTGCTGCGGCTGCCGACCATCGGCGTCGACATCGGCGGCACCAAGGTCGTCGCCGGCGTGGTCGACGGCGAGGGCAAGGTGCTGGAGAAGCTGCGCACCGACACGCCCCACAAGTCCAAGAGCCCCAAGGTCGTCGAGGACGTCATCGTCGAGCTGGTGCTGGAGCTCGCCGACCGGCACGACGTCCACGCGGTCGGCATCGGCGCGGCCGGCTGGGTCGACGCCGAGCGCTCCACCGTGCTCTTCGCCCCGCACCTCAACTGGCGCGGCGAACCGCTCCGGGAGGCGCTCAGCGCCCGGCTGCGGTTCCCGGTGATCGTCGAGAACGACGCCAACGCCGCCGCCTGGGCCGAGTGGCGCTTCGGCGCCGGCCGGGGCGAGGACCACATGGTGATGCTCACCCTCGGCACCGGCATCGGCGGCGCCGTGGTCCGCGACGGCTTCGTGGACCGGGGCACGTACGGGCTGGCCGGCGAGTTCGGGCACATGCAGGTGGTGCCGGGCGGCCACCGCTGCCCGTGCGGCAACCGCGGCTGCTGGGAGCAGTACTCCTCCGGCAACGCGCTGGTGCGCGACGCCCGCGAACTGGTCGCCGAGGAGTCCCCGGTGGTCCAGCCGCTGCTGGCCCGGGCCGGCGGCACCGTCGAGGGCATCACCGGCCCGCTGGTCACCGAGGCCGCCCGGGCCGGCGACCCGACCGCCACCGAGCTGCTCTACGAGGTCGGCACCTGGCTCGGGGTCGGCATCGCCAACCTGGCGGCCGCCCTGGACCCGGGCCGCTTCGTCGTCGGCGGCGGCGTCTCCGAGGCCGGCGACCTGCTGCTCGGCCCGGCCCGCGACACCTTCCGCCGCACCCTCACCGGCCGCGGCTTCCGGCCCGAGGCGAGCATCGTGCACGCCGCGCTCGGCAACGAGGCCGGCCTGGTCGGCGCCGCGGACCTGGCCCGCCAGGTCGCCCGGCGCTTCCGGACCATCAAGCGGCGGCGGGTGGAGCGCGCCGTGCCGTGACGCTCCGGCCGTCGGCCGAACGGTTGCCCGCCGTCAACTACCCGTTGGTAGCCGGGCGGCACTGTTGTCGGGGTCACGACTCCTGTGAAACAACGGAGTTGACGTCGACTCAGAGGAGTATCGGATGAGAGCGCTGGCCCGGATCGCCCCGCCGCTCCTGCTCGCCACCGCCCTGGTGTGGTCCACCGCCGGACCCGCCGGGGCGGCGCCGCCGCCGGCCAAGGTGCCCGAGGCGGTCGGCTGGGGCGGGGCGGTGGCCAGCGTGGACGCGGACGCCACGGCGGCCGGCATCGAGGTGCTGCGCAAGGGCGGCAACGCCGTGGACGCGGCGGTCGCGGTCGCGGCGGCGCTCGGGGTCACCGAGCCGTACTCGGCCGGCATCGGCGGCGGAGGCTACTTCGTCTACTACGACCACGCCACCGGCCGGGTGCACACCATCGACGGCCGGGAGACCGCCTCCCGCAAGGCCGACACCTCGCTCTTCCTGGAGAACGGGGCACCGCTGCCGTTCGCCGACGCCGTCACCAGCGGCCTGTCGGTCGGGGTGCCCGGCTCCCCGGCCACCTGGGAGACCGCCGTCGACCTCTGGGGCCGGCGCGGTTTCGCCGAGGCGCTGGAGCCCGCCCGGCGGATCGCCGAGCAGGGCTTCACCGTCGACCGGACCTTCCAGGACCAGACCGCGCTCAACCAGGCCCGGTTCAAGGACTTCCCCGACACCGCCAAGCTCTTCCTGCCCGGCGGCGCGCTCCCGGCCGTCGGCTCCACCTTCCGCAACCCCGACCTCGCCGCCACCTACCGCCAGCTCGGCAAGGAGGGCACCGCGGCGCTCTACCGGGGCGCGATCGGCGAGGACATCGTCCGCACCGTCCAGCACCCGCCGGTCGACCCCGCCTCCGGCCGGATCGCCCGCCCCGGCCAGGTGGACGCCGCCGACCTGGCCGGCTACCGGGTCCGCCGCCAGCAGCCCACCCACGTCGCCTACCGGGACTACGACCTCTACTCGATCGCCCCCTCCAGCTCCGGCGGCACCACCGTCGGCGAGGCGCTCGGCATCCTGGAGGACGGCGAGCTCGCCGGCTACGACGCCACGCAGTACTACCACCACTTCCTGGAGGCCTCGCGGCTCTCCTTCGCCGACCGCAACCGCTGGGTCGGCGACCCGGCGTTCAACGACGTGCCGACGAAGGAACTGCTGTCCGCCCGGTACGCGGCCTCCCGGGCCTGCCTGATCAGCCCCGACCGGGCCCTCACCAGCCCGGTCGCCCCCGGCGACCCGCGCCACCCGGCCGGCTGCCCGGACGCCGCCCCGGCGCCCGCCGCCGAGCCCTACGAGGGCCTGAGCACCAGCCACCTCACGGTGGCCGACCGCTGGGGCAACGTCGTCTCCTACACCCTGACCCTGGAGCAGACCGGCGGCAGCGGCATCACCGTCCCCGGCCGCGGCTTCCTGCTCAACAACGAGCTGACCGACTTCAACTTCACCCCGCTCTTCCCCGGGGTGCCCGACCCCAACCTGCCCGGCCCCGGCAAGCGGCCGCGCTCCTCGCTCTCGCCGACCATCGTGCTGCGCGACGGCGAGCCCCTGCTCGCGGCCGGCTCGCCCGGCGGCGCGACCATCATCACCACCACCCTGCAGGTGCTGCTCGGCCGCCTCGACCGGGGGCTGAGCCTGGGGCAGGCGATCGCCGCGCCGCGCGCCAGCCAGCGCAACACCGCCGCCACCCAGGCCGAGCCGGCCTTCCTGGCGCTGCCCGAACGGGCCCGGCTGGAGGCGCTCGGCCACGTGTTCGCGAGCACGCCGGAGATCGGCGCCGCGACCGGCGTCGAGCGGCTGCCGGACGGGCGCTGGGTCGCGGCCGCCGAACCGGTGCGCCGCGGCGGCGGCTCGGCGGCGGTGGTCCGGCCCGCGCCGTGAGGCCGGGCGGGACTGTCGGTGCCGTTCGGTAGATTCGGGGTGGGCGTCCTGACGGGCGCCCGCCCCTCCGTACCGAACCGCCACCGGGAAGGCCGCCCGCCGTGACCGTCCGCATCGCCACCTGGAACATCAACTCCGTCACCGCGCGGCTGCCCAAGCTCCTCGAATGGCTGGAGAGCGCCAAGCCCGACGTGCTCTGCCTCCAGGAGCTCAAGTGCGCCGCCGACGCCTTCCCGTACGAGCCGGTGCGCGAACTCGGCTACGAGACCGCCGCGCACGGCACCGGCCGCTGGAACGGCGTGGCGATCGTCTCCCGGATCGGCCTCGACGACGTCGTGCGCGACCTGCCCGAGCAGCCCGGCTACCTCGCGGACGACGCCCTGCTGCCCGACGTCGAGCCGCGCGCCGTCGCCGCCACCTGCGGCCCGGTCCGGGTCTGGTCGGTCTACGTGCCCAACGGCCGCGAGGTCGACCACGCCCACTACCGCTACAAGCTGGAGTGGCTGGAGGCGCTGCGCCGCGCCTCGCTGGAGGACGCGGCCGGCGAGCGCCCGTTCGCCGTCCTCGGCGACTTCAACATCGCGCCGAGCGACGAGGACGTCTTCGACGTGGCCGCCTTCGAGGGCCTCACCCACGTCACCCCCGCCGAGCGGGCCGCCCTCGCCGCCCTCGACGCGGCCGGGCTGCACGACGTGGTGCCGCGCCCGCTGAAGTACGACCGCCCCTACACCTACTGGGACTACCGCCAGCTGGCCTTCCCGAAGAACCGGGGCATGCGGATCGACCTCACCTACGCCAACAAGCCCTTCGTGGACGCCGTCACCGACAGCTACGTCGACCGCGAGGCGCGCAAGGGCAAGGGCACCTCGGACCACGCCCCGGTCGTGGTCGACCTGGACCTCTGACCGGTTCGCGCGTCACGCAGGGTGGCCGCCGCTCGCCCGAACGGGCCAGAGCGGTGGCCGGGCGTGCAACGGGTGCCTACCGTCGGTGAGTGACCGGGTGCGGTTGTTCGATCACGGGGACGTCGGAGTCCCCGGCCGCGCCCGAGAGAATCCCGGAGGTTCCGGTATGCGCCCCACGCGTACGGCCGCCGCCGCCCTGATCGGCGCGACGCTGCTGACCGGCCTGACGGCCCCCCTCGCGCTGGCCAAGGACGGCGCCGCCTCGGTCAGCCCGTCCCAGGCCGCACCGGGCCAGACCGTGACGGTCACGGTCGCCTGTGAGAAGTCCGACAAGCCCACCGCCAAGACGATCACCGCCAACTCGTCGGCCTTCGAGGGCGGCCCGGCCACCCTCACGCTCGGCTCGGACGGCAAGCACACCGGCTCCGCCCGGCTGGCGGACAAGAACGGCGGCGACAACAAGGTCGACGGGACCTGCCCGGACGGCGCGGCCTTCGCCACCAGTGTCACGGTGACCACGGTCGCGGTCTCCAGCGGCTCCACCGGCTCCGGTGGCTCCGGAGGCTCGGCGCCCTCGGGCATCGGCGGGTGGAGCGAGGCGGCCGGCGAGTGGGCGGGCTCGCTCGGGCAGTCCGGCGCGGGCAGCCAGCAGGTCGGCCCGCACGGCGCGGCGAACACCGGCCTGGGCGGCTCGATCACGACGAACCCGGCGGAGCTGGCGGGCGGCGCGCTGCTGGTCACGGGCGCCGTCGGCGGCTTCTGGCTGCTGCGGCGCCGCGCGGGCGCCGGGTCCGCCTGAGGGAACGCGCCCCGCGGGCGCGGCCCGCGGGCGGGTGCCGCCGGACGGTGCGTCCGGCGGCACCTTCGCGCGGTCAGGGCGCGTCGCCGGCCAGGACCGTCGAGGCGCCCCGCGGCTTCTCCTCCTCGTCCTCCCGGGCCTCGGCGGCCCGCAGCGCGCCGGTCGCCAGCAGGTACTGCGCCAGGACGTACGTGGCCATGATCCAGAACTCGTGCCCCGGAAGCTCCCGCCACTTGGCGAGCTTGGTGGCGATCAGGGTGTCCGAGAGCAGGAACAGCGCCCCGCCCAGCCCCGGCCGCACACCCAGCCCGGCCGAGGTCACCGCCGTCGAGGCGAGCAGCAGGCTGTACCCGGCCACCGGGACCCGCAGGTCCCCGAGATCCGGCCAGAGCAGCGCCACCATCGACGCCCAGGCCGCCGCGTACGCCGCCGCGACCACCAGCGTCCGGCGCCGGTCGGTCAGCGCGCCCTGGCCGGCGAACATCGTCACGTAGCAGACGTGCGCCGCCGCGAACGAGCCCATTCCGGCCAGGAACGCCGCGTCCTGGTCGAACTGGAGCAGGACGTCCCCGCCCGCGCTCGCCAGCAGCGCCGGCGCCAGCAGCTTCGGCGCCCGCCGGCCGGCCGCGGCGGCACGCGTGACGCTGTGCGCGGCCAGCAGCGGCATCAGTGCCGGCTTGGTGGCGTGCCGCAGCGCGGGCGTGTCGCTCAGCAGCGCCCCCAGGTGGACCGCCGAGGTGGTGGCGAACCCGGCGAGCAGGCCGGAGGCCGAGCGCAGCCGGCCGCCGAGAACGGCGCGGGTGGTCGTACGGATGCTCATGCGGCGGTGTCCTCCGGGTGGGTGGGGGAGCGGGCGGTGGCGGGGCCGGTGGCCCGTGCCGGGCACGACAGGGGACCGGTGCGGGCTTCGGAAGAGATTGTTACCGGTGCGTAGGTCCGGCGGGGCACCCGGGGTGACGTGTCGCCGGACCGGGCGGTGCGCCGGCGGCCCCGTCCGGGGCGCGGTTGCCGCCGGTTCGCCGCGCGGCCGCCGCCCGGCCGGATGTCGCCGCGCGCCGGGCGGCTGCCAGCGGGGGCCGCGCCCAGCGTCTAGTCTGGTCCCCGACATGGAGCAGCAGGAGTACGCGACCGGCGCCGCACGGACGGCCGGTGGCACGTCGGACGGGCGCACGGGCGGGGCGGGGCGGAGCGCCACCGGCGCCGTCGTCGCCGTACGCGGACCCGCCCGCGGCCCCGTACCCGGCGGCACGGCCGGAGCTGACGCCCCGCAGGACGCCGACGCCGCGGGCGCGCCGTCCGCGGAACTCTCGCCCGACCCAGGGCTGCTCCGGCTCGCACGCTGGTTCGCCGAGGCCGACCCGGTCACCGCCGACGACCTCTGCGCCGCCTCCTTCGGCCTCTACCCGGCCCGTCACTTCGGCGCCCCCGCCGAACCGTCCGCCGCCGACCCCGCCGAGGTCAGCTGGTGGCACGGCCCCACCGCGCACACCCCCGCGCCGCTGCGCACCCGCGAGCCGCGCACCGCCCCGGGCCTGCGCCGCGCCCGCCGCGACGCCGCCGCCCTGCCCGTCGTCCTCTCGGGCGCCAAGCCGGGCCGCCCCGGGCGGCACCGCAGGCCCGAACGCGCCCGGGGCGCCGCCGCCGTGGTGCCGCAGGACCGCTCCGCCGCCGCCACCGCCGCCGAACGCCGGATCGCCGCCCGGCTGCTCCTGGCCCACCCGCTGGTCACCGCCTCCGGACCGCACGCCGACGGCTTCCCGCTGATCCGCCGTCACCGCGACTGGCTCGCCGAGCGCTTCGACGCCCTGCTCGGCTACCCCCTGGTGGTCGGTCCCTGGCACGCCCGCCTGCACAAGGCCGGCCCCGGCCCCGGCGCCGTCCGCCGCCTCGAACACCCCGCCACCGGAGCCCCGTTCACCCCCGGCGGCTACGCCCGGCTCGCCCTGGCCCTGGCCCTGCTCGTCGACGCGCCCGAACGGCTTCCGCTCGGGCGCCTGCTGGCCGCGATGGACGCCGCCGAGCCCGCGCCTGTCGGCCCTGTCGACCCGGCCGACCTCGCCATGGCGCTCGCCGTGCTCGTCGACTGGCAGGTGCTCGCCGATCTCCCGGCCGACACGTCGGCCGCCACGGCGGCCGGCCTCGGGGCCGACCCCGCCGACGCTTCCGCCGTCCTGACGGTCGACCGGGAGCTCGCCCGCGCCGTCCCGGTCGGCCCGCCCGCCCTCGCCGACGACGCCGCCGACCTCGTCCGCCGCGCCGCCGAGGCCGAGCCGGGCACCGCCGTACGCCGCCGCCTCGCCGAGACCCCGGCCGTCCTGGCCGCCGACCTGCCCGAGGACCAGCGCGCCTGGCTGCGCGAGCACCGGCACTCCGGCCCCGCCGCGCTCGCCGACTTCCTCGGCCTGGAGGCGGAGCAGCGGGCCGAGGGCGTCGCCCTGCTCGACCCGGCGGAGGAGCTCACCGACCTCGCCCTGTCCGGCGCCGGGACGGCCGCCCAGGTGGCCCTGCTGCTGGTCGAGCGCCTGGTCGAGGAGGTCCGCCCGCTGCCCGGCGAGACCACCGGCGCCGACGTGCCCGTCCCGGACGCGCTGATAGACGGCGTGCTCGGCGACATCGCCGACGAGTACGGCCTCCCGGCCGGCTGGCACCGCGACTACCTCGCCGACCGCACCGCCCTGCGCCGCGACGCCCTCGACCTGCTCCACCGCATGGGCCTGATCACCACCCGCCCCTCGGGCTGGCTCCTCCGCGCCCCCGCCGCCCGCTACGCCCCGGCCCCCGACCTCCTCCCCGCCCCCGGCACCGGCCGCCACTCCCGCCCCACCCCGGACATCACCGTCCCCGCCCCCCGGGCCGGCCAGCCCGCCTGATGCGGGTGGTCGGTCGTGAGCGTTCGTGGGAGTGGTGGTGCGGGCGGCGCGCTGCGTATGCCGGGATCGGATGTCACCGCCCCCGCCCCGTCGCCCCGTCCCTCGGCCGGGTCGGTCGGCCTGACGCCGGGTGGTCGTGCGGGTCGTGGTGCGGACGCCGTTCCGGCCCGTGCCCGGCCCCGGGTGGTGTCGGCTCGCCGGGCCCGGGTGGCCGTGTGCGTTGTGGTCCGGGCGGCCCCGGCCTCGCGGGGGTCGGTCGCTCTGCCCGGCGGGGTGGGGCGGGAGGGGAGCCATCGGCTCGACCGGCGGCTGCTCGGTCCCCGAGCCGGCCGGCCGGTGTGCCGTCCTCGGATGAGCCCCGGGCCCGGGCGCGTCCGTCTCCCGGCGCCGGGGTCTACTTCCGGACGGTGGCCGTGGCGGTGGCGACGGTGCCGTGCTGGACGGTCTCGACGGTGGCGGCGACGCCCAGGGCGCCCAGGGCGACGGAGGCGAGGACGGCGGTGCCGGCGAGGAAGCGGCGGTGGCGCTGGGGCAGGGGGAAGCGCGGTTCCTGGAGGGTCGCCGAGAGGTTGGCGTTCATGGCACGGAGGCTTCCAGGCCGGTGTGAACGATCGCTACGTGCGGGTGAAGTCCGGATGGGGGATGGGCGTCGGTTCGGGCGATATGTGCAAGGCCGCAGGTCGAGTCCCCATGGCCGGCTGTTCACTCGATCGGGGGACGCCGGTTGCCCCGGCGGACGTCGGCCAGGGCCTCGCCGACCGCGACCCGGACGGCGTCCCGCAGGCCGTGCGCGGGGTGGAAGCGGGGCGGTCCGGCGGACGGGTCGGCGCGCAGCTCCTTCACCAGGGCGACGCAGAGCAGCAGCATCACCGCGACGAACGGCAGCGCGACCAGGATGGTGGCGTTCTGCAGCGCGGTGAGCCCGCCGGCCAGCAGCAGCGCGGCCGCGACGCCGCCCATCAGCACGCCCCAGACCACCACCAGCCAGGTGCGCGGGTGCAGTGAGCCGCGGCTGGAGAGCGAGCCGAGGACGAGCGAGGCGGAGTCGGCGCTGGTGATGAAGAAGGTCATCACCAGCAGCACCGCGATCACGCTGGTCACCGTGCCGCCCGGGAGCGCGCGCAGCATCTCGAAGAGCGAGGCCTCGGCGCCCTGCGGGATGGTCGCCACGAGGTCGGCGGCGCCGGTGGTGTCCAGCCGGATCGCGGTGCCGCCCATCACGCAGAACCAGATGACGGTGGCCCCGCTGGGCACCAGCAGCACGCCGATCAGGAACTGCCGCACGGTGCGGCCGCGCGAGATCCGGGCGATGAAGGTGCCGACGAACGGCGCCCAGGAGAGCCACCAGGCCCAGTAGAAGATGGTCCAGCTGCCGAGCCAGTTCTCGTCGGTGAAGGCGCCGGTCTGGCTGGACATGACGAGCAGGTTGGAGAAGTAGCCGCCGACGGTCGAGGGGATGGCGTCCAGCACGAAGACGGTCGGGCCGACGAGGAAGACGAAGACCATGATCAGCGAGGCCAGGACGACGTTGGCGGTGGAGAGCCACTTGACGCCCCGGTGCACGCCGGAGAAGGCGGAGAGCACGAAGGCGGCGGTCAGCGCGCCGATGATCACCAGCTGGGTGCGCTCGCTGTTGTCGACGTCGGTGACGTAGCCGAGGCCGTCGGCCACCTGGAGGGCGCCGAGGCCGAGGCTGGTGGCGGAGCCGAAGACGGTGGCGAACACGGCGAGCAGGTCGATCGCCTGGCCCTTCCAGCCGTTGGCGCCGCTCTCGCCGATCAGCGGGACGAACGCGGCGGAGATCCGGTTGCCCCGGCCCTTGCGGAAGGTGGTGTAGGCGAGCGCGAGGCCGCCGATGGCGTAGATCGCCCAGGGGTGGAGGGTCCAGTGGAAGAGCGAGAACTCCAGTGCCTGCCGGGCGGCGGCCGCGGACTCGGGTTCGATGCCGGAGCCGGGCTGCGGGGCGGCGAACAGTTGGAGCGGCTCGCCGACGCCGTAGAACATCAGGCCGATGCCCATGCCCGCGCTGAACATCATGGCGACCCAGGCGGTGGTGGAGAACTCCGGCTCGTCGTCGTCGCGCCCGAGCCGGATCCGGCCGAACCGGCTGAAGGCGAGCAGCACGGTGAGGGCGAGGAAGACGTCGGCGGCGACGACGAAGAGCCAGCCGAAGTTGTGCAGGACCCAGCCGAGGGCGGTGCCGGAGGTCCGGCCGAGGGAGTCCTCGGCGAAGACGCCCCAGGCGACGACCCCGAGCACCGCGGCGGCGCCGATCCCGAACACGATCCGGTCGGTGGGGAGGGTGGCGGCGGGTTCGTCCGGCGGCTCGGTCGGCTGACTGGTCATGGGGTACCTCTCGCGGCGAACTGGCGGGCCGGCGGCGTGCGGGCGTCGACGACATGATCGGAAGGGGATACATGTCGTACTATGTCCAGTTCTCGCCGGGAGAGGCGGCAGGGCACGCCGGGGAGGTGCGACCTGGGGCGGCGTCAGGTGCCGGGCGTCAGCTGTCGGGCGTCAGGCGGCCGCGTACGGGCGCGACGGCGGCACGGCCGCGTCCAGGTACCCGGCCAGCGCCCGCCGGCTGCGGGTCAGCTCGGCGATGCGCCCGTCGAGCTCGGCCAGTTCGCCGCGGAGGGTGCCGAGCAGGTCGGGGCAGGCCTCCAGGGCGGGGACCGGCCCGGTCGCGCAGGGGAGGATCTGCGCGATCACCCGGGTGGACAGGCCCGCCGCGAGCAGGCTGCGGATCTGGCGCACCCGGACGGTGTCGCCCTCGCCGTACTCGCGGTAGCCGCCGGCCGAGCGGGTGGGTTCGAGCAGGCCCTGCTCCTCGTAGTACCGCAGCAGGCGGGTGGACACCCCGGTCAGGCGGGCGAGTTCTCCGATGCGCATGACCGGGCAACGCCCCCGCCCGGCGGGGTGTTCCCCTCCGCCGGGCCACCGGGCCCGTCAGGCCCGGTCGGTGTCCGGGCCGCCGTCGGCGTCCGCCAGGAAGCCCAGCAGCAGGTCCCGGAGCTCCGGAAGCCGTTCCACCACCGGCAGGTGGCCGGACGCCAGCTCGGCCAGCCGGGCGCCGGGGATGCCCTCGGCCAGCGCGCGGTGCTGCTGCGGCGGCACCAGGCCGTCCTCGGTGGTGGAGACGACCAGGGTCGGCACGGCCACCCGGGCCAGCTCGGCGCGGACGTCGGCGCGGCCGGCGAGCTCGAACTGCCAGCGGAAGCCCGCCGGGACCGGTGCGGCGGCCAAGGCGGCGCGCAGCTCGGCGAACTCCTCGTCGGGCAGCGCCTCCACCCAGGTGGCGCCGAAGACGACGGCCAGCGAGTGGTCGGCCAGCAGCGCGGGGTGCGCGGTGAGGGCGATGGCCTGGTCGGCGAGCAGCCGCAGCCGCCGCGAGCCGCCGGCCACCCCGGCGAGCAGCAGCAGCGAGCGGACCCGGCCCGGGTGGCGGGTGACGATCCGGACCGCGACGGCGGCGCCGAGCGAGTAGCCGACGAGGTCGAAGTCGGCGAGGCCGGCCGCGTCGGCGGCGGCCACCAGGCGGTCGGCCAGTTCGTCGAGCGAGTGCGCCGCGCCGGGCTCGTCGGGGCTGTCGCCGGAGCCCGGGTAGTCGGGGGCGACGACGGTGCGGTGGGCGGCGAGGTCGTCGAGCAGCGGGCCCCAGTTGTCGTGGACGCTGCCGCCGGCGCCGTGGGCGAGCAGCAGCCCGGGGCCGGTGCCCCGGACGGTCCGGGCGAGGGGGGCGAAGGGGGTGGGGGACACGGTCATGGCGGTGCTCCTGTTCCGGTGCTGCGGAGGCCGGGGGTCGGCCCGTTCCCGGACGGTAGGAGGTGACACCGGTGAGAAGGTCAAGTCCACGGAACTCCGCGATCGCCTGACGCGGCGACGGTGGCGCACCTATGATCCCGTACGTGACCGGGGGACTCCGCGCTGTGACGCCCACCGGGCGGCCCGCGGCTGTGACCGGCGCCGCCCGGGCCCGCCGTGTCCCGCCGCTCCGCGGCCGTTGTCACTGTCGCTGAGCCCGTTCCGCCTCCCCGCGACCGCTCGCCCGCCATCACCGCGATCCCTCACCGAACGGGAGTGTGCCCATGTCCGCCCCAACCCCCGAGGAAGCCGCCTACGACCGGCTCCGCCGCCGTCAGTGGCAGGTCGGCGAGGCCCGTGCCGACGGCATCGAGCGTCGTGGCCTGCTGGGCCTGCTCGCCGCCGCCGGAGCCGTCGTCACCCCGGTCGCGGGCGCGCTGACCGGGCCGCAGCGGGCGGCCGCCGCCCCGGTGCCCGCGCCGACGCCCGCGCCGGTCACGCCTCAGGGCGCCCCGGTCGGCGCGGCGGCCGCTGCCGGACCGGTGCCCGGGATCGTCAAACCGCTGCCCGCCGAGTGGTTCGTCCCGCGCGGGACCAACGCCGAGATGCGGTTCGACGCGCTGCGCGTCGGCGCGGACGGCGCCCCGGTCGGCCGGCACGTCCCGGTGGAACGGTTCTTCGTCCGCAACCACACCAGCACCCCGCTGATCGACGCCGGGAGCTGGCGGTTGCGGCTCTTCGGCAGCGGCCTGCGCGGCGCCCCGACGGCGGACCGGCCCGTGGAATTCTCGCTCGACGACCTGCGCGACCTGCCCTCGCACGCGATCAGCGCGCTCATCGAGTGCGCCGGCAACGGCCGCAGCTTCTACGCGAGCCAGCAGGGCCGGACCGTGCCCGGCACCCCGTGGACGCTCGGCGGCATCGGCTCGGCCCGCTGGCGCGGCGTGCGGCTGGCGGAGGTGCTGCGCCGGGCGGGCCTGACGGCCGGTGCGGTGGACGTGATGCCCGCCGGGCTCGACCCGGAGCCCGTCGTCAACGGCGTGAACCTCGGCCGGGTGCGCCGCCCGTTGCCCGTCGCCAAGGCGCTGGACGACGTGCTGCTCGCCTATGAGATGAACGGCGAGCCGCTGACCCCCGACCACGGCGCGCCGGTCCGGGTGGTGGTGCCGGGCTGGGTCGGGATCGCCTCGATCAAGTGGGTCGGCACCGTCGAGGTCTCCGACCGGCCGCTGTACTCGCCCTGGAACACCGACACCTACCGCCTCTTCGGCCCCGACTACCCGCCCGGCGGCAGCGCGCCGCTCACCACCCAGGTGGTGAAGAGCGCCTTCGAGCTGGCCCGCGACGCCGTGCTCCCGGCCGGGCGCGCGCACCGCCTGCACGGCCGCTCGTGGTCCGGCGCGGCGCCGGTCCGCCGGGTGGAGGTGTCGGTCGACGGCGGCCGGCACTGGCGCCGGGCCGAGCTGGGCGACGAGCCGCGCGCCGGGAACTGGACGCGCTGGAGCTTCGACTGGCGCCCGGAGCGGCCCGGCCCGTACGAGCTGCGGGCACGCGCGACCGACCGCCGGGGCAACACCCAGCCCGAGGTGTCGGTGTTCAACCGCGAGGGGTACCTGTTCGACGCGGTGGTGGTGCACCCGGTGACGGTGGCCTGAGCGCCCGCCCCGGGCCGGGCGCTCGGCCCCGGTGGCGACGGCCGGCGGGCGCGGCGCCGACTCCCGCGCCGTCCGGCCCGGCCGTTCCCCCGTCCGGCCCGGGGCGGGGCGCTCAGGCCTTGGACCGGACCTCGTACGGGGCCGGGTAGGCGGTCTCGTACGGCGTCAGCACCAGTCGCACCACGTCCTCCAGCCGCCGGCGGGCGTCGCCGAGCGTGGTGCGGCCGGTCACCCAGGCGGTCAGCTCGCCCTGCCAGGCGTGGCCGACGATGTGCCGCACCAGGTCGCTCGCGGCGGCCGGCACCTCGTCGGCCATCACCGCCTGGAGCGCCGTGCTGTCGGCCCGGGCCATGCCCTGCAGGGCTTCGCTGGCGAAGGGGTCGGTGGAGGCGGCGACGGCCACCCGTAGCCGGGCCAGCTCGGGCTGGCGCTGGTAGGCCCGCATGCCGCCGCGGACGAACCGCGCCACCCGGTCGGTGGCGCCCAGGCCGGCGCGCGGTCCGCGCAGCTCCGCCACCAGGTCGGCCAGCAGCAGCCGGTGCCATTCGGCGATCGCCGCCGCCAGCAGGTGGTCCTTGGAGGAGAAGTAGCGGTACGCCGTCCCCAGGGCGACTCCGGACCGCTCGCAGACCTGTTTCATCTGGAGCCGTTCGACGCCGATCTCGTTCACCAGGGCGAGCGCGGCCGCGATCAGGCCCTCGCGGCGTTCGAGCTGACGCGGAGACATCGCCTCCACCGGTCGTGGTGACAGGTCAACCTTGGTCACCCGCACCATGATACGGGCCGGGGCCGCTCAGGAATATGACGCCGTCCGGCCGCCCGCCGTTCGTCCCCCGGCCACCGGGTGGTGGCGGGGGTGGAACGGCGGCCGGTCCGACGGCCCGGGTGGCGGCGGTTCGGGGCGGTTCAGCGCGGTGCGACCAGGCGTTCGCGGATCAGCGCCTCCTGGACGGCGGAGGCCACGAGCCGGCCCGCGCGGTCGTAGAACTCGCCCAGCGCCAGCCCGCGGCCGTCCGAGGAGGACGGGCTGCGCTGCGCGAACAGCAGCCACTCGTCGGCCCGGAAGGGCCGGTGGAACCACATCGCGTGGTCCAGCGAGGTCATCAGCAGCCGGGGCGGCTCGGTGCGCTGGAAGAAGTTCGGCTGGACGTGCAGTCCGGCCGTCGAGGCGAGCGTGAGGTCCGAGAGGTAGGTGAGCGCGCAGACGTGCAGCAGCGGGTCGTCGTCCGGCAGCGGCGAGCCGGTGCGCAGCCAGACGAACTGCTGCGGCATGCCGGGCACGGCCGGCGGCACGCCCGGGGCGTCGGCCGGGACGAACCGCAGCTCCAGGTCGCCGAAGCCGGTGTCGGCCAGCGCGGCGCGGGCCTCGTCGTCCCAGAGCTCGAAGGCGTCCGGCAGTTCCTCGGGCCCCGGCAGCCGCGGGACCTCCCGGTGCCGGTCGGCGGCGGGCTCGGGGCGCTTGAAGGAGGCGGAGAGGCTGAAGACGGCCTCGCCCCGCTGGACCGCGGTCACCTGCCGGGTGGCGTAGGAGGTGCCCTGGCGGACCCGGTCGACCCGGTACTCGATGGGGCGGCTCGGGTCGCCCGCGGTCAGGAAGTAGCCGTGCAGCGAGTGCACCGAGCGGTCCGTCCCGATGGTCCGCCCGGCCGCCACCAGGGCCTGCGCGGCGACGTGCCCGCCGAACGCGCGCATCGGCGCACCGGCGTGGCAGTGGCCGCGGAACGTGTTCTCGTCGAGCCGCTCGATCCGCAGCAGCTCGGCGAACGGGCCGACCGTGCCGGTGGCCCGTCTGTCCTGTTCGGTCAGCTCTGTCACAGGGCCATAGTGGCAGAAGCGGGCCGTGACCCGGTGTGACCTGGGTAACCCGGGAGGCGAACACACTTGCTAGAACGTGTTCCACAATTCGAAGACCGGGGGGTGCCCGGAGGTCGGCTGTCAGTGCCCTGACCTAACGTGCTCGGCATGTCGCAATCCGCACACGCGTACGCCTATCTGCGCCCGTCCGCCGTCCTGGACGGCGAGGCCGGCCGGCGCCTCGCCCTGGAGACCTCCGGCGGCACCACCCCGCTCGGGGCGGCCGCCCATCCGCGGTTCTTCGCGGGTTTCCTGGCCGAGCCCGCGCCGGCCGCCGCCGCGCTGCTCGCCGTCGCCGACGTCGCCGCCGCCCGCTACTACCAGCCCCAGCTGCGCGCCTCGCTGGACCCGGTGGTCACCGCCAACGGCGACCGGCTCCGCTTCGAGTCCTTCTCCGGCTGCTGCGGCGTCTACGCCCGCCTCGACGTGCTCGCCGCCGGCCTGGACGGCGACGAGATCGGCCACGGCACCACCAACGTCGACGTCAACAACCCGCTGCGCGAGGCGCTCACCCGGATCGGCCCCGCCGAGCCGCTGCACCTCGCGGTCGGCCCGGACGCCCTGGAGGTCACCACCTTCGACGGGCCGGTCGTCGAGAAGAAGGTCCCGCTGCCGGAGCGCTGGCTGCGCGGCTTCGCGGAGACCCAGGTCACCGCCGCCGGCTTCGACCTGCGCGCCGAAGTGCCCGCCGCCGAGGCGGTCCGCTTCCTGCGCTCGCTGCCGCGCGGCGGCGGCCGGGCGGGCGCCCGCACCGCGCAGTGGGTGGTGCCGGCCGGGCGGACGCTGCGGCCCACCACCCGGCCGGTGCCCGGCGCGGTCTGCCTGCCCGGGCCCGAGCGGCTGGCCGCCCTGCAGCGGGTGCTGCGGCACGCGCGGGCACTGCGGGTCTACGGCCCGCCGGTCGCCGGGGGCGGCCCGGCCGCCTCCGCCTGGGAGGTCGAGCTGCCCGGGATGCGGCTGACCCTCACCCTCTCGCCGGACGCCTCCCGGGGCTTCAGCGGCGAGGGCGGGGTGCTCGGCGCGCTCGCCACCGGCACCGCCGAGCAGGACGCCGACCTGGTCTCGGCGCTGCTCGCCTGGGAGCCGCGGATCGAGATCGCCGAGCTCGCCGAGCAGTCCGGGCTCACGGCGGCCCGGGTGCGGGCCGCGCTCACCCGGCTCGGCACCGCCGGGCAGATCGGCTACGACGCCGCCGAGGCCGCGTACTTCCACCGGCAGCTCCCGTACGACGCGGGGCGCGCGGAGGCGGCCAACCCGCGGCTGAAGGCCGCCCGGGCGCTGGTCGCGGCCGGGGCGGTGCGGCTGGAGGAGGGCGGCACGACGGCCGTCGTCACGGTCGGCGACCACGTCCAGCGGGTGCGCACGGAGGCGGGCGGCGCGGTCGGCTGCACCTGCCTGTGGTGGGCGAAGTACCGGGGCGGGCGCGGGCCGTGCAAGCACGTGCTGGCGGTCGGGATGGTCCGCGAGGAGCGGGCGGCGGGCGGGACGGTCGGCGGAGTGCGGGAAGGAGCGGCGCGATGAGCACCGGGACGGTGAGGACGGCGGAGACGGTGGAGACGGATCGGACGGCGGAGGGCACCGCGGGCCCGGCGGGGTCGGCGGCGGTGGAGGCCCTGCTGGCGGCCGTCCGCCTGGGCCGGGTCCGGGAGGTTCCGGGGCTGCTCGCCGGGCTCGGGCCGGCCGAGCGGCGCTCCTGCGTCCCGGTGCTCAAGGAGCTGCGCCGCACCACCCGCGGCGAATGGTCCAAGGAGGCCCACCGGCGGATGTGCGCGCTGCTGGTGGCCGGCGCCGGCTGCCACCCCGGCGCGGCCGGGGCCGCCACCTGGATCGGCGCCCGGGACTTCACCGGCCGCTCCTGGGCCCGCGACCCCGCCCTCGCCGAGGTCGTCGAGGCGCAGCCGGTGGAGTGGCAGATCGAGGTGGTCGGCCGGCTGGCCGCCAAGCGCGGCTCCGCTTGGAGCTGGGACCTCTATCCGCTGATCGAGCGGGTGGTGCGGCGCACCGGCTGCCCGGTGCCGGCCTCCGACGACTTCGTCGCCGAGTGGCTGCGCTCGGCGGCCGGCGCGGAGCGCGGCCCGCGCGGCAACGCCACGACCCTCCTGGAGCGGCTGCGGACCGACACCTTCACCTCCGTCCTGCTGCCCCGGGTGTTCGAACTCGGCGACGTCTCCTGGACCCTGGACTACACGTACACCACCCGTTCGGGTGACACCTGGCCGTCGGCGATCGCCGGACTCGCCGAGTCCGGCCACTTCGGGCGCGAGGAACTGATCGACCTCTGCCTCGGCCGGCTGGTGCGCGGCGGCAGGACCCCCGACCAGCGTTCGTTCCTGGCGGTGCTGACCGCGATCGCGCCCACGCCGCAGGAGTACGCGGCCCGGGTCCGCGACCTGCTGGCGCTGCTCGACGGCCCCTCGGGGGTGGCCGGCCACGCCCAGCAGGTGCTCGCCGGGCTGGACGAGGCCGGGCTGGTCGCGCCGGAGGTGGCCGGGGAGGCCTCGGCGGTGGTGCTGTTCCGCAGCGAGAAGAAGCTCGTGCGCGCCCAGCTCGCCTGGCTGGAGCAGGCCGCCAAGCGCTCGCCCGAGCGCTCCGGTCCGGTGGTGCTGGCCGCCGCCGAGGCCTTCGGCCACCCCGACAGCGCCCTCCAGGAGCGGGCGCTCAACCTGGTCGCCCGCCGGCTCAAGGCGGCCGGCGGGGCCGTCCTGCCGGAGCTGCTGCTCGCCGCCGAGGCGCTCCACCCCGCCCACCACGCCCGGGCCGGCGAGCTGTTCGGCGCACCCGTGGGCGGCTCGGGGGACGACGACACCGCCTGGAGCGAACTGCTGCCGCCCGCCCCGGTGCCCGCCCCGCTCGGCGAGCCGCTCGCCACCCCGGCCGAGGTCGCCGAGGAGCTGGCGGTGCTGCGGGCCGCCGAACGGCCGGACGTCGCCGTCTTCGAGCGCGTCCTGGACGGCCTGGTCCGGCACGCCCACCGCGACCGGGCGGCGCTCGCCGGGGCGCTGGAGCCGGTGCTGCGGGTGAACCCGTGGCAGGACGCCGGCCGCTGGCAGGACTGCGGCCCGGGCGACGCGCTCTACCTCGCGGCGGTGGTCGCCGGGCAGGCCGACCCGCACCGGCGCGGCTTCGTCTTCCGCCACAAGGGCCGCGACCCGCTGCGCGGCACCCACAACACCGAGTACGGCAACGTGCTGGCGGCCCGGATCACCGAGGCCGCCGAGCGGGTCACCACCGACGCCCCGCCGTACCTGCTCGCCACCCCGACCGACGCCACCGGCGCGATCGCCGCGGCCGTGCTGGTCGAGCGCCTCGCCGGGTACGAGGCGGCCGGCGTCACGGCCGGTCCGGCCGACCTGGGCGCCGCGCTGCTGAGGACCGCTCCGGCGGCGGACCCGGCCGTGCTCGCCGCGGCCGACCGGCTGACCTCGGCGGCCGGGCGGTGGGCGGCCGCCTGGCTGCGCGGGGGCGGCCTGCCGGACCAGGCCTCGGAACGGGTGCACTTCGCCCCCGGCACCGGCTCCAAGCGTCCGCGGCGCTACGAGGAGCGCTGGTGGGAGGACGTCCGGCGGATCTCCGTCGCCCAGCGCGGCGCCTCCGGCCCGGCCGGCCCCGCGCGCGAGCGGCTCGCCCCCGAGTTCCGGGCCCTGCTGGAGGGCACCGAGCCGAGCGTGGCCCGGGCCCGCCGGTCGAACGAGTGGCTCTGGGAGCCCACCGCGCACTGGGCCGCGATGCTCCCGCACCACCGCGAGGAGCTGGCCGCCAGCTGGCTGGACCGGTTCGCCGACGGCGCCGACCGCGAGCGGCGCGGCGCCGCCCCGCTGCTGGTCGTGCTCGCCGAGGCCGGCGGCCCGGCCGGGCTCGCCCTCCACCTCGCCCTCGCCTACGGGCTGGGCGCCCGGTTCCCCGAGGACCGCGCCGCCGCCGTCGACGCCCTGCTCGTCCTCGCCGCCCGCGGCGACCTGGACGGCGCCCTGCTCGGCCGCGAGCTGGGCGAGCTGGTGGCGCTCGGCACCGTCAAGCCGAACCGCCTCGCCGGCGCCCTCACCACCGCCGCCGACACCGGCGCCCACGCCACCGTCTGGTCCGTCCTGGCGGCCGCCCTGCCGGCCCTCCTCGGCGACGAGGTCCTGCGGGGCACCGTGGACCTCCTCGCCGTCGCCGCCGACACGGCCCGCCGCAGCGCCGCCCGCGGCCCGATCCCCGAAGTCACCGCCACCGCCGCCCGCCCTGGCACCAGCCGCCTCCTGAAGGAGGCCCGCACCCTCCGCGACCTCCTCGCCGCCACCCCCTGACCGCCCCGCCGCCCCGCCCCGGCCCCCGCCCCGCCGGGCGGGGGCCGGGGCGACCCTTGCGGTGGGCGGCGACGGTGGGCCGCGCCCGTGATCTCCGTGCCGCCTCCGGTCCCGCCCTCGGCCTCCGGCCCCTGCCTCGGAGCGAGTTCGAGAACGGTCGTTCTTGACTGAGCGTTCTTGAACTCCTAGAGTCCTCGGCATGGGAAGACCACGCGCCTTCGACGAGGAACAGGCTGTGCGGGCGGCGGCGGAGTTGTTCGCCGCCCGTGGGTACGAGGGGACCTCGGTGGACGATCTCGTCACCGGGCTCGGTGTGCACCGGGGGAGCCTCTACAAGGTGTTCGGGAGCAAGCGCGGCCTGTACCTCGCCGCGCTGCGCCGGCACCTCGACGAGGAGGTGCTGCCGCTCGCGGCGGCGCTGCGGGAGGCGGAGGGGCTCGGCGCGCTGCTGGCGCAGGCCGTCGCCGCGTTCGACGGCGGGCCGGCCGCCGGGTTGCTGCTGTCGGCCGCCGTGGAGCGGGCCGGGAGCGATCCGGACGTCGGGGCGCTGGTCGGCGAGGGGCTGGCCGCGCTGGACGAGGCGGTCGAGCGGGCCGGCGGCACCGACGCCGGTGCCGCCGGGGTGCTCGCCGCGACCGTCCTCGGCCTGCGGCTGCGCGCCCGCGCCGGTCTCGGCGGACCGTCCGCCGACGCGGTGCTCGCCTTCGCCGGCCGCGTCGGCTGACCGCCGGACGGCCTTCGACCGGTCCGGACATCCGCCGGCCGGACATCCACCAGCAGTCCATTCAGCAGTCCACCAGTGGGAGGAAGCAGTTCCATGGCCCGTGTGAGCATCACCGACCGGACCCTCGTCGTCGAGATCGAGGGCCTCGACCGGCTCTGGGCGGTCCGCAGCCGGATCGAGATCCCGCTCGCCAACGTCCGGGGCGCGACCGTCGACCCCGGGATCTTCCGGGAGCCCAAGGGGATCAAGGTCGGCGGCACCCACTTCCCGGGAGTGATCACCGCCGGTACCTTCCGCTCGGGCGGCGAGTGGGTCTTCTGGGACGTCAAGAACCCCGCCAAGGCCGTGGTGATCGAGCTGGCCGACGAGCGCTACAGCCGGCTGGTCGTGGAGGTCGACGACCCGCGCGCCACCGTCGACCTCGTCGAGCACGCCAAGCGGCCCGCCGCCTGACGGCCCGCCGGGGCGATCGCCGGGGCGGCAGGGCGGGGAGGCCGGGCGGTGCGTCCGGGCGGGGCGGCGCATCCTAGGGTGATCACGACCCCCGCCGCCGCGCCCGCCCGGAGCCCCCGTGCTGCACCTGCGTCTGATCGTCCCCACCGACCTGCGCGACCCCGTGCTGACCTGCCTGGACGACTGCGTCGGGGTGACCCATGTGGTCCTGCTGCCCGACGCCGCCGTCCGGCCGCCCGGGGACGTGGTGCTCTGCGACGTGGCCCGCGAGTCGGCGGACGAGGTGCTGGCCGGGCTGCGCGCGACGGGGCTGACCGCCCGCGGGGCGATCGACGTCCAGGAGGTCGAGCTGACGCTCTCGGCCGCCGCCGACGAGGCCGAGCGGCTCGCCCCCGGCGAAGGGGCGGACGCGCTGGTGTGGGAGGCGGTCTCCGAGATCACCCACGAGGAGTCCACCCTCACCGGCGTCTACCTGGCCTTCCTCACCGTGGCGACGATGCTGGCCGCCTGCGGCGCGGTGCTGGACAGCGCGATCCTGGTGGTCGGCGCGATGGCGGTGGGGCCGGAGTTCGGACCGCTCGCCGGCCTCTGCGTGGCCCTGGTGCAGCGGCGGGCGCGGCCCGCGCTGCGCTCGCTCAACGCGCTGGTCGCCGGTTTCGCGGTGGCGATGGCGCTGACCGTCGCGTTCGCCCTGCTGATGGACGGGCTGGGGCTGTTCAGCCACGGGAGGTTCGACGCGGCGCGGCCGAACACCTCGTTCATCTGGCAGCCCGACGCCACCTCGTTCGTGGTGGCCTTCCTCGCGGGCATCGCCGGACTGCTCTCGCTGACCTCGGCCAAGGCGGGCATGCTGGTCGGCGTGGCGATCTCGGTGACCACGGTGCCCGCCGCCGCCAACGCGGCGGTCGCCCTCGGGTACGGGGACTTCCGGCAGTTCTGGGGCTCCAGCGCGCAGCTGCTGCTGAACATGGCGGGGATCGTGCTGGCCGGGGTGCTGACGCTGCTGGTGCAGCAGGGCGCCTGGCGGCGCATCCGCCGCGAGGCCGCCGCCGGCCGCCGGTCCGCCTGAGCGGCGACGGAGGGACGGCCCGGTCAGACCGGCACGCCGTCGCCCCCGGCCGCCGCCCGGGACCGCGACCCGTCGGCCGCGGCGGCCGGGCCGTCCGGCACCACCAGCGGCGCGCCGTCCCGGGCCGGTGCGGCCACCGCCCGCCACCAGCGCCGCAGCGCCGGCGGCTCGGCCGGTTCGAAGGGCTTGCCGGGCCGCGGCACCGCCAGCCGGGCGCCCTGCGCCCGCGCCGCGGCGACCACCCGCTCGGCGGGCTCCTCCCACGGGTGCGGGGCGAGGTTGAAGGTGCACCAGTGGATCGGCAGCAGCAGTTCGCCGCGCAGGTCGAGGTGGGCCCGCACACCCTCCTCGGGCGTCATGTGGACGTCGGGCCAGAAGTCGCTGTAGGCGCCGACCTGCATCATCGTCGCGTCGAACGGGCCGAGCCGGCGGCCGATCTCCGCGAAGCCGGCGAAGTGGCCGGTGTCCCCGCTGTGGAAGACGGTCCGGCCGCCGCCGGCCACCACCCAGGACGCCCAGAGGAAGAGCGGGCTGGTGCGCGGGCCGCGGCTGCAGTAGTGGCGGGCGGGGGTGGCGGTCAGCGTCAGCCCGGCCACCTCGGCCGACTCCCACCAGTCGAGTTCGACGATCCGCTCGCCCGGCACCCCCCAGTGCTCCAGGTGCGCCCCGACGCCGAGCGGGACGGCGAAGGCCGCGCCGGTGCCGATCAGCGCCCGGACGGTGTCCATGTCGAGGTGGTCGTAGTGGTCGTGGGAGACGACGACCACGTCGACCGGGTCGAGTTCGGCGAGCGGCAGCGGCACCGGGTGGAGCCGCTTGGGCCCGGTCCAGGAGAACGGGGAGCAGCGCTCGCCCCAGACCGGGTCGAACAGCACCCGGCGGCCGCCGATCTCGGCGAGCACCGTGGCGTGGCCGAGCCAGGTGAGCCGCAGGCCCGAGGCGGGCGGCTCGGCGAGGTCGGCCGGGAGCAGCCGGTGCAGCGGCACGGCGGCGGCCGGCGCCCGCCGCGCGCGGTCGGCCGCCAGCTGGGCGCGGGTGACCTCCAGCGGGCTGCGCGCGGAGACCATCCGCCGGGTCGGGACGGGGTTGCGGAAGGCGCCGCCGGCGAACTGGGGCGAGCGGCGGATCCGGGCCAGCCGCTCGCCGCGCGGCTCGGCGCCGAAGGCGTCGGTCCGGACCCGGTGCCAGGCCGCCCGGGGCAGCCCGGCGAGTCCCGCCAGGTCGGGGAGCGTGCCGAGGGCGGAGGAGGCCGAGGTGGACGCGGCGGAGGACAGCGCCGCGGGCAGACCGAGGACTCGGGAGTACCACGGGGCGGCTGGGCGGGGCACGGCACCTCCAAGGACGGCAACGGATACCTGGCACGCCGGGGCGCGTACCCGCCGACCGGGACGTCGGTTCGGTACGACAACCGTCTCGTCGGAGATTACTCGTGGTCGGCCGACCGGACCCGGCGAGCGGCGGCCGCCGTCCGCCGACCAGGGGCCTTCCCCCGGGATCAGGCGTAGAAACGGGTGATCGTGTCGGCGACGCAGTGCGGCTTGGCGCTGGCCCCGCTGGTGATGGTGAACCGGACCACGGCCTGCACGCCGCCGGGAACCTCGGTGGCGGAGACCAGCTCGGCCTTGGCCCGGATCGCCGTGCCGACCGGCAGCGGGGCCGGGAAGCGGACCTTCTCCGAGCCGTAGTTGAGCGCCATCCGCACGCCCTCGACGCCGTAGCACTCCTTGGCCAGCACCGGGATCATCGACATCGTGAGGTAGCCGTGCGCGATGGTCGAGCCGAACTGGCTCTCCTTCGCCCGCTGCGGGTCGACGTGGATCCACTGGTGGTCGCCGGTCGCCTCGGCGAACAGGTCGATCCGGGCCTGCTCGACGGTGTGCCACTGGCTGGTGCCCAGCTCGGTGCCGACGGCGGCGGTCAGCTCGGCGAGGGAGGCGAAGGTCGTCACGGGGCGCTCCTGGGACGGGGGAGGGTCGGCGGTGCGGGTTGCTGCGAACTCCGCAGAACTCCGCAGAGTATGCCTACTCGCCGGTCACCTGTCAGGGGGTTCCCGGGAACGGCCGACGGTCCTCGAACCGGCGTTCCCCGGGGCGGCCGGTGCGGGTCAGGCGTACGAGCCGGCGCGGGTCGGGAACGCGGAACGGGGTGGGTCGGGCGTGCGAACCGGTGCGGGTCAGGCGTGCGGAACGGGGCGGCCGGACGCGGTCAGCCGGCGGCCGCTGATCAGTTCGGGCACCAGCGAGACGACCATCGGCTCCGGGTCGTCGACCCAGGGCCGCAGACCCGAGCGCAGGGCGCGGCGGACCAGCTCCGGGTCGCGCAGGACGTCCGCCCGGCCGTGCACCAGCACGCTCCAGCCGCTCCGGGTCACCGGGTCCAGCTGGTCGGCCTGGAAGGCGACGACGGTGCCGTCCAGCCCGCGCGCGGTGGCGCTTCCCCGGCGCACGGCCAGCAGCAGGCGCCCGTCCGGCGCGACCTCGAAGGAGACCGGCAGGACGGCCGGCAGCGCGTGCTCGGTGTACACCACGCGTCCGACGGGCACGGTGCTGAGCAGGCGCAGGCACGTGTCCGCGCCGAGTTCCTCCAGCTGGTCGTCACGGTCCATGGGTCCGATGGTCCCCCTCCCGCGCGCGGGCCGACAGGGCCCATGGTCCCTGGGCGGTAGGGCCTTGCGGCCGTCCCCGGACGGCCGGGGGCGCCCGGGAGCGGGACCGGGCGGTGCCCCGGGACGGTTCCCGGGCGCCGATCGGATGCCGGTCCGACGGCGGCCGGACACGGGATTCGGCCCCGGAACGCCGTCGGAGGGCCCGACGGGGGCGGCCCGGGACGATAGCCTGCCCGGCGGTGGCACCGGGGCGCGCCGGGCGTGCCGGGAACTGAACGGCGCCGCCGGAGAAGGCAGGGCGGCGTGCGCGGCAGGGCCGGAGCGAACGGCGGAGCGGACGGCGGAACGGTTCGGCGGCCCCGGGAGGCCGGGGCCGGGCAGGAGGGGGCGGTGCGGGTGGCAAGCGGGGTCGATCTGGTGGTCATCGGGGCGGAGGGCGGGCCGGACCGCGCCTTCGGGGGGTCCGCGCACGCGGCCGAGGGCGCCCGGTTACTGGCCGACGTCCTGCCGGGGATGTGCTTCGACGCCGGCGCGGCCGGCAGCCGGGTCGCCGTGGTCGACCCCGGCGCGGACGCCAACACCATGCTCACCGCCGTCCGGGAGGCGGCCGCCCGCCCGGGCCGCTGGCTGCTGGTGTGCCTGGTGGGCCAGTTGGTGGCCGACCCGCGCGGCCGCCGGCTCGCCCTGGTGACGGCGGGCTCCACCGCCGACAACGCCTACCGGCGCGGGCTGGCCTGGGACTGGGTGGTCAGCGCGATGGTGCACGGCGACCAGGAGGAGGCGCTGCTGCTGGTCGACGCGGTCGCCGACAAGGACACCTGGGCGGCGCTGGAGCGCGGTGGCGGCGAGGACGGCGCGGGCGAACTGCTCAGCTACTCGCGGGTCCCGCTCTGGGGCCGGATCGGCCGCCACGCGCCCGGCCGCTACACCCCGGGCCGGCGCGGCCGGGAGGCCGTCCTGCCGGGCGGCCCCGGCTCGTTCAGCCAGGCGCTCACCACCGTGCTGCACCAGGGCGTCCCGGGCGCTCCGGCCGCCGTCGGACCGCACGAACTGCAGCCGTCGGTCGGCGCACTGCTCGACGGTGGCGCCCCGACGGAGGGCGCGGGCGCCGGTGCGCCCCCGAACCAGCCCGACGCGCCGGGTGTGCGCCTGCTCGTCCCGCCGGAGGGCGGACGCCTTCTGATGCGCAATCGGGCGGCGGTTCGGGGGGCATTGGCCGGATTGTCGCTTTCCGAGGAACTGTTGGCCCTCCTGTGGCGGGAAAGTGAGCCGACGGATCCGCCTTCCGCGTAAGGTCAGGAGGCCCCAGGTGTTGCCGTGAAGGCCCGGTTTGGCGAAGAATCGATGCTCGCGGGAGAACACTGGCGGGACGGTGGAATTCTTCTGGCGGCCCCGGTCCACACCCGGGGTCGGCTGCGACGAGGTGGGGCGATGCGGCGGCGCGGAATTGTGTTGCGCCCTGGGGCGGTTGGTGCCAGTGCGCTGGTTCTGGCGTTGCTGCTGGGCGGTTGCGCGGGCAGTGGGTCCGGTGGTTCCACCGATCGCTTGGGGACGAACGCGCCCACGGTTGCGGGGGTGACGGCGGTCCCTCCTTCGGGTGGTTCCGCAAACGTCGGTAACGCGCCGACCGACGGGCCGGAAGGGTCCGCCGCGAGAGCGGCCCTGAGTGCCTATCAGGACTGGTGGCAGGCGCAGGCGGAGGCGTTCGGGAAGGCCGATTCGGACGGTTCCCGATTCGAGATCTTCGCCTCGGGCAAGGCGCTGACCGAAGCCCTGGTGAATCTCCGTCAGCTGCACGAGGCGAAACTGGTGATGACGGGTGAGCCGCGGAATTCCGCGGTGGTGAAGTCCGTCGACCTGACCGCCGATCCGCACACCGCCGTGATCGAGGACTGCCTGGACGTGTCCGGGTGGCACCAGGCGGACGCCGCCACGCTCGCGGTGAAGGATCCGCCCGACCGGCTCAACCGGTATGTGGCGACCGTTTCCCTGCGACTGTTCCAGACGCGCTGGCTGATCAACGAGTTCAAGCGGGAGGTGGGACGCACATGCTGAAACCGGTACGGCGATTGGTGATCGGCACGCCGCTGTTCGCCGGATTGCTCCTGGCGCCGACGGGCACCGCGGCGGCCGATCCTCCCAACCCCACGGGGGGCGCGACGCACTGCGAGATCACCGTCATCTGCAACGACGGGGGCCAGCACGGGAGCACGCCGCCTCCTTCCGGCGGCGGTGGCGGAGGAGGGGGAGGGGGCGCCTCGGGGCCGCAGCTCTGCTCCTGGAACGGCCAGGTCCTCGCCTGCAACGACCCGGAGCTGGGCTGGTTCAGCGCCAGCAGCGGCTGCTACTACCGGGTCCTCAACCCGCAGCCCCCGGCCGGGGATCGGAGCTGGGACGGCCACGACCCCAAGGACGGGACCGTCTACAACGTGACCTGCCGTTCCTCGGACGGTTCGATCTCTCCGCCCGCGGCGACGTTCCTCGCCCAGGCGCCCGTTCCCGCGCCGCCGGACCCGCGGGCCGAGGCCGACCGGTACGTCCACCAGAAGATGCGCTTCCACCCCCCGGTGCTCGGGTTCGCGCCCAAGAAGGACCCGGTGGTGGGAGGGAACGTCTGGCTCTGGCTGGAGGACCCGAAGAAGCCGGCCACGGACGTGCTGGACCTGGGCGCCCTCAAGGTGACGGTCACCCCCCGGGTGGCCTCGGTGAAGTGGGACCTCGGCGACGGCACCAAGGTGACCTGCAAGGGCGAGGCCGCGGTCGGCACCCCGTACGACGTCAAGTACGGCGCAGCGCCGTCGCCCACCTGCGGCCACGTCTTCAAGACCGGCTCCGGTACGAAGAAGGGCGGCGTGTTCACCGGCAACGTCGAGGTGATCTGGATGAACGACGTGACGGTGTCCGACGGCACCAAGGTCGACCCGATCGAGATCCGGGTCTCCGTGGACCAGGTCAGCTTCCGGGTCGCCGAGGTCCAGGTCCTCAACTAGCCCGCCGGACACGGCGGCACGCACAGCAACCCCCCGACGAACGACGCAGGAAGGCCGAAACCCGGTGGAGAACCGTACAGTTGCCACGCCCGGCCCCGGCGCGTCCGCCCCGGCGAGCGCGGCCACCGCGCCCGCCCCGGCGGCCGTGCCGGAGCAGCGGCGCGGGCAGCCGCGCACCCCCGGGCGGACGCTCGGCGCGCGGCGCCGGCGGCCCGCCGTGCTGGCGATGGCGGTGGCCCTGATAGCCGCGGGCGGGCTGGGCGGCGCGGTGCTGTACAACAGCACCGGGCAGCGGGTCGCGGTGCTGGCGCTCGCCCGGGACGTGCCGTGGGGGCAGGTGCTGACGGAGGCCGACCTGGTCGTCGTCCGGATCGCGAGCGACCCGGCGCTCAAGCCGCTGGACGCCGCCGACCGGGCCAAGGCGGTCGGGATGCGGGCCTCCACCGACCTCCACCGGGGCGGGCTGCTCACCAAGTCCGACCTCGCGCAGTCGCTCGTCCTCAACCCCGGGCAGCTGCTGGTCGGCGTCTCGGCCCGGCGCACCCAGCTGCCGGCCACCCGGCTCCAGCCGGGCCAGCCGGTGATCGTCGTCTACACCCCGGACGGCGCGCGGTCCGAGACGCTCGCCGCCACCGTCTACACCGTGGGCCGGGTGGACACCGACGGCAGCCAGGTCTTCGACGCCGTCGTCGACCAGGCGGACGCCGGCAAGCTCGCGGCCTGGGTCTCCACCGGGCGGATCCAGGTGGTGGTGGCGCCGCGTGCGGCCGCCGGCGCTCCCGCCACGGGTGCGCCGGCCACGGGCACGCCCGCGAGCGGCGCCCCGGCCTCCGGCGCGCCGTCGGCCTCGGCGCGCCCGGCCGCCTCCGGGTCGCCCGCCGCGCCTGCCGCCGCCTCCGGCACGCCCGCGGCGTCCGGTGCCCCGACCGGGGCGGGCGGGAACTGACATGGCCGTCATCGCGGTGGTCGGCGCCCCGGGGGCACCCGGCGCCACCACGACGGCGCTGGCGCTGCTGCTGGCCTGGCCGCTGCAGCCCGGCCGCCGCGTCCTGCTCGTCGAGTGCGACCCCGACGGCGGCGCCGTCCTGGCCGGCGCCCTGGAGGGCCGGGTCGAGGCGGTCTACGGGCTGCGCAACCTCGCCGTGGCCGACCGGCGCGGGCTGCTCGGCCAGACCCTCTGGGAGCAGCTGATCGACATCTCGCCGGAGGGCAACGCCGAGCGCCTGCTGCTGCCCGGCCTGACCGACCCCGTCCAGGCCCCAGGCCTCGCCTACACCTGGGAGCCGCTGGTGGAGGTGCTGCGCGGGCTGGAGCCGCAGGGCTACGACGTGATCCTCGACCTCGGCCGCTCCGGGGCGACCGGCACCAGCGCGGTGCTGGCCCGCCGGGCCGACGTGGTGGCCGCCACCGTGCGCACCACCCTGCGCGGGCTGAGTGCCGTCCGGCCCCGGCTGACCGCGCTCGCCGAGGACCTCGCCACCGCGGGCACCGGCTCGGACGCGCTGGGCCTGCTGCTGATCGCGGAGGGGCCGTACTCGGGGGCGGAGGTGTCCCGGGAGCTCGGGCTGCCGGTGCTCGGGCTGCTGCCGCACGCGCAGCGCACGGCCCGGGTGCTGTCGGACGGCGGGGACGTCACCGACCGGCGGTTCATCCGCTCGGAGCTGATGCGGACGGCGCGCTCGGCGGCGGACGAGATCCAGTTGACGGTCCGCCGGCGGCGGCAGCGGCTCGCGCCCGCCCCGGCGCAGCTCACGGCGGGACCGGCGGCGCCGCCGGCCCAGGCCCCGGTGCCGGTGCCGGGAGCAGGGCCGGCCGCCCCGGTCGGGCCGCAGCCCGGCGCCGCCGGGTACGACTACGCCCGCCCCGGGCCGGTGGAGGCGGCGCAGCCCGCGCAGCCGTCCGGACCGGCGTCGTACCCGCAGCAGCCGTCCCACCAGCAGTCCCACCAACAGCCCCACCAGCAGCCGTACGGCCCGGTGCCGCCGGTGATCACGACCGGTCCGGTGGCGCCGCTCGCCGGGCTGGCGCCGCAGCCGGCCGCCCCCGCGCCGTTCCCCGGGCACGGCGCGCCGCCGCAGCAGCAGGCCGCGCCGTACCCGGGCGCGGACGCCGCCGCCCAGCCGTACCCGAGCGCCCAGCCGTACCCGGACACGCAGCCGTACCCGAGCGCCCAGCCGTACCCGAGCGCCCAGCCGTACCCGGACACGCAGCCGTACCCGAGCGCCCAGCCGTACCCGAGCGCCCAGCCGTACCCGGACACGCG
>NZ_JBHJUI010000005.1:0-157567 GCF_042268405.1 Kitasatospora sp. NPDC056184 | reverse complement strand
CAGCCGTACCCGAGCGCCCAGCCCCGCCCCGGGCAGCCGGACCCGACCATCCAGCCCGTCGACGGGGAGGTGCTCCGTGCGCGGTAGCCCGCTGCACCAGCAGCCCGCGACCGACCCGGCGGCGCTGCCCTGGGCGACGCCGCTGCCCGGCCCGGTCCACCCGGTGGCCCCCGGCCGGGTCGTCCCGGCCGACCAGCCGCCGGCGGCACCGCAGCCGAACGGCGCCCACGCCGCCCCGGCCCACGCGCAGCCGCAGCACCACGCGCAGCCGCAGCCCCAGGGGCCCAGCGTCGTCCCCTCCCAGCTGCCCTCGCTCGACCTGCGCGGCGCCGGCACCCGCCCGGCCGTCGACCCGCAGGTCGCGCGCGAGATCAAGCGCCAGGTCGCCGCCGAACTGCACCAGCAGATCACCCGGCTGACCGCCGGTTCCGGCACCGAGCCGGACCGCGCCACCCGCCGCCAGCGCGGCCGCGCGCTGATCGAGGAGGCCGTCGCCCGCTGGTCCGACGCCTACGCGCAGACCCACGGCATCCCGCCGACCCGCGACCAGGACCGCGCGCTCTCCGAGGCCGTCTTCGACCTGCTGTTCCGGGCCGGCCGCCTCCAGCCCTACCTCGACGACCCGGAGATCGAGAACATCCTGATCAACGGCTGCGACGACGTCTGGGTCTCCCGGGTCCACCAGCCGCTGCGCCAGGTCCCGCCGGTCGCCGACAGCGACGCCGAACTCGTCGAGCTGCTCCAGGACCTCGCCCGCCAGCACGGCGGCGGCGAGCGCACCCTGTCCACCGCCAGCCCGACCCTCGCCCTGCGCCTGGAGGGCGGCATGCGCCTCCAGGCGCTCACCGAGGTCACCCCCCGCCCGTACGTGGCGATCCGCCGGCACCGGGTGGCCTCGGCAACCCTGCCCGAGATGGTCCGGCTCGGCACCCTGGACACCACCCTCGCCGCGTTCCTGGCCTCGGCCATCCGGGCCCGGAAGAACGTGATGATCACCGGCACCCAGGGCGTCGGCAAGACCAGCCTGCTGCGCGCGATGGCCGCCGAGATCCCGCCGGACGAGCGGATCGGCACCCTGGAGTCGGAGTTCGAGCTCTGGCTGCACACCCTCGGCCACCTGCGCCAGGTCGTCCCGATGGAGGCCCGCGAGGGCAACGGCGAACGGGTGGACGGGCGTTCGGCGGGCGAACTGACCATCGGCGACCTCATCCCGGCCGCGCTGCGGATGACGCTCTCGCGGATCATCGTCGGCGAGGTCCGCTCCGGCGAGGTCGTCCCGATGCTGCGCGTCATGACCAACGGCGAGGGCGGCTCGATGTGCACCCTCCACGCGCGCGGCCCGCACATGGTCGTCGACCGCATCGCGGAACTCTGCCTGGAGTACGGCTCGCACATGACCGACGCGCTCGCCTACCGGCTCACCGCCAACGCGGTCGACCTCATCGTGCACGTGGCGATGGTCGACGAGACGGCCGTCGGCGGCCGCCGGCACCGCTTCGTCTCGCACGTCCTGGAGGTCGCCGGCCTCGGGGAGAGCGGCCGGCCCGCGCTGAACACCGTGTTCGGGCCGCGCCCCGACCTCGGCGAGCCGCGCGCCGTCCCGCACACCCCGCCGCAGTGCCTGGACGACCTGCGCCGGGCCGGCTTCGACGCCGCGCTGCTCGGCTCCCGGTACGGCAGTTGGGCCGCGCCGCTGCAGCTCCGGATCGGCGGTGGCGCCCGATGATGCCGCTCTTCGTGCTCTGCGGACTGGCCGTCGCGGCCGGCCTGGTCGCCCTGGTGGTCTGGGCGCGCGGCAGCGACCCGGCGGAGGAACCGGAGGCGCGGGAGCCCAGTCCGCTGGCCTCCCGGCTGCACGTGTTCTGGTACGGCGCGCCCGGCACCGCCTCGCACCGGGTCGCCCGGCTGCGCCGCGTGCAGCTGCCGCTCGCGATGATCGGGGCGCCGCTCGGCTGGCTGTTCACCGGCATCCCGCTGAGCGTGCTGCTGGTGCCGCTGGCGGTGTTCGGCCTGCCCTGGCTGTTCGACGCCACCCGCTCGGACACCGACCGGATCGAGCGGCTGGAGGCGCTCTCCGAGTGGACCCAGCGGATCGCCGACGTGCTGCTGCTGGGCGTCGGCCTCAACCAGGCCATCGTGACCAGCCGGCGCACCGCGCCCGCCGCGATCGAGGCCGAGGTCGGCGAGCTGGCCGCCCGGTTGCAGGCCCGCTGGCGGCCGGAGGAGGCGCTGCGCCTGTTCGCCGACAACATGGCCGACGCCACCGCGGACAAGGTGCTGGCCGCGCTGCTGCTGCGGGCCGGGGACAGCGGTCCGGGCCTGGCCCGGGCGCTGGCCGACATGGCCGAGTCGGTGCGCGAGGAGGTCCGCCAGCGGCGCACCATCGAGGCCGACCGGGCCAAGCACCGCACCACCATCCGCTGGCTGGTCGGCATCATCCTGTTCGTCGTGGTGGTGGGCTCGTTCAACACCGAGTACACCCGCCCGTACAGCAGCGTGCTCGGGCAGATCGTGCTCGGCGTGGTCTGCGGCCTGTTCGTCGGGGTGATCGCCTGGATGCGGGCGCTGGCCTCGTACCCGCCGGTGCCGCGGCTGCTGGAGGCGGACCGGCGCAGCCGGACCGGCCGGGGGCTGTGGCGCCGGCGCGGCGAGGGCGGTACGGCCGCCGCGCCGGGGGCGGACGGAGGGCCCGAGCCCGGCGCGGCGGCCGGGGCCGAGGGCGGCGTGCGACTGTTCGGGGAGGCGCGATGATCTCCCCCTGGTCCGTGCTGGCCGGTGCCGTGGCGGCCGGCGGCGTCGCCATGCTGATCGCCGAACTCCGGCCCGCGCCGCCCGACCTGGGCCAGGCACTGGACCGGCTGCACCGGACCCCGGAGGAGCGCCCGCTCGACCCGGACGAGCGGCCGCGCTGGTTCGACCGGCTCGGCGAGCGCTCCATCGGCCTGCGCGGGGTACGCGTCCCCGAGCGGGAACTCGCCCTGATCGGCCGTACCCCGGCCCGGTTCATGGTGCACAAGCTGCTGTTCGCCCTGCTCGGGCTGGTGCTGCCGCCGTACCTGATGGTGGCGGCCCTGCTGATGGACCTGAGCCTGCCGTTCGCGCTGCCGCTGGTGGCCGGGCCGCTGCTGGCCGCGCTGCTCTGGTTCGTCCCGGACGCGATCGTGCGCGGGGAGGCCAAGGAGGCGCGGGTCGAGTATCTGCACGGCATCGCCGCCTACCTGGAGCTGGTCGCGATGGAGCGGGCCGCCGACCTCGGCCCGGCCGAGGCGCTGCGCCGGGCCGCCGCGGTCGGGCGGGGCGCGGTGTTCCGCCGGATCCGCGACGCGCTGGACCGGGCCGCCACCGACCGGCTGCCGCCGTGGGCCGGGCTGGACGCGCTGGCCGTGGAGCTGGGCCTCACCCCGCTCCAGGACCTCGCCGACATCATGCGGATCTCCGGCACCGACGGGGCCGCCGTCTACGACACGCTGCGGGCCCGGGCCAAGGGCCTGCGCGGCGAGCTGATGGCCGAGGACCTGGCCCGGGCCAACGCCGACAGCGAGCGGATGGTCGCGCCGGGCTCCGCCCTGACGATGCTGATGACCGTCCTGATCATCTTCCCCGCGCTCTACAAGATGCTCAACTGAACCGCCCCCTCCGCGGAGGTCAGCGCCTCCGTCACCACACCTCACCCCTGGGAGAACCCGATGAACCACCAGCTCAAGTCACTGGTCGGACGATTGGCGGGCACGATGCTGCTGCCCTTCCAGTTCGCCCTGATGCTGTTCCACTTCCGGATGGGCCGCGCCAAGGCCGCCCGGGCGCGCGGCGACAAGGGCGCCATCAGCATCGAGCTCGCGCTGGCCGTCATCGCACTGGTGTTCATCGCGGGCCTGGTGACGGTCGCCCTGGTCAACCTGAAGGACAACGTCGTCAAGAAGGTCGAGGAGGACCCGAACTACCCGCACGGCGGTGCGGCCACCTGATGACCCGCCGTCGTCGCCTCCGCCGTTCCGACCGGGGGTCGATGAGCCTGAGCCTGGCCATCGTCTTCCCGGTCGTCCTGATCCTGGTGCTGGCCGTCGCCCAGACCGGGCTGTGGTGGTACCAGCGCCAACTCGCGCTCAGCGCTGCCCGCGAGGGTGTGGACGCGGGGCGGGCCCAGGGGAAGCGGAGCGACGAGGAGAAGAACGAGGCGGCGCGCCGGCAGGCGGACGACTTCCTCAACCGGCAGGGCAACCGGGAGCACCGGGTCCTCACGGACGGCAGCTCACCGGTGCTGATCCGGGTGACCGTCGAGGTGAAGGCGCCGGTGATCGTGCCGTTCATCACGCCTCCGACCGTCACCCAGTTCGCCGAGGCGCCGCGCGAGCGCTTCGTCGCGCCGGCGGAGGTGGGGCCGTGAACGCCCGGGTGCGGTGCCGGTCCGCGCGCCCGGCCGGGTGGGTGCGGCGGCTCGCCGTCCGCCTCCCCGGCCGGTCGGCGCGCGGACGCGACGGCGGCAGCGCCGCCATCGAGGCGGCGATCGTCGCGCCCGCCGTGGTCGCGCTGATCCTGGTCGCGGTCGCGGCGGGCCGGGTGCAGACCGCCGCCGGCACGGTGGAGGCGGCGGCCCGCTCCGCCGCCCGGACGGCGTCGATGGCGCGCAGCGTGGACGGGATGGACGGCGCGGCGAAGAAGGCCGCCGAGGACGCCATGCGGCAGCAGGGCGTGCACTGCCGGAGCAGCGAGGTGGAGGTCGTGCACGGTGAACTGGTCAGCCACGGGGTGACCCTGGCGACGGTCGAGGTGGCGGTGCGGTGCGAGGTCGGTCTGGGCGATCTGGTCGGCGGGCCGGACGTGCCGCTGACGAAGACGCTCACCGGGCGGTTCGTCTCGGTCGTCGACCGGTACCGGGGTCAGTGAGGCGTGGACGGGGCGAGGATGTGTCAGGTCGTGGGTCGGGTGGTGACGGGGTTGTGAGGACGAGCGGGCCGGACGGGGATTGGAGAGCCGTCGGGCGGGGGAGACGCATGCGGAGGGCGCCCGGGGGAGGGCGGACGGACCGGTGGGGAGGGAACGCCATGGCACGCGGACGCGCGGTGCGGCGGTTCCGCCGCGCCCGGCTCGGCGGGCCGCTCGGCGGACGCACCGACCGGGGCGCGGTGTCGATCTTCGTCGCCATCTGCGCGGGCGGCCTGGTGCTGGTCATCGCGCTGGTCGTCGACGCCGGCGGCAAGCTGCGGCTCGCGGAACGGGTCGACAGCTACGCGCAGGAGGCCGCCCGGGTGGGCGGTCAGCAGCTCGACGAGGCGGCCCTGTTGCAGGGCCAGGGGTACAAGGTGCAGCGGGCGTACGTCGAGGAGGCGGCCAACAGCTACCTCCGGCTGTACGGCCTGAGCACCGACAGGGTGGAGTTCCTGGACGACGGCGCCACCGTCGAGATCACGGTGCGGGCCGAGTACCACCCCGTCCTGCTGGGCGACCTCGGGAAGCGGAAGGTCACGGGCAAGGGGCGCGCCACCCTCGTCCACGGAGTCAAGGAAGCGGAGACCGACTGATGGCCGCGCCACGCGTCAAGGACCAGACCCGTGCCGGGCGTCCGGCCCGGGGTGTGCCCACCACCACCCCCGCGTCCGGCCGACGGCCGGCGCCGCGCCCGCCCCGTCGGGCGGGCGGCGGCGGACGCGGCCGGGGCGGCGGCGTGCTAGCCGCGCTCGCGGCCCTGATCACCCTGCTCGGCCTGCTCCTCGGCCTCCCGGCGCTGCTGCTGTACGGCACCGGGGCGGTGGCCGACATGGGCCCGCTCGCCCCCGACGGCCTCGGCGCGCTGCTGACCAGCCCCGACGACGGGCGGCTGTTCCTGTGGCTGCTGGTGGTGGTCGGCTGGGTCGGCTGGGCCTGCTTCGCGCTCTCCGTGCTGCTGGAGATCCCGGCGCAGCTGCGCGGCCGGGTGGCCCGGCGGGTCCCGGCCTTCGGCTGGAGCCAGCGGGCCGCGGCCGGCCTGGTCGGCGCGGTGATCGCGCTGCTGCCGGTGGCCGGCGGGGCCTTCGCCGCCACCGCCGAGCACCCGCAGGCGGCCACCGCCGCGACGGCCCAGGTCACGGCCGGTGTGCAGCACGCGCTGCCGGCCGCCGCGCAGGCCGCGCCGTCGCTCGCGCCCGCCGCCGAGCCGCAGGCCGGCTACACGGTGCGGGACAGCCGGCCCGCCGACAGCCTCTGGTCCATCGCCGAGCGCCAACTGGGCTCCGGCGAGCGCTGGGTGGAGATCGCCAAGCTCAACGACGGCCGGGTGATGGACGATTCGGGCACCCGCTTCGACGCGGACCGGCCGATCCACCCCGGCTGGAACCTGCTGATGCCGGCCGACGCCAAGCCCGACGCCGCGCCCGCCCCTGCTCCGGCCCCGGCCCCGGCTCCGGCCGGGACGCCGCAGGCCGGCACGCCCGGCGCGTCCGGCGCGTCCGGCGCGTCCGGCGGTGCGGCCCAGGGCGGCGGCACCGTCACCGTCAAGGAGGGCGACAGCCTCTCGGCCATCGCCGAGCGGTCGATGGGGGACGCCGAGGCCTGGCCGCAGCTGTTCGAGGCCAACAAGGGCGCCCAGGCGCCGGACGGCGAACGGCTCACCGACCCGGACGTCGTCGCGCCGGGCATGGTGCTCACCCTGCCCGGGGCGGCCGCGCCCGCCCCGGCCCCCGCCGCCGACCAGGCCCCCGCGCCGGCCGCCGAGCCCGCGCCCGCCCCGACCCCGCCGCCGCCCGCGCCGGGCACCCAGGCCCCCTCGGCGCCCGCTGCCGAGACGCCCGCGCCGGCCCAGGCGCCCGCCGCCGGACAGCCGTCCGCGCCCGCCGCGCAGGCCGACGCCCAGGCGCCCGCCGCCCACGCCGAGCAGGCCCCGGACGACGACTACACCGTGGCCCTCGCCGCCTCCACCGTCGGCGTCCTGCTCGCCGCGATCATGGTCGGCACCGTCGCCCGCAAGCGCGGCGGCCAGCTGCGCGCCCGCCGTCCCCGGCACCGCATCGCCCTGCCCGCCGCCCCGGCCGCCGCCTTCGAGGCCGAGCTGAAGGCCCGCCAGGACGACGCCGGCCTCGACCTGCTCGACCGCGCCCTGCGCAGCATGGCCCGCAACACCGTGCGCGGCGGCAAGCGGCTGCCCGCGATCGTCGCCGCCCGGATCACCCCCGGCCGCACGATCGAGCTCCACCTCTCCGGGGCCGCCGCCCCCATCGCGCCGTTCCGCGTCGCCCACGCGCCCAACATCTGGTGGTGCGCCGCCGACTCCGAGGGCCTGCTCTCGCCGGCCCAGGCCCGCAAGACCGCCGCCCCCTACCCGGCGCTGGTCACCCTCGGCTCCGCCGCCGACGGCTCGGTGGTCCTCGCCGACCTGGAGACCGTCCGGCTGCTGCACCTCTCCGGCCACCCGGACGACGCCCGCGACGTGCTGCGCACCCTCGCCCTCGAACTCGCCCACAGCCCGCTCGCCGACCGCCTCCACCTGCACCTGGTCGACCTCGCCGAGGAGGTGCCGATCAGCGGCCCCGCCGCCGAGCGGATCCACCGCCACACCACCCTGGAGGCCGCGCTCGCCGCCCTCGGCCCGCGCACCGCCAAGGCCCGCGCGACGCTGGTGGCCGCCGAGTCCGCCAGCCCCCGGGACGCCCGCAGCCGCGGCCTGGCCGACGAGTCCTGGGTGCCCGAGATCGTGCTCTGCGCCCACCAGCCCGGCGGGGAGGTCCCGGCCGAACTGGGCAGGCTGCTCGACGCCCGCCCGCGCACCTGCGTCGCCGTGGTCACCCGCGCCCCCGAGCGCGGCACCGGCCCGGTCGCCCGCTGGACCCTCCCGGCCACCGGCCAGGCCACCATCCCCGGTCTGCACCTCACCCTGGAACTCCAGCGGCTGACCACCGGCCAGTACGAGCAGGTGGCCGAGCTGCTGCGGAGCGCCGACGACACCACCCAGCACCCCGCCCCCGCCTGGACCCTGGACGGCGAGGAGCTGGAGCCGGCCGACCTGCCGGTGCCCGTCCCGGTGCTCGCGGGCGTCGGCGCGGCCGCCGGCCCGGGCCCGGACGGCCCGGCGGGCTTCTCGTTCGCCGCGCTGGACGCCGCCTTCGGCGGGCCGGACGACGCGGACGACGCGGACGCGGACGCCGACGGCGGCCCCGGGGCCGCCGGGCCGCGCCTGCTGGCCCGGGTGATCGGCACCGGCGCCAGCCCGTTCGCCGGCACCGACCCGGCCTCGCCGCTCCCGGGCGCCGCCGGACCGGCCGCGCTGCCCGCCCCGCGCCACCTCATCAACGGGCTCGGCCGCCAGGCCGGCGCCTCCGCCGTGCCGGCCGGCCCGGCCGCCGCGTTCCCGGTCGCGCCGGTGACGGGGGAGCCCGCGGCGGACGGGTCCGGGGGCTTCGACGGGGACGAGACGACGCAGAACCTCGGCCTGCCGGGTCCCGCCGCGCTGATCGAGCCCGTCGCGCCCGCCGCCCCCGTCGCGCCCACCGAGCCGGTCGAGCCCGTCCAGCCGGTGGCGCCCGTGGTCCCGGGGGCCACGGCGGCCCCGGCCGTCCCCGCTCCGGCGCCCGCCCTCGACGCGGCGCCCGTTCCGGTGGCCATCCCCGCGCCCGCCCCGGTCCCGGAGCCCGAGCGGGTCCCCGAACCGGTGCCGACGCACGACCCGGCCCCGGCCCCCACCGCCGCCCACCCGCGCGTCCCGGCCCGCCCCGAGCCCGGACCCGCCGCCACCGCACCCGTCGCTCGGACCACCTCCGGCCGCAGCGACAGCGACGACCTGCTCGCCATCCTCCGCTCCCCGGAGGCGCACGCCACCCGCAGCACCCCCCGGATCCGCCTGCTCGGCCCGGTCGACGTCGCGGGCACCGGCGGCAGCGCCGAACCCGGCACGGTCGACCGGCTCACCGAACTCGCCGCCTACCTGGCCCTGCGCCCCGGCGCCGACCACACCGCCCTCGACCACGACCTGCACCCGGGCGCGGCCCACCTCGACCCGCACCCCACCGCCGCCGACGCCCGCAGCCCGCTGACCGACAAGCTCGCCGACCTGGCCGCCTGGCTGGGCACCGCCCCGGACGGCCGGCCGTTCCTGCCCACCGACGCGGCCGACGGCTACACCTTCGCGCCCGCCGTCACCTGCGACTGGGACGAGTTCCGCAGCCTCTACCGGCGCGGCATGCGCAGCACCAGCGCCACCGCCGACGCGGCCCTCGCCCACGCCCTCGCCCTGGTCCGCGGCGCCCCGTTCGCCGAGGCCCCGCCCGCCGCCTACGGCTGGGCGGAGGGCGAACGGCAGGACATGATCGCCGCGATCGTCGACACCGCCCACGAACTCGCCGCCCGCCGCCTCCAGTACGGCGACCACCGCAGCGCCGAGGCCGCCGTCTTCCGCGGCCTCGCCGTCGCCCCGGACGTCGAACTGCTGCACCGCGACCTGTTCTACGCCTACGCCTCCGCCGGCGCCCGCGACCAACTCCTGCGCGCCGTCAACCGCCTGGACGCCCTCAGCCGCCGCACCGGCCGCGACCTGGACGCCGACACCGTCGCCCTCCTCCGCGACCTCCTCGCCGGCTCCTGACCCACCCCTCTGGCCCGGAGCGGGAAGTCGGCCCACCCGACTCCCCACTCCGGGCCGCTCCATCTCCGCCCCGCGGGGCCGGAGCAGGAAGTCGGCCTGATCGACTTCCCACTCCGCCGGCCCTCGCGGCGAATCCTCTTCGCAGGCTCCGGGCCTGCCCGCCGTGTGGCCTCGGGTGAAGCGGGAAGTCGGCCCGGTCGACGTCCCACTCCGCCGGTCCGGTGGTGAATCGTTTCTGTGGCTCTCCTGCCCGTTGCCGATGCCCGGTTGTCGTGCGATTCCGGGGTTCTCGGGTGGGCCGGGCTGGCGCAGGAAGTCGGCCGACTCGACTTCCTGCGCCAACCGGCCGGTCGGTGCCGCTTGCTCGCGGACTCCCGGCCCGCCCTTCCTGCGGCCCTGCGCCGCCGACCGGGCTGGAGTGGGAAGTCGGCTTGGCCGACTTTCTGCGCTCGCCAGTCCGGTGATGAATCGTTCCTGCTGGTTGCCGGGCTGGTCTGACGTCCTGGCTGTCGCGTGACTCCGGGCCTGTCGGGTGGGGAGGGTGGCGCAGGAGGTCGGTCCGGTCGACTTCCTGCGCCCATGGTTTGGTCGCGCACCTCTCGTGGGCGTCTGGTCTCGCCGGGGCGGCGGCGGTTGGTTGGCCCCCCGGTGGCGCGGCCCTTCGCCCGGCGGTCCGGCTGGGAGTGGAGGGGTGGCTGGATCGGCTCCGGCTGTCGCAGGCCTCGCCGCCGTCCGGCTTCCGCCGGGGCTGCGGTCCGGTGGTGTCGGTGGGGAGTGGGAAGTCGATTCGGTCGACTTTCTGCTCCTGTCGGCCCGGTGATGAATCGTTTCTGCTGAGCGGTGGCGTGTTCTGGCGCCTCGACCGTTGCCCGGTAGGTCTGTCCGCCGGGGTCGTGTTTCGGGGGCTCCGACTCGGTGCGGAGTGGGAAGTCGGGGTGGCCGACTTCCTGGGCGGGCGGCGCTTGGTGGGCTGTCCGGCGGAGCGGGCGAGGCGGGTTGCCCGGAGCGTGGGGCCGGGGGCGTGTCAACGTCGACCCGGCCTGGATCGGGTGTGGCGGGATCTCGTAGGGTGGCGCACACGGGTGTGGTGGCAGGCGCCACGCGGGGTAGAGGCAGCAGACGCCGCTGAGCGGCGGGGCGGGGCGGTGACCTGGAGATGGCGGAGACGAGGACGGTCCCCGGAGGTCCCGAGCCCGTATCGGACACGGGGACCCGGGACGCCGTACCGCCGCCGTCCGCGCGCAACGCCTACGAGGAGCACCCGCCCGGGCCGGCCGCCCTGTACGAGCCCCCCGCCCCCGCCCCCGGACCGGTGCCCGGACCGCCCGCGCCGTCCACCGGATGGACCGTCATCGGCATGCCCGCCATGGGCGGCGCCCCCGTCGGCCCGGCCGTCCCGCCGATGTTCACCGCCCCCGGCACCACCCCCGCGCACGGCCTGCCCGGCTTCGGCGGCCTGGGCGGCGGGCCGCGCGGCCGGATCCTGGTCGTCGAGGGCGGCTACGGCACCTCCGGCCGCCGCACCTGGGGCCGCGGCGGCCCGGCGCAGGCGCCGGTGTTGTCCGCGATGCTCGCCGCCGTCTCCCCGCAGGTGCTGCTCGCCGCCGACGCCGTCGACGCCGTCCACCTGCCCGGCGCCAGCGACCCGCACACCGTCCTCGCCCATCTGCGCGCCGCCGCCCGCCACCCCGGGCCGCTGCTCGTCCACCTCGGCGGACACCTGCTCGCCGACAAGCGCGGCGGCCAACTCCACCTCACCCTGCGGGACTCCAAGCCCGGCAGCATCCGCCAGGACGGCCTCGCCTGGCAGGCGATCGCCGGAGAGCTGCGGAACCGCCCGGCGGACTGGCAGACCCTGGTCATCGCCGACCTGAGCGCCGACCAGAACGCCTGGCCGCTGCTCCAGGGCGCCGCCCCGGCGCTCGGCGACGGCCTGCCGCTGTGGGCCGTCATCAGCCCCGACCCCGAGCAGATCGGCACGTTCACCCGCGCGCTGATCGAGGCCCTGCACGGCGGCCGCCCGGGCGCCGAGGCCGTCCTGGCCCCCGAGCAGCTGCGCCAGCAGGTGTACTCGGTGCTCCGCCCCGACGTGATCGTGCTCAGCACGCACGCGCCGGACCGCCCCGTGTTCCGCAACACCGCCCGGCGCGGCGAGGGCCCGTTCCCCGAGGCCGTCCCGTACGAGGGGCCGAGCCCGGCCGCCGTGCTGCCCCGCCCGGCCGCGCAGGAGGAGGCCGCCTGGACGGGGGAGCGGCCGTGGGGCGGTGCGCCGCGCGAGGCCGTCCCGCAGGACGCCGTGCAGGACGTCGTGCAGGACCTCGTGCCCCAGGACGCGGTGCCGCCGCTCCGACCGGCCGTCACCTTGGACAAGCCGGCCGCCGTCGTGGCCGCCCCGGTGTTCGAGCGGACGCTGCCGGAGGCGCCGGTGCCCGAGGGACCGGTGAACCTGATCAAGCCCGGCGTGCCGCCCACGCCGCCGCTCCCGCCGCAGCCGGTCGACCTGGTGAAGCCCGGTGCCTGGCAGCCCCCGGCCCCCGAGCCCGTGGTCGAGGCTGAGACCGAGGCAGAGCCGGTGCCGGTCGACGAGCCCGCTCCCGCGTCCGCCGACGAGCCCGAGGCCGAGGTCGCCGAGGTCCCCGAGGTCGAGGTCCCCGAGGTCGAGGTCGCCGAGGTCGAGGCCGCCGAGGTCGAGGCCGAGCCCGAGGCCGAGCCGGTGGCGACCGACGATCCCGCTCCCGAGCCCGCCCCCGCCCCCGCCCCCGAGGCGGACCTCTCCGAGCCCCGCGCCGACTACCGCGAGGTGATCGGCCGGATCGTCCGCAGCGCCGACGCGGGCGACCACGCGGCCGCCACCGACCTGGCCTTCGCCCTCGAACTGGAGGCGATCGCCGAGCACGGCCCGGCCTCCGCCCCGGTGCTGCAGGTCCGTCAGGTCCGCGCCCACGTCTCCCGCCTCGCCGGGCGGCCGGCCGAGGCGGCCGACATCTACCGCGAGGTCGCCCTCTCCCTGCTGAACAGCCACGGGGCCGAGCACCCGGAGACCCAGCACGCGGCGACCAACGCCGAGGCCTGCTGGCGGGCGATCGCGGACCGTACGGAGGCGCTCCGGATCGCCCCGGAGATCATCGAGCTGCGCGCCCACCTCCCGGGCCCCGACGGCCGCAAGCTCCGGGCCGCCGAACGCCACCTCGCCACCCTCGCCGCCGCCCGGCCCGACCCCGCCTGACCCGGGATGGACATCCTGTCGGCGATCTCGAACGCCGTGGCCCGGTGGCAGGAGAACCGCCGCCACGCCGAGCGCTCCCTGCGGACCGGCGAGCCCTGGCCGCTGACGGACGTGGCGGCGTTCGTGGCGGCGGTCGAGGCGTCGGGCCTCTTCGAGTCGGTGGAGGTGGTGCCGGTCGAGCCGCCGCGGCTCTTCGATCTCCGCTTGGAGGCTTCGGAGGACCATTTCTTCATCGTGATGGTGGTGGACGGCTACAGCGCCTGCCGGATCGTGTTCGACGACTACGTCTTCGACTGGGTGCCGACCTGCCTCGCGCTCGAATTCCTTCAGGCCGTGATCGCCGGTGAGGTCGAGGTGACCCTTTCGCCGTCGGGCGGTCAGGTGCTGGTGGGCGTCCCGCTGGCCGGAGAAGGGACCTGGCGGGAGTCCCGGGACTTCCGGGGCGGGTTCGAGCCGTGGGAGGCCCGGGCGATGGCCCGGGGCAGGGCGCCGGAGCACTGACGGACCGGGAAAACCGGGCGACCACGTACCGGAGGCCGCCTATGCTCGCCGCCGTGGACGATGAGCTGTCGAAGATCCTGGCGATGCCGCTGACCAACCGGAACGCCCTGAAGCTGGAGAGGCTGGCGGGCCGTCGCCTCAAGCGCGGGGACGCGGCGTTCGTGGCGGACCTCGGCATCGGGCTGGCGCGGAGCCATCGCTCGGCGGCGGAGTTCGACGGCCTCTTCGACCGGCTGGTGCGGCGGCTCGCGGTGACCCGCGGGCCCGGGAACGTCGGCCAGCTGCTGCGACTGCTCGCCGCGGGCGGGCCGGACGATCCCGCGTACGACCGCTACGTGGCGTCGGTGCTGGCGGCCTGCCGGCGACCCGAGGACCTGACCGTGGTGTTCGACGACGGCCCCGAGGGCGGGGCAGCCTCGGAGGAGCTGCGGGCCTGTCTGCTGCACGAACTGGTGCTCAGGGGCGTCCCGGTGGCGGACACCCCGGGCGTCGCCGGGTGGGCGACCTCGCCGCACTGGCGCGACCACCCCTTGGGCGGCCTGCCGCTGGCGCCGATGGCGGCGGAGCGGGAGCCGGACCTGCCGTACTACGGAATCGACGGTGGCAGCTACGGGTTGCCGTACTGGGACCCGGAGGACCGCCACGCGGCGCCCCGGCTGGACGTCCGGGTGCCGGCGGTGGTGGAGACGACGACCGCAGCCACCGCGGCGGCCGTTGCGGCGGCCGTGGCGAACTGGGCCGAGCACCCGGATGAGCCGGAGGGCCGCTTCGAGGCGCGGACCTTCGCCTTCGCGGAGCCCCTGGAGCCGGACGCGGTGCCCGGCGCCCTCGTGGCGCTGGGCCTGGACTGCCTGGCGGACCTGGGAGACCTGCCGGACCCGGGGGAGGAGACCGGGTTCGGAGTGGTCGCCGTCGAAGCGGCCGAGGTCTGGCAGGTGCTGTTCGCCGCGGCCTCCACGGGCGGTGCGTACGACTCCGGTTGCCACGGGGCGTACGGCCGGCTCCAGGCGTGGCGCTCGCTCGCCGCGCTCGCCGGGGCCCCGGCGGACGCGTCGGCCGGGGAGGCCGAGGAGTATGTCCGGGGTGGTGCCTGGTACCGGTTCGGTGCCGCCACCCCGTGGTTCCACCGGGTGGTGTGGGACCTGGGCGTGCTGGCCGTTGCCCCGGACCGCCGTCGGCTGGCCGTCCTGGCCGCGACGACGACCGACTGACGGAGTGGGAAGTCGGTCGGTCCGACTTCCCACTCCGTTGCGGAGCGCGGTGGTGCGCGCCCGGCGCGTGGAGGTGAGCGCGAGGTGCGGCTCGAACCCGTGCCCCGGCGTGTGCCGCTGGCGGTCGGCTCCGCGAGTGTGACCGGTGTGGGTGGAAGCTCCTCCGGTCCAAGGGAGTTGAGCGTCGGGACGGTCACCTGTGGTCCGGCGGGACGGCGGTCGGTGGCGGCTCTCGGAGACGGAGGGCGGCCCGGGGGCGGCGAGGAGAACGTCGGATCCTGAGGGAACGGGCCCTCTCCCGCACTACGCTGACGATGCATTCGGCGGGCACGGTGCGTGCGTGCGCGTGTGCGGACAGTGCGGCGTGGTGGAGAGCAGGGGAGGCCGAAATGGTCGAGGTTCGGGGCGGCGGCGAGAGCGGCGAGGTGCGCCCGCAGTTGGACGAGGACCTGTCGGAGGTGTCGGACTTCCTGCGGGCGATCGGGCGGCAGATCAAGCTGCTGCGCGAGCGGGCGGGGATGACGCAGAAGGAGTTCGCGAAGGAGGTCGGCTACACCGAGAGCCTGATCGGCGCGGTGGAGCAGGGGAAGCGGACGCCGCAGCGGGAGTTGCTGGTGGCGGCGGAGCGGGTGCTGGACGCGAGAGGGCTGCTGCTCGTCATCGCGGAGGACATCGAGCGGGCGAAGGCCAGGGCGCGGGTGCGACACCCCGAGTGGTTCCGGAACTACGCCAGCTTGGAGGCGTCGGCCCTCGAACACCACGACTGGAGCGCCTACCTGGCGCCGGGACTCCTCCAGACCGAGGACTACGCCCGGGCGGTGTTCCGTATGAGGCAGCCGCTGCTGGCGGAGGAGATGGTCGAGATCCGGGTGTCGGCCCGGATGGCGCGACAGGAGATCCTCACCCGGTGGCCCCATGCGGTCTTCAGCTGGGTGATCGACGAGGGTGTTCTGCACCGGAGGCTCGGCGGTCCGGAGGTGCACAGGGGGCAGCTCGAACGGTTCCTGGAGATCGGGGACACCCGTGGCATGACGCTTCAGATCATGCCGATGGACCGAGCCGAGAACGCCGGCATGGACGGTTCTTTCATCCTGATCACGCCCAAGGGGCGCCCGCAGACCGGCTATATGGAAGTCCAGATGAACGGTAGGCTCATCACGGATGCGGAGGAGGTCCGTCTCCTGAACGTGCGGTACGGCACCCTCAGGGCGCAGGCGCACTCTCCGCAGGATTCCCTGTCCTTGATCGAGAAGATGCTGGGAGAGCGATGAGCGGCGATCTGGTGTGGTTCAAGAGCAGCTACAGCGGTGGCGAGGGCGGCGCCTGCGTCGAGGTCGCCGAGGCCACCGAGTCGGTCCTGGTGCGTGATTCCAAGGACAAGTCCGGCCCTCAGCTCACCTTCTCGTCGGCAGCCTGGGAGTCCTTCGTCGAGTTCGCGCAGACGATCTGACGGCGCGGCCGTCCGCCCGTCGGCGGACGGCCGCTTTCTGTCCTACCGTCCGGCGAGGGCGTGGACAAAACGGTGGGCGTCGATGGTGCCGAGGCCGCTGGCGAGGTCGTAGCCCTTGGTGGCCTGGTAGCCGGTGACGTCGCCCCAGGAGTTGTCCCCGGTGGTCACGTCCACCAGGCCGCTCCACTTCTCGGGGAGCAGGTCGAGGCCGTAGAGCCGCCAGTTGAGCTGGCCGAGGCGGTGGCCGGCGAGCTGGTCGGCGAGGGCGACCACGCCGGAGAAGATCGGCGCCGCCTCGCTGGTGCCGCCGGTGAGGTGCCAGCCGGCGCGGGCCGGGTCGTAGGACTCGTAGGTCCAGGCGCCGCCGTCGACGGCCGCGCTCATGCTGATGTCGGGGGTGCCGCGGTGGTTGCCGGTGACCCGGGCGACGCCCGCCTGGTAGAGCGGCCGCTCGAACACGCCGGAGGCCCCGCCACCGCCCGCGCCGTACGCGTCGTGCCAGACCTTGTCGGGCGCGGTGCGCTTCCCGGCGTCGTCCAGGGTGAGCTGGGTGCCGCCGACGGAGGTGACCAGCGGGTCGGAGGAGGGCCAGGAGTTGACCCGGTAGGGGTAGAGGTCGGTGCCGTTCTGCTGGTAGTCGGTGGCGCCGGCGTCGCCCGAGGAGGCGAGCACGGTGACGTCGTGCGCGGCGGCCTCCTTGAAGGCGTAGCGCAGGTCGGTCAGCGAGCGGAAGTCGCCCTTGTCGAAGCCCGGGAAGGTGTTCTCGGTGGCGCCGAAGCTCTGCGAGATGACGTCGGCGCGGCCGGAGCGGATGAGGGCCTGTTCGGCGTCCATCATCTCGGGCAGGCCGGTGGTGCCCTCGGTCTCGGCGACGCCGGTCTCGACCAGGATGATGTGGGCGTCCGGCGCGATGGCGTGGGCGTACTCGACGTCGAGGGTGGCCTCGCCCGCCCAGCCGGTGTGGTCGGGGTTGGCGGGGTCGAACGGGGGGACGTCGCCCCACTTGACCACCTCGACCTGGGTGTTCGGCAGACCCCACTGCTGGTCGAAGACCTCCAGGTCGTGCTGGATGGTGGGGGAGCCGAAGGAGTCGACGATGACGATGGTGCGGCCCTTGCCGGTGACGCCCTCCTGGTAGAGGGGGTTCAGGTTGTAGGCCTCGCGGTACTGGATCGGCGAGTAGCAGTGGATGCCGAGTTCGCTGACGCACTGCGAGGTGGTGAGCGGCGCCGTGCGGCCGGCGGCGTTCACCCGGCCGGCCGAGGCGGGGCGGACGTGGACGCCGGCAGCGCTCGGCGCGGCGGTGGCGGTGGTGCCGGCGGTGCTGGAGCCGGTGGAGACCGTGCCGGCCGCGAGGGCGGTGGCCCCGACGGCGAGCAGGGCCAGGGCGCGGCGGAGGGTGCGAGGGCTGCCCATGGGACTCCTAGGGACGCTGGGCCCGGCCGGGATCGGACGGGTCGGTCCGGCCATCCCATCGAGTGCCGCATGATCATGCCATAGTCATTTCATGCTGTCGGCATGGTCGCCTCCGGCCACCGAAAAAGGTCAAGACCGTCCCAGGTGAAGGTAACCCACCACCAGGGACGGTCATCTGATGGACCGTCAGTAGGGCTCGGCGTGTCAGCGCGCCCCGCCGTTGACGTACAGCGTCTGGCCGCTGACGTACGAGGCGTCCTCGCTCGCCAGGAAGGCGACCACCGAGGCGATCTCCTCCGGCTGTCCGACCCGCCGCAGCGGGGTGCGGGCGGCCACCTCGGTCTGGTGGTCCTCGGCTGTGGCGCCGACCCGGGCGGCGGTCGCGGCGGTCATCGCGGTGGCGATGTAGCCGGGGGCCACCGCGTTCACGTTGATGTTGTACGGGCCGAGCTCGATGGCGAGGGTCGCCGTCAGGCCCTGGATCCCGGCCTTGGCGGCGGCGTAGTTCGCCTGGCCGCGGTTGCCGAGCGCCGAGCGCGAGCTGAGCGAGACGATCTTGCCCCACTTCTGCGCCACCATGTACTTCTGCGCCACGTGGCTGCAGTTGTAGGCGCTGGTCAGGTTGACCGTCAGCACCGCGTCCCAGTCGGCCTTGGGCATCTTGAAGAACAGGTTGTCCCGGGTGATCCCGGCGTTGTTGACCAGGATGTGCAGGCCGCCGAGGTCCTCGTTGATCCGTGCGAACACCTCCTCCACGGCGTCGTAGTCGGCCACGTCGCAGCCGTACGCCCGGGCCGTGCCGCCCTTGGCGGCGATCTCCCCGGCCGTTCCGGCGGCCCGTTCGGCCGAGAGGTCGACGACGGCCACCGCCGCGCCCTCCTCGGCCAGCCGGCGCGCGGTCGCCGCGCCGATCCCCTGCGCGCCGCCGGTGACGACGGCGACCTTGCCTGCGAAACGCGTCATGGTCCTGCTCCTCGGGAAGTGGAGGTCCGGCTGACAGCTGACAGAATCTGTCATCTGAAATCTGTTATCTGAAATCTGTCAGCTGTCATCTGATATCTGTCAGTTGTCAGTTGTCAGCCGTCAGGCGGACTCCACCAGCACCGCCGTGCCCTGGCCGACGCCCACGCACATGGTGGCCAGGCCCCGGCGCCCGCCGGTACGGCGCATCCGGTGCAGCAGGGTGGTGAGGATCCGGGCGCCGGAGCCGCCGAGCGGATGGCCGAGCGCGATCGCGCCGCCGGTCGGGTTGACCAGCTCCGGGTCGATCCCCAACTGGTCGACGGAGGCCAGTACTTGGGCGGCGAAGGCCTCGTTCAACTCGGCCTCCTCGACCTGCCCCGGCGACCAGCCGGCCCGGGCGAGCGCCTTGCGGGTGGCCGGCACCGGCCCGATGCCCATCACGTCCGGGTGCACGCCCGCCGAGGCGCCGGCCACGTACCGGCCGAGCGGTTCCAGGCCGAGCTCGCCCAGCGCCTCCTCGCTGACCAGGACCAGCCCGGCCGCGCCGTCGTTCATCGGCGAGGCGTTGCCCGCGGTCACCGTTCCGCCGGGGCGGAAGGCGGGCTTGAGCCGGGCCAGCTTCTCCAGGCTGGTGTCCTCGCGGATCGACTCGTCCTCGCCGACGGTCACCCCGTCGGCCCGCTCGACCGGGATCAGCTCGGCGTCGAAGCGGCCGTCCTTGCGGGCGGCGGCGGCCCGCTGGTGGCTGCGCAGCGCGAAGGCGTCCTGGCGCTCCCGGGTGATGCCGAACCGGGCGGCCACCTCCTCGGCGGTCTCGCCCATCGAGAGCACGCCGTGCAGCTCGGCCATCCGGGGGTGGGTGAGCCGCCAGCCGAGCCGGGTGTCGTAGGTCTCGATCCGGTGCGGCAGCGCCTCGTCGGGGCGGGGGAGGACGAAGGGGGCGCGGGTCATCGACTCGCAGCCGCCCGCGAGCACGACGTCCGCCTCGCCGGAGCCGATCGCCCGGGCGGCCATGGTGACCGCCTCCAGGCCGGAGGCGCAGAGCCGGTTGACGGTGGCGCCGGGGACGCTGTCGGGCAGTCCGGCGAGCAGGACGGCCATCCGGGCGGCGTTGCGGTTGTCCTCGCCGGCCTGGTTGGCAGCGCCCCAGTAGACGTCGTCGATCCGGGCCGGGTCGAGGGCGGGCAGGTTGGCGAGCAGGGCGCGCAGCACGGTGGCCGAGAGGTCGTCGGGGCGGACCGTGGCGAGCGCTCCGCGCAGCCGGCCGATGGGTGTGCGGCGGGCTGCGGCGAAGTAGACAGGACGCACGAGGTCGGGCTCCTAGTCGAGAGGGGGAACGGTGGGTCAGAAGGCGCTGACGCCGGTGAGCGCGCGCCCGATGAGCAGCTGGTGGATCTGGCTGGTGCCCTCGTAGAGGGTCATCACCCGCGCGTCGCGCAGGTACTTGCCGACGGGGTACTCGTCGATGAAGCCGTAGCCGCCGAACACCTGGAGGGCGTTGTTGGCGGCCCGCACCGCCGCCTCGCTCGCGAACAGCTTGGCGGTGGAGGACTCGGTGGCGAACGGCAGGCCGCGCTCGATGTGGTCGGCGACCTTCCAGGTGAGCAGCCGGGCGGCCTCGACGTCCACGGCGATCCCGGCCAGCAGCTGCTGGACCAGCTGGTGCGAGGCGATCGGCGCGCCGAACTGCTCGCGCTCGCCGGCGTACCGGACGGCGGCGTCCAGGCAGGCCCGGGCGATGCCGACGCAGCCGGCGGCGACCGACATCCGGCCCTTGGCGAGCGCGGCCATGGCGACGGTGAAGCCCTTGCCGACCGCACCGAGCCGGGCGCCGTCGGGGACGCGGACGCCGTCGAAGGCGAGTTCGGCGGTGGCCTGGCCGCGCAGGCCGAGCTTGCCGTGGATCTCGGTACGGGTGAAGCCGGGCAGGTCGGTGGGCACCAGGAAGGCGGTGATGCCCCGGTGTCCGGGCTCGCCGGTGCGGGCGAGGACCAGCGCGACGTCGGCCCAGGTGCCGTTGGTGATGAAGGTCTTGCCGCCGTCGAGCACCCAGTGCCCGCCGTCGCGCACGGCCCGGGTGGTGAGGTTGGCGGCGTCGGAGCCGGTGCCGGGCTCGGTGAGGGCGAAGCAGCCGAGCGCATCGCCGGAGGTGAGCCGGGGCAGCCAGTGCCGCTTCTGCTCCTCGGTGCCGAAGGCGTTGACGGACTTGGCGACCAGGCCGAGGGAGACCGAGACGATGCCGCGCACGGCGGAGTCGCCCCGGCCCAGCTCCTCCAGGACCAGGCAGTAGGCGAGGTGGTCGCCGCCGCTGCCGCCGTACTCCTCGGGGATGGTCAGGCCGAGGAAGCCGACCTCGCCGAGCCGGCGGACGATCGTGCGGTCGACCGACTCGGCGCGGTCCCAGGCGGTGGCGTGCGGGACGATCTCGCGGTCGGTGAAGGCGGCCGCGAGCGCGCGGACGGCGGCCTGTTCCTCGGAGAGTTCCAGGTCCATCGGGGCGCCCCCAGTTAAACTAGCGCTGCAAGTTTTACGAGGGGACTGTAGCTCCGACCGGCCGTGCTGGGAAGGGGCACCTGCCAGAATCGGTCCACACCCCCACCCGACCGGAGGAACCGCGCCGATGGCCCGCCCGCGCACCCCGCTGCTCAACCGCGAGCGCATCGTCACCGCCGCGCTGCGGCTGGTCGACGAGGAGGGGCTGGCCGCGCTCTCCACCCGCCGGCTGGCCGCCGAGCTCTCGGTGAGCGGGCCCTCCCTCTACAACCACTTCGCCACCAAGGACGAGCTGCTGGACGCGGTGGTGGACGGCGTGATGGGCGAGGTCGACCTGTCGATGTTCGCCGCCGGCGCGCCGTGGCCGCGGGCCCTGCGCGACTGGGCCCGCTCCTACCGGGCCGCGCTCGCCGCCCACCCCCACATCGTCCCGGTGCTCGCCCAGGGCCCCGGCCGCCGGCCGAACGCGCTGCGGCTGGCCGACGCCGTCTTCGGCCACCTGGTCGAGGCCGGCTGGCCGCGCGGGCAGGCGACCAGGATCGGCGCGCTGATGCGGTACTTCGTCACCGGCTCGGCGCTGGCCTCGTTCGCGGCCGGCTTCCCGGAGGACGCCGGGGTGTACGACGCGGCCGACTACCCGCACCTCGGCGAGGCGCACCGGCTGGCCGAGCACCGCGCGGCCGTCGACGAGGGCGCCTTCGAGACGGGTCTGGAGGCGCTCCTCGACGGGCTGGTGCTGCGCTTCGAACGGCTGGAGCACGAGCGCCCGGAGCGCCCGGAACGGCAGGGCCACCGGGATCACCGGGATCACCAGGGCTCCCGGGCCACGAACGCCGGGCGCAGCGCGGGGTCCACCGGGTCGTAGTACCGGTGGTAGACGGGGGTCAGCCCGCCGGAGACCGGTGGCACGATCCAGCTCCAGTCGGCGGGCGTCGGCCGGCCGGCCCGCTTCTCCCGCGCCACGTGCCGCAGGAACCGCTCGGACTCGGTGTGGTGGTCGGACATGGTCACCCCGGCCTCCTGGAAGGAGTGCAGCACCGCGACGTTCAGCTCCACCAGCGCGCGGTCCCGCCAGAGCGTGCGGTCGCTGGAGGTGTCCAGGCCGAGCCGTTCGGCGACGGTGGCCAGCATGTCGTAGCGGTCGGCGTCGGCGAGGTTGCGGGCGCCGATCTCGGTGCCCATGTACCAGCCGTTGAACGGCGCGGCGGGGTAGCGCACGCCGCCGATCTCCAGCGTCTGGTCACTGATCGCCGGCACCGCGTACCAGCGCAGGCCCAGCTCGGCGAACCACGGGTGCCCGGGGTGGGAGAGCGGGACCTCCAGCGTGGTGTCCTCGGGCAGCTCGTACCAGGCGGGCCGCTCGCCGGGCCGCTCCTGGACGAGCAGCGGCAGCACCTCGAACCGCTCCTCGCCGCCCTTCCAGCCGAGGTCCCGGGCCCGGGCGGCGAGCTGTCCGCCGGCCGGGTCGCCGATCCACCGGCCGTCCGGTCCGGGGTGGCCGGCGTAGCGGACGAGCTGCTGGTTGAGGATCCGGGCGGCCGGACGGCCGGGCCGGTCGGGGGCGAACACCGAGACCACCGGGCGGATCCGGCCGCCGTTGGTGGCGGTGCGCAGGTGGGCGAAGCACGCGGTGGCGAGGTCGTCGGCGGAGGACAGGTGGCGCAGGTCGCGCACCACCATGCTGCGCCAGTAGAGCCGGCCGATGCAGCGGGCGGCGTTGCGCCAGGCGAGCTTGGCGCCGTAGGCGAGTTCGTCGGGGGTGTGCTCGTAGGTTCCGGTGCGGTCGATCTCGTCGAGGACGGCGCGGATCCGCTCGTCCGGGGCGCCGGCGGCGGGTTGCTCGGTGTGGAACTGCCGGACGAAGTCGGCGGCCTGCCGGGGGTCGGTGAAGAGCCGGTCGGCGGCGGGCTCCGCCGGGGGTGCGGGCACTCCGGGGGGCTCGTCCGGCACCAGGTGGCCGTGGACGTGGGCGTGCGAGTGGGGGCAGGCGCCGCCGCGGGCGGTGGCGGCGGATCGGCGCGTGCCGCGGGTGCGTAGCCGGTCGAAGATCAAGGACATCCCTCCTGCCGGACAGGGATACCGGAGGTGTGCGCGGGATCGCAGGGAGTGAACGATTCGGCCCCCGCCCCCGGCGTCTTCGCGCTAGGGTGCGGGGGCCGGGGGCCGCCGGCGGGGGTGGTCAGCCCATGTCCTCCAGGCGGACGCCCTTGGTCTCCTTGAGGAAGCGCGCCACGAAGACGACGGACAGCGCCGCGAACACCGCGTACGCGAGGTAGGTGGCGGAGAGGTTCCAGCGGGAGAGCGCCGGGAACGAGACGGTGATCGCCCAGTTGGCGATCCACTGGGCGGAGGCGGCCAGCGAGAGCGCGGCGGCGCGGATCCGGTTGGGGAACATCTCGCCGAGCATCACCCAGACCACCACGCCCCAGGAGAGCGCGAAGAACAGCACGAAGGCGTTGGCGGAGACCAGCGCCACGGTGCCCTGGAGGTCGGGCAGGGTGACGTCGTCGCCGCTGCCGGTGGCGGAGGAGAACGCCCAGGCGCAGGCGCCCAGGGCGACGGCCATGCCGGCCGAGCCGATGAGCGCGAGCGGCTTGCGGCCGATCCGGTCGACCAGCAGGATCGCGATCACGGTGCCGAGGATGTTGATGACCGAGCCGATGAAGCCGATCAGCAACGAGTTGGACTGGTCGATGCCCACCGACTGCCAGAGGATCGACGAGTAGTAGAAGATCACGTTGATGCCGACCAGCTGCTGGAAGACCGACAGGCCGATGCCGGCCCAGACGATCGGCAGCAGGCCGAAGCGCCCGCCGAGCAGGTCGCGGAAGCGCGGGCGGTGGTCGGAGGCGATCAGGCCCCGGATCTCGGCGATCCGGGCGTCGGCGTCGACGTCCCGGCCCTCGACGTCGGCGAGGACGGCGCGGGCCTCGTCCAGGCGGCCGGCCGAGATGAGGAAGCGCGGCGACTCGGGGATGGTCGAGGCGAGCACGAAGTAGACGGCGGCCGGGACGACGCAGATGCCGAGCATCCACTGCCAGGCCTCCAGGCCGAGCAGGTGGCCGCGGGTCTCGCCGCCGGCGGCGTTCGCCAGCACCCAGTTCACCAGCTGGGAGATCGCGATGCCGAGCACGATGGCGGCCTGCTGGAAGGAGGCGAGCCGGCCGCGGTACCGGGCCGGCGCGACCTCGGCGATGTAGGTCGGGGCGATCACCGAGGCGATGCCGATGGCCGCTCCGCCGAGGACCCGCCACAGGGCGAGGTCCCAGGCGGAGAACGGCAGCATGGAGCCGATCGCGCTCACCGCGAAGAGCAGCGCGCCGGCCTTCATGACGGTGGTCCGGCCGTGGCGGTCGGCGAACCGGCCGGCCAGGGCGGCGCCCACCGCCGAGCCCAGCAGCGCGGAGGAGACGATCAGACCGGTCACGCCGTCGCCGACACCGAACTTCTCCTGGATGCCGGAGACCGCGCCGTTGATGACGGAGCTGTCGTAGCCGAACAGGAAGCCGCCGAGGGCCGCGGCGGCGGTGATGTAGACGACGAAGCCGAGCCGGCCGGACGGGGCCGGCCCGGTCTCCGCCTCCGCGGGCCCGGAGGGCTCCGCGGACTGCTGGGTGACGCTCACGATCTTGACTCCTGGTACTCAACGCTGAGTTCGGTAGCCGCGATCGTAACCCCTCAATGTTCAAGTGTTGTACATGGGATGGCGGTCATGTCCCACTGGACATTAGTAAGGTGAACGATCAAATGGCGCCCTCGTCCGACCCGGAGACCGGCTGGGCCAGCGAGAGCCCGAACCGGCCCTCGTCGTCCGTCCACCAGGCCGCCAGTCGCAGGCCGGCCGCCGACAGCTCCTCGGCGACCCGCTCCCGGCGGAACTTCGCCGACACCTCGGTGCGCAGCTCCTCGCCCTCGGCGAAGTGCACCGGCAGGTCCAGCGCCGGGATCTTGACGGTCTGCGAGGCCAGCGAGCGCAGCCGCATCTCGATCCACTCCTGCTCGGGGTCCCAGCGCGCGACGTGCGCGAACGCCTCCGGTTCGAAGTCGGCGCCCAGCTCGCGGTTCAGCACGTTGAGCACGTTCCGGTTGAACTCCGCGGTCACCCCGGCCGCGTCGTCGTAGGCGGCGACCAGCACCGCCGGGTCCTTCACCAGGTCGGTGCCGAGCAGCAGGAAGTCGCCCGGGTCGAGCGCGGCGCGCAGCCCGCGCAGGAAGGCGGCCCGCTCGGGCGGCAGCAGGTTGCCGAGGGTGCCGCCGAGGAAGGCGACCAGGCGCGGGCCGCCGGCCGGCGGCAGGCCGAGCCGGTCGGTGAAGTCGGCCAGCACGCCGTGCACCGCGAGGTCCGGGTACTCGGCGGTGAGCGCCCGGCCGGCCGCGGTCAGCGCGCTCTCGCTGACGTCCACCGGGACGTACGCCTCCAGCGTGCCGAGGCCGCGCAGCGCGTCCAGCAGCAGCCGGGTCTTCTCGGAGGAGCCGGAGCCCAGCTCCACCAGGGTGCGGGCCCGGGTGGCGGCGGCGATCCCGCCGGCCCGGGCGGTGAGGATCGCGCGCTCGGCCCGGGTCGGGTAGTACTCCGGCAGCCGGGTGATCTCCTCGAACAGCTCGCTGCCCCGCGCGTCGTAGAACCACTTGGGCGGCAGCGTCTTCGGCTCGGAGGTCAGCCCGGTGTGGACGTCGTGCCGCAGTGCGGTGCTGAAGTGGTCGGCGGGCAGCAGCCGGGTGAGATCAAATGTGCTCATGACAGGTTGATCCTCTGTTCAGGAAATGAAGAGATGTGAACCGCGAGTCGATGGCGGTCCCGCCGCGGAGGGCCGCGGCGGGACCGTCGCGGTCAGAGCGGTTTGACGGTCACCCCGTCCGGTCCGGCCAGCAGCAGCGACCGGTCCGGCACGGCGGTCCAGTCGGGATGGTCGTCGGAGGGCTCGGAGGCGACCAGCACGCCGAGCCCGGGCACCGTCCGGTGGTGCAGGGTGTCGCCCCAGGCGGTGGCGGCGATCTCCCGGCCGTCGGTGAGCAGCAGGTTGATCCGCCCGGTGGTGTGGGCGGAGGCCTCCGCGACGGTGTCGGCCAGCGCCTCGCCGAGGCCGGCGCCCGCGCGCAGCCGGTGCAGCGCGAGCGCCCACAGCAGCGCCGAGTCGGTGCGCGCGACCAGGCCGAGCAGCTCCTGCGGCGGCAGCAGCGCGGCGAGCGCGCCGGTCCGCTCCGGCCAGCCGGCCAGCGCCCCGTTGTGGCTGAACAGCCAGGGGCCGGCGGCGAACGGCGCGGCCGCCTCCTCGCCCGCCGCGCAGCCCTCGGTGGCCGAGCGGACCGCCGCCAGCAGCGCCCGGGTGCGCAGGACCCGGGCGAGGTCGGCGAACGAGGCGTCCGCCCAGACGGGCCCGGCCCGCCGGTAGCGGGCCGGCACCTCGTCGCCGTCCGCGTACCAGCCGAGGCCGAAGCCGTCGGCGTTGACGGTGCCGTACTGCTGCAGGCGCGGCGCCCAGGACTGCCGGTAGAGCCCGGACGGCGGCTCCACCAGGAGGGTCCGGGGCGCGACCGGCTCGCCGAGGTAGGCGAGGTGGCGGCACATCAGCGGGCCTCCGTGCCGCCGCGGGGCCGCCCGCCGTCGTCGGGGTCGACGTCGGCGGCGGTGCGGAACCCGGCGAAGATCTGCCGGCGCACCGGGTAGTCCCAGTTGCGGAAGGTGCCGCGGCAGGCGACCGGCGCCACCGCGAAGCAGCCGCCGCGCAGCACCTTGTACTCCGGGCCGAAGAACACCTCGGAGTACTCCCGGTAGGGCCAGGCCCGGAAGCCCGGGTAGGGCTGGAGGTCGCTGGCCGTCCACTCCCACACGTCGCCCATCAACTGCCGTGCCCCGTAGGCTGACCGGCCCTCCGGGTAGCTGCCGGCCGGGGCCGGGCGCAGGTGCCGCTGGCCCAGGTTGGCGTGCTCGGGGCCGGGCGCGCCGTCGCCCCACGGGTAGCGCCGGGAGCGGCCGGTGGCCGGGTCGTGCCGGGCGGCCTTCTCCCACTCGGCCTCGGTCGGCAGCCGGCGCCCGGCCCAGCGGGCGTAGGCGTCCGCCTCGTACCAGCTGACGTGCAGCACCGGCTCGTCCGACGGCACGGGCTCCAGCACGCCGAACCGGCGGCGCAGCCACCCGCCGTCGGCGCGCTGCCAGAACAGCGGTGCGCTCAGCCCGGCGCCCTGCCGGTGCGCCCAGCCCTCGGGCGTCCACCAGCGCGGCTCGTCGTAGCCGCCGTCCTCGATGAAGCGCAGGTAGGCGGCGTTGGTGACCGGGGTGGTGTCCAGCCGGTAGGCGGGCAGGTCGACGCGGTGGGCGGGGCGCTCGTTGTCCAGTGCCCACGGCTCGGTGTCGGTGCCCATGGTGAACGGGCCGGCCGGGATCAGCACCTCGGCGGGCAGCGCGGCGGCGTCCGCCGGGGCGGGCGGCGGCGGGGGAGCGGCCAGCGCGGGCTCGCCCCTGCGGAGCTGATGGGTGATCAGCATCGTCTCGTCGTGCTGCTGTTCGTGCTGGGCGATCATGCCGAAGGCGAAGCCGGCGGTCAGCAGCGGCGGGCCCTCCAGCGGGCTGGCGGCGAGCAGGTCGAGCACCCGGCCGCGGACCTCGCCCGCGTACGCCCGGGCCTCGGCCGGCGGCAGCAGCGGCAGGCTCGGCCGCTCGGCGCGCGGGTGCTGGAAGGCGTCGTACAGCGGGTCGATCTCCGGGTGCATCGGGTCCCGGCCGCCGACGTTGCGCAGCAGCCAGAGCTCCTCCTGGTTGCCGATGTGCGCGAGGTCCCAGACCAGCGGCGACATCAGCGGGGAGTGCTGGGCGGTGAGGTCGTGCTCGTCGACGCAGTCGGTGAGCGCGGCGGTGCGGGCGCGGGCGGCCAGCAGCTCGACGGCGATGGTCTCGCGCAGCACCTCCGGCGCGAGGGCGTCCAGTGCGAGGGCGTCCAGTGCGGGGGCGTCCGGCGGGGGAGTGCCCCCGTCCCGGCGGGCGGTCCCGGTCTCGCGGGCGTCGTCGATCATGGTGCGGCCTCCTCCGGGGGAGTGCGTCGGGTGCCGGCGCGCAGGGCGTCCAGCTGGTCGTCGGCCGGGCAGCGGCCGCGCGCGGGGTAGCGCTCGGCGAACGCGGCGACGGCGTCGCGCAGCCGCTCGGCGTCGGGCAGGCGGCCCAGGGCGGCGTCGGCGGCGGCGAAGCAGGCGAGGGCGGCGCGGCGCAGCCCGGGGTCGGCCGTGGCGAGGCCGGCGGCCCGGCGCCAGAGGTCGCTGCGCGGCGGCCGCGGGTCCTCCTCGCCCGGGGGCGGCTCCAGCGGCTCCAGGGCGGCGAGCGCGGTGTCCGCGGCGACCGGGTCGTCCAGCAGCGCGGTGACCAGGGCGGTCGGCACGATCCAGCCGTCGCCCGGCTGGGCGTCGATCATCCGCAGCTCCAGGTGGCCGCGCGGACGCACCGGTGGGAAGAGCGTGGTGCGGTGGTAGTCGAGGTCGGCCAGGGTGGGCGGGCGCTCGCCGGCGCCGCGCAGCCAGTCGCGGAAGGTCAGCCCGGTCGGCGCGCTCCACGGTGCGTCGTCGTGGCGGCGCACGCAGAGCACCTCGGCGTCCAGCACGTACCCGGCCCAGGACTCGCGCGGGTCGCCGTGGTCGGGCGCGGGCGCGAGGGTGCGGGTGGGGTCCATCCGGGACCAGACGGTCTGCCGGGTGGACCGGTACCCGGTGGGGCGCCCGTCCAGCAGCGGCGAGTTGGCGAAGGCGGCGACCAGCACCGGGCCGAGCCGGTGGGCGAGTTGCCAGCGGCGCTCGAAGGCGTGCGGGCCGTCCTCCGCCCCGGCGTCCAGGCAGACCTGGAGGGAGGCGGTGCCGGTCATCATGATCCGGCCCCAGGGGCCCGCCGCGTCGAAGTGGCGCTCCATCGCGAGGTAGCGCGGATGGTCCAGGACCATCGTGCGGGGGCGGTCCAGCGGATCGGTGCCGGTGCCGGTGAGGCGCAGGCCCTGGGCGGCGAAGGCGGCCCGCAGGGCTCCGAGATCGCGCCGGGTGTCGGCGACGCAGCCGGTGAGGCTGTCGGCGGGCGGGGAGCTGAGCTCGACCTGCCCGCCGGGTTCGAGGGTGAGGCGGGAGCCGGACGGGAGCGAGGTCCCGTCGGGGCCGCCGAGCGGAAGTGCGTCCAGTGCGGCGTGCAGCCGTTCCGGGGCGACCGGTCGGTCGGGACATCGGTCGTCGTGGACGAACCATTCGACCTCGACGCCCACCAGCCGGGGCGGTCCGATCTTGAAGCAGACGCCCGCCATGTGGCTGCGGGCGGCCGATTCGGTGAGCGGCGTCACCGAATCGGGGGACGGCTGGGGGCTCGTGCGGTCGGTCGGGTTGGGCGGGCGGAGCGGTATCACCGGACTCACCATCCTCGGGACACGGGTGCGGCCCGGACTACCCTGCCCAGTCTGCCCCGGACCATGCGGGGCCGCCGTACAAACATCCGGGGAAGGCGGATCGCCGCAGGAAGGGGCGGAGCGAACGGGTGAACAGCGGGTGAACCCGGGGTCGGTGGCGGCCGGACCGGGGCGCCGGGCGCGCGTGCGGGCGCGGGGCGCACGGGTCGGCCGCCCGGCGCGGGCGGGCGGCCGGGGCGTGTCCGGCCACGCGTGTCGGATCGGCCGGCGTCGCGCGCCCGGCGGGAACGGTCAGGCACGCCCCAGGTGTGCCGCCAGGCCGCGCCGGCCGCGCCGCATCAGCACCGCGTGGTTGGCCCGGAACAGCGGCCGGGCGGGCAGCGCGAGGCGGCGCAGCAGCGGCTTGGCCGGGCGGGTGTCCTCCTCGAACAGGGCCAGCGTGCCGCCCGCGCCGTCCGCCGTGACGGTCCAGCGGGACCAGCCGGTGAGGTCCCCGTGCATGGCCGCCTCCAGCACCCCGGCGGCCGGGTCCTGCCGGACGGCGGTGAGCCCGATGACCAGCCGGTAGGGGAGCAGCGCGCGCACCAGTACCTCGCCGCGGTCCGGTCCGGTCTCCCGGACGGCGCGGATCTCCGGCCACCAGCGCGGGTAGCCGGCGACGTCGGCGAGCGCCGCGTACACCGCCGCCGGCGGCGCCGCGAGGTGCCACACCCCGCGGAACCGGTAGTGGTTGGGGTCCACGGGGGCACTGTAGCGGCGCCCGTCGGGGCACCCGGTGCGGCACCGGGAGGAGGGGGGCGCTCCGCTTGCATGCGTTCGGCGTGCAGAGGAGGATCTTTTGTGCTTGTAGTCTCATCAGTCACAGCTGCCACATTGCTGGCAGTGTCCACCGGCACCGGAGCGAAGGAGACCCGAGAATGCGGCGACCGAACTGGGTACCGGAGGGCACGGACCTGGACAAACCGAACGCCGCGCGGGTCTACGACTACTACCTCGGGGGCTCGCACAACTTCGAGGTCGACCGGGAGATGGCCCGCAAGGCCATCGAACTCTGGCCCGAGCTGCCGCAGATCATGCGCTCCAACCGCGCCTTCCTGCGCCGCGCCGTCCAGTTCGCCGCCGAGCGCGGCATCGGCCGCTTCCTCGACATCGGCTCCGGCATCCCCACCTTCGGTACCGTCCACGAGATCGCCCGCGCGATCCGGCCCGAGGCGCAGGTCGTCTACGTGGACCGCGACCCGGTCGCCGTCGCCCACAGCCGCCTGCTGCTGGAGGACGACCCGGGCAGCTCCGTCGTCCAGGCCGACGTGCGGGACGTCGAGGACCTCATGTCCCGCCCCGAGGTGACCGCGCTGCTCGCCGCCGGCGAGCCGGTGGCCGTCCTGCTGGTCGCCGTCATGCACTTCGTCCAGGACGCCGAGGACCCGTGGAAGCTGATCGCGGTGATCCGCGACGCCCTCCCGCCCGGCAGCGCCCTCATCCTGTCCCACGCCTCCCTGGAGGGCCGCCCCGACCAGGCCGAGGACCACCAGCGGCTGTACCGGATGACGCCCACCCCGCTGACCATGCGCACCCACGAGCAGATCACCGCGATGTTCGAGGGCTTCGAGCTGGTCGAGCCCGGCGTCGTCTACCTGCCGCAGTGGCGCCCGGACCAGCCCGAGGCGGTCGGCGAGCACCCCGAGCGGATGACCGGGGTGGCGGGCGTGGGGCTCCGTCCGTGACGGAAGCACCGGAATCGGGCAGCGGCGCCGAACGGTTCCACGAGGACTGGGCGCGGCTGCTCTCCGGTGACCACGGCACGGCGGTCCACCCCGGCCTGCTCGGCCGGCTCGTCTCCCGGACCGCCGGGCTGCTCCACCGCGCCCAGCTGGACCACCCGTTCGAACCGCAGCTGGCCGCCGAGGCCGGCGCCGAACTGGTCGACGCCCACTTCACCGACCCGGTGGTGCTCGCCCGGGCGGTCGAACTGCTCCAGCGGTACCCCGCCGCGGACAGCCGGGGCCCCGCCCTGAGCGGCGCCTTCGCGGCCGGCTGGGCGGCCGCGCTGCGCGAGCGCACGCTGCGCGAGCAGGAGGCCATCCGCACCGCCGCCGACGTCGCCCGCAAGGAGGCCGAGCGGGCGCTGCGCGCCTCCGAGGCCCGGTTCCGCGCGCTGTTCGAGAGCGCCGCCATCGGCATCGGCATCGGCGACACCGACGGCAACATCCTGGCCGTCAACAAGGCCCTCCAGGAGCTCTTCGGCGCCGGCCCGGACGACATGATCGGCCGCCGGGTCGGCGACCTCGTCCACCCCGAGGACACCGACGGCGTCTGGGAGGCCTACGAGGAGCTGATCAGCGGCAAGCGCGACTACTTCCAGTTCGACAAGCCGTACTACCGCCAGGACGGCGAGATCGTCTGGACCCACCTGACGGTCTCGCTGATCCGCGACGACGACGGCCTGCCGCAGTACCAGGTCGCCATGCTGGAGGACGTCACCGACCGCTACCGGCTCCAGGAGCGGCTGCGCCACCAGGCCACCCACGACCCGCTGACCGGCCTGCCCAACCGGGCCGCGTTCTTCGAACGGCTGGAGAGGCTCTTCGAGGACCCGGACCCGGGCGCCCGGTTCGGTCTCTGCTACGTCGACCTCGACGGCTTCAAGGTGGTCAACGACAGCCTCGGCCACGACACCGGCGACCAGCTGCTGTGCGCCGTGGCCGCCCGGCTGAAGGCCGCGCTCGGCCCGCTCGGGCACCTGGTCGCCCGGCTCGGCGGCGACGAGTTCGTCGTCCTGCTGGAGAACAGCCGCGGCGAGCAGGAGGCCGTCGCCGCCGCCAAGACCGTGCTGAAGGCGCTCGCCGGGCCGATCCTGATCGGCGACCACAAGCTGGCCGTCGGCGCCAGCGTCGGCGTCCTGGAGCGGCGGGTCTCCACCACCACCCCCGGCGCCGCCGTGCGCGCCGCCGACCTCACGCTCTACCGCGCCAAGGAGGCCGGACGGGGCCGCTGGACGCTCTTCGACCCCAAGGAGAACGCCCGCGCCGTCTCCCGCTACGCCGTCTCGGTGCGGATGCCCGCCGCCCTCGATCGCGGCGAGTTCTTCATCGACTACCAGCCGCTCTACGCGCTCGCCGACGGCCGGCTCGCCGCCGTCGAGGCGCTGGTGCGCTGGCGCCACCCGCAGCTCGGCGTGCTCGGCCCGGACGAGTTCGTCACCACCGCCGAGGAGACCGGGCTGATCATGCCGCTCGGCCGCTGGGTGCTGGAGCAGGCCTGCGGCCAGGCCGCCGACTGGATCAAGCGGTTCGGCGACGCCGCGCCCCAGCTCAACGTCAACCTGGCGGTCCGGCAGGCCCGCAGCGCCGCCCTGGTCGGCGACCTCGGCCGGATCCTGGACACCACCGGTCTCGACCCGGCCCGGCTCCAGCTGGAGATCACCGAGTCCACCGTGGTCGGCCCGGAGGACGAGGCGCTGCGCACCCTGCACGGCCTGGTCGGCCTCGGGGTCTCGCTCGCCGTCGACGACTTCGGCACCGGCTGGTCGAACCTCGCCTACCTGCGCGACCTGCCGGTCTCCGGGCTGAAGATCGCCGGCTCCTTCGTCGGCGACCTGCACGACCCGGCCAAGGACGAGGAGACCGGCTGGCGGATCGTCAGCGGCCTGGTCTCGATGGCGCACGCCCTCGGGCTGACCGTCACCGCCGAGGGCGTGGAGACCGGCCGGGACGCCGAGCGGCTGCGCGTCCTCGGCTGCGACTGGGCGCAGGGCTGGCACTTCGGCCGCCCGGTGCGGCCGTCCGAGATCGCCCGCCGGATTGCCGAGGAGCCGCGGGGCCGCCCGGTCGCCGACTGGCCGGTCGTCGGCTGAGGGGGCGCCGGCTGAGCGGTCCTCGGCTGAACGGTCGTCCGCTGAGTGGCCGTCGGTCGCCGGTCGCCGCCTGAGCGCGGGCCGGCCCGCCCGCTCAGCCCACCAGCTGGGACAGCTCGATCGAGTGCCCGGTCCGCTCCGCCTTGGCCCGCAGGTAGCGGACGTTGCTCTCGGAGACGTGCACGCCGGTCGGCACCCGGCGCCGCACCGTGACGCCGAGGGCGGCCAACTGGGCGTCCTTGTCGGGGTTGTTGCTCAGCAGGTCGATCCCGTCGACGCCGAGCGCGCCGAGCATCTGGGCGGCGGCGGTGTAGTCGCGGCCGTCCTCGGGCAGGCCGAGCGCGGTGTTGGCGTCGTAGGTGTCGAGCCCGGAGTCCTGCAGGGCGTAGGCGTCCAGCTTGTTGTACAGCCCGATGCCGCGGCCCTCCTGGCGCAGGTACAGCAGGTACCCGCCGGCGGTGGCGATCCGCTCGACGGCCTCGCGCAGCTGCGGGCCGCAGTCGCACCGGGCGGAGCCGAACACGTCGCCGGTCAGGCACTCCGAGTGCAGCCGCACCAGCGGCGTGGCGCCCTCGGGCACCGTGCCGAGCGCCAGCGCGAGGTGCTCCGCCCCGTCCGCCAGGCCGTGGAAGGTGGACACCTCCGCCTCGGCCCGGTAGCCGTCCGGGAAGGCCAGCGGTATCCGCACCCGCGCCCGGACCCGCACGGCGCCGTCGGTCTGCGGGGAATCGTTCTGCTGCACCTGCGGCATGGACGGGCCTTTCGTGACGGACGGTTCCGGTGGTACTCGGCTGTCGACGGTACTAGGTAGTTCCAATTTGAACAACATAGGAGGCCGACGAAGGGTCGGTGCAGCTCACGAACGGGTTGCCGGGGGAGGTCCGGGGGGACAGGGGCGGACAAACAGGGGGTGGCAGTGAGAGACTGTGCCCGCGCGAGCGGTCCAGGAGTTGCCGCGCCGGTGTTCGTGCGCCGTGACGCCCTCAATGGCGAGGGGACCGCCGGTGCTCTCCCCCCGTGATGACGGGGGAGGCGCCCTGTCTGTCGATTCAGACCATGGAAGGTCCTCAGAGATGTCGGCTACCCCCGTGCCCGCTGCGTCCCACGACGCCGGGAACCCCGCCATTGAGTCGCTCTACGCCGAGGTGCTCCGCCGCAACCCCGGCGAGCCCGAGTTCCACCAGGCGGTGCACGAGGTCGTGGAGACCCTCGGCCCGGTCCTGGCGCGCCGCCCCGAGCTGGCGGACGCCCGGATCGTCGAGCGGATCGTCGAGCCCGAGCGCCAGCTGATCTTCCGCGTGCCGTGGACCGACGACCGGGGCCGGATCCATGTCAACCGCGGCTTCCGGGTGGAGTTCAACAGCGCGCTCGGCCCGTACAAGGGCGGCCTGCGCTTCCACCCCTCGGTGAACCTCGGGATCGTGAAGTTCCTGGGCTTCGAGCAGATCTTCAAGAACGCGCTGACCGGCCTGGCCATCGGCGGCGGCAAGGGCGGCTCCGACTTCGACCCCAAGGGCCGCTCGGACGCCGAGGTCATGCGCTTCTGCCAGTCCTTCATGACCGAGCTGTACCGCCACCTGGGCGAGCACACCGACGTCCCGGCCGGGGACATCGGCGTCGGCGGCCGGGAGATCGGCTACCTGTTCGGCCAGTACAAGCGGATCACCAACCGCTACGAGTCGGGCGTGCTGACCGGCAAGGGCATCGGCTGGGGCGGCTCGCAGGCCCGCACCGAGGCCACCGGCTACGGCTGCGTGCTGTTCACCCAGGAGATGCTGCGCGCCCGCGGCGAGGAGCTGGACGGCCTGCGGGTCTCCGTCTCCGGCTCGGGCAACGTCGCGCTGTACGCGATCGAGAAGGCCCAGCAGCTCGGCGCGACCGTGGTGACGGCCTCCGACTCCACCGGCTTCGTGGTGGACGAGAAGGGCATCGACCTCGACCTGCTGAAGGAGGTCAAGGAGGTCCGGCGCGGCCGGCTCACCGAGTACGCGGAGCTGCGCGGCAGCCACGTCCGCTACCAGGAGGGCACCGGCGTGTGGAGCGTCCCGGTGGACGTGGCGCTGCCCTGCGCGACCCAGAACGAGCTGGACGAGGCGGACGCGCTGGCGCTGGTCCGGGGCAACGTGCGCGCCGTCGCCGAGGGCGCCAACATGCCGACCACGCCGGAGGCGGTCCGGGTGTTCCTGGAGGCCGGAGTGGCCTTCGGCCCGGGCAAGGCGGCCAACGCGGGCGGCGTCGCCACCAGCGCGCTGGAGATGCAGCAGAACGCCTCGCGCGACGTGTGGTCCTTCGAGCGGACCGAGGAGCGGCTGGCCGCGATCATGCGGAACATCCACGCCGCCTGTTACACCACGGCCGAGAAGTACGGCCGCCCCGGGGACTACGTGCTGGGCGCCAACATCGCCGGCTTCGAGCTGGTGGCGGACGCCATGCTGGCGCAGGGTCTGATCTGACGCCCGGCCGCCGGGCCGCACCCCCGCAGCACTGCCACGCCGCCTCCCCGGCCGCACCCCCCGCGGGTGCCGGCCGGGGAGGCGGCGTGCTTCCCGGCGGCGGACCCCCGGCGGCGGACCCCCGGCGGCCCGGGCCACCCCGACCGGAGCGGGCACCGGATGTCGGGTCCGGGCGGGCGGCCGCCGCCTACGGTGAGGAGCATCAGAGGGAAGGACGGGGGCGGGAACCGATGCTGGACCGGCTGAACCAGGCCATGGAGTACATCGAGGAGCACCTCGACGGGACGGTCGACGCGGCCGAGCTCGCGCGGATCGCGACCACCTCGGAGTACCACTTCCGACGGCTGTTCTCGGCGCTCGCCGGGATGCCGCTCTCGGAGTACCTGCGCCGCCGCCGGCTCACGCTGGCCGGCGCGGAGGTGCTGGCCGGGGAGCGCACGCTGCTCGACGTCGCGGTCCGCCACGGCTACGGCTCGGGCGAGGCGTTCGCCCGGGCGTTCCGGGCGATGCACGGGGTCGGCCCCGGCGAGGCCCGGCGCTCGGGCGCGGTACTGGTCTCCCAGCCCCGGATGTCCTTCCGCCTCGTCGTCGAAGGGAGCAGCAGCATGGAGTACCGGGTCGTGGAACGGCCGGCCTTCCGGATCGTGGGCCGGCGGGCGAGGGTCCCCTTGGTCCACGAGGGGGTCAACCCGGCGATCGCCGCGTTCGTCAAGGGCCTGGGACAGGAGGAGGTCGACCGGATCGCGGCGCTGTCGGAGCAGGAGCCGGAGGGCCTCGTCGCGGTCACCGAGTTCTTCTCGGACAGCCGGGAGGAGGGCGTGCCGCTGGACTACTACCACGCGGTGGCGGCCGGGGCCGGCTCCGAGGTGCCGGCGGGCCTCGACGTGCGCGAGGTCCCGGCCGGCACCTGGGCGGTGTTCGCCAACACCGGGCCGTACCCGCGCGCGCTCCAGGAGATGTGGCGGGACGTCTTCACCCAGTGGTTCCCGTCCAACCCGTACGAGTTCCGGCCCGGCCCGGAGATACTGCGGGTCCGCGTCCGGCCGGGCGGCGAGGAGGCCGAGGCGGAGCTCTGGATCCCGGTGGTCCGCGCGCCGGCGCGCTGAGCCCCCTCGCGCTGAGCCCCCTCGTGCCCGGACGGCCCAGCAGGAGCCGCCTCCGGACGGCCCCCGCCCGCATGCTGGGGCGGGGGCCGTCGAGCGGAGAGTGGAGCGGGGATGGCCAAGGCGTTCGGGTTCGCCGACTACGGCGGACCGGAGAAGCAGGAGTTCCTGGACCGGCCGGCGCTGGAGCCCGGGCTGGGCCAGCTGGCGATCGCCGTCCGGGCCGCCGGGGTGAACCCGGTCGACTGGAAGGTCCGCCGGGGCTGGCTCGGCCAGGTGCGCGAGCTGCCCGCCGTGATGGGTTCCGAGGCGGCCGGCGTGGTCGAACGGGTCGGCCCCGGCGTCACCGGGTTCACCCCGGGCGACGAGGTCTTCGGGATCGCGGCGGCCGGCGCGTTCGCCGAGCAGACGCTGCTGGCCGCCGCGTCCAGCGCGGTGAAGCCGGCCAAGGTCGGCTTCGACCAGGCCGCCACCCTGCCGGTGGCGGCCGCGACCGCCGACGACGCGGTCCGCGACATCGGCGTGGGCGCCGGGCAGACGCTGCTGATCCTCGGCATCGCCGGCGGAGTCGGCAGCATGGCCGCCCAGATCGCCCGCAGCCGCGGCATCCGGGTCATCGGGACGGCGGGCGACGCCAACCGGGCGTACGTCGAGTCGCTGGGCGCGGTGCAGCTGCGCTACGGCGAGGGCGTCGCCGAGCGGATCCGGGCGGCCGCGCCGGACGGCGTGGACGGCATCCTCGACCTGGTCGGCGGCGACGACGCGCGCGCCGCCGCGGTGGCCCTGGACGACCGCTCCCGGCTGGTGTCCACCTCCGACCCGACCACCGCGGAGGAGCTCGGCGGCCGCTACATCACCCGGTCCACCAGCCCGGACACCCTCGCCGCGCTGGCCGAACTCGTGGCCGCGGGCGAGCTGGACCCGCACATCGCCGGCCGCTACCCGCTGTCCCGCGCCGACGAGGCGGTCGCGCTGGTCGAATCGGGGCACGCGCGCGGCAAGGTCGTCCTGGACATCGGCTGAGGGAGGGCCGCGATGAAGCAGCAGACCGTCACCACCGGCGGCCCGTGCTGGGTCGAGCACGGCAGCGCCGACCCGCCGGCGGCGCGGCGGTTCTACGGCGAACTGTTCGGCTGGCAGCCGGAGACCGACGAGCGCCCGGAGGCCGGCGGCTACACGTTCATGCGGCTGGACGGCCGGATCGCCGCCTCCGTGGCCCCGCTCCACGGCGAGGGCCGGCCGACCGCCTGGAGCGTCTCCTTCCTGGCCGAGGACGCCGACGCCGCCGCCCGCCGGGTCACCGGGGCGGGCGGGAGCCTGGTCGTCCCGCCGACGGACGCGCTGGACCACGGCCGGTTCGCGGTCGCGGCCGACCCGTCCGGCGCGGTGTTCGGCCTCTGGCAGCCGGGCCGGCTGCGCGGCGCCGAGGTCCTCAACGAGCCCGGCGCGCTCGGCTGGGTGGAACTGCTCACCCGGGAGCCGGACGCCGCCCGCGCCTTCTACCCGGCGGTGTTCGGCTGGACGGTGAGCCCGTCCGCGCAGTACACCCAGTGGGGCCTGGCGGACGGGGACTTCGGCGGCATGCTGACCATGGGCGAGAACTTCCCGCCGCAGGTGCCGCCGCACTGGCTGCCGTACTTCTCGGTCGCCGACGTGGACGGCTCGGCGTCCCGGGCCGGCAACCTCGGCGCGGGGGTGCTGATGGCGCCCGTCGACCTGCCCGGCGGCGGCCTGCGGATCGCGGTGCTGCGCGACCCGCTGGGCGCGGCGTTCGGCCTCTACTACCGCTCGGGGACCAGGGGCGCGGGCTGACGCCGGCGCACCGCGGCCGCCGCCGCGGCCGCCGTCACCAGCACGGCCGCCACCGGCACCGCGTCGCCCACCCGGGTGTACCAGGTGGCGGTGCCCGGCGCGGTCAGCGGCAGCCGGACCACCAGCGCGCCGGTGTCGTCCGTGCCCAGCCGGGCCAGCTCCCGCCCCTGCGCGTCGAAGGCGGCCGACACCCCGGTGAGCGAGGCCTGCACGGCCGGCCGGCCGGTCTCGGCGGCCCGGATCGCGGCCAGCGAGACGTGCTGCTCGGGCGCCCAGCTCCGCTGGAAGGTCGAGGTCGACGCCTGGTAGACCAGCACCCGGGCGCCGTTCCGGGCCGCCGTCCGCGCCATGTCGGGGAACGCCGACTCGAAGCAGACCAGCGCCCCGACCGGCAGCGGGCGCCCCGCCCGGTCCACGGCCGGCAGCAGGTGCTGGCCGCTGCCGGGCGCCCGGTTCTCGCCCGCCGCCCGGCTGACCCCGGCGACCCAGCCGAGCACCGGCCGCAGCGGGATGTACTCGCCGAACGGCACCAGCCGGATCTTCCGGTACCGGTCGGCCACGCCGTCCGGCGACACCAGCACCGCGTCCTTGGAGATCCGCCCGTCCGCCTTGCGCGCGTCCTCGCCCGCCAGCAGCTCGGCCCCGGTCGCGGCGGACAGCGCCCGCAGCCGTCCGAGCGCCGCCGGGTCGCGGTCGAGGTCGGCGGTGGTGCTGGACTCGCCCCAGACCACCAGGTCCACCGGGTGCTGCCCGACCAGCGCGGCGGTGGCGCGGGCGCTCGCCTCGAAGCGGGCCTGCGGATCGTCGACGATCCCCGGCTGGACCAGCGCGATCCGCACCTCCGCCGCCCCGGACGGTCCGTCCTGGGCGGCCGCCGGCGCCGGCCGCAGGGCGAACAGCAGCGGTCCGGCCGCCAGTGACGCCGCCGCGAGCAGCGCCGCCGCCGCCCGCGGGCGCGGGTCGACGGCGGTGAGCACCACCAGCACGGCGGTGTTGACCGCCACCACGGCGGCACTCACCAGCCAGATCCCGCCGGCCGAGGCCAGCGCCAGGACGGCCGGGTGCTGCCACTGGGTCGCGCCCAGCAGCGCCCACGGCCCGCCCAGCGCGGGCCAGGAGCGCGCGTACTCGGTGGTCAGCCAGACCGCGGCGACCACCGGCGGCGCGAGCAGTGCCCGGCGGACCGTCAGCGGCGGGCGCAGCAGCCGCCACACCGCGACGCCCACCCCGGCCTGCAGCGACCCGAACACCACCGCGATCAGCGGCAGCGCGGGCCCGACCGAGGACAGCAGCCAGGACATCCCGGTCAGGATGAACCCGGCGCCGAACCACCAGCCGCGCACCGCCGCCTCGCGCGCCCCCGGGGCCCGCTGCATCAGCAGCAGGCCGGGGACGAGCGCGACCCAGGCGAGCGCCGCGACCCCGGGCGCGGGGAAGGCGAGCACCGGGACGGCCCCGGCGGCGAGCGCCGCCAGCCGGGGCCGGTACCGGGCGGCGGCGGCCCGGCCGGGGCGGGCGGTGGGCGGGGCGGCCGCCGCGGCGGAGGGGCCGTCGGGGCCGGTGAGCAGGGGAGGGCGCGGCATGACCCGTATTGTCCGCTCGGCGCGCCCCCGTCACCAGCCCCGCGATCACTCGAACGGCCTACGGGGCGGGGCTGCTCACTCCCCGTCGCCCTCCAGGTCGCCCTCGGTCTCCAGGAACGCGGCCTGCAACTGCTCGATCAGCTCCGGGTCCGGCTGCTCCCACAGGCCCCGGCTCGCCGCCTCCAGCAGCCGCTCGCTGATGCCGTGCAGCGCCCACGGGTTGGCGCCCGCCAGGAACTCCCGGTTGACCGGGTCGAGCACGTACTCCTGGGTGAGCTTCTCGTACATCCAGTCCGCGACCACGCCGGTCGTGGCGTCGTAGCCGAAGAGGTAGTCGACGGTCGCGGCCATCTCGAACGCCCCCTTGTAGCCGTGCCGCCGCATCGCCTCGATCCAGCGCGGGTTGACCACCCGGGCGCGGAAGACCCGGGCCGCCTCCTCGGTCAGGGTGCGGGTGCGGACCGTCTCCGGGCGGGTCGAGTCGCCGATGTAGGCGGTCGGCGCCTTGCCGGTGAGCGCGCGCACGGTGGCCACCATGCCGCCGTGGTACTGGAAGTAGTCGTCCGAGTCGGCGATGTCGTGCTCGCGGGTGTCGGTGTTCTTCGCGGCGACGGTGATCCGCTTGTACGCGGTCTCCATCTCCTCGCGGGCCGGCCGCCCGTCCAGCCCGCGCCCGTACGCGTAGCCGCCCCAGACCGTGTACACCTCGGCGAGGTCGGCGTCGGTGCGCCAGTCGCGGCTGTCGATCAGCTGCAGCAGGCCCGCGCCGTAGGTGCCGGGGCGGGAGCCGAAGACGCGCACGGTGGCCTTGCGCTCGTCGCCGTGCACGGCGAGGTCGGCCTGGACGTGGGCGCGCACGTAGTTCTGCTCGGCCGGCTCCTCCTGGGCGGCGGCCAGGCGCACCGCGTCGTCCAGCAGGGCCACGACGTGCGGGAAGGCGTCCCGGAAGAAGCCGGAGATGCGCAGCGTGACGTCGATCCGCGGGCGGCCCAGCTCCTGCGGCGGCACGGCCTCCAGGCCGGTGACCCGGCGGGAGGCGTCGTCCCAGACCGGGCGGACGCCGAGCAGCGCGAACGCCTCGGCGATGTCGTCGCCGGCGGTGCGCATCGCGCTGGTGCCCCAGAGCGACAGGCCCACCGACGGCGGGTAGGCGCCGTCGTTGTCGGCCCGGTAGCGCTCGATCAGCGAGGCGGCGAGCGCCTGGCCGGTCTCCCAGGCGAGCTTGCTGGGCACCGCCTTGGGGTCGACGGAGTAGAAGTTGCGGCCGGTCGGCAGCACGTTGACCAGCCCGCGCAGCGGCGAGCCGGACGGGCCGGCCGGGACGAAGCCGCCGCGCAGCGCGTGCAGCACGGCGTCCAGCTCGCCGGTGGTCGCGGCCAGTCGCGGCACGACCTGGCCGGCGGCGAAGTCCAGCACCTCGCGGACGGCGTCCGGGAACCCGGCGGCGACCTTCTCCACCGCCTCCGGCGCCCAGTCGGCGGCCTCCATCGCCTCGACCAGCTCGCGGGCCTTCGCCTCGGCCGCGTCGGTGGCGCCGAGGGTGAGCGCGGCCTCGTCCAGGCCGAGCGCCTCGCGCAGGCCGGGCAGGGCGCTGACGCCGCCCCAGATCTGCCGGGCGCGCAGGATGGCGAGCACGATGTTGACCCGGTCGGTGCCGGTCGGCGCCTGGCCGAGGACGTGCAGGCCGTCGCGGATCTGGGCGTCCTTGACCTCGCAGAGCCAGCCGTCGACGTGCAGCAGGAAGTCGTCGAAGCCGTCGTCCTCGGGGCGCTCCTCCAGGCCGAGGTCGTGGTCGAGCCTGGCGGCCTGGATCAGCGTCCAGATCTGGGCGCGGATCGCCGGCAGCTTCGCCGGGTCCATCGCGGCGATGTTGGAGTGCTCGTCGAGCAGCTGCTCCAGGCGGGCGATGTCGCCGTAGGAGTCGGCGCGGGCCATCGGCGGCACCAGGTGGTCGACCAGGGTGGCGTGGGCGCGGCGCTTGGCCTGGGTGCCCTCGCCCGGGTCGTTGACCAGGAACGGGTAGACCAGCGGCAGGTCGCCGAGCACGGCGTCCGGGCCGCAATCGGCGGACAGCGCGGCGGTCTTGCCGGGCAGCCACTCCAGGTTGCCGTGCTTGCCGAGGTGGACCACGGCGTGCGCGCCGAAGCCGCCGTCGGCCTGCGCGGCGGCGATCCAGCGGTAGGCGGCCAGGTAGTGGTGGGACGGCGGGAGGTCCGGGTCGTGGTAGATCGCGACCGGGTTCTCGCCGAAGCCGCGCGGCGGCTGGATGAGCACCAGCAGGTTCCCGGAGCGGATCGCGGCGAGCACGATGTCGCCGTCCGGGTTCTGCGAGCGGTCGAGGTACAGCTCGCCGGGGGCCGGGCCCCAGTGCTCCTCGACCCGGGCGCGCAGGCCCTCGGGCAGGGTGGCGTACCAGCGGCGGTAGTCGGCGGCCGGGATGCGCACCGGGTTGCGGGACAGCTGCTCCTCGGTGAGCCAGTCCTGGTCGTAGCCGCCGGCCGCGATCAGGGCGTGGATCAGGGCGTCGCCCTCGTGGCCGTCGTCCGTGTCCGTGTCCAGACCGGGGAGGTCCGTTCCGAGGTCCATGCCCTCGGCGCGCAGCGCGGTCAGCAGCCGGATCGCGCTGGCCGGGGTGTCCAGGCCGACGGCGTTGCCGACCCGGGCGTGCTTGGTCGGGTACGCGGACAGCACCAGCGCGAGGCGGCGCTCGGCGGCCGGGACGTGCCGCAGCCGGGCGTGCGCGACGGCGACGCCGGCGACCCGGGCGGCGCGCTCCTCGTCGGCGGCGTAGACGGTCAGGCCGTCCTCGTCCAGCTCCTTGAAGGAGAACGGGACGGTGATCAGCCGGCCGTCGAACTCGGGCACGGCGATCTGGGTGGCGGTGTCCAGCGGGGACAGGCCGTCGTCGCTGGCCTCCCACTGGGCGCGCGACCAGGTCAGGCAGAGCGCCTGGAGGATCGGCCGGTCCAGCGCGGCCAGCGCGCCGGCGTCCCAGGCCTCCTCGTCGCCGCCGGCCTGGGCGTCGGCCGGGCGGGTGCCGCCGGCGGCGAGCACGGTGGTGACGAGGGCGTCGGCCTCGCCGAGGGCGGCCAGCAGCTCCGGCTCGGCGCCGCGCAGCGAGGCGCAGTAGTACGCGCGGGCCCGGGCGCCCTGGTCCTCGACGGCCCGGCAGAGGGTCTCCACGAACGCGGTGTTGCCGCTCATGTGGTGGGCGCGGTAGTACAGCACCGCGACGGTCGGGCCCTCGGACGTCCGGGCCTCGCGCTCCAGCGGGCCCCAGGCGGGGGCGGAGGCGGGCGGGGCGAAGCCGTGGCCGGTGAGCAGCACGGTGTCGGAGAGGAAGGCGCCGAGTTCGGCGAGGTTGGCCGCGCCGCCGTGCGCCAGGTAGGCGTGCGCCTCGGCCGCGATGCCGGCCGGGACGGTGGACAGCTCCATCAGCTGGGCGTCGGGGGCCTGTTCGCCGGTCAGCACGACCACCGGGCGGGGCCCGGCGAGCAGCGCGTCCAGGCCCTCCTGCCAGGCGCGGCGGCCGCCGAGCAGGCGGACCACGACCAGGTCGGTGCCCTCCAGCAGGGCGGGCAGCTCCTCGGGCGCCAGCCGGGCCGGGTTGCCGAGCCGGTAGCGGACCGGCCCCTCGGACGCGCGGGCGCTCAGCAGGTCGGTGTCGGATGTCGACAGCAGCAGGATCATGCGAAGGCCCTCCCGGCCTCGGAGCCGCCCCGAGCCGAAGGGCGCGCCGGCGTTGAAAGTGACGGGTGACAAGTGACTGACGAAGGAAGCAGCGCCGGAGCGAGAAGCGTCGACGGCGCGTTCGAGCACCCGGAGGCGAGCGGGCGAGGGCCTGCGGGCACGGACATCGGCATGGACATCGGCATGGGCTTAGGTACCGGCGACCGAGGGGTCGCGGGCATGCGACGGCGCATGGCTTTCAAGCCTTCCTCGGGGTCCGCGCCCCGGGCCGGTGGAGGACGGCAGGAGTTCCTGGCTCCCGCGGCTCCCCGGTGTCCCGGTGAACCGCGGTCACAGTGGCGGGACCGCACCGGGTTCGCACCGGTTTCCTCCCCTGCGCCGTCGCTGGCGTCGGACGGTCCGCGGGGACCGTCCGCCAGCATCGTACGGGGTGCGGCTGACCTGGGGGAGGGGAGGCCGCCGGGGTGCCGGGCGGGGCCGGAGGTGTGAGCGACGGTACGGCGGCGACCCATCGGATCATCTGTATGCTCGCCGCCATGCCTCCCGAACCCGACGCCGCCGCGCCGGGCGCCGCCGTGCCCGACCGGGCGCGTCCGGACGCCTGCCCCGGGGCCCTTCGTCTGCACACCGCCGACGACGGCGCCCTGGCCCGGATCCGGCTGCCCGGCGGACTTCTGACGAACCGTCAGGCCCTCGCGCTGGCCGACGCGGCGCAGGAGCTCGGCGACGGCCGGCTGGAGATCACCTCGCGCGGCAACGTCCAGCTGCGCGGCCTGGCTCCGGACTGCGGCGGCGAACTCGGCGGGCGGCTGCGGGCCGTCGGCCTGCTGCCCTCCGACACCCACGAGCGCGTCCGCAACATCGTCGCCTCGCCCGGCCCCGCCGTGGGCCTCGCCGATGTGCGCGCCTGGGCGCGCGGCCTCGACCTGGCCCTGTGCGCCAGCCCCTGGGCGACCGGCCTCTCCGGCAAGTTCCTGTTCGCCCTGGACGACGGCAGCGGCGACGTCGCCGCGCTGGACGCCGATGTGACATTGATCGCAGGCCCGGACGGCACCGCCCTGCTGCGGCTCGGCCGGGCCGCCACCGTGCGGCCGGTGCGCGCCGACCGGGCGGTCGGCGCGGCCCTGGACGCCGCCCGCGCGTTCCTGGAGGCGCAGCGCGCCGCCGGGACGCGGGCCTGGCACCTGCGCGAGGTTCCCGATCTGCTGCCGCCCGGCCCGCTGCCGATGCCGGTGCTGCCCGGCACCCGCCCGCCGCTGGGCGCCCTGCCCGGGGGCGGGCTGCACGTCGGCCTGCGGTTCGGCCTGGCCGCGGCCGGGCAGTGGCGGACCCTGGCCGACGCCGCCGAGGGCGAGCTGCGGCTCACCCCGTGGCGCGGCGCGGTGCTGCCCGGCGCCCCCGCCGGGCGGCTGGCCGGGCTCGCGGAGGCGGGCTTCCGGACCGCGGCCACGGCCTGGGACGGCGCGAGCGCCTGCACCGGGCTGCCGGGCTGCGCGAAGTCGCTGGCCGACGTCCGGGCCGACGCGGCCCGGGCGCTGGACGGCGGTCCGGCCGTCGGCGGTCCGGCCGTCAGCGGGGAGCCCGCGGTGGCCGGCGGCCTGCCGGTGCACTGGTCGGGCTGCGAGCGCCGCTGCGGTCACCCCGCCGGACGCCGGGTGGACGTGCTGGCGACCGGGCAGGGGTACCGGGTGGCAGTGGAAGGGCTGCCCCCGGGGCGGGGAACCGCCGTGGAAGTGACGAACGAGGAGATGGCCGCGGTGGTCGCCGCGGCCCGGAGGACCACCACGTGATCGAGTACGAGAAGGACGGCGCGTCCATCTACCGCCAGTCGTTCGCCACCATCCGGGCCGAGGCCGACCTCGCCGCGCTGCCCGCGGACGTCGCCCGGGTCGCGGTGCGGATGATCCACGCCTGCGGCATGGTCGACCTGGTCGAGGACCTGGTGTACTCGCCGGGTGCGGTCGCCTCCGCGCGCGCCGCCCTGCGCGCCGGTGCGCCGATCCTGTGCGACGTCAACATGGTCGCCAGCGGCGTCACCCGCAAGCGGCTGCCCGCCGACAACGAGGTGATCTGCACCCTCACCGACCCGTCCGTGCCCGAGCTGGCCCGGGCGATGGGCAACACCCGCAGCGCCGCCGCGATGGAGCTGTGGCTGCCCCGGCTGGAGGGCGCCGTGGTCGCCGTCGGCAACGCGCCGACCTCGCTCTTCCGCCTGCTGGAGCTGATCGAGGCCGGCGCCCCGCGCCCGGCCGCCGTGATCGGCGTGCCGGTCGGCTTCATCGGCGCGGCCGAGTCCAAGGAGGCGCTGGCCGCGCACCCGGCCGGCCTGGAGCACCTGGTGGTCCGGGGCCGGCGCGGCGGCAGCGCGATGGCCGCCGCCGCGATCAACGCGATTGCGAGCGAGGAAGAGTGACGGAGAATCAGCAGACCGGTCGGCTCTACGGCGTGGGCCTCGGCCCCGGCGATCCCTCACTGGTGACCGTCGGCGCCGCCGAACTCATCGGCAAGGCCGACGTGGTGGCGTACCACAGCGCCCGGCACGGCCGGTCCATCGCCCGGTCGATCGCCGAGCGCTATCTGACGGGCGGTCAGATCGAGGAGAAGCTGGTCTACCCGATCACCGTCGAGACCACCGACCACCCCGGCGGCTACCGGGGCGCGCTGGACGACTTCTACGAGGAGGCCGCCGCCCGGCTGGCCGCCCACCTGGACGCCGGCCGCGACGTCGTGGTGCTCGCCGAGGGGGACCCGTTCTTCTACGGCTCCTACCAGCACATGCACAAGCGCCTGGCACACCGCTACCCGACCGAGGTGGTGCCCGGCGTGACCTCGGTCAGTGCCGCCGCCGCCCGGCTCGGCCAGCCACTCACCGAGGCCGAGGAGACGCTCACCGTCATCCCCGGCACGCTGCCCGAGGAGGAGTTGACCGCGCGCCTGGCCGCCGCCGACTCCGCCGTCGTGATGAAGCTCGGCCGCACCTTCCCGACCGTGCGCCGCGCCCTGGAGCGGGCCGGCCGGCTGGCCGACGCCCAGTACGTCGAGCGGGCCTTCATGGAGGGCGAGCGGACCGCGCCGCTGGCCTCGGTCGACGCCGAGGACGTCCCGTACTTCTCAGTGGCCGTGCTGCCCAGCAGGGTCGCCCCGCTGGAGCCCCCGGCGCCCGACCTGAGCGGGCCCGGCAGCGTCACCGTGGTCGGCACCGGCCCGGCCGGCCCGCTCTGGCTCACCCCCGAGGCGCGCGGCGCCCTGTCCGCCGCCACCGACCTGGTCGGCTACACCACCTACCTGGACCGGGTGCCGGTGCGCCCGGGCCAGACGCGGCACGGCTCCGACAACAAGGTGGAGTCCGAGCGCGCCGAGTTCGCCCTCGACCTGGCCCGCCGCGGCCACCGGGTGGTGGTGGTCTCCTCCGGCGACCCGGGCGTCTTCGCGATGGCCACCGCCGTCCTGGAGGTCGCCTGCGAGGAGGCCTACCGCGAGGTCCCGGTGCGGATCGTCCCCGGCATGACCGCCGCCCACGCGGCCGCCTCCCGGGCCGGCGCCCCGCTCGGCCACGACTACGCGGTGGTCTCGCTCTCCGACCGCCTCAAGCCCTGGGACGTCGTCGCCGCCCGCCTGCGCGCCGCGGCGGGGGCGGACCTCGTGCTCGCCCTCTACAACCCCGGCTCGCAGTCCCGCACCACCCAGGTCGGCCGCGCCCGCGACCTCCTCCTGGAGTACCGGGCCCCCGAGACCCCGGTCGTGCTGGCCCGCGACGTCGGCGGCCCCACCGAACGCGTGCGCACCGTCCGCCTCGCCGACCTCGACCCCGCCGAGGTCGACATGCGCACCATCCTCCTCATCGGCTCCTCCCAGACCCGGCACGTCCCCCGGTCCCCCCACCCGGACGTCACCTGGACCCCCCGCCGCTACCCGGAGGCCTGATACCCCACCTCCCGGACCCCCGAGGTCCGGGAGGCATCAGGACCAGGTGCGGTAGATCTCGGAACGGTGGCCGATCCGGATCACCAGGACGATCAACTGCCCGCCGTCGACGGTGTAGATCACCCGATGGTCGCCGACCCGCAGCCGTCGGTTCTCGGGCGAGCCGACCATCGCGGTCGTGTGGAAGCCGTAGGGGTCCTGCTCCAGGTCGGCGAGCTTGCGCAAGATCTGTATCGCCGCCTGCCGGGGGAGTTTGCGCAGTTCACTGCGGGCGGACTCGATGAAGCGGGTGCTGTACTTCACTCCGGCCTGGCCAGGGTCTCGGCCATGACCTCTTCCAGGGAGTAGGTGGGTTCGCCCCGGCGCTCCTCGATGAGGCGCACCAGTTCGCGCTCCTCCCATTGCCGGTACTCGCGAAGCAGCTCTATCGGGACGACGGCGGCCACCTCCCGTCCGCGCCGGGTGATCACGGTCGGTTCGTCCCGCTCGGCGCGGTCCACCACGTCGGCGAGGTGCTCTCGCGCTTCTCGGATCGATACGGTCTGGACGGGCTGCTCACTCATGAGTCGAGTGTACTAAGCGGACCATGTGTACACAATGCCCCTGTGGGCCCGTCCCGCGTGTGGGGCGTGCGGGGAGGCGGGGGACCATGGACCCGATCGGTAACGGGACTGCAAGGAAGACGGTGCGGCATGGGTGAGGTCGGTGGGCGGGCCGGGCAGCTGAGGAGCAGTGGGCTGCGGCACGGCTGGACGACCGGGGCGTGTGCCACGGCGGCGACCAAGGCGGCGTACCGGGCGCTGCTGACGGGGGAGTTCCCGGACCCGGTGGAGATCGTGCTGCCGAAGGGGCAGCGGCCGGCGTTCGCGCTCGCGGCGGAGGGGATCGCCGAGGAGCCGGGCGGGCGGCGGGCGATGGCCGGGGTGGTGAAGGACGCCGGGGACGACCCCGATGTCACGCACGGCGCGCTGGTGCGCTCCACGGTGTGGGCGGGGGAGCCCGGTACGGGCGTGGTGTTCCGGGCCGGGCCCGGGGTCGGCACCGTCACCAAGGCCGGGCTGCCGCTGCCGGTCGGCGAGCCGGCCGTCAACCCGGTGCCCCGGCAGCTGATCCGGGAGGCGGTCGCCGAGGTGGCGGCCGAGTGCGGGGGCAGCGGGGACGTGGTGGTGGAGATCTCCGTCGACAACGGCGAGGAGATCGCCCGCTCCACCTGGAACCCCCGGCTCGGCATCCTCGGCGGGCTGTCCATCCTCGGCACCACCGGGGTCGTCGTCCCCTACTCCTGCTCGGCGTGGATCGACTCGATCCGGCGCGGGGTGGACGTGGCGCGGGCCGCCGGGCGCACCCACGTGGCCGGCTGCACCGGGTCGACGTCGGAGCGGACGGCCGTCGCCGTGCACGGCCTGCCCGAGGACGCGCTGCTCGACATGGGCGACTTCGCGGGCGCGGTGCTCAAGTACCTCAAGCGCCACCCGGTGCCGCGCCTGACCATCGCCGGCGGCTTCGCCAAGCTCTCCAAGCTCGCCGCCGGCCACCTCGACCTGCACTCGGCGCGCTCCCAGGTGGACACGGGCTACCTGGCCGGACTCGCCCGCGCGGGCGGCGCGGACGCGGAGCTGGCGGCGGCGGTCGCGGCGGCCAACACCGCGCTGGAGGCGATCCAGCTCTGCCGGGCGGCCGGGGTGCCGCTGGGCGACCTGGTGGCCGAGGCGGCGCGGGCCACCGCGCTCGGGGTGCTGGTCGGTTCGCCGGTCGCGGTGGACGTCATCTGCATCGACCGGGCCGGGACGATCGTCGGCCGGGCGGAGCCGCTGGGGCCGTGAGCGGGCCGCGCTTTCGTCCCGGGCGTGTCCCGGGAACGTCGCCGTGATGTGAAGATCTGACGTGCATACGGGGTGAGAAACGGACAAAAGTCGCGCCACGCCCGGGGTCGGTTCTGTCGCTATCTCAGCCATGAGATATGGTCTGGCGAGTGACAGGCGACTACCTCACCCGTATCGGCACCCTCATCCGTACCGCGCGTCAGCACCGTGGTTGGTCCCAGGCCCAGCTCGGCGAGGCCCTCGGTACCAGCCAGAGCGCGGTCAACCGCATCGAACAGGGCAAGCAGAACGTCAGCCTTGAGATGATCGCCCGCATCGGCGAAGCGCTCGACAGCGAGATCGTCTCCCTCGGCTACGCCGGCCCGATGCATCTGAGGGTCGCCGGTGGCACCACCCTCTCCGGCGCGATCGACGTCCGCAGCAGCAAGAACGCCTGCGTGGCCATCCTCTGCGCCTCGCTGCTGACCACCGGTCGCACCACCCTGCGCAGCGTCGCCCGGATCGAGGAGGTCTACCGCATCCTCGAAGTGCTCACCAGCATCGGCGTCAAGAGCCGCTGGACCAACGACGGCCGCGACCTCGAACTCACCCCGCCCGCCGAGCTCGACATCGCCGGCATGGACGTCGAGGCCGCCCGCCGCACCCGCAGCGTGCTGATGTTCCTCGGCCCGCTGATGCACCGCGCCGACACCTTCGCCATCCCCTACGCGGGCGGCTGCGACCTCGGCACCCGCACCGTCCAGCCGCACCTCACCGCGCTGCGCCGGTTCGGCCTGGAGGTCGCCACCACCGGCGGCGCCTACCACGCCTCCGTCCAGCCCGGCGCCCCGCTGGACCGCCCGATCGTGCTGACCGAGCGCGGGGACACCGTCACCGAGAACGCCCTGCTCGCCGCCGCCCGCCACGACGGCGTCAGCGTCATCCGCAACGCCTCGCCCAACTACATGGTCCAGGACCTCTGCTTCTTCCTGGAGAAGCTGGGCGTGCGGATCGAGGGCGTCGGCACCACCACCCTCACCGTGCACGGCGTCCCGCAGATCACCTGCGACGTCGACTACACCCCGGCCGAGGACCCGGTCGAGGCGATGAGCCTGCTCGCCGCCGCCGTGGTCACCTCCTCCGAGCTGACCATCCGCCGGGTGCCGATCGAGTTCCTGGAGATCGAGCTCGCCGTCCTGGAGGGCATGGGCCTCGACTACGACCGCACCCCCGAGTACCCGGCCCACAACGGCCGCACCCGGCTGGTCGACCTCACGGTGCGCCCCTCCAAGCTCACCGCGCCGATCGACACCATCCACCCGATGCCCTTCCCCGGCATCAACATCGACAACGTGCCGTTCTTCGCCGCCATCGCCGCGGCCGCCCACGGCACCACGATGATCCACGACTGGGTCTACGACAACCGCGCCATCTACCTCACCGAACTCACCCGCCTCGGCGCGGACATCAAGCTCCTCGACCCGCACCGCGTCCTGGTCCAGGGCCCCACCCGCTGGCGCGCCGCCGAGATGGTCTGCCCGCCCGCCCTGCGCCCCGCCGTCGTCATCCTCCTCGCGATGCTCGCCGCCAAGGGCACCTCGGTGCTGCGCAACGTCTACGTCATCAACCGCGGCTACGAGGACCTCGCCGAGCGCCTCAACTCCATCGGCGCCCAGATCGAGACCTTCCGCGACATCTGATCCGGATCCGGTGCCCCGGGGCCGTGGCCGCCTGCGTGCGGCCGCGGCCTCAGCCGTCGGTGCCGGCGTCCAACCCGGCCAGCAGGTACGCGGTGGCCAGCCCGGTGGTCAGGTAGTCGACGAACGCCAGGTTCCCGAGGGCCGACGGGGAGCGCCGTTCGCGGACCAGCGCGATCGCCCGTCCGGCGTCGTGGCCCAGCTCGACGAGCGCCTGCGCCGCCACCAGGCCGGAGCGGTTGTAGCCCGAGTGGCACCGGACGAGGGTGCGGCGGCCCTGCCGGACGGCCGTCGCCGTCAGCGTGGCCGCCTCCTGGACGGCGCGCAGCTGGGCGGCGGTGAGGTAGTCGTCGGGCACCTCGCGGACGACGTGCTCCACGTCCGGTGCCGGGCCGTGGCCGGGCAGCGTGAACAGGCTCACGACCAGGTCGAACTCCCGGCCCGCGACGGCGGGTTCGCGTGTGCCGCCGGGGGGCGTGAAGTAGTGCCCGCCCATCCAGAGGCCCGGCACGATCTCGTTCCACGGCTCCTGCGGGCCGGGGGTGCCGCGTTCCTTCTGCCGGGTTCTCATCGTCCGGAGCCTTCCGTCGTGGCGCGGCCGCTACTCGCCGGTGCGGCCGTCGAGGTGTTCGCGGAGGAGGTCGGCGTGGCCGTTGTGGCGGGCGTACTCCTCGATCATGTGGGTGAGGATCCAGCGCAGCGACCAGCTCTGGTCGCCATTGGGGCGCAGGTGTCCGAGGACGTCCAACGACGGGGCGGCGGCGACGAGTTCCCGGGCGTGGGCGCATTCGGCGCGCCAGACGGCGAAGGCCTCGTCCGGGTCGGCCTCGTCGGCGTCGAACTCGGCGAAGCTGCCGTCCGGGTGCCGCCAGAAGCCGGGGTGGGCCTCGTCGTTGAGGACGTTGCGGAACCAGCCGCGCTCGACCTCGGCGAGGTGGCGGGTGAGGCCGAGCAGGGAGAGCGTGGAGGGGGCCAGCGGGCGGGCGCGGAGCTGCTCGGTGGTCAGCCCGGCGCACTTCCAGGCGAAGGTGTCGCGCTGGAAGTCCAGGAAGGCGGTCAGGGTGGCGCGTTCGTCGCCGAAGGGCGGGGGCTCGGTGCGGGCGGCGTCGGCGAGGCCGTAGGCGTCGGTCATCGGGCCATGGTGGCAGGAACGGGCCCGACCGGCACGGGAATTAGCGGGCGGCGAGCCAGGCCAGCGCGGCCTCGGCGGTCTCCGCGACCGGGACGCCGGCCGGGGCCGGCGGGCGGTCCACGACCACCACCGGCAGGCCGCGTTCGCGCGCCGCGGTGAGCTTGGGCGCGGTGGCGGCGCCGCCGCTGTCCTTGGTGACGACGACGTCGATCCGGTGCTCGCGCAGCACCGCCCGCTCGCCGTCCAGGGTGAACGGGCCGCGGTCGAGCAGGACGTCGAGCGAGGTGGGCAGCGGCGGCTCGGGCGGGTCGACCGAGCGGGCCGTGAAGTGCAGGCCGTCGAGGTGGGCGAAGGCGCCGATGCCCTGCCGGCCGCTGGTCAGCAGGATCCGCCGGCCGAGGGACGGCAGCAGGTCGGCCGCCGAGGCCAGCGAGGGGACGCGGTGCCAGCGGTCGCCCGGCACCGGTGCCCAGCCGGGGCGGCGCAGGGCGAGCAGCGGCACGCCGGTCGCCGCGGCGGCCCCGGCGGCGTTGCGGGACATCGCGGCGGCGAACGGGTGGGTGGCGTCGACCACCGCGGTCACCCGTTCGGCGCGCAGCCAGGCGGCGAGGCCCTCGGGGCCGCCGAAGCCGCCGATCCGCACCTCGCCGGCGGGCAGCCGGGGCTCGGCGACCCGCCCGGCGAGCGAGCTGGTGACCCGTAGGGCGGGGTGTCCGGCGGCCAGCGCGGCGGCGAGGGCGCGCGCCTCGGTGGTGCCGCCGAGCAGCAGGACGTGCGCCATCACGCGCCGCAGGGCTCGTGCGGGCGCTCGCGGTCCGCCGAGTAGAGGTGGCTGTCGCGGAACTGCTCGGCGCCGAGCGTCCGCCCGACGATGATCACCGCGGTGCGGACGATGCCGGCCGCCTTCAGCTGCCCGGCGATGTCCCCGACGGTGCCGCGCAGTACGACCTCGTCGGGCCGGCTGGCCATCGCGACCACGGCGGCCGGGCAGTCGGCCCCGTAGTGCGGCAGCAGCTGTTCGACCACGTCGTCCACGTACCCGGCGGCCAGGTGCAGGACGAGCAGGGCGCCGCTGCGGCCGAGGGTGGCGAGGTCCTCGCCCTCCGGCATCGGGGTGGCGCGCTTGGCGATCCGGGTGAGGATGACGGTCTGGCCGACGGTCGGCACGGTCAGTTCGCGCTTGAGCGCGGCCGCCGCGGCGGCGAAGGCCGGTACGCCGGGCACCACCTCGTACGGCACCCCGGCCGCGTCCAGCCGGCGCATCTGCTCGGCGACGGCGCTGAACACCGAGGGGTCGCCGGAGTGCAGCCGGGCGACGTCCTGCCCGGCGGCGTGCGCGCGGACCAGTTCGTCGGTGATCTCGTCGAGGGTGAGGTTGGCGGTGTCGACCAGCCGGGCGTCGGGCGGGCACTCGGCCAGCAGCTCGCGCGGCACCAGGCTGCCGGCGTAGAGGCAGACCTCGGCGCGGGCGAGGATCCGCTGGCCGCGCAGGGTGATGAGGTCGGCGGCGCCGGGGCCGGCCCCGATGAAGTGGACGGTCACGAGGCGTTCTCCTGAGGGGTGGACGGCGCGGGGGACGCGGCGGGCTTGACGGCGGACCACTGGGTGACCGGCATCGCCTGGCGCCAGCCGGTGAAGCCGCCGACCGGGACGGCGTGCGCCACGGCGAGCCGCAGCAGCTCCCCGCCGTGCCGCCGGTACCAGGTGGTGAGCAGGGCCTCCGACTCCAGGGTCACCGTGTTGGCGACCAGCCGGCCGCCGGGCGCCAGCGCGGTCCAGCAGGCGTCCAGCAGGCCGGGCGCGGTGAGGCCACCGCCGACGAACACGGCGTCCGGCGCGGGCAGGCCGTCGAGGGACCGCGGGGCGGCGCCGGTGACCACCCGCAGCCGGGGGACGCCGAGCGCGGCGGCGTTGCGGGCGATCCGTTCGGCCCGCACCGGGTCGCGCTCCACGGTGACGGCCCGGTTGTCGCGGTGGGCGCGCAGCCACTCGATCGCGATCGAGCCGGAGCCGCCGCCGACGTCCCAGAGCAGTTCGCCGGGGACGGGCGCGAGGGTGGCGAGGGTGGCGGCGCGCACGTGCCGCTTGGTCAGCTGGCCGTCGCTCTCGTAGGCGCCGTCGGGCAGGCCGGGGACGACGGGGGTGCGGGGGCCGTCGGCGGGGAGTTCGACGGCGATGACGTTGAGCGGGTCGCCGGGCGGGTGCGGCCAGCCGTCGGCGGGGCCGTCCAGCTGCCGCTCGCCGGGGCCGCCGAGCTGTTCCAGGACGCGCAGCCGGGCGGCGCCGTGGCCGGCCGCGGCGAGCAGTGCGGCGACGGCGGCCGGGGTGGCGGCGCCGGCGCTCAGCACCAGCAGCCGGCGCCCGGGGTTGAGGGCGAGCCGCAGGGTGTCCGGCGGGCGGCCGACCAGGCTGACCACCTCGGTGGACTCCAGCGGCCAGCCGAGCCGGGCGCAGGCGTACGCGACGGAGGAGGGGTGCGGCAGGACGCGCAGCCGTTCGGCCCCCGCGGTCTCGGCGAGGGTGCGGCCGATGCCGTAGAACATCGGGTCGCCGCTGGCCAGGACGGCGAGCGGGCGGCCGGCGTACCGGTCGAGCAGTCCGGGCACGGCCGGGCGCAGCGGGGACGGCCACGGCACCCGTTCGGCGGCCACCTCGTCCGCGGGCAGCAGGTCGAGCTGCCGGGGGCCGCCGATCACGGCGCCGGCCGCCCGCAGCGCGGCGCGGGCGCTGCCCGCGAGGCCGGGCCAGCCGTCGGCCCCGATCCCGACGACGGTGATCGGGGGTGGCTGCTGGGGCACCGGTCGGCTCCTCGGGGCGGGTCGTGGACGGGGGTCGTGGCGGGTCGTGGACCAGGGTGTGGGCAGCCTACCCGGCGGTGTCCGGGCGGAGGTCAGCCAGGGTGCGGGCCCGGTCGCACGGGGTTAGCGTCGTGCCGGGAACACCTCCGGGGGGACCTCAGCACGCAACGGAGGACAGCATGTCCGAGTCAGCGGTCCCGTACACCACCAACAACGCCGGCGTTCCGGTGCCGAGCGACGACAACTCGCTCACGGTGGGCAGGGACGGCCCGATCCTGCTCCACGACCACTACCTGATCGAGAAGATGGCCCAGTTCAACCGGGAACGGGTGCCGGAGCGGGTGGTGCACGCCAAGGGGGCCGGGGCGTACGGCGTCTTCGAGACGACGGAGGACGTCAGCCGCTACACCAGGGCGACCCTGTTCCAGCCGGGCAGGCGGACCGAGATGCTGGCCCGCTTCTCGACCGTGGCGGGCGAGCAGGGCAGCCCGGACACCTGGCGCGACCCGCGCGGTTTCGCGCTGAAGTTCTACACCGAGGACGGCAACTACGACCTGGTCGGCAACAACACGCCGGTCTTCTTCGTCCGCGACACCATCAAGTTCCAGGACTTCATCCGCTCGCAGAAGCGCCGCCCGGACAACGGCCTGCGCGACAACGACATGCAGTGGGACTTCTGGACGCTCTCGCCGGAGACCGCGCACCAGGTCACCTGGCTGATGGGCGACCGCGGCATCCCAAAGTCGTACCGTCACATGAACGGCTACAGCTCGCACACCTACCTCTGGGTCAACGCGGGCGGCGAGCGGTTCTGGGTGAAGTACCACTTCAAGACCGACCAGGGCGTCGACTTCCTCACCCAGGAGGACGCCGACCGGCTGGCCGGCTCCGACCCGGACCTGCACCGCGGGGACCTCTGGCAGGCCATCGAGGGCGGTGAGCCGCCGTCCTGGACGCTGTACGTGCAGGTCATGCCGTTCGACGAGGCGCCCGGCTACCGGTTCAACCCCTTCGACCTGACCAAGGTCTGGCCGCACGGCGACTACCCGCTGATCCGGGTCGGGACGATGACGCTGAACCGCAACCCGGAGGACTACTTCGTCCACATCGAGCAGGCCGCCTTCGAGCCGTCCAACCTGGTGCCCGGCATCAGCGTCTCGCCGGACAAGATGCTGCTCGGCCGGATCTTCTCCTACCCGGACACCCATCGGTACCGGATCGGCCCCAACTACGCCCAGCTGCCGCCGAACCGTCCGCACGTGCCGGCGCGCTCCTACGCCAAGGACGGGCCGATGCGCTTCGACCCGGCACGGACGGCGAGGCCCTACGCGCCGAACTCCTACGGCGGGCCGGCCGCCGACCCGAAGGTGTTCGACGACCCGGCGGCGGGCTGGCACAGCTCGGGCGACATGGTGCGCGAGGCCTACTCGCTGCACGCCGAGGACGACGACTGGGGGCAGGCGGGCACCCTGGTCCGGCAGGTGCTGGACGACGCGGCGCGCGACCGGCTGGTCTCCAACATCGTCGGCCACCTCCAGGGCGGGGTGAGCGACCCGGTGCTGGAGCGGGCCGTGCAGTACTGGCGCAATGTCGACAAGGCGCTGGGCGACCGGGTCGCCAAGGGCGTCGGCAAGGCCTGACGGCCGGTCGGCTCCCCGGACGGCCGCCGGGGGCGCGGGTCCACGCGGCCCGCGCCCTCAGGCGTCCCTGCGGCCGTGCCGCCGCCAGTCGCCGGAGGCGATGAGCGCCGGGTGCGCGCGCAGCCGGGCGGCGACGGCGGGCCCGGCCAGGTACACCCAGGCGTCCGCCGACGCGCCGTCCGCCGTCCGGACGGCGAGCCGCTCGCGCACGTACGTGCCCAGCCCGTCCGGCCGGCGGTCCTCCAGCCGGTCCAGCGCCGCGAGCACCGCCGGATGGGCGGCCGGGTGGACGGTGACCAGCTCGCCGCGGATCCGCCGCCCCGGCGCGGGGTCCGGCACGGCGTACGGGAACCCGGGCCCTTCGTGCAGCGCCGCGCCCTCCAGCACCGCCGCCCGCACCCCGGCGCACCGGCCGGCCAGGAAGGCGGCGTGGTTGCGCTCCCCGGTGAGCAGGGTGCCGTAGACGAAGAAGGGCAGGGCGGGGGCTTCGGCGGGCACGCGGGGTTCCTCCTGGATCGGGGCCGGTCGACAGTCGATGGTGCCCGTCCGGTGATACCCACTGGCGCGCGGGGCGGCCGATGCGGTGTCATGGCGGGTGCATCTGCCAGCACCGTACGAGGGGGACACCCATGACAGCTCCAGCCGAGCGCACACCGGCCGCGCCTGCGGACTCCGTGCCGACCGCTCCCGCTCCCGCGGGGCGGCTCGGCGCGGCCGTGTGGGTGGCGCTCGCCATCGTCTACGTGGTGTGGGGCTCCACGTACCTGGGGATCCGCATCGCGCTGGAGACCATGCCGTCCTTCCTCTCCGCCGCCGCGCGCTTCCTGACCGCCGGACTGCTGCTCGCCGGGTACGTCGCCGTCCGCCACGGCCGCTCCGCCCTGCGGGTGGACCTGCGGCAGCTGGGCTCCGCCGCCCTGGTCGGCGGCCTGCTGCTGACCGGCGGCAACGGGCTGGTGGTGCTCGGCGAGAACTCGATCCCCTCGGGCCTGGCCGCCCTGCTGGTCGCCGCCGTGCCGCTGTGGATGGTGCTGCTGACGGCGGCCGGCGGCGACCGCCCGAGGCCGGCCGAGCTGGCCGGGGTGCTGCTCGGACTGGTCGGCCTGGGTGTGCTGTCCGCCCCGGCGATCGGCGGCGACATCGCGCCGGCCGGGGTGGTCGCGGTCCTCGTCGCCACCGTCAGCTGGGCGTCCGGCTCCTTCGCGTCCAAGCGCATCCGGATGCCCGGGAACGTGTTGACCTCCAGCGCCTACCAGATGCTGGCCGGCGGGCTCGGCAACGTGCTGATCGGCCTGGCCCGCGGCGAGCAGCACGGCCTGCGCCCCGGCGACATCTCGACCCGCTCCTGGCTGGCGCTGGGCTGTCTGGTGGTGTTCGGCTCGCTGGTCGCCTTCACCGCGTACGCCTGGCTGCTGCGCTCCGCCCCGCTGACCCTGGTCGCCACCTACGCCTATGTGAACCCGGTGGTGGCCGTGCTGCTGGGCTGGCTGGTGCTGGCCGAGCCGCTGACCGGCCCCACCCTGCTGGGTGGGGCGATCGTGGTCGCGGGCGTCGGCCTGGTGGTGGGCGTCAGCCGGTCGCCGGCGCGCCCGTCCGCTCGTAGGTCAGCACGGTGACCCCGTTGGGGAAGCCGTGGGACCCGGCGAGCGCGAAGGTGTGCGGGGCGTGGCCCGCGCGGAACAGCGGCACCCCGGCGCCGATCGCCACCGGGTACTGCTTGACGATCAGCTCGTCGATCTCCGGCAGCAGCCGGCCGGCCAGCTCGCCGCCGCCGCAGAGCCAGATGCCGAGGCCGTCCTGCCGCTTGAGCTCCCGGACCAGCTCCAGCGGGTCGGCCGCGGTGACCTCCACGGCGGGGTCGGGGCTCCCGGCCAGGCTGCGCGAGAAGACGATCTGCCGCAGGTGGGCGTAGGGGCTGGTGAGGCCCACCGCCAGCCCCGGCTGGTAGGTGCCGCGGCCCATGACGACGGTGTCGAAGCGCTGGTTGGGCGCCTCGGCGATCCCCAGCGCGGCCCGCCCGGGGGTCGGCACGGTCTCCGGGTACTCCGCGCACATGTGGGAGAGGTAGTCCCCGCCGACGTACGGCATGAGGAACCGGTAGTCGCCGTCCGGGGCGGCGATGAAGCCGTCGATGGTGGCGCCGACGTAGTACGTGAGCTTTCGCATCCACATCCTTGGTCCGTGTTGGTCTTGGAGCGTGCTGGTCGATCCGGTCCGCCCCGCCGACTCCGCCGGGGCGAACAACGACAGTTATAGTACTTCAGACGTAGTACTTCAACTGTAGTGGTTGCCAGAGATTTCCTGAGGGAGCTTCAGCGATGGCCCAGAACCCCGCCCGGCGCACGGCGCTCACCGACGCCGCCGTCGACGTCCTCGCCGACCAGGGGGCGCGCGGACTCACCTTCCGCGCCGTGGACGCCCGGGCGGGCGTCCCGGCCGGCACCGCGTCCAACTACTTCGCCGGCCGCGACGACCTGCTCGACCAGACCGCCCGGCACATCCACCACCGGCTCACCCCCGACCCGGTGATCATCGGCGAGCTGCTGCGGGCGCCGCGCGACCGGGCCCTGGTCACCGCCCTGATGCACGACCTCGTGCGCCGCATCGACGCCGACCGGTCCGGCTACCTCGCGATGCTGGAGCTGCGCCTGGAGGCCACCCGCCGCCCGGAGATGCGCGCCCAGCTCACCGCGACCGTCCGGGAGGAGCTGGAGGCCAACATCGCCTACCACCTGGACGAGGGCTTCCCCGGCGACCGCGAGACCGTCGTCGTGCTCTACCTCGCGATGACCGGCCTGCTCGTCGAGCACCTCACCCTCCCCGGCGTCCTCGGCGCCGACGCCCTCCCGGCCCTGGTCGACACCCTGGTCGCCCGCACCGTCCCGGAGGCCTGATCAGCCCTCCGCCGCGATCCGCCGGACGGCCTCCTCGACCAGGTCCGCCCGCGCGGACACCGCGGCCGCCGGCACCTCGACCAGCCGGTAGCCGCGCGCCCGGTAGACCTCCTCGTGCAGCCGCTCGAAGGCGAGCGCGTCGGCGGGCGAGATCCGGCGGGCGGCGGTCCGCTCGACGAAGCCGAGCCCGCGGACGAGGAACACCTCGCGCCGGTAGACGGCCTCGGCCTCGATCCGGTCCAGTTCCGCCCCGAGCACGGGTGAGGCGGGGCGGCCGAGGAAGATCCTGAGCGCCTCGGTGCAGACCGGGGAGCGGTCGTGGAACCGGACCGCCCCGGCCGCGGCCCGCGGCCGTGCCGACGCGCGGTCCCGCTGCACCGCCGCCACCTCGTCGACGAAGTCGGCCCGCTCCCAGGGCTCCGGCTCCCCGGCGGCCTGCCGGCGGCCGATCACGTCGGTCGCGGCCTCCCGCACGACGTCGTGGCCGCGCCGCGCCAACTCCTCCAGCAGCGTGGTCTTCCCGGACCCCGGGGCGCCGGTGAGGACGAACCGTCGCACGGTGGGCCGCCGTTCTCTCAGACGAAGCGGATGTGGCGGGCGCCGACGGCGGCGCGGCGCAGGCGGGCGCGGAGCGGGCCGTCGGTGTCGGGGGCCAGGGCCAGGCCGGCCGAGGCGGCGAGGCGGTCGGCGACCTCGGGGACGGTCAGGGCGTCGGTCCGGACGTGCTCGCCGAACCCGGCGCCGCTCAGCCGCTCCAGGCAGTGGTCCAGCCGGGCGACGGCGAAGGACTCCCGGCGCAGCGGGGCCTCCTTCCCGGCGAGCAGCTGCACGGCGCGGCCGCCGCCGCGCTCGCGCAGCCGCCGCAGCACCTGCGCGCGCTCCGCCAGCAGCGCGAAGTGCCGGACGTCGTGGCCCCGTTCGCGCAGCCGGCCGACGGTCTCGGCGAAGTGGGCGGGCTCGGTGACCGTCATCGGGACGATCACCGGGCCCCGGTGGCCGGCGAGCGTGCGGTCCAGCACCTCGAACACGCCCTGGCGCCAGGCCGGGAGGTCCCGGAAGTCGCCGCGCAGCGCCTTCGGGGTCATCCGGTGCAGGCCGAAGCCGACCTCCTCGGGGTCGCAGACGACGCTGCCGGGCAACCGCCGCCGCAACTCGTGCGCGACCTGCGTCTTGCCGCCGCCGAAGGGCCCGTTGATCCACAGGAGCATGTCCGGCACCCTACGCCCCGGGGCCGGTCCAGGTGGCGAGGAGGGTGCTCAGGGTGACGCCCGGTCCGAGGCCGAGGACCAGGCCGCGGGCGCCCGGGGGAGGGGGCGTGCGGTGGGTGCGGGCGAGGACGGAGAAGACCGTCGCGCCGCCCAGGTTGCCCTCCTCGGCCAGGACGTCCCGGGAGTGCCGCAGGAAGGCCGCGTCCACGTCGAGCAGCACCCCGAGCCGTTCCAGGATCGCCGGGCCGCCCGGGTGCAGGACCCCGAAGTCCAGCGCCCGGCCGCCGTGCCGGTCCAGCCAGTCGAGCAGGGCCGGGCCGAGGTCGGTGACCGAGCGCAGCGAGGCCCGGGTCGACGCGAAGTGGTCGCCGCGGTGGTCGGTCAGCTTGCGGTAGCGGTCGGTGGTGCGCGGGATGGTGTACTCGAAGCAGTGCTCCAGCCGCAGTCCGGGCGTGCGCCGCTCGGTGGTGACCACGGCGGCGGCGGCCGCGTCGCCCCACAGGCCCTTGTAGATCTGGTCCTCCACCGCGGTGCGGGTGTTCTGGTACATCGAGGAGAGCGACTCGGCGGCGACCACCAGCACCACGCCCGCCGGGTTCCAGGCCAGGAACCGCCGGGCCGCGATCAGCACGTGCGCGCCGCCCGCGCAGGCCAGTTGGCTCATCGGGAGGCGGCTGACGTCGGGGCGCAGGCCGAGGTTCTGCTGGAGGTGGACGTCCAGTCCGGGGACGGCGTCGCCGGTCGCGCTGGTGACGATCACGCAGTCGACCCGCTCGGGCGGCACCCCGGCGTCCGCCAGCGCCTCGGCGGCGGCGCGTTCGGCGGCGGCCAGCAGGTCGGCGAAGGTGCTGGTCTTGCGCTCGGCGGCGGTCCGCTCGGGGGAGGCGACCGTTTCGTAGGGCCGGAAGTAGCGGCGGGTGCCGGGCAGGTTGCCGAGGGCCAGCCGCACGGTCTGGGCCTGGCGCGGCGGGTAGTCCGGATTGCGGGCGAGGATGTCCTCCCGGATCCGCTCGGCCGTCACGGTGTGCGGGCCGAGGACGAGCGCCGGGCGGCTGACATGCGCGACGGGGGGAGTGGGGGGAGTGGGGGGAGTGGGGGCGGTGCTGGGCATGCGGATGGTTCCTTGCAGGCGGTGCGCGTCGGGCCCGGCCGGGCCCGGCGCGGCCACGCTACCCGTCGGCCCCGCCCCGCCCCGGGGCCGGGACCCGCGAAGCGCCTGCGCCGGTGGGGATCATTCGAGTACCATCCGTCGGGTGCCGGGCCCGGCGGGGGAGCCCGGGCCGGGGAGGCACGGCAGCGCGGCCGGAGCACGGCCGGGACCGGGGGAGCGACGGCATGGCGGGCACCGGGGCACGGACGGCGGCGGCCACCACGGCGGCCCTCCCACCCGATCCACCGCCCGCCCTGTGGCGGCAGCGGAACTTCGCGGCCCTCTGGTCCGCCCACACGGTCAGCCAGTTCGGCACCCAGCTCAGCTTCTTCGTGCTGCCCGTCCTCGCGCTCACCACCGTCGGCGCGACCCCCGGCCAGCTCGGCCTGGTCTCCGCCGCCGAGACCCTGCCGTTCCTGCTGGTCGGCCTGCCCGCGGGCGCGCTGCTCGACCGGTGGGACCGGCGGCGGGTGATGGTCGTCGCGGACGCGGGCCGGGCGGTCGCACTCGGCGCCGTCCCGCTCGGCTACGCGTTCGACGTGCTGAGCGTGCCGCTGCTCTGCGCGGTCGCCTTCGTCACCGGCCTGTTCACCGTCTTCTTCGACATCGCCGACCAGGCCTTCCTGCCCGACGTCGTCGGCCGCCGCCAGGTCGCGGCCGCCAACGGCCGCCTGGAGTTCTCCCGTTCGGCCGCCGAACTCGCCGGACCCGGCCTGTCGGGCCTGCTGCTCCAGTGGGCGACCGCCCCGCTGATCCTGCTCGCCGACGCGGCCAGCTACCTCGTCTCGGCGCTGCTCCTCGGCGCGGTCCGCCCGCCGGGGCCGGCCGCCGGGACGGCCGCACAGCCGCCCGCCGGGACGGCCCCGCAGCCGCCCGCCGCGCGCGAGCGGATGCGCACCCGGATCGCCGAGGGCCTGCGCTTCGTGCTGCGCCACCGCGCCCTGCGCTCGCTGGCGCTGGCCACCGCCGTCGCCAACCTGGCCGGGCTCGGCGGCGCGCTCAGCGCCCTGCTGCCCGCCTTCGCCCTGCGGGACCTCGGGCTCTCGCCGGGCCGGCTCGGCCTCGCGCTGACCCTCGGAAACGCCTGCGCCCTGCTCGGCGCGCTGTTCACCGCCCGGCTGGTGCGGCTGCTGGGCCTCGGTCGGCTGCTGGTGGCCGCCCGCTGCCTGCCCGGCCTCGGCGTGCTGCTGCTCGCCACGGCCGAGCCGGGCCGCGCCGTCCCCACCCTGGCGGTGGCGGCCGGGCTGATCGCCTGCGGCATCACCGCCTACAACATCGCCCAGGTCAGCCTCCGGCAGGCGGTGACCCCGGCGGCGCTGCAGGCCCGGATGAACGCCTCCGTCCGCTTCGTCGTCTGGGGCACCCTGCCGCTCGGCGCGGCCGCCGGGGGCCTGCTCGGGTCGGTGGTCGGGCTGCGCCCGGCGCTCTGGGCGGTCGCCGCGGTGGCGCTGCTCTCCGTGCTGCCGCTGCTGCTGACCCGGGACGTCCGCTCGCTGCGCGACTTCCCGGACGAGGTCGGGGATTGACGGAGCGTCAGGACAGGTAGGGCGGCCGCCCGGCCCACCAGTGGCCGGGGGCCTCGGGGGCGCGGCTGGTCCAGAACTCGATGAGGCCGGAGACGAACTCCTCGGCGGAGAGGGTGCCGTCGCCGTCCAGGTCGAGCCGGCGGAAGGCCTCGTCCGCGTCGTCGCGGGAGAGGGCGGAGAAGTGGCCGCGCTGGAAGACGAAGAACTCGCCCGCGTCCACCGTCCCGCTGCCGTCCACGTCGGCGACGGCCAGGAACGCCTCGGCGAGCGCCCCGTAGACGGTCCGTGCGGCCGCCTCGTCGTCGGCGAGCGCGCGGGTCGAGGCGACGAACTGGCGGCGGCTGATCGCGGTGGTCCCGATCGGCAGGTGGGAGACGTGCAGGTCGCGCCAGATGGCGAGGTAGGCGGTGATGATCCGCTGCTCGGCGGCCGACTCCTCGCCGTGTCCCAGTGACCGGGCCACCGCGCGGCCCATCAGCACGTGGTCGTGCTCGGTCAGCAGGCCGTCCCCGTCGGCGTCGAGGTGGTCGAACCCGTGGTTGATCCTCGCGAGCAGCAGTTCCTCGGACACGTCTCCCCCGGTTGGTCGGTCCCGGCAAGCACAGCAGAATCAGTCGCAACTCTCGGACGCAGCACGCTAACCCGCCGGGCGCCGGGTGCGCAGCCGAAGCGGCGAAGTGGCGCCCGGCGGAATCGGCGGCTCGCCGTTCAGCCCGCGTTCCGCAGTGCCGCGTCCGCCAGTCGCTCGGCCAACTCGCCGAGGGCCGATTGGAGTTGTTCGTCGGCGATGCCGTTGGCGTAGCCCTGGAAGGCGAGCGCGGCCTGGGCCTGGACGGCCGGGGTGGCGTAACCGGGGTCGATCGGGAGCGGGCCGGTGGGCGGCCAGGGGAGCGGCCAGTGCCGGGGCCACGGGACCCGGCCGTGCGGGGTGCCGCACCAGTCGTCGCCCACCTCGGCGAGGATCTGCCGCGCGTCGCCGCCGGAGACCCTCGCGGTGATGGCGGCGTTGGCCACGGCGCCGACGGTGCGGGCGACGGACAGCCGCAGCGCGGCGGCGACGGGCGGCAGCGGCTGCGGGTTCAGCCCGGCGGCGTCGCCGTCGTCGTCGGCGCGGGCCGCGAGGCGGCTGCCCAGGGCGGCGCCGTGGGCCACCTCGTGGGGGATCAGGCCGTCCCAGGCCGCGGGGTTGAGCCGGCCGACGAGCGAGACCAGGGTGACGGACCGGCGGACGAGCGTGGTCATCGGGTGACCCCTTCTCCGAGGGATGGCCGTGGGTGTGCGGCCGGTGACCGATCGTAGGCGGAGCGGTCGTGGAGAAGGGGGACCGACACCGGCGGCCGCCGCCGCCGCTCAGTGGGCGGCGGCGAGCAGCTCGCGGGTGTACTCGGTGTGCGGGGCGGCGAAGAGCCGGTCGCGGTCGGTGGACTCGACCAGCCGGCCGTGGTGCATCACGGCGACGCGGTCGCAGAAGTGGCGGACCACCGCGAGGTCGTGGGAGACGAACAGGAAGGCGACACCGAGGCGCTCGCGCAGCTCCATCAGCAGGTTGAGCACCTGCGCCTGGACCGAGACGTCCAGGGCGGAGACCGGCTCGTCGGCGATGATCAGCCGCGGTTCGGGGGCCAGCGCCCGGGCGATCCCGATCCGCTGGCGCTGGCCGCCGGAGAACTCGTGCGGGTAGCGGTCCAGGTGGGCGGCCGGCAGACCGACCTGCTCCAGCAGCTCGGCGGAGCGCTCGCGCCGCTGCCCGGCGTCGAGCGCGGTGTGCAGCCGCAGCGGGGTGTCCAGGGTCTGGGCGACGGTGCGGCGCGGGTTGAGCGAGGCGTACGGGTCCTGGAAGACCAGCTGGACCTCCTTGGCGAGCCGCCTCCGCAGGGCCCGGTCGGGCCTGGTGGCGTCCACGCCGTCGTAGCGGACGGTGCCGGCGGTGGCGGGCTGCAGGCCGGCCAGGACCCGGGAGGTGGTGGACTTGCCGGAGCCGGACTCGCCGACCAGGCCGAGCGTCTCGCCGGGCGCGATGCGCAGGCTGACGCCCTCGACCGCCCGGACCGGCCCGGGTCGGGCGCGCCCCGGCAGCGGAAGGCCGTGGCGGCCGGGGAAGTGCACGGCGAGGTCCTCGACCTCGGCCAGCCAGGGGCCGTCCGGCACCGCGGCCCGCGCGGTCCGGACGGCGGCGGCCCGGGGCGCCGGCGAGGGGTCGTCGACGGTCGGCAGCGGCGTGCCCGGGACGGAGTCCAGGGTGAGCGCGGCGCCCACCAGGGCCCTGGTGTACGGCTCGCGGGGCGCGGCCAGCAGGGTGGCGGTCGGCGCGGTCTCCACCGTCCGGCCGCCGCGCAGGACGAGCGTGCGGTCCGTGGTCCCGGCGACCACCCCGAGGTCGTGGCTGACCAGCAGCACCGCGGTGCCGTGCTCGCGCTGCAGCTCGCCCAGCAGGTCCAGCACCTGGCGCTGGACGCGGGCGTCCAGCGCGGTGGTGGGCTCGTCGGCGATCAGCACGTCGGGGTCGTTCATCAGCGCCATCGCGATCATCACCCGCTGGCGCATGCCGCCGGAGAACTGGTGCGGGTAGTCGCGCACCCGGGTGGCCGGGATGCCGACCCGGTCGAGCATCTCCGCAGCCCGCCGGCGGGCCCCGGCGCGGCCCGCGCCGGGGTGGTGCAGCCGGTACATCTCGGCGAGCTGGGCGCCGACGCCGTGGAAGGGGCTCAGCGACGTGAGGGCGTCCTGGAAGACCAGGGCCACCCGGCCGCCGCGCACCTGCCGCAGCACAGCCTCCCCGGCGCCCACCAGCTCCTGCCCGGCCAGCCGGATCGAGCCGGTGACGGTGGTGGTGCGCGGGTCGTGCAGGCCGAGCACGGCGAGCCCGGTGGCGGACTTGCCGGAGCCGGACTCGCCGACCAGGCCGAGGACCTCACCGCGGGCGAGGTCGAAGGAGAGGCCCCGCACGGCGGTGACGGGCGTACCGCCGCGCGGGTCGGCGAAGGTGACGGACAGGTCCCGGACGCTGAGCACCGGCAGGGCCGGATCGTCGGAGGGAAGGGGGGAGGGGGTCATGGCGGCGGGCTCCAGAGGGGCGGGGAGGTCAGCTGAGGCGGATGCGCGGGTCGAGCCAGGCCACCACGAGGTCGGCCAGCGCGACGAACAGCACGACGAAGCAGGCGGCCAGCAGGACGGCGCCGACCACGGCCGGCAGGTCCTGCCCCTCGACGGCCTCGATGGCGAACCGGCCGACGCCGTTCAGCCCGAACACCGTCTCGGTGATCACCGCGCCGCCGAGCAGCGCGCCCGCCTCCAGGCCGAGCAGCTGCACCAGCGGGCCGGCGGCGCCGCGCGAGGTGTACTTGAGATGGGCGCGCAGCCGCCCGAGGCCCTTGCCGCGGGCCGTGCGGACGTACTCCTCGTCCATCGTCTCCAGCAGCTGGGAGCGCGACAGCCGGGCGAACACCGCGGAGTTGACGAAGCCGAGGACGAGCCAGGGCAGCAGCATGCCGCCCGCCCAGGCGGCCGGGTCGGTGGCCGGCGGGGTGTAGGAGGGCAGCGGCAGCAGTCCGGTGGTGTAGACCAGCCCCCACTGGGCGACGTAGCCGAGGAAGTAGATCTGCACGCTGGCGCCGATCAGGGTGAAGCCGGAGAGCAGCTTGTCGGTGCGGGTGCCGTGCCGCAGCGCGGCGACGAAGCCGGTGCCGAGCCCGAACAGGACCAGGACGGCCAGCGCGCCCGCCGCCAGCGAGACGGTGACCGGCAGGTGGTCGGTCAGCGCCTCGGTGACCGGCTGGTGCAGCCGGTAGGAGTAGCCGAGGCACGGGGCGTCGCAGTGGATCGTGGTGCCGTCCACGTCCTGGACGTCCCGGCCGGCGACGATCCCGGTGAGGTAGTCGGTGTACTGGGCGAGCAGCGGCTGGTCCAGGCCCATGCTCGTGCGGACCGCCGCGACCTGGCCGGTGTCGCAGCGCGGGCCGCAGGCGGCCCGGGCGGGGTCGGCGGGGCCGGCGTAGAAGAGGGCGAAGGCGGCGGCGGAGACCGCGGCCAGGACGGCGAGCGCCTGGAGGATCCGCCGCAGGGCGAAGGAGAGCATGGTGGCCGGTCCGGGTTCGGGGGTGTCGGGTCGGCGGGCCCGCCGCGCGCACCGGGCGGCGCGCGCGGCGGGTCCACCGGGGACTTCGGGTCAGGACTTGAGGAACAGCCAGGCGGGGCTGACCGTCCCGTAGATCGGGTGGATGAACGCGCCGCCGACGTTGGAGCCGCGCAGCTGGTTCACCGTCGGGTAGCTGAACGGCAGCACCGGCAGGTCCTTCATCACCGTCTGCTCCAGCGCGTACAGCTCCTTGGCCTTGGCGCGCGGCTCGCCGATCTGGTTGATCCGGTCGATCTCCTTGTCCACCTCGGGGTTGCGGTAGCGGGCCGAGTTGAGGTCGGTGCCGGCGCGGCCGTCGAAGGAGAACGGGATCAGGGTGGAGGGCGTCGGCCAGTCGACCGAGCTGGTCTCCTCCCACAGGTCGTACGGGGAGTCGGCGCGGTGCGCCTCGTCCAGCAGCGCCTTGGGATCGATCGGCTTGGGCACCACGGTGATGCCGGCCTTGGCGAAGCCGTCGACCAGCACCTGGGCGACCCGCTGCCCGTTGGGGGTGTTGGCGTACGCGTAGGTGAGCGGGCCGGGCGCCTGCTTGGCCTTGGCCAGCGCGGCCTTGGCGGCCTCCGGGTCGCCCTCGGGCTTGGCCGGGTTGAGGTCGTACTTCTGCCAGTCCAGCAGGGCGGGCGAGCTGAGCGTGCTGGCGAGCTCGCCGGACCGGGCGCCGCCCTGGACCTGGCGGGCCTGCTGGCGGGGGTAGGCCAGGTTGAGGGCCTTGCGGACCTCGGCGTCGGCCACCCGCTCGTTGTTGACCATGAGGTAGGTGACGAAGGCGCCCTGGCGCCCGGAGACGACCAGCTCCTGGGCCTTCGGGTCGGTGTCCACCGTCTGGTACAGCTCGGGGGAGAGCAGGGTCGCCGCCGTGGTGGCGTTGGCGCCGCCGTCGCGCCCGGAGAGGATCTCCTGGTTGATGTTGAGCGCCTCCTTCCCGAAGGTGAAGACGAACTTCTCCGGGTACTGGCTGCGGATCGGGTCGGTCTCCGGCTTCCAGTGCGGGTTGCGCTCCAGCACCATGCGGGTGTTCTGGACGTGCTCGACGATCCGGTACGGGCCGGTCGCGAACGGCTGGCGGTCGTAGTCGGTGCCGGTGTCCTTGTCCTGGCGCACCGGCGAGGAGGAGGACTGCGCGGCCATGTACGGCACGTCGGCCTGCGGCTGCGGGAAGTGGAAGACCAGCGTGCGCTCGTCCGGCGTCTCGATCGCGGCGAGGTCGCCGTCCTGCGGGCCGCCGTACTTCTTGCGGGCGTCCTCGTAGCTGGCCTCGCCGGTGAGCCACTGCGGCCAGTACGGCGGGCCGACCTCGTAGCCCTTGCCGAAGGAGCGCTCGATGCCGTACTTGACCTGCTGGGAGGTGATCGGCTGGCCGTCCTCCCAGGCCACGCCCGCCTTCAGCTTGTACGTCCAGGTGCGGCCGCCGTCGGCGGCGGTGCCGGTGTCGGTGGCGAGGTCGCCGACCAGCTTGGCCTTGCCGTCGACCACCTGGTACTGGGTCAGCTGGCGGCCCCAGAGCAGCGAGGTGTTGTACGTGGCGCCCGCGTACACCTTCTGCGGGTCGAGGTGGCGGAAGTCGGTGGCGTTGTAGATGTTCACCGTGCCGCCCTGGCGGGCGCCGGCGACGGCCGGGGCCGGGCCGGCGCTCTCCTGCTCGCTGCCGAGCGCGGCGGTCAGCGGCGAGGTGTCCCTGCTCGCCCCGCCGGGGCCGGCGGGGGAGGAGGTGGAGCTCGCGCCGGCCGAGCAGGACGTCGCCAGCAGGGCGGTCGCGAGGACGGCGAGGGACGGTCTGATCCAGCGCATGGCGAATCTCTCCTTGGCCCGGGGGCTCCGGGGTCGGGTCGGGTGGTGCGGTGAAGGTGAACCGCGGGAAGGGGGAAGGTCTCAGCGGGCGGCGCGCGGGTCCAGGGCGTCCCGGACGGCGTCGCCGAGCAGGTTGAAGGCGAGCACGAACAGCAGCAGCGCGACGCCGGGGAAGAACATGTACGTCGGATCGGCCTGGAAGACCTCGGAGCCGCGGGAGATCATCCGGCCCCAGTCCGGGACCGGCTCGTTGATGCCCACGCCGAGGAAGGACAGCACCGCCTCGGAGGCGACGAAGGTCGGCACCGCCATGGTGGCGTGCACCAGCAGCTGCGCCCGGACATTCGGCAGGAGTTCACGGAAAACGATGTGGAATCCGCTCGCGCCCATCGCCCGGGCGGACTGCACGAAATCCCTTTCCCGGAGCGACCGGACGGTGGCCCGCAGGGAAAGCGCGAGCGGAATCCAGCCGAACGCGGAGAAGACCAGGACGAGCACCAGGAACTGCATCCACGCCGGTTCCGCGGTACCCGGGTCGACCAGTCGGGACTGGATCACCGGGCTGAGCGCGAGCAGCAGGAGCAGTGTCGGGAAGGCCAGCAGGACGTTCGACAGGAATCCGAAGAGCCGGTCGGTGATCCCGCCGAGGTAGCCCACCGCGACCCCGGCCAGCACCCCGAGGGTGGTGGTCACGGCGGCCGAGAGGAAGGCGATCAGCAGCGAGGTGCGGATGCCGTACAGCAGCTGGGTGAACACGTCCCGCCCCAGGCCGGGCTCCAGGCCGAACCAGAACTCCCCGGAGATGCCGCCGTTCGGCGCGATCGGCAGGCCGCCGTCGCTGAGCAGGCCGGGCGTGTTCTGGCCGTAGTGCTCGGTGGGGTTCCTGCCGTACAGCGCGGCGATCAGCGGGGCCGCCAGGGCGAGCAGCAGGAAGAGCGCCACGACGCCGAGCGCGACGGCCCCGGTGCGGTCGCGGCAGACGCGGCGCAGCAGGCTCTTCGGGGCGGGCGCCGGCGACGGCGCCGGGGCGTCCGGTGCTGCGACTTGTTCGACCACTGCCATGAGAGGCGTACTCCCCGAATTCCTTGCCGCCCCGTGGGTGAGGGTGCGTCGACGTGCATTTCCGATCGGCCGCTCCGGGGGTTTCCAGGAAGGCCGACCGGCGTCATCAGATCGGATGGCGGGGAGTTTTCGCAAATCATTCCGAGGGTGCCAGCGGAGTGGTTCGGGTGCTTTGTTTCGGGAATGGTGACGGCTTCATTCCGCCGCAATACTGCTGTAGCAGTAGAACGGACATACATGGACAAAGGGAGTGTCATGTCCGCAGTCGTCCCGCATGGTGAGATCTCCACCACAGACCGCCCGGCATTGGTACGATTCCGGCGGGCCGCGACTGGCGCGCACGGATGGAATCGACCATCGGGAAGCGGCCCCGTGCCGAATCACGACGCAGTTGCCGAGCGCCTGGGCCTCCCGACCTCCCCACCAGGAGACCGCCATGGCCCCGCAGCCGCACACGGCCGCCACCCCCACCGCCAACACCGCCTTCCGCTCCGCCCTCGACGTGGTCCGCGAGGTCGAGCCGCGGATCGCCGCCGCCATCGGCCAGGAGATCGACGACCAGCGCGCCTCGCTCAAGCTCATCGCCAGCGAGAACTACGCCTCCCCGGCCGTCCTGCTCGCCATGGGCAACTGGCTCAGCGACAAGTACGCCGAGGGCACCGCCGGCCGCCGCTTCTACGCCGGCTGCCGCAACGTCGACACCGTCGAGACCATCGCCGCCGAGCACGCCCGGGCCCTGTTCGGCGCCGACCACGCCTACGTCCAGCCGCACTCCGGCATCGACGCCAACCTCACCGCCTTCTGGGCCGTCCTCTCCCAGCGGGTCGAGAGCCCCGCCCTGGAGCGCGCCGCGGTCCGCAACGTCAACGACCTCACCGAGCAGGACTGGGCGCGGCTGCGCCAGGAGCTGGGCAACCAGCGGATGCTCGGCATGTCCCTGGACACCGGCGGCCACCTCACCCACGGCTTCCGCCCCAACATCTCCGGCAAGATGTTCGACCAGCGCAGCTACGGCACCGACCCGGCCACCGGCCTGATCGACTACGCCGCGCTGCGCGCCACCGCCCGCGAGTTCCGCCCGCTGATCCTGGTGGCCGGCTACTCCGCCTACCCGCGGCTGGTGGACTTCGCGAAGATGCGCGAGATCGCCGACGAGGTCGGCGCCACCCTGATGGTCGACATGGCGCACTTCGCCGGCCTGGTCGCGGGCAAGGTGCTGACCGGCGACTTCGACCCGGTGCCGCACGCCGACATCGTCACCACGACCACCCACAAGTCGCTGCGCGGCCCGCGCGGCGGCGCGGTGCTCTGCACCTCCGCGCTCGCCGAGCACGTCGACCGCGGCTGCCCGCTGGTGCTCGGCGGCCCGCTCTCGCACGTCATGGCCGCCAAGGCGGTCGCCTTCGCTGAGGCCCGCCGCCCCGAGTTCCGCGACTACGCCCGGCAGGTCGTCGACAACGCGCAGGCGCTCGCCGAGGGCCTGCTGCGCCGCGGCGGCACCCTCGTCACCGGCGGCACCGACAACCACCTGGTGCTCGCCGACGTCTCCGGGTACGGCCTGACCGGCCGTCAGGCCGAGGCCGCGCTGCTCGACTCCGGCGTCGTCACCAACCGCAACTCCGTCCCGCAGGACCCGAACGGCGCCTGGTACACCTCCGGCGTGCGGATCGGCACCCCGGCGCTCACCACCCGCGGCCTCGGCACCGCCGAGATGGACGAGATCGCCGGCCTCATCGACACCGTGCTGCGCGCCACCGCCCCGGCGGCCACCGCCTCCGGTGCCCCGTCCAAGGCCCAGTACGCCCTGGACCCGGCGGTCGCCGAGGGCGTCGCCAAGCGCGCCGCCGACCTGCTCGCCGGCTTCCCGCTCTACCCGGGCGTCGACCTGGCCTGACGCGCCGCGCCGCTCCGGCGCCGCTCCGGCGCCGTTCCTCCTCCGCCGCCGCCCGGCCGGGTCCCTCCGGCCGGGCGGCGGCGCGGCCGCGTCGGTCAGTACTGCAGCGACTTGGACTGCAGGAACTCCTCCAGGCCGGGCCGGCCCAGTTCGCGGCCGAGGCCCGAGTTCTTGTAGCCGCCGAACGGCGCGAGGGGGTTGAAGCGTCCGCCGTTGAGGTCGATCTGCCCGGCGTCCAGCCGGCGGGCGAAGCGGGCGGCGGTGTCGGTGTCGGCCGCCCAGACCCCGCCGGCCAGGCCGTACTCGGTGGCGTTCGCCAGCTCGGCGGCGTGGTCCTCGTCCTCGTACGCCAGGACGGCCAGCACCGGCCCGAACACCTCCTCTCGGGCCACCGCCATGTCGGGGGTGACATCGGCGAGCACGGTCGGGCGGACGTAGAAGCCGGTCGCGAGGCCGTCCGGGGCCTCGGCGCCGCCGGTCACCAGGCGCGCGCCCTCGGCGAGCGCGCCGTTGATGTGGTCCCGCACCCGCTCGCGCTGGCGGGCGTTGACCAGCGGACCGATCCGGGTCTGCGGGTCCGCCGGATCGCCCGGGACGTACTTGGCGGCCGCCTTCGCGGTGAGCGCCACGGCCTCGTCGTACTGGTCGCGGTGGACCAGCAGCCTGGTCCACGCGCTGCAGGTCTGGCCGGCGTTGGCGAACACGTTGGCGACGTTGACGTTCACCGCGCGGGCCAGGTCGGCGCCCGGCAGCACCACGTTGGCGGACTTGCCGCCCAGCTCCAGCGACACCCGCTTGATGCCGCGCCCGGCCGTCTCGGCGACCGTCCGCCCGACCGCCGTCGAGCCGGTGAACGACACCACGTCCACGTCCGGGTGGGCGGCCAGCGCCGCGCCCGCCACCGCGCCCGTCCCCGTCACCAGGTTGAACACCCCGGCGGGGAAGCCCGCCGCGTCGACCAGCCGGGCGAACAGCCGGGCCACCAGCGGGGTGTCCTCGGCCGGCTTGAGGACCACCGGACAGCCGGCCGCCAGCGCGGGCACCACCTTGGCGGTGATCTGGTGCAGCGGGTAGTTCCACGGCGTGATCGCCGCGACCACCCCGGCGGGCTCGGCGTGCACCACCGAGTTGCCGATCCGCTCCTCGAAGGGGTAGCGGGCCAGCAGCTCCAGGTAGGTCTCGGTGATCGTCAGCGGCAGCGTGGCCTGCACGGCGGTGGCGAAGGCGATCGGCGCGCCCAGCTCGGCCGACACGGTGGCGGCGATCTCCTCCTGGTGCGCGGCCAGGCCGTCCCGCAGCCGGGTCAGCGGCACCAGCCGCTCGGCGGCGGTGGTCGCCCCCCAGCCGCGGGCCGCCCGGCGGGCCGCCGCGACGGCGGCGTCGACGTCCGCCGCGCCACCGGCCGGGACGGTGGCGAGCAGGCGCTCGGTCGCCGGGTCCAGCACCGGGATCGACCCCTGGTCGAGGGCGGGCCGCCAGGCGCCGTCGATGTACTGGTCCGTGTACTCGGCGTACCCCTCGGCCCGCTCCGTGTCGCCCGCCATGCGCTGCCCCTTCACGTGGAATCCGCTGCTCGCGGTGCCCTTGTGGCCCGTCGTAGGGCCGGCCCCGGATCAGTCATACGGTGCGCGCCCCGGGGGACGCAAGGCCCGACCCGCCCCGCGCGCCGACGTGCTACCGGGGCGCCGCCGGAGTGCCACCGGAGCGCTGTCGGGGCGCTGCCGGGGCGCGAACCGGCCCGTGTGCGCGGCGAACGGCTCGATGCCGACGGCGGCGCGCCGCTCGTCCGGGCGCTCCGGCTCCTCGCGCGGCCACGGCACCGGTCGGCCGTCCACCACCGCGCCGATCCGGGTGCCGGAGCGCTGCTCGCGGCCCTCGTCGACGGCGGGCCGGGCCGTCGGGAAGGCCGGCGCGCGGGCGCGCGCCGCGGTGTCCGCCGCCACCGCCACCACCGCCGCCGCCGTCATCGGCTCCACCGCCCGGCGCCGGACGTCGAGTTGACGGTCCGCGTGCTGGCCTGGGCTGGGGGACCGGCCGGGCGGCGCGCGCGGCGTCCGGGCCGACCGCCGCCTCGGTGGGCCGGCCGTGCTCGGCCATCCGGAGCAACTCCCGGCCGGGTCCGTGTCCGTCCTCGGTCCTGCTCCCCTTCGATCCGGCCGCCCCGGGCGGGCGGGCCGGAACTCCGGCGGGCGGCTCCGGACGGGTGAAGATCGTTTTCTGTGATGATGACAAATCGGCTGGTCCGACGGCAGGATGAACGAAGCGCCCTCCGTTCGAGGCGGGCCGCGCTCAAGTCCGCCCACATCCGGCCGGGCGGCGACACTCTTTCCGCCGACTTCCACCGACTTCGCCCAAGTCCGCTCGGCGGCGCGCGGGTTGCGGCGAACCCGGGCACTTCGGACTACCGTTGGCCACAGGTCAGGTTCTGTTCACGTGCCCGCGGCACCCCTGCCCCTCCCGGCCCGGAGATCCTGCCCATGGTCGTTCGTACCGACTTAGGAGCCGCCTCGTGACCGACGCCGCACTCAGTGCCGACCCCCAGCAGCCGGCGGAACCGGCGGTGCTCGACGACGTGCCCGGCTGGTTCTGGGAGCACGACCGCCACCTCTTCGACTGGTTCCTCGGCCGCCAGGAGAAGGCCGGCCTCTCCGGCGACCTCCTGGAGATGGGCGCCTACCTGGGCCGCAGCGCGATCGTCATCGGGGAGCACCTCCAGGCGGGCGAGACCTTCACGGTCTGCGACCTCTTCGACTCGGACGCCCCGGACGACGACAACGCCGCCGAGATGGACATGTCCTACCGCAGGACGCTGACCCGCACCGCCTTCGAGACCAACTACCTGGCCTTCCACGACCGGCTGCCGGAGATCGTCCAGGACTCCACCTCGGCCCTGGCCGGCGGCCGCGTCCCGCCCGGCGCGTTCCGGTTCGTCCACATCGACGCCTCGCACCTCTTCGAGCACGTGGCCGGCGACCTCCGGGTCGCCCGTACCGCGCTCGCCCCGGAAGGCGTCGTGGTCCTGGACGACTACCGCTCCGCCCACACCCCGGGCGTCGCCGCCGCCACCTGGGAGGCGGTGTTCACCCACGGCCTGCGGCCCATCGTGCTCACCGACACCAAGTTCTACGCCACCTGGGGCGACCCGGAACCTGCCCAGCTCGACCTGCTGGCCCGCCGCGGCACCCTGCCGCGGTGCGACATGACCAACGAGCTGATCGCCGACCACCGGGTCGTCCGGATCGGCGGCAGTGACGAGGGCGCCGAGCCGTTCCGGGTCTCCCGCCACCACGCCCGGCTGACCGTCGAAGCCGAACGCCGCGACCTCGCCCGGGCCGCCGAGGAAGCCCTGCGCGGCGCGGAGCACGAGCGCGACGAGGCCCTCCGCGACCTCGCCGCCCGCCGCGCCCGCGCCGCCGAGCACCGCCGCCCGGCCAACGTCGCCAAGCGGGCGGTACGCGACCTGCTCCCGCCCGTGCTCACCTCAGCCATCCGCCGGGCCCGGCGCGGCTGATATCGGCCCGGTGGTGCCGTGCCCGCCGTGCCCTCCGTGGCGGACGGCGGACCCCGCTGCCCAGGGCCCGCCGTGGCGGACGGCCGGCCCGGTGGTGCCGTGCCCGCCGTGCGCTCCGTGGCGGACGGCCTGACCCGGTGGGGCTGCGTCGTCGCGGGCCGCGGCGGTCACACGAACGACGGCCAGCGGTTGGCGGCCCACTCCCGCCAGCCCGCCCAGCCGGGCGGCGGGCCGGCCGGGCCGAGGCCCGCGAGCTCCGCCGCGTCGGGCTCCTCGAAGTGCGCCCGCCCGTGCAGGATGTCGGCCTCGGACATGGGCAGCGTCTCCTCGGGAGTGGTCGCCCGGCGACGGGCGATACGCGCGCGTTGGGTCGCGTCGTCCACCGGCAGGTAGACCATGCGGAAGCACGCGTCCTCGGCCTCCGCCAGCCAGCGGATCGCCGACCGTTCGTCCCGCGACCAGCAGCCGTAGTCCACGACGACATCGGTGCCCAGCCTGACCGCTTCCAGGGCGAGCCAGAGCATGCGTCCTTCCAGCACGTCGCGCTTCCCGTCCGCCTCCGCCGCGCCGAACAGGGGAATCATCCAGTCGTCGGGTGTCAGGCGCAGCGCGCCGTGCTCCGCAGCGAGCTGCCGGGCCCTCGTGGTCTTGCCGGCCCCCGGCAGGCCGACCATCAGGAACAACGTGGTCACACCCGGATCGTGGCAGGGAACCCGGTCGGACGGCCACCGCTCTGTCCGCCCGGCCACGGACCGAGCCGCAGTCGGACGGAGGCCGCGGTGACGGTGCCGTGGACGACGACGTGGGTGCGCTCGTGGTGGTGCGTGGCCACGGCGCGGTCGACGGCCGGCCCGCTGGTCCTTCGGCTCCGGGATGGTGCTGCTCCATCGGGGCGGGTGCGCGGATGCCCGCCGTCGAGGCGCTCGACCCGGATGCGTTCGTGGGCCGTGAACTCTCCGCTGTCGGGGTGCGCGGTCGGCGTGCCTCCGCCGCCGGCGTCGTGCCGGTCGCTGCCGGCGGTCGCTGCCGGGGCCCCAGGAGCATCGAAAGCGGTACTGCTGAGGGTCGGAAGAATGCGCTTTTCCGACTCCTCCCGTCCGGCCGAGGATGGCAGCGAACCAGCCCGCCGGGAGGAATCCGTGTCGTCTGTCTCGCCCGCCGCCCAGTCGCCCGCCGACGCCCGTTCCGCGGCCAAGCCGCCCGTCGATCCCGGGCTGCTGCCGCTCACCGCCGAGGAGGGCCCCGGTGGGCTCGCCGTCGGCGGGGTACCGCTGACGGAGCTCGCCCGCCGGTTCGGCACCCCGCTCTTCGTCTACGACGAGGAGCACCTGCGCCGCCGCTGCCGGGAGGCCGTCGCCGCCTTCGGCCCGGGCAACGTCGCCTACGCCTCGAAGGCGTTCCTCTGCACCGCGATGGCCCGGCTCGCCGCCGAGGAGGGCCTGCTGCTCGACGTCGCCTCCGGCGGCGAGCTGCGCACCGCCCTGCACGCCGGGGTCTCCCCGGAGCGGATCGTGCTGCACGGCAACAACAAGAGCGAGGCCGAACTGCACACCGCGCTCAGCGTCGGCCTGCGGCACGTCGTGGTCGACAGCTTCGACGAACTGGACCGGATCGAGCGCCTGGTCGCCGAGGAGGGCCTGCCGCCGGCCCGCGTCCAGCTGCGGGTGGCGCCGGGGGTCGCGGCGGGCGCCCACGAGGCGATCCGCACCGGCGGGCACGATTCCAAGTTCGGTTTCGGCCTGGCCGACGGCGCCGCCGAGGCCGCCGTCCGGCGGGCCGCCGCCTCGTCGGCCGTCCGGCTGGAGGGCGTGCACGCGCACGTCGGCTCGCAGGTGCTGGACCCGGCCGAACTCGCCGACGGCGCCGCCGCCGTGGCGCGGTTCGCGGTGGACTCCGGGGTGGCCCGGCTGACGGTGGGCGGCGGACTGGGCGTGGCGTACCTGGCTGGCCAGAGCGCGCCGACCTTCGCGGTGTGGGCGGAGCGGGTCCGGACGGCCGTCCGAGGGGCCGGCTGGACCGGGGAGATCGGCGTCGAGCCGGGGCGTTCGATCACCGCCCGGGCCGGGATGACCCTCTACCGGGTGGGCACGGTCAAGCGGATCGCCGGCGTGCGGACGTACGTGAGCGTCGACGGCGGGATGAGCGACAACCTCCGCCCCGCCCTGTACGGCGCGCGCTACGAGGCGTTCCTGCCGCGCTGCCCGCAGGAGCCCCGGCCGCTGCGGGCCCGCCTGGTCGGCAAGCACTGCGAGAGCGGGGACGTCATCATCGACGACGCCGCCCTCCCGGCCGACCTGCGGATCGGCGACGTGCTCGCCACCCCGGTCACCGGTGCGTACGGGTACGCGATGGCGTCGAACTACAACAAGCTGCCGCGCCCGGCCGTGGTCTTCGTCCGGGACGGCGACGCCCGGGTGGTGGTGCGCCGGGAGACCGAGGACGACCTGCTCCGGCTCGACGTCGACCCCGACGGTGACGGTGACGGCCCGGCCGAAGCCCTGGGGCGGGTCCCGGCCGCCTGGCGGCAGACCGCCGACGCGTGACCGCTGACTGCTGACCGCTGACCTTGCCGAATATGTAGACCGGTCTACCTTCTACGCCTCCTCCCGAGAAGGAATAGGTAGACCGGTCTACTTTTTCCCCACGCCGAATATGCAGACCGGTCTACTGAATCGAGAAGAATCGACCGACCGGTCTACAGAGTCGCCCTCCGCCCCTGACCAGCCACGATGACCTACCCTGGCCCGATGCTGAACAGCGCCCGTCTGCTCGTCCTGCTGGAGATCGCCCGCCGGGGCACCATCGTGGCCGCGGCGCAGGCGCTGCACCTGAGCCCGTCCGCCGTCTCCCACCAGCTCGCCCGCCTCGAACAGGAGCTGGGCGTCGCGCTGGTCGAGCGTCAGCCCCAGTCCCTGCGGCTGACCCCGGCGGGCGTCCGGCTGGCCGAACACGCCCAGGCGATCGCCGACCTCATGGCCGTCGCCCAGGACGACCTGCGCGCCCACTCCGAGGGCACGGCGGGCGTGCTACGCCTGGGCTTCTTCGCCTCGGCCGGCCTCGACCTGCTGCCCCGCGCGCTCACCGCCTTCTCGGCCCGGCACCCGCAGGTCGAACTCGAACTCATCATGGGCCAGCCGCACGAGCTGCTCCCCGACCTCGAAGCCGGCCGCCTGGACGCCGCCGTGGTCTTCGAGCACCCGCTCGACCCGTGGATCCGGCAGGCCGGCCGCCAAGGCACCGCCGAGGTCGAACTCTACTTCGACGAGCCGCAGTTGGTGATCGTGCCGCTGCGCCACCGGCTCGGGCGGCGCACCCTGGTCCGGCTCGCCGAACTCGACGGCGAGAGCTGGATCGGCACCCACGGCGGTTCGACCGGCGAGCCGGTGCTGGAACGTGCCTGCGCCGCCGAGGGGTTCCGCCCCCGGGTGCGCTGCCGCAGCGACCACTACCAGGTGACGATCAACCTCGCCCGGGCCGGTATGGGCGTCGCACTGATCCCGGCCCTCGGCCTGGCCGACAGCGCCGGTGTGCACGTCTGCCGCCTGGACCACCCGCAGCTGCACCGCCGGATCGGCGTGGCCACCCGGGCCACCAACCGCAACCCGGCCGTCCGCGCTTTCCTCACGGAACTGCGGGCGGCCGCCGGCGAGGTCCGGTCCCTGCTCGAACTGCAGTGGTCCTGACCTCCCCGGCGGCCGCCCGCCATCCGCTCGTCGCCCGCCACCCGCCGCCCGCCACCCGTCGCCCGCCATCCGCTCGGCCGCCCGCCGACCGTTCAGCCGTCGGGCGGCCGCTGAGCCGGGTGCCGCCCGACGCGCGTTCAGCCGCGTGCCCCCGCCTGCCGACCGCTCAGCCTCCCGACGGCCGCAGCAGCGCGCAGGTGGCCGGCTCGCCGCGCAGCGCGCCCGCCGCGAGCGCCCGCCCGACCTCGCGGATGGCGTGCACCGCCGCCCGCTCCGTGCTCGGCCCGAGCGCCACGTCCCAGTGCGCGATCACCGCGTACGCCACCCGCCGGGTGCCGATCAGCACCCCGGCGTCGGCCCGCACCCCGGTGTCGGTCCCGGTCTTGTTGGCGACCAGCAGTCCGCCGGGCAGCGAGTCGGGGAAGCACTCCGCGTACGGGTCGTGCTGGACGAGCGCCGGGACCAGCCCGTGGTCGGTGTTGGAGCGCATCCACCCCAGCAGCCGCGCCGACGCGCCGGGCGTGACCAGGTCGCCCCGGACGGCCAGCGCGACCAGCCGCGCGAGGTCCCGGGCCGTTCCGGTGGCGAACACCGGCGGCACGCCGGGCCCGCGGACGTCCCGGACCCGGTCGTGCAGGGTGAGCCGATCCAGCCCGAGCTCCCGGGCGAGCCGCTCGGTGGCGGGCAGGCCGACCGTGCGCAGCAGCGCGTTGGTGGCGGTGTTGTCGCTGACCGAGGCGGTCAGCCAGGCCAGGTCCTCGACCGTCCAGCCGCACGCGCCCCCGCGAGAGAGCCGCCGCAGCAGCCCGGTGCCCCCGGCCACGTCCTCGTCCTCGATCGGCACCACCGCGTCCGCCCGCAGCTCCCCGGCGTCCAGCCGGCGCGCGACCTCGGCGAGCAGCAGCAGCTTGGACGCGCTGGCGACCGGCAGCACCACCGTGTCGTCCACCCCGACCGCGCTCCCGCCGACGCCGGCCCTGGCCGCCGTCCCGCTCGCACCCCCGCCCGCACCCGCACCCGTGCCGACGCCCGCGTCGCCGTCGGCGTCCACCGCCGCGACCGCCGCGACCGCCTCCGCCTCCGCCTCCGCCTCCGCGTCCACGTCCACCGCCGCGACCGCAAGGGTCAACGGCAGTGCGGCCGCCGACCGTGCGGCGGCCGCCACCTGCGCCAGGATCATCGGACCCGTACCACCTCTCCGGCCCGGGCACCCGTCGGCCGCCCGTCGCGCACCGCGACCTGCCCGGCGACCACCACGGCCGCCACCCCCCGCGGCGGCAGCAGCGGCCGCTCGAAGGTGGCCGCGTCCCGGACGGCGTCCGGGTCCAGTACCACCAGGTCCGCCACCGCGCCGTCGCGGACCACCCCGCGCCCGGCGAGCCGGAAGCGCGCCGCCGGCAGCCCGGTCATCTTGTGCACCGCGCTCTCCAGCGGCAGCAGCCCCTCGTCCCGGCCGTAGTGGCCGAGGACCCGGGCGAAGCTGCCCGCCCAGCGCGGGTGCGGCCGCCCGGGCTTGGGCACGCCGTCCGAGCCGATCATCGACAGCGGACTGGCCAGCACCCGGCGGACGTCGTCCTCGCGCATCGAGTGGCTGATGATGGTCACCTCTCCCTGCGAGTCGAGCAGCAGGTCGCACACGTAGTCGACCGGGTCGGCGCCGCTCGCGGCGGCCAGGTCGGCGATCCGGTGGCCCTCCGCCGCGCGGCGGGCCGGGGCGGCGGCGACCGCGATGAGGTCCCAGCCGCCGTTGCCGACGGTGTTCTCCCAGCCGTCGACGCCGCCCGCGATGTCCGCCCGGATCCGCTCGCGCACCTCCGGGCGGCGCAGCCGCTCCAGCAGCGCGCCGACCCCGCCCTCGCTGGTCCACGGCGGCAGCATCGCGTGCAGCACCGTACTGCCCGCGGTGTAGGGGTACACGTCGCAGAGCACGTCGAGGCCGTCCGCGCGGGCCTGTTCGAGCCGGGGGAGGGTCCGCAGGGTGGCGCCCCAGGCGTGCCGGCCGGCGGTCTTGTGGTGGGAGACCTGGAGCGGCGCGCCGGAGCGTTCGGCGATCTCCAGCGCCTCCTCCAGGGCCTTCTCCACCTGGGACATCTCGTCCCGCAGATGGGTCACATACGGCTTGCCGTGCCGGGCCGCGACCCGGGCGAGCGCGACGATCTCGTCGGTGTCGGCGTACGTGCCGGGCGGATAGATCAGGCCGGTGGAGAAGCCGGCCGCGCCCTGGGCGAGGGCGCGGTCGAGCAGTTCGCACATCGCGGCCAGCTCGTCCGGGCGGGGCGGGCGGTCGGCGAAGCCCATCACCCCGGCCCGCAGCGTGCCGTGGCCGACCAGCGAGGCGAGGTGGTTGCGGCGCAGCTCGGGCCGCTGGGCGGCGGCGAAGGCGGCGAAGTCCTCGGCCGGGCGGACCGGGCCGATGCCGAAGGTGACCCGCAGGTGCTCGGCCAGCTCCGGCAGCCGCTCGGGCAGGCAGGGGAAGAGGCTGCTGCCGCAGTTGCCGCTGATCTCGGTGGTCACGCCCTGGAGGAGCGGGGCGAGCCGCAGCTCCTCCAGGGCGTCCCACGCGGTGTCCCCGTCGTCGACACCTGCGTCCGCACCACCCGTACCACCCACACCACCCGCACCACCCGCACCACCCGCACCGTCCGGACCGCCCGGGCCCCCGACGGCGGCCAGGGCGTCGGAGTGCGTGTGCACGTCGATGAACCCGGGGGCGACGACCAGCCCGGTGGCGTCGACGACCGCCGCCGGAGCACCGCCGCCGTCGCCCGCGCCGGGCGGCAGCACGGTGACCCGTCCGCCCGCCACCGCGAGGTCGGCGGGCCGCGCGGGCGCCCCGGTGCCGTCCACCAGCAGTCCGCCGCGCACGAGGAGTTCCACGGCCGCCATCACAGCACCGTCGCCAGGAAGGCCCGGGTGCGCTCGTGGCGCGGGGCGGTGAACACCTCGTCCGGGTGCCCGGCCTCGACGACCGCGCCCTGGTCCATGAAGACGACCCGGTCGGCGACCTCGCGGGCGAACCCCATCTCATGGGTGACGACGATCATCGTCATCCCGCTGCGGGCGAGGTCGCGCATCACGCCCAGCACCTCCCCGACGAGTTCGGGGTCGAGCGCCGAGGTGGGCTCGTCGAAGAGCATCAGGGTCGGCTCCATGGCCAGCGCCCGGGCGATCGCCACCCGCTGCTGCTGGCCGCCGGAGAGCTGGCCGGGGTAGTGGTCGGCGCGGTCGGCGAGGCCGACCCGGTGCAGCAGCTCGCGGGCCTGCCGCTCGGCCGCGGCCCGTCCGCGGCCCTGGACGGCGACCGGCCCCTCCATCACGTTCTGCACCGCCGTGCGGTGCGGGAACAGGTGGAACCGCTGGAACACCATGCCGATCCGCTCGCGCTGGCGCTGGATGTCCCGGGGCCGCCGCTCGCGCAGCGTGGTGCCGCCGGAGCCGGCCGGCTCGTAGCCGATCAGCTCGCCGTTGACGGCGATCCGCCCGGCGTCGATCTTCTCCAGGTGGTTGAAGCAGCGCAGCAGGGTGGACTTGCCCGAGCCCGAGGGCCCGATCACGCACAGCACCTCCCCGCTCCGCACCTCCAGGTCGATCCCGCGCAGCACCTCCAGCTCGCCGAATCGTTTCCGCACGCCACGCGCCGAGAGGATCACCTCGTCCGTCGCCACCGTCACTTCCCCGCCCCCTTCTTCCTCGGGTCCGTCTTCCTCGGGTCGGTCTTCCTCGCACCGGGCCGCAGGTTCCGCAGCACCCGCTGCCCCAGCCCGGGGCGCGCCGTCTGCGCCCCGGGACTGAACTTCCGCTCCACGGCGTGCTGCGCGACGCTCGCGATGGTGGTCAGCACCAGGTACCAGATCGACGCCACCACCAGCAGCGCGATGACCTCGAAGTTCGCCAGGTACAGGTGCTGCGAGACCGTCATCAGGTCGGCGCCCGCGATCACCGAGACCAGCGAGGTGGTCTTCAGCATCGAGATGAACTGGTTCCCGAACGGCGGGATGATCACCCGCATCGCCTGCGGCAGGACCACCCGGACGAGGATCTGCCGGTTGGACATGCCCAGCGCCGCCGCGGCCTCGCGCTGCCCGGGGTCGACGCTCTGGATGCCGGCCCGGACGATCTCCGACATGTAGGCGCCCTCGTTGATCGACAGGCCCAGCAGCGCCGCGACGAACCCGGTGATCAGCGCGTTCGTCTGCCAGCTCACCAGCTTCGGCCCGTCGAACGGGATCCCGATGCTGATCTCCGGGAAGAGCAGCGCGAGGTTGAACCAGAAGATCAGCTGCACCAGCAGCGGCGTCCCGCGGAAGAACCAGGTGTACGCGCCGGCCGTGGTCCGCAGCACCGGGCTGTCCGACAGCTGCATCACCGCCGCCAGCACGCCGATCACGATGCCGGCCACCTGGGAGATGAGGGTCAGCTGGACGGTGACCCACAGGCCCTCCAGGATCACCCCGTCGAACTGGTACTTCGCGATGACGTCCCAGTGCAGGTTGGGGTTGACGATGACCGTGTACGCCAGCCAGACGGCCGCGAACGCCGCCACCAGCACGGCCACCCACCGCCCGGGCCGGGGCCGCCCGGTGATCCGCAGCGACAGGTCGTCCTCCGCGGGCGCCACCGGCGCGGCCTTCGTGGCGACGCCCGCGCCCTCTCCCCGCGCGCCGTCGCCGGCTCTCATGCCGTCGCCCGCCACCGCACTCACTGCCCGACCGTGTTGACGGTGACCTTGGTGACGGCGCTGCCGGCGACCTCGTAGCGGTCCAGCACCGTGCGGTACTCACCCGAGTCGATCAGCTCCTGGAGCGCCCGCTGCACCGCGTCGCGCAGCCCGCTCTCCTTCTTCGCCACCGCGATGCCCCACGGCGCCGTCCCGTACTGCTCGGGCAGCACCTGGTACGCGGTGTTCTTCTGCGCGAACATCTGCGCCACCGGGTAGTCCACGATGGTGGCGACGGCCCGCCCGCTGTCCAGCTGCAGCAGTCCGGTGGGCGCGTCCTCGCTCTGCGAGATGGTCATCTTCTCGGCGCACTTGGCGTTCTGCTGCTCGCCGATCTCCAGGTTGGAGCTGCCCTTGGCCAGCACCACCTGCTTGCCGCAGAGGTCCTCCAGGGACTTGATGCCCCGGGGGTTGTCCTTGGTGGTCATGACGACCCCGCCGGTGCGGAAGTAGTCGACGAAGTCGACGGCCTGGCGGCGCTGCTCGCTGTCGGTCATCGAGGACATCACCAGGTCGAACCGGCCGGCCTGGAGGCCCGGGATCAGCCCGTCGAACGAGGCGTTGGTCATCTCCAGCTTCAGCCCGAGCTTCGCCGCGACCGCCGCGGCGAGGTCCGGGTCGACGCCGGTCAGTTCGGTGGTGCCGGTCTTGTACATCTCCATCGGCGGGTACCCGACGGCGGTGGCCACTCTCAGCACGCCGGCCTGCTTGTACTTGCCGGGCAGCAGCTCGGCCGAGCTCTTCCCGGCGGTGTCGCCGGTCCCGGCGGCCGCACCCGGCGCGGCGGCGGAGCCCTGGTCGGAACGCCCGCAGGCGGTGGCGGCCAGGGCCACCAGCGCCAGCGCGGCCAGACAACGCAGAGGACGGGGGCGGTTCATCGGCATCTCCCTCAGGCGGTGACGGTCCGCCGATGCTGGCAGCCGTCCCCAGCTGAATGGAAGATGATGAAACTATTGCCCCCTGACCAACCAAAAACGTACGCCTCCCCCCCCGCCCGCCAAGCGAAAGCGCCGACCGGACATCGCCCGGTCGGCGCTTTCGCGAGGGTGCGGCGGGCCTCAGACCCGGGAGGGGGCGCCGCTCTCCGGGGCGCGGGGGGCCGGGTCGGTGGCGGCGTCGGCCTCCAGCAGCTCGCGCTTGACGGCGGCCAGGGTGGGATTGGCCCAGGCACTGCGGACGCCCCAGGCGTAGAAGGCCAGGCCGATCGCGGCGACGACGAGGAGGTCCCAGCCCTCCGGCAGGTAGCCCCGGCCGCCGAAGTCGCCGGAGCCGGCCCAGGAGACGGCGGCCATCACGAAGAGGTAGGCGATCATCCAGGCACCCGCCTTGAGGTGCGGCTTCAGCTCGGTGAACGGCTTGCGCAGCTCGTACCAGGCCCAGATCGGCAGGCCGGCGGCCATCAGCAGGATGACCTTGCCGGTGAGCGGCCAGCGGGCCCAGTACAGCACCAGCGAGCCGAAGACCATGGCGACCGGGGCGATCACCGGCATCGCGCGCAGCCGGACCGGGCGCGGCAGCTCGGGTGCCAGGCGGCGCAGCGCCATCACGGCGACCGGGCCGGTGATGTAGGAGATCACGGTGGCCACCGAGACGATCTCGGCGAGCGAGCCCCAGCCGCGGAAGACCGCGAGGAAGCCGAAGGCGACGACCAGGTTGAGCACCAGCGCCGGCCGCGGGATGCCGGTCCTGGGGTCGACCTTGCCGAAGACGGACGGCAGGTGGCCGTTCTCCTGGACGCCGTGGATCATCCGGGAGGTGGTGGCGGCGTAGATCATGCCGGTGCCGCTGGGGGAGACGAAGGCGTCCGCGTACAGCAGCAGCGCGAGCCAGTTCAGGCCCCAGGCGATGGCGAGGTCGGCGAGCGGCGAGGTGTAGCCGAGGCCGCCCCAGCCGTTGGCCAGGTCGGCGGTCGGGACGGCGCCGAGGAAGGCGACCTGCAGCGCGACGTAGATCACCAGGGCGATCAGGATCGAGCCGATCACCGCCGTGGGCAGCGACTTGCCGGGGTTGCGGGCCTCGCCGGCAAGGTTGAGCGGGGACTGGAAGCCGTTGAACGCCCAGACGATGCCGGAGACGGCCACGGCCGTGAACACCGCGCTCCAGCCGTTCGGCGCGAAGCCGCCGTGGTCGGTGAAGTGCTTGGTGTCGAAGTGCGAGAGCAGCAGGGCCCCGGCGGTGAGCGAGGGCACGACGATCTTGAACACGGTGATCGCCGTATTGGTCTTGGCGAACAGGGTGATCGCGAACCAGTTCAACGCGAAGTAGACCAACAGCAGCACGCTCGCCAGCGCCACCCCGCTGACCGACAGCTCCTGCCCGTCGTACAGCCCCTTGGCCCAGTCGAAGTCCCAGGAGCTCATGTACTGCACCGAGGCGGTCGCCTCGCCGGGGATGACCGAGACGATGGCGATCCAGTTGGCCCAGGCGGCCAGGTACCCGGCCAGCGAGCCGTGCGAGTACTGCCCGTACCGGACCATGCCGCCGGCCTTGGGGAACATCGACCCCAGCTCGCTGTAGGTGAGCGCGATGGTCAGGGCGACGGCCGCCCCGATCACCCAGGCGACGATCGACGCCGGCCCGGCCAGCCGCGCCGCCCGCTCGGCCCCGAAGAGCCAGCCGGACCCGATGATCGACCCCAGCCCGACCGCGGTGAGGCTGATGGTGCCGAGCGAGCGGCGGTAGTGCTGGTGTGATGCCGTCGTCGACTCGGGTTCACTCACCGTATCGGTCCTCTGTCTCATCGTGTCACTCGGTTTTCCGGACAAACGGACACAGCCTAAACGGCGAAATCGGGCGAAACCTCAGATTGGCCTCAAATGCGAGTGAAAACACCTGATCGTTGTCATCTCGTGCTCGAACCATCACGCCATTGGCGGTATGCCGCACAGGGTCGCCGAGGGGGCCGCCGAAGAGGGCGGGGAAGGTGTTGCTGAAGGGGTCGGGAAAAAGAAAAATTCCCCGCGGAAACTCTTTCGAGTTCCCACGGGGAATCCATGGTGTCCGAGGGGGGACTTGAACCCCCACGCCCGATAAAGGGCACTAGCACCTCAAGCTAGCGCGTCTGCCATTCCGCCACCCGGACGGGGTGTGTGCTTCGGGGATTTCTTGCTCGCCCCCTCGGCGACAGAGAGAACATTACCAGGGTTTCGGAGTGCTTCTCACCTGCGTTTCCCCGGTGGGGATGGTGGGAGTCGGGGGGACGGGTCGAAGGTGTGCGCGAAGCGGTGGTTCGACGGCGGTAAACGGTCGAGTTGCGGACGGTGAACGGTCGGGAACGGGCGGGGGCGGTCCGACACGGGCAACTTGTCGACGGTGCCCCGGTCGCGGGGGCGGCTCTCCTAGCCTCTGTGCACCGAGGGCGCCATGAGCGGAACGCCTGATTCCCGGGGTCGCGGACGAAGGGCGGCTGGACGTGGAGCGGATCAGCGAGGAAGAGGCGGCGCGGGGCGGCCCCGTCGAGGGGGTGTGGCGGTTCACCGTGCCGGCCGAGCAGGCCTCGGTGCCGCGCACCCGGCACGCGGTGCGCGACCGGCTGCTGGCCCAGGGGCTGGCGGAGATCCGCTACCAGGAGTTGGTGGACGATCTGCTGCTGATCGTCTCCGAGCTGGTCGGCAACGCGGTGACGCACGCCGCCGAGCTGTCGCCGGAGGTGACCACCGAGCTGGCGGTGCGGGGCGGCTGGGTACGGGTCTCCGTCGAGGACGGCGACCCGTACCGGCCGAAGGCGCTGGTCGCCGACACCGGGCGGACCGGCGGGCGCGGGCTGCTGCTGGTGAAGAGCGTCACGCTGCAGGCCGGCGGGGTGTGCGACGTGGAGAAGGCGGGGGAGGGCGGCAAGGTCATCTGGGCCTCGCTGCCGCTCCCCCGGGGGGGCCGGGGCTGACGGAACGGGGTCCGGCGGTCCTACCAGGAGTTCCCGGCGATCTCGCGGATCCCCGGCAGGGCGGCCTCGAAGACGGTCCGGAACCACACCGAGAACGGCCGCTCCGCCTCCAGCGCGCGCAGTTCCTCGGCGGTCACGAAGGCGTAGTCGTCCACCTCCTCCGGGGCCGGCCGCACCGGCGCGGTGACCAGGCCGACGAACAGGTGGTTCCACTCCCGCTCGATCAGCCCGGACGCCTCGTCCGGCAGGTCGTAGCGGACCGTGCCCGCCTCGCAGAGGAGCGCGGGGGCGACGCCCAGCTCCTCCGCGGTGCGCCGGGCGGCGGCCACGAAGGGCGGCTCGTCGGGGTAGGGGTGGCCGCAGCAGGTGTTCGACCAGACGCCGGGGGAGTGGTACTTGCCGAGCGCCCGGCGCTGGAGCAGCATCCGGCCCTGGCGGTCGAAGAGGAACACCGAGAACGCCCGGTGCAGCCGGCCGGGCTGCTGGTGGGCCCAGAGCTTCTCCGCGGTGCCGATCGTCACGCCCTCGTCGTCGACCAGCTCCAGCAGGATCTCCCCCGGAGCGCCGGAGGGCCGCGCGCCGGTGTCCACGTCCGTCTCGACGTCCAGGCCGCTGTCCAGGCCGGTGTCCGGACTGGTGTCCAGCCCGGGGCCGGCCTCCTGGTCGAGGGGGGTCGGGTGATCGGTCGGCAGGCTCTGGGGCATGAGGCCTCTTTCGGCAGCTTCGGGAGCACTTCGGGAGCACGGGGAGCAACCACGGCTCGCACCGGTGGCGTCGCGCCCCAGTCTGCCGTACGGGTGGCACCGCGCAGAGGTCCCACGCACAACCGGGCGGGACGGGGGCCTCCGGGAGCCGGGGAGGGGCGCCGAACTAGCAATCCTGTTCGGAATGTGTTCGATCCGTGTTCGACGCTCGGACCGCGTTCGGGCTGGTCGCCGTGGTCGCCTACCATCACATAGGACACCGCGGCCGCATCTCGCGGCCCCGGCGCGCCATCGCCGGTCACCCGGAGACTCCCGGTAGCCGCGCGCGGCCGCGCACCGCACGACGGATCAGGAGACCCCGCATGATCGGCCTCGTTCTGGCAGCCGGCGCAGGCCGCCGACTGCGCCCGTACACCGACACCCTGCCCAAGGCGCTGGTGCCGGTCGACGGGGAGCGGACCGTGCTGGACCTCACCCTCGGCAACTTCGCCGAGGTCGGTCTGCGCGAGGCCGCGATCGTGGTCGGCTACCGCAAGGAGGCGGTGGAGGAGCGCAAGGAGGCCCTGGAGCGGAAGTACGGCGTCAAGCTCACCCTGGTCGAGAACGACAAGGCCGAGGAGTGGAACAACGCCTACTCGCTCTGGTGCGCCCGTGACCTCTTCACCGAGGGTCTGCTGCTCGCCAACGGCGACACCGTCCACCCGGCCTCCGTCCAGCGCACCATGCTGGAGGCGAACGCCCGGCTGGCCGCCGAGGGCCGCGAGCCCGGCATCCTGCTCGCCCTCGACACCGTGAAGCGGCTCGCCGACGAGGAGATGAAAGTGGTCGTGCACCCGACCGCCGGCATGCGCCGCATCACCAAGCTGATGGACCCGGCCGAGGCCACCGGCGAGTACATCGGCGTCACCGTGATCAACCCGTCCGCCGCCGCCGACCTCGCCGACGCGCTGCGCGCCACCTACGAGCGCGACCCGCAGCTGTACTACGAGGACGGCTACCAGGAGATGGTCGACCGCGGCCTGCGGATCGACGTCCAGCCGATCGGCGAGGTCTCCTGGGTCGAGGTCGACAACCACGACGACCTGGCGAAGGCGCGGGAGATCGCGTGCCAGTACTGACCCGGCTGGTGCCCTCGCCGGTCTTCGTGGAGATCCGCCCGGGCGCGCTGGACGCGCTCGGCGGGATCCTCGCCGACCAGCGGCTGTCCGCCTCCGGCCGGATCGCGGTGGCGATCAGCAACGGCTCGGGCTCGGTGCTGCGCGCCCGGCTGGAGCCGGCGCTGCCCGGCGCGGACTGGTACAGCGTCGAGGACGGCAGCCTCGACAGCGCGGTCCGGCTGGCGGACGACATCCGCGGCGGCGTGCACGGCGGCCACTACGACACCGTCGTCGCCCTGGGCGGCGGCAAGATCATCGACGTGGCCAAGTACGCCGCCGCGCGGATCGGCCTGCCGCTGGTCTCCGTCCCGACCAACCTGGCCCACGACGGCATCTGCTCGCCGGTCTCCACCCTCGACAACGTCGGCGGGCGCGGCTCCTACGGGGTGCCCAGCCCGATCGGCATCGTGATCGACCTGGACGTGATCCTGGGCGCCCCGCCGCGCTTCGTCGCGGCCGGCATCGGCGACATCGTCTCCAACATCTCGGCCTGCGCCGACTGGGAGCTCTCGCACGCCGAGACCGGCGAACCGGTGGACGGACTGGCCGTGGCGATGGCCCGCTCGGCCGGGGAGAACCTGCTGCGGCACCCGGGGAACCTCCAGGACCGGGGCTTCCTCACGGCCCTCGCGGAGGCACTGGTACTGTCCGGCATCGCGATGAACATCGCGGGCAGCACCCGGCCCTCGTCGGGCGCCTGCCACGAGATCTCGCATGCCCTGGACGTGCTGTATCCCAAGCGGTCCGCCCAGCACGGCGAGCAGGTCGGCCTCGGCGCCGCCTTCGCCAGCTTCCTGCGGGGCGAGCGCGAGCTGACCGGTCTGATCGTGGAGCGCCTGGCGCACCACGGGCTGCCGGTGACCGCCGCTCAGATCGGCTTCACCGAGGCGGAGTTCACCGAGGCGGTGCACTACGCTCCGAACACCCGGCCGGGCCGCTTCACCATCCTTGAGCACCTCGACCTCTCCCCTTCCGCAATCAGGGACGCGTACGCCGACTATGTCCAAGCCGTCAACAGCTGACCGCTCCGCCGCGGGGGCCGTGCCGCCGCCGGTGGACCTGACCCGCCGGCCCTCGATCGAGGAGCTGCGCGCGGTGATCCACCCGGAGGGCATGCTCCAGCGCCGCAGCGCCGAGCACTGGGCCGGGCGGCTCTACATGCGGAAGATCTCGCTGCGGATCACCCGGGTGCTGTCGACCGCGACGGCGATCACGCCCAACGGCCTGACCTACCTGATGATGCTCACCGGCATCCTGGCCGGTGCCGCGCTGGTCGTCCCGGGGATCGCGGGCGCCGTGCTGGCGGCGCTGCTGATCCAGGCGTACCTGCTGCTGGACTGCGTGGACGGCGAGGTGGCCCGCTGGCGCCGGCAGACCTCGCTGACCGGCGTCTACCTGGACCGGGTCGGCCACTACGTGTCCGAGGCGGCCCTGCTGACCGGCCTCGGCCTGCGCGCCACCGACCTGCTCCACCGCGAGGGCTCCGCCGCGCACTGGGAGTGGGCGTTCCTCGGCACCCTGGCCGCGCTCGGCGCGATCCTGATCAAGTCGGAGACCGACCTGGTCGACGTCGCCCGCGCCCGCAGCGGCATGACGGCGGTCGAGGACGGCGCCTCGGTGCCGCGCTCGGCCGGCGTCGCCAAGGCCCGCCGGGCCGCCTCGTTCCTCAAGTTCCACCGGCTGGTCGGCGCGGTCGAGGCCTCGCTGCTCATCCTGGCCGCGGGTGTCGCCGACCTCGTCCACGGCGGCCTGCTGTTCACCCGGATCGCGGTGGTCGTGCTGGCCGCGATCGCCATGCTGCAGACCGTCCTGCACCTGCTGAGCATCGTCCTGTCGAGCAGGCTCCGGTGAGCGGCGCGGCGGGCACCGGCCCGACGGGGAGCGGGACGACGGTGACCGGGACGACGGGAACCGAGACCGAGACGACGGGGAGCACCGTGCAGACCACCCCCACCGGAGCCGACGCCTTCCGGCTCGGCGCGGTGATCATCACCATGGGCAACCGCCCGGACGAGCTGACCGCGCTGATCGAGTCGGTCCGCGCCCAGCAGGGCCCGGCCGTCGAGCTGGCCGTGGTCGCCAACGGCGCCCCGCTGCCCCCGCTCCCGCCGGGGGTGCGCGCCGTCGAGCTGCCCGAGAACCTCGGCATCCCGGGCGGGCGCAACGTCGGCATCGAGCTGTTCGGCCCCGACGGCCGGGACGTCGACGCGGTGCTGTTCCTGGACGACGACGGCCGGCTGCCCGGCACCGACTCGGCCCGCCTGCTGCGCGAGGCCTTCACGGCGGACCCGGAGCTCGGCATCGTGAGCTTCCGGATCGCCGACCCGGACACCGGCGTCACCCAGCGCCGGCACGTGCCCCGGCTGCGCGCCAGCGACCCGCTGCGCTCCTCCCGGGTGACCACCTTCCTCGGCGGTGCGAGCGCGGTGCGGTGCGCCGTGTTCGAGAACGCCGGCCAGCTGCCCGCCGAGTTCTTCTACGCGCACGAGGAGACCGACCTCGCCTGGCGCGCGCTGGACGCCGGCTGGGCCATCGACTACCGGGCCGACGTGGTGCTCCACCACCCCACCACCTCGCCCGCCCGGCACGCCTCGTACTTCCACAACGTGGCCCGGAACAGGGTTTGGCTCGCCAGGCGGAACCTTCCGGCCCCGTTGATGCCTCTATACCTGGGAACCTGGTTCCTGCTCACGCTGGCCCGCCGCCCCTCCCCGGAGGCGTTCAAGGCCTGGCTGGGAGGGTTCAAGGCGGGCTGGCGCGAACCCTGCGGTGCGCGGCGGCCCATGCGATGGCGTACCGTGTGGCGGCTGACCCGGCTGGGCCGGCCGCCGGTCATCTGATCGGTCCGACGGCCGTACGGTAGGACGGCCGTCACCCGGCCGGTGACCACACCGGCCCCACTCCCCCCGATATCCGAGTGGATCCCCATCGGCGCCGGGCCGGCGGACCCCCGCCGACCGGCCGCCCCGACGATCCCGCGCGAAGGACGAATGTGTCGACAGTGAGTGAACCCGTCAGCCTCTCAGCCCCGAGGGGGGCGGACGCGGGCCTGACCCCCAAGCAGCTTGCGGACAAGTACGGCCTGACGGTGAGCGGCAGAAGGCCCGGCCTGTTCGCCTACACCAGGCAGCTCTGGGCCCGCCGTCACTTCATCTGGGCCTTCGCCACCGCGCGCCTGGTGGCCCAGTACACCGACGCCAAGCTCGGCCAGGTCTGGCAGGTCGTGACGCCGCTGCTGAACTGCGCGGTGTTCTACCTGGTCTTCGGCGAGATCCTGAGCAACAAGGACGACAACCCGCACTACGTCGCCTGGCTCTGCATCGGTGTCTTCATCTTCCAGTTCACCCAGAACGCCGTGCAGTCCGGCACCCGGGCGATCTCGGACAACCTCGGGCTGATCCGGGCGCTGCACTTCCCCCGCGCCTCGCTGCCGATCGCCTTCACCGTGATCCAGCTCCAGCAGCTGCTGATCTCGATGGTCGTGCTGTTCGCGGTGGTCCTGCTGAACGGCATCGAGCCCGGCCGGACCTGGATCCTGGTCGTCCCCGCGCTGGTGCTGCAGTCGATGTTCAACACCGGTGTCGCCCTGATCTTCTCCCGGATCGGCGCCAAGACCAGCGACATCTCCCAGCTGATCCCGTTCGCGATGCGCGCCTGGCTGTTCCTGTCCGGCGTCATGTACAGCATCTCCGACAAGATCAAGGACTGGCCGCCGTTCTGGCAGAAGGTGATGGAGCTCAACCCGGCCTCGGTCTACATCGACCTGGTCCGGCACGCGCTGGCCCCGGTCATCTACAACAAGCACCAGGAGAAGTTCCTGGAGTTCCCGCCGCACCAGTGGAAGTACGCGATCGCCTGGGGTGTGGGCATGCTGGTCATCGGATACGTCTTCTTCTGGAAGGCTGAGGAGGAGTACGGCCGTGGCTGACACCGACGTGAAGGACGCCCGTCCGCGCCGCAAGGTGTTCGACGCCGACGTGGCCCGCGAGCCCACCGTCGTCGTCGACGACGTGCACATCGTCTACCGGGTGCACGGCGCCGGCTCCGGCAAGGGCAGCGCCACCTCGGCGCTCAGCCGGATCATCAGCCGCAAGCGCGGCTCCGGCGTCCGCGAGGTGCACGCGGTCAAGGGCGTCAGCTTCACCGCCTACAAGGGCGAGGCGATCGGCCTGATCGGCTCCAACGGCTCCGGCAAGTCCACCATGCTGGCGGCCATCGCGGGCCTGCTGCCGACCGAGCGGGGCGGCATCTACACCAACGGCCAGCCCTCGCTGCTCGGCGTCAACGCCGCGCTGATGAACGAGCTGACCGGTGAGCGCAACGTCGTCCTCGGCTGCCTCGCCATGGGCATGTCGCCGGCCGACGTGAAGAGCCGCTACCAGCAGATCGTCGACTTCTCGGGCATCAACGAGAAGGGCGACTTCATCTCGCTGCCGATGCGCACCTACTCCTCCGGCATGGGCGCCCGCCTGCGGTTCGCGATCGCTGCGGCCAAGGCCCACGACGTGCTGCTCATCGACGAGGCGCTGGCCACCGGCGACCAGGCCTTCCAGGCCCGCAGCAAGAAGCGGATCGCGGAGCTGCGCGAGGAGGCCGGTACGGTCTTCCTGGTCAGCCACGACAACGCGTCGATCCGCGAGACCTGTGAGCGGACCATCTGGATCGAGGCCGGCGAGCTCATCATGGACGGGCCGACCGAGGAGGTCGTCCGCCGCTACGAGCGCGGCGAGCGCCCGTAGCGCCGCGCGGGAGCGCACAGGACGAGGCAGGACCGCGGCGGGGGCCGGTCCCGGAGCAGCTCCGGGACCGGCCCCGCCGTCGTTGGTGCGCCCCGGGCCCGCCCCGTCGTGCCCCGGGTGGCCCGCCGCCGCCCGGGTGAGCGCCCCGTGCGCCGGGTGAGGCGCTCTTCTCCGGCGCGGCCGTTGGTGTCAGGCTGTAGGCGCGGGGGTTGTGTGCCGGACGTGACTCCCGTGATCGGACGCGTGTCCGACTCGGGCCGGTTACCGGAGCGGTGTAGAACGGGGGAGTGACAGCAGTGTCGGCTTCGGCCCAGCCCAACAGTGATTCCCCGCCCGCGGAGGGTGCCGCGGGAGCGGCGACCCTCGCCAAGGCGAGCGCGGAGAACTTCCCGGTCGCCCCGTTCTTCCTGCCCGCCGCGTGGCGCGAGGACCTCATGAGGGTCTACGGCTTCGCCCGGTTGGTCGACGACGCCGGTGACGGCGACCTCGCCGACCCGGCCGGCACCGCCGCACTGCTCGGCGTGCCCGCCCCGCCGCGCCCGGAGCCCGCCCCCGCCGCCGCTCCCGGCACCGCCGCCCCGCACCGGCCCGGCGCCGCCGAGACCGCCTTCCGGCTCGCCCTGCTGGACGGCCTGGAGCGCGACCTCGACCGGGTCTTCGAGACGGCCCTCGCCCCGTCCACGGCCGCCGAGGCCCCCCGCCACCCGCTGCTGCGCCCGCTGGTCCCGCTGGTCGACCGGCACGGCCTCACCCCGGAGCCCTTCCGCCGGCTGATCCGGGCCAACCGGGTGGACCAGACCACCGAGCGGTACGCCACCTACGACGACCTCCGCGGCTACTGCACGCTCTCCGCCGACCCGGTCGGCCGCCTGGTGCTCGGCATCGCCGGCCTCGCCACCCCCGAGCGGATCGCGATGTCCGACGCCGTCTGCACCGCCCTGCAGATCGTCGAGCACCTCCAGGACGTCGCCGAGGACCTCGCCCGGGGCCGGATCTACCTGCCCGCCGAGGACCTCGACAGGTTCGGCGTCACCGAGGAGGACCTCGCCGCACCGGCCGCCGGGCCCGCCGTGCGCCGGCTGATCGCCTTCGAGGCGGACCGTGCCCGCACCCTGCTCGACCGCGGTGCGCCATTGGTAGGTACGGTTCGGGGGAGGCTTCGACTGCTCCTGGCGGGATTCACCGCAGGTGGCTACGCGGCCCTGGCGGCCGTCGAGGACGCCGGGTACGACGTGCTCGCCCAGCAGGCGAAGCCGGACAAGCGCCGCCTCGCAGCGAAGGCGGCGGCCATCTTCGCGAAGGGAAGGTGAACGCCCGAGTGGCGGCATCACCACTGGCGTCCGCGCCGGTCATGGCGGCGTACCGGTACTGCGAGGCAGTGACCGGGCTGCAGGCCCGCAACTTCAGCTACGGCATCAGGCTGCTGCCGGAGCCGAAGCGGCTGGCCATGTCGGCCCTGTACGCCCTCGCGCGCCGGGTGGACGACATCGGCGACGGCGACCTCCCGGACGACCGCAAGGCCGAGGCCCTGCTGCGCACCCGCGAGCTGCTCGACGAGATCCGGGCCGGCTCCGTCGCGGAGGACGACACCGACCCGATCAAGGTCGCGCTGGCGGACGCGGCCCGGCGGTTCCCGATCCCGCTCGGCGGCTTCGACGAGCTGATCGACGGGGTCGAGATGGACCTCAAGGGCGCCGAGTACCAGACGTTCGAGGAGCTCAAGGTCTACTGCCGGTGCGTGGCCGGGGCGATCGGGCGGCTGTCGCTCGGCGTGTACGGCTGCGAGGACCCCGAGCGCGGCGCCCGGTACGCGGACACCCTGGGCCTGGCGCTCCAGCTCACCAACATCCTGCGCGACCTGCGCGAGGACGCCCTGAACGGCCGGACCTACCTGCCGACCGAGGACCTCGTCCGGTTCGGCTGCCAGGAGGGCTTCGCGCAGTCCAGGCCGCCGGTCGGCGCCGACTTCACCGGCCTGATCGCCTTCGAGGCGGCCCGCGCCCAGGCGGCCTTCGAGGAGGGCCTGCGGCTGCTGCCGATGCTGGACCGCCGCAGCCGGGCCTGCACCGCCGCGATGGCCGGGATCTACCACCGGCTGCTCGGCCGGATCGCCGCCGACCCGGAGTCGGTGCTGCGCGGCCGGGTGTCGCTGCCGGGCTGGGAGAAGGCGTACGTGGCGCTTTCCGGGCTCGCCGGGGGGCGTTCTTGATTCTTGCCACAGTTCTGTCACGCTGTGTCAGCGGGGAATCACTTTTGGGTAGAGCCCTGTTGACGGCTGTGCCGGATCCGACCGCACTGGTCCCGGGTCCGACCGCATTGACCACGGGCGCTCCGGCCGGGACCGGACCGGGCGCGGGACGCGAGGGGGAGAGCCGATGACCGGGCGAGCCGACGCCGCGCGCCCGGCCGCCGTCGTGGTCGGCGGCGGCCTCGCGGGCATCACCGCCGCACTGCGGCTGGCCGAGGCCGGCCACCGGGTCACCCTCGCCGAGGGCCGCCCCCGGCTGGGCGGCCTGGCCTTCTCCTTCCAGCGCGGCGAGCTGACCGTCGACAACGGCCAGCACGTCTACCTGCGCTGCTGCACCGCCTACCGGGGCCTGCTGGAGCGGCTCGGCGCCAACCGGCTGGTGCACCTCCAGGACCGCCTGGAGGTGCCCGTGCTGGGCGTCTCCGGGCCCTCCGGCGCCCCGGTGCGCACCCTGGGCCGCTTGGAGCGGGCCGCGCTGCCGGTGCCGCTGCACCTGGCCGGCAGCCTGGCCCGCTACCCGCACCTGGGCCCGGCCGACCGGGCCCGGGTGGTCCGCGGCGCCCTGGCGCTGCGCCGCCTCGACCTGGCCGACCCGGCGCTGGACGCGGTCTCCTTCGGCGACTGGCTGCGCAGCCGGGGCCAGAACGAGCGCACCCTCGCCGCCCTGTGGGACCTCGTCGGCGTGGCCACCCTGAACGCCCGGGCCGACCAGGTGTCGCTGGCGCTCGCCGCCATGGTGTTCAAGACCGGGCTGCTCTCCGACCCCGGGGCGTCCGACATCGGCACGGCCACCGTCCCGCTCGGTGAGATCCACCACGACCGGGCGCTCGCTGAACTGGAACGCGCCGGCGTGAAGGTGCTGCTGCGCGCCCGGGTGGCCGAGCTCAAGCCGGCCGTCCCGCAGCACGCCGTCCGGCTGGAGGGCGTCGACGAGCCGCTCGCCGCCGACACCGTGGTGCTGGCCGGCGCCCAGGACACCGCGGCGGCCCTGCTGCCGCCGGACGCGATCGCGGGGCAGGACCGGCTCGCCGGCTTCGGCACCGCGCCGATCCTCAACGTCCACGTGATCTACGACCGCCAGGTGCTGCGCAGGCCGTTCTTCGCCGCCCTCGGCTCGCCCGTCCAGTGGGTCTTCGACCGCACCCGGCACTCCGGTCTGGCCGGTACCGCGCTCGGCGCGGCCCACCCGGGCGCCCAGTACCTGGCGGTGTCGCAGTCCGCCGTGCAGGACGAGATCGACCTGCCGGTCGCCGAGCTGCGCCGGCGCTACCTGCCGGAGCTGGCCCGGCTGCTGCCCGCCGCCGGCGGGGCCGAGGTGCTGGACTTCTTCGTCACCAGGGAGCGCACCGCCACCTTCGACCCGGCCCCGGGCACGGCGGCGCTGCGGCCCGGCCCGCGCACCGCCGTCCCCGGCCTGCTGCTGGCCGGCGCGTGGACGGCCACCGGCTGGCCCGCCACGATGGAGGGAGCCGTGCGCAGCGGCCACGCCGCCGCCGACGCGGCCCTCGCCGACGACGGCCGGCGCCGGCCGTCGGACCGCGGCGACGGGAGGTGGCCGCGGTGACCGGCGCCCCGCTCGCCGGGGACCGCGGCGAGCCCGCCAGAGCGGGCGTTCACCCGTTCGGTCCCGGCGGCGCGACCGCCCGTGCCGGCCGTGGCCCCACCGGCCGCACCACCACCGCCAGCGTCCGGCCGTCCCACGCGGCCAGGCACCACCAGGGAGAGGGAACGTACGTGGAGTCACGCATCGGCACGGCCGTCGGAGGCACGGCCCATGCCGAACCGGTCTCGGTGCCGGAGCTGCTCAACCGCACCCGCGCGCTCTGCACCCCGCCGCTGAGGGCCGCCGTCGCCCGTCTGGCGGCACCGATGGACACCGTCGCGGCGTACCACTTCGGCTGGATCGACCGGGACGGCACACCGGTCGCCGGGGACGGCGGCAAGGCCGTCCGCCCCGCCCTGGCGCTGCTCTCGGCCCAGGCCGCCGGTGCCCCGGCGGAGGCCGGGGTGCCCGGTGGGGTCGCTGTTGAACTGGTGCACAACTTCTCCCTGCTCCATGATGATCTGATGGACGGTGACGAGACCCGGCGCCACCGGGCCACCGCCTGGACGGTCTTCGGTCCGGCCCAGGCGATCCTGGTCGGTGACGCCCTGGCGACGCTCGGTACGGAGGTGCTGCTCGACGCCGCGACCACGGGCGGCGCGAGCGCCGCCGACGCCGCGCGCGCCGTCCGGCTGCTCAACACCGCCAGCCGCCGGCTGATCGACGGCCAGGCGATGGACGTCGCCTTCGAGCAGCGGGACACCGTCACCGTCGCCGAGTGCCTGGAGATGGAGGGCGGCAAGACCGCCGCCCTGCTCTCCGCGGCCTCGGCGCTGGGCGCCGTCCTGGCCGGCGCCGACGACCGGGCCGCGGACTCCCTCCAGCGCTTCGGCGAGCACCTGGGCCTGGCCTTCCAGGCGGTCGACGACCTGCTCGGCATCTGGGGGGCCACCGAGGTCACCGGCAAGCCGCACTGGGGCGACCTGCGCCAGCGCAAGAAGTCCCTGCCGGTCGCCGCCGCCCTCGCCGAGGGCGGCGAGGCCTCCCGCGAACTGGCCGAACAGCTCGCCGACCCCAAGGGGCGCGGCGAGGAGAGCGAGACCGAGCTGGCCGCCCGCGCCCTGCTGATCGAGAAGGCCGGCGGGCGTGCCTGGACCCAGGAGGAGGCCCGCCGCCAGCACACGACTGCCCTCGCCGCTCTGGACGAGGTGCCCATGCCCGATGTGGTGCGCGAGCACTTCGTCGCACTCGCCGAATTCGTGGTGGTACGAGAGAGGTGACGTTACGTTGACAGCAACCGCGGACGGCCGGCTCGACCCTGAGTACGATTCCGAGCCGGTCGCGGTGGGCGGCCTCCCCCCGGCGCTCCTGAGCGCCGGGCGGTGGCAGCCCGAGGGATCCGCCCCGGACGCCCCGGCCGGCCGGACCGATCAGCAGCAGGACGGGGCCGCCTCCGCCGAGGAGGCGCTGGCCCGCGCCACCACCCATCTGCTCTCCCTGCAGAGCTCCGAGGGGTGGTGGAAGGGCGATCTGGAGACCAACGTCACCATGGACGCCGAGGACTTACTGCTCCGCCAGTTCCTCGGGATCCTCAACGAGGAGCAGACCAAGGCCACCGCCGAGTGGATCCGCTCGCAGCAGCGCGAGGACGGCACCTGGTCGACCTTCCACGGCGGCCCGGCCGAGCTCTCCACCACCGTCGAGGCGTACGTCGCCCTGAAGCTCGCCGGCGACGACCCGAACGCCCCGCACATGGCGGCCGCCGCCCGCTGGATCCGCTCCGCCGGCGGCATCGCCGCCTCCCGGGTGTTCACCCGGATCTGGCTCGCCCTCTTCGGCTGGTGGCCGTGGGAGCGGCTGCCCGAGATGCCGCCGGAGATCATGTTCCTGCCGAAGTGGCTCCCGCTGAACATCTACGCCTTCGGCTGCTGGGCCCGGCAGACGATCGTCCCGCTGACCATCGTCTCCGCGCACCGCCCGGTGCGCCCGGCCCCCTTCCCGCTCACCGAGCTGCACACCGACCCGGACGACCCCTTCCCGGCCCGGCCGCTCTCGGCCGCGACCAGCTGGGACGGCCTGTTCGAACGCCTCGACAAGGTCCTGCACGCCTACCACCGGCGCGCGCTGCGCCCGCTGCGCCGGCTCGCGCTCTCCCAGGCCTGCCGCTGGATCGTCGAGCGCCAGGAGGCCGACGGCTGCTGGGGCGGCATCCAGCCGCCCGCCGTCTACTCGCTGATCGCCCTGCACCTGGAGGGCTACGAGCTCGACCACCCGGTGATGCGGGCCGGGCTCGCCTCCTTCGACCGCTTCACCGTGCACACCCCCGACGGCCGGCGCTGGCTGGAGGCCTGCCAGTCCCCGGTCTGGGACACCTGCCTGGCCACCATCGCCCTGGTCGACGCCGGCCTGCCGGCCGACCACCCGGCGCTGGTCTCCGCCGTCGACTGGATGCTCGGCGAGGAGATCACCAAGCGCGGCGACTGGTCGGTCCAGCGGCCCTCGCTCGCCCCCGGCGGCTGGGCCTTCGAGTTCGAGAACGACACCTACCCGGACATCGACGACACCGCCGAGGTGGTGCTCGCGCTGCGCCGGGTCGCCCACCCCGACCCCGCCAAGGTGGCCGGCTCCGTCGACCGGGCCGTGCGCTGGAACCTCGGCATGCAGTCCAAGAACGGCGCCTGGGGCGCCTTCGACGTCGACAACACCAGCACCCTGCCGAACAAGCTGCCGTTCTGCGACTTCGGCGAGGTCGTCGACCCGCCGTCCGCGGACGTCACCGCGCACGTCGTGGAGATGCTCGCCGAGGTCGGCCGGGCGGCCGACCCGCGCACCCGGCGCGGCGTCGAGTGGCTGCTGCGCAACCAGGAGGCGGACGGCTCCTGGTTCGGCCGCTGGGGCACCAACTACATCTACGGCACCGGCTCGGTGCTGCCCGCCCTGGTCGCGGCCGGCGTCCCGGCCGAGCACCCGGCGATCCGCCGGTCGGTGCGCTGGCTGGAGGACCGGCAGAACGCCGACGGCGGCTGGGGCGAGGACATGCGCTCCTACGACGACCCGGCGCGCTGGGCCGGGCGCGGCGACTCCACCGCCTCGCAGACCGCGTGGGCGCTGATGGCGCTGCTCGCGGCCGGCGAGGGGCCGGACGGCCGGGCCAACCCGGCGGTGGAGCGCGGCGTGGACTGGCTGGTGCGCACCCAGCTGCCCGAAGGCACCTGGGACGAACCGCAGTTCACCGGCACCGGCTTCCCGTGGGACTTCTCCATCAACTACCACCTGTACCGGCTGGTGTTCCCGGTCACCGCGCTCGGCCGCTACCTGCACGGCAACCCCGCCACCGGCCGCCCGGCCGGCGGTCCGGCGGCGATCGGGGCGTCCCGGTGACCGCTTCCCCGCTGCTGGTCCTCTGCGCGCTCGGCCCCGAGGTGTGGGCCCTGCGCGGCGGGGACTGGCGTGGCGCGGCGGGCGGCCCGCCCGTCGTGGTGCGGACCGGGGTCGGCCGGCGGCGGGCCTCACTGACCGTCAGGAGGCTGCTCACCGCCGCCCCGGGCGGCTACGGCGCCGTCGTGGTGGCCGGCTTCGGCGCCGCCGTCGCGCCGGGAATAACACCCGGTGACGTGATCGTTGCCGACGGCGTGCGCGATGCCGAGGGCAACCACTTCGCGGTCGACTCCGGCCCGGAGCTCACCCGGGCCCTCACCGTGCGCGGCCTGACCGCGCACACCGGCGTGCACCACACCGCCGACCACGTGGTGCGCGGCCTGGAGCGGCGCGCCCTGCACCTGCAGGGCGCGCTCGCCGTCGACATGGAGGCCGCCGCCGTGCTGGCGGCCCTGAGCGAGCTGCGCCCCGGCCTGCCCGCGGCCGTCCTGCGGGTCGTGGTCGACACGCCCGAGCGCGAGCTGCTGCGGCCGGGCACCCTGCCGGCCGGCGTCCGCGCCTGGCGGACGCTGCGTTCCACGGTCCCCGCCCTGGTCGACTGGCACCTGCGCGACGACCGGCCGGACCGCGGCCGTCCCGCGCCCGCCCCCCTCAACCAGCCCACATCCTCGACGCTCCCCCAGGAGGCGAGCTAGCCATGGCCATGCCGCTGCGCCAGACCGTGCGGGTCGGCACCTACCTCATGCAGCAGAAGCTCAAGCGACGCGAGAAATTCCCGCTGATCGTCGAACTGGAACCGCTCTTCGCCTGCAACCTGGCCTGTGAGGGGTGCGGCAAGATCCAGCACCCGGCGGGCGTGCTGAAGCAGCGGATGCCGGTCGCCCAGGCGGTCGGCGCGGTGCTGGAGTCGGGCGCCCCGATGGTCTCGATCGCCGGCGGCGAGCCGCTGATGCACCCGCAGATCGACGAGATCGTGCGGCAGCTGGTCGAGCGCCGCAAGTACGTGTTCCTCTGCACCAACGCGCTGCTGCTGCGCAAGAAGCTGGACAAGTTCAAGCCCTCGCCGTACTTCACCTTCACCGTGCACATCGACGGGCTGCGCGAGCGGCACGACGCCTCGGTGGCCAAGGAGGGCACCTTCGACGAGGCGGTGGAGGCGATCAAGGAGGCCCAGCGGCGCGGCTTCCGGGTGACCACCAACTCCACCTTCTTCAACACCGACACCCCGCAGACCATCATCGACGTGCTCGACTTCCTCAACGACGACCTCAAGGTCGACGAGATGATGATCTCCCCGGCGTTCGCCTACGAGAAGGCGCCCGACCAGGAGCACTTCCTCGGCGTCGAGCAGACCCGCGAGCTGTTCCGCAAGACCTTCGCCGGCGGCCGCCGGCGGCGCTGGCGGCTCAACCACAGCCCGCTCTTCCTGGACTTCCTGGAGGGCCGGGTCGACTTCGAGTGCACCGCCTGGGGCATCCCCAACTACTCGCTGTTCGGCTGGCAGCGGCCCTGCTACCTGATGGCCGACGGCTATGTGCCGACCTACCGCGAGCTGATCGAGAAGACCGACTGGGACAAGTACGGACGCGGCAAGGACGCCCGCTGCGCCAACTGCATGGCGCACTGCGGCTACGAGCCGACCGCCGTCCTCGCCACCATGGGCTCCCTCAAGGAGTCGCTGCGGGCGATCACCGAGACCGTCGGCTCCAGCCGGAGCCGCTGAGCGGACTCGCCGGCGGCCGGCGCACCGCGCCGTCCGCCCCCGTCCGGCCCGGGCCGCCGACCCGGGCCGGACCACCCCCGCGCGGCGCGGCCACGGCGGGGCACCACCGCACCGCTCCGAGTCGTGAGGTGAAAGCCATGTCACTGCTCTCCAGCGTCACGTCCCCGGCGGACCTCAGATCCCTCCCGGCCGCCGAGCTGCCCCGGCTCGCCGACGAGATCCGCGACTTCCTGATCGACGCCGTCACCCGCACCGGCGGCCATCTGGGGCCCAACCTCGGCGTCGTCGAACTGACCATCGCGCTGCACCGGGTCTTCGACTCCCCGCGCGACCGGATCGTCTGGGACACCGGCCACCAGAGCTACGTCCACAAGCTGCTCACCGGCCGCCAGGACTTCTCCCGGCTGCGGGCCAGGGGCGGCCTGTCCGGCTACCCGTCGCGCACCGAGTCCGAGCACGACGTCGTCGAGAACTCGCACGCCTCCACCGCGCTCTCCTACGCGGACGGCCTGGCCAAGGCCAACCAGCTGCTCGGGAAGAACGACCCGGTGGTGGCCGTCATCGGCGACGGCGCGCTCACCGGAGGCCTCGCCTGGGAGGCGCTCAACAACATCGCCGACGCCAAGGACCGGCCGCTGGTCATCGTCGTCAACGACAACGAGCGCTCCTACGCCCGGACCATCGGCGGACTCGCCAACCACCTCGCCGCGCTGCGCACCACCCAGGGCTACGAGCGCTTCCTGTCCTGGGGCAAGGAGGCACTGCAGCGCACCCCGGTGGTCGGCCAGCCGATCTTCGACGCGCTGCACGGCGCCAAGAAGGGCTTCAAGGACGCCTTCGCCCCGCAGGGCATGTTCGAGGACCTCGGCCTGAAGTACCTCGGCCCGATCGACGGCCACGACCTCACCGCGCTGGAGTCCGCGCTGGTCAAGGCGCGCGGCTTCGGCGGCCCGGTGATCGTGCACTGCCTCACCGTCAAGGGCCGCGGCTACCGGCCCGCCGAACAGGACGAGGCCGACCGCTTCCACGCCGTCAACCCGATCGACCCCTACACCTGCCTGCCGATCGCGCCCAGCGCCGGCGTCTCCTGGACCTCGGTGTTCGGCGACGAGCTGCTGGCCCTCGGTGCCGAGCGGCCGGACGTGGTGGCGATCACCGCGGCGATGCTCCAGCCGGTCGGGCTGGCCAAGTTCGCCAAGGCCCACCCCGAGCGGACCTTCGACGTCGGCATCGCCGAGCAGCACGCCGTCACCAGCGCGGCCGGCCTGGCCACCGGCGGCCTGCACCCGGTGGTGGCGGTGTACGCGACCTTCCTCAACCGCGCCTTCGACCAGGTGCTGATGGACGTCGCCCTGCACAGGCTGGGCGTCACCTTCGTGCTGGACCGCTCCGGCGTCACCGGCAACGACGGCGCCTCCCACAACGGCATGTGGGACCTGTCGATCCTGCAGGTCGTCCCCGGCCTGCGGCTCGCCGCCCCGCGCGACGCCGACCAGCTCCGCGCCCAGCTGCGCGAGGCCGTCGAGGTCGACGACGCCCCGACCGTGCTCCGCTTCCCCAAGGGCACCGTCGGCCCGGCCGTCCCCGCCGTCGAGCGGACCGGCGGCGTGGACGTCCTGCTGCGCACCGGGGAACTGCCGGAGATCCTGCTGGTCGCCGTCGGCACCATGGCCGGCGCCGCGCTGGACGCGGCCCGGCTGCTGCTGGCCGAGGGGTTCACCGCGACCGTCGTCGACCCGCGCTGGGTGAAGCCGGTCGACCCGGCGCTGCCGGCCCTCGCCGCCGGGCACCGGCTGGTGGTCACCGTCGAGGACAACGGCCGCACCGGCGGGGTCGGCACGGCGATCGCCCAGGCGCTGCGCGACGCGGACGTGGACGTCCCGGTGCGGGTGCTGGGCCTGCCGCAGGAGTTCCTCGGGCACGCCGCGCGCGGCGAGATCCTGGAGGAGGCCGGGCTGACCGGCACCGGGGTCGCGGCCCAGACCGCCGCCTTCGCCAAGCACCTGCTTCCGGCCCGAGGACTACCGGACCGGGGACTACCGAACCGAGGAGCGAACCAGCACCATGCCGGCTGACCCCGACAGCACCGACCGCCTCGACCGCCCCGACCCCCTGGACCGCGTGAACGGTGCGGGGCGGGGCGGGTCGCGCTTCGACCTGGCCGCCCTGCTCGCCGAGCGCGGCGGCGAGCGGTACGAGCTGCAGAGCCGCTACCTGAACCCGCAGCTGGCCCGGATGCTGCACACCATCGGCTTCGACAAGTACTACGAGCGGGCCCGGGGGCAGTACTTCTACGACGCCGAGGGCAACGAGTACCTCGACATGCTGGCCGGCTTCGGCATCTTCGCGCTGGGCCGCCACCACCCGGTGGTCCGTTCGGCCGTCCAGCAGGTGATGGACCTCGACCTGCCGGACCTGGTCCGCTTCGACTGCTCGCCGCTGCCCGGCCTGCTCGCCGAACGCCTGCTGTCCCACGCCCCCGGGCTGGACCGGGTCTTCTTCGGCAACAGCGGCACCGAGGCGGTGGAGACCGCGCTGAAGTTCGCCCGGTTCGCGACCGGCCGCAAAAGGATCCTCTACGCCGACCACGCCTTCCACGGGCTGACCACCGGCTCACTGTCGGTGAACGGGGAGAGCGGGTTCCGCAAGGGCTTCGACCCGCTGCTGCCGGACACCGCGATCCCGCTCGGCGACCTCGGGGCACTGGCCAAGGAGCTGAAGCGCGGCGACGTCGCGGCGCTGATCGTCGAGCCGATCCAGGGCAAGGGCGTGCAGGCGCCCCCGCCCGGCTGGCTGAGGGCCGCGCAGGAGCTGCTGCACAGCCACAAGGCGCTGCTGATCTGCGACGAGGTGCAGACCGGCATCGGGCGCACCGGCGACTTCTTCGCCTACCAGCACGAGGACGGCGTGCTGCCGGACCTGGTCTGCGCGGCCAAGGCGCTGTCCGGCGGCTACGTGCCGGTCGGGGCGACCCTCGGCAAGGGCTGGATCTTCGAGAAGGTGTACTCCTCGATGGACCGGGTGCTGGTGCACTCGGCCAGCTTCGGCTCCAACGCGCAGGCGATGGCGGCCGGTCTGGCGACCCTGGAGGTCATGCGGGACGAGCGGGTGGTGGAGAACGCCCGCAAGGTCGGCGACCACTTCCGCGAGCGGCTGACCGCGCTGGTCGACCGGTACGAGCTGCTCGCCGAGGTGCGCGGGCGCGGGCTGATGATCGGCATCGAGTTCGGCCGGCCGAAGTCGCTGAAGCTGCGGACCGGCTGGACGGCGCTCCAGGCGGCCCGCAAGGGCCTGTTCGCGCAGATGGTGGTCGTCCCGCTGCTCCAGCGGCACCGGATCCTCACCCAGGTGTCCGGGGACCACCTGGAGGTGATCAAGCTGATCCCGCCGCTGATCATCACCGAGCGGGACGTGGACCGCTTCATGGCGGCCTTCACCGAGGTGATGGACGACGCGCACCGGGGGAGCGGTCTGATGTGGGACTTCGGGCGGACGCTGGTCAAGCAGGCGGTCAGCAACCGCTGAGGGCGCGGGCCCGCCGGGCGTTCGCCGGACGTTCGCCGGGGTGGGAGCCGGGGTGGGAGGCCGGGGCCGGCTTCCCACCCTTCGGGAGACACCGCGTCAGAGTTCGGTCCGGCGGCGCCGGACGACGACGACGAGATCGACGACGGCGAACAGGGTGAGGATCCCGCAGGCCACGGCGAAGCCGGTGAGGGTGCCCCGGCTCGGTGCGCCGAGCGGGGGGGCGTTCGCGGCCCAGTACGCGAAGGCCGCGGTGGCCAGCGCGAACAGCGGGGTGAAGGTCAGCGAGAGCAGGTAGCGCAGCTTGAGGTCGCTGCGGGCGGTGGCGGGTTCGGAGCCGCTGCGCCACCGGCGCGGGGTGGTGGCGGGCATCCGCGGTCACCTCCGGTGCTGCCGCCTGCCGGTCCGCCCGGTCCCGCCGGTCGGCCCGGCCGGATCCGTGCGGTCGGTCTACGATTCCAGCGTACGTCCGCTGGGCGAGCCGGGGAGGGGCGATGACGGACACGGACGCGGAGGGTTACGCGGGGCTGCGGGTCGAGCGGGCCGAGGAGCTGGCCCGCCGGCACGGCTGGGCCTCGGTGCGGGTGCTGCCGCAGGGGGCGGCGATGACCATGGACTACCGGGAGGGGCGGCTCAACCTCGCGGTGCGCGACGGGGTGGTGGTCCGCAGCTGGGAGGGGTAGCCGCGGTCCGGCGCCGGGTGAGCCGGTGTTCGGCGGCGTGCACCAGGGGCTCCAGCAGCGGGAGCGAGAGCAGCACCAGCAGGCCGGCGGCCCAGCCGGCCAGCACGTCGGTGACCCAGTGGGTGCCCAGGTAGACGGTGGTGAGGCCGACCGACCAGGCGGTGGCGCCGGCCAGCAGTGCGCCGGTGCGCCGCCAGCGGACCGCCAGGTAGGCCAGCACGCCCCAGGTGACCACGGCGTTCGCGGTGTGCCCGGAGGGGAAGATGGTGCCGCCGGAGAACAGCTCGGGCGAGCCGACGTAGTGGGCGTAGTGCGGGCCGAGCCGGCCGGTGACGATCTTGACCCCGCCGACCGTGAGGTTGAGCAGCAGCAGGGCGGAGCCCATCACCAGCAGCGGCCGGATCCGTCCCAGCCGGCGGGCGCGCCAGCCGAGCCAGGCGAAGGCGGCGAGCGCGGAGGGTCCGCGCTGCCCGGCCACCACCCAGTTGTCGAGCAGGGGTTGCAGGTCGGGCCAGTGCTCGTAGGGCCGGTACAGGCGTATCCTCCAGTCCAGGTCGACCAGCGAGGTGTCCAGCAGGACGGCGGCGACCACGAGCAGGTAACCGAGCGCGGTCAGGCCCAGCAGGGCGGCCTGCCGGCGGCCGAGGGGCGGCCAGGCCGGTTCGCCGGGGCAGGGGCGCGGGCGCTCGCGGCGGGTGGTCAGGTGCTCCGGGCGGCCCGGCAGTTCACTCGGCGCTTGCACGGCGGTGACCCTACCCAGCAACGCAGGGTGATTCCCCGCCTCATTCGGAATTCCCCGGCAAAGCCGTTCTCCGATCGGCCGCGGTCTGTTTCAGGACGATCCAATGTCGTTTTCGGATCGAATGTCCGTAAGGGGTTCGTGTGCTTTTCCCCAAGTTCGGGCAAAAGGAACGGGGCGGGAGACCGGCCGCGCCGGTTCCCACCCCGTGGTAACCCTGTGTAGGTTCGGTGGCTCAGTCGAGGGGGCCGCCGGCCACGTACACCACCTGTCCGGAGACGAAGCCGGCGCCCTCGGAGGCGAAGAACGAGATGGCGTGGGCCACGTCCTCGGGCGCGCCGACCCGCTGGACCGGGATCTGGGTGGCGGCCGCGGCCTTGAAGTCCTCGAAGTCCATGCCCACCCGGGCGGCGGTGGCGGCGGTCATGTCGGTGGCGATGAAGCCGGGGGCGACCGCGTTGGCGGTGATGCCGAACTTGCCGAGCTCGATGGCCAGGGTCTTGGTGAAGCCCTGCAGGCCGGCCTTGGCGGCGGAGTAGTTGGCCTGGCCGCGGTTGCCCTGGGCGGACGAGGAGGACAGGTTGACGATGCGTCCGAATCCGGCGTCCACCATGAACTTCTGGACCGCCCGGGTCATCAGGAACGCGCCGCGCAGGTGCACGTTCATGACCGTGTCCCAGTCCGATTCGGTCATCTTGAAGATCAGGTTGTCGCGGAGCACGCCCGCGTTGTTGACGAGCACGACCGGGGCGCCCAGCTCTCCGGCGATCCGCTCGACGGCGGCCCGGACCTGCCCGGCGTCCGAGACGTCGGCGCCGACGGCCAGGGCCCGGCCGCCGGCGGCGGTGATCCGTTCGACGGTCTCCCGGCCGGCCGACTCCTCCAGGTCGAGGACGGCCACGGCGTAGCCGTCGGCGGCCAGGCGCACGGCGGTGGCGGCACCCAGTCCGCGCGCGGCGCCGGTGACGACGGCGACCCGGGGGGCGGTGGTCTGCTCGGTCATGCTCGGTCTCGTCTCTCTCGGAGGCAATCGGGCGTTGTTGCAGGTCAGTTGCAGGTGGCGGGGGGTCGCAGCGGGTCGGCCCGGTGCCGGTCGCGCTCCGGAGTCGGCCCGCCTGGGTGCCGCCCGGCGGGCCGGGGTCCAGGAAACTCCCAGGAACCGTTCGGGGGGCACTCGGGTTCCACGGGCCGCTCCGGAGGCCGGATCCGCCTCGGTGGCCACACCCTACCGGCGAGTAAGGGGCGCGGCCAGGGCGAAGGCGCAGGTGACCGTGGGTAAGGACCGACCGGTCGGCTTTCTCCTGCGAACGGGTTACCGACGGGTCGGCACGGCGAGTAAATATGCCAATGTTGCCGAACCTGCGTCTACTATCCGCCCCTGCCTGCCAGCGAGGGCCTGCCGTTTGTATAGTGTCCGCCAGCAGCCACCGGCTGCACGGCTGGAGCGCCCTCCCGAACAGCGGGACGCCCACTCGCCGTTACTGCCCCACCCGGGTGTCCCACACACACCGGGTGTGACATCGGGACGGATACATGGTGCTGGGGGAGATCCCGACGACCCGCGTGTCCGCGCGACTGCAGCAGTCGCCCGGACACCTCATCCGCGTTGCACAGCAGGTCCACACCCGTCTGTGGTCCGAACACGTCGGAGCCGACCTCACGGCTCCGCAGTTCGCTGTCCTGCTGGTCCTCGCCCTCGAACCGGGCGCCGACCAGCGCACGGTGGGCGAGCGTGCCTCGCTCGACAAGGCCACGATGGCCGAGATGGTCGCCCGGCTGGTCCGGCGCGGCCTGGTGCTTCGGCGCCGAGACCCGGCCGACGGCCGGCGCAAGCTGCTCGCTCTCTCGCAGAGCGGCGCCCAGGCTGTCCGCGAGGCCACCGGCGGAGTGGTCCGCGTGCAGCGCACGCTCTTCGAGCCGCTCACTCCGGAGGAGCAGCTGGAGATCGTCCGCGTGATGGCCAAGATAGCCAGACTGGAGCCGGCCCAGGTCGCCGTCCTCACGGACGCGCGACCGATGCTGGACGCCCAGCGGGCGATCGGCTACCTGATCCGGGTGAGCCAGCAGGTGCACACCAAGCTCTGGTCGGAGCACGTCGGTTCGGAGCTGACGGCGCCGCAGTACGCGGTGCTCGACGCCCTCGAACTGGAGCCGGGCGCCGACCAGCGCACGGTGGGCGAGCTGGCCTCGCTGGACAAGGCCACGATGGCCGAGATGGTCAGCCGGCTGGTCCGGCGCGGCCTGGTCCAGCGTCGCCGCGACCCCTCGGACGGACGGCGCAACCTGCTCTCGCTCTCACCGGCGGGACAGGACCTGCTGCACCGCTCGGCCGCGGGCGTGGCCCGGGTCCAGCAGCTGCTGCTGGCGCCGCTCGACGAGGAGGAGCACGAGGCGGCGCTCGCGCTGATCGCCAAGGCGGCCCGGCTCTAGCCGGAACGCCGCGGTTGTCAGCCAAAACGATTCACCAGTCGGTCGCCGGTCGGTCGCCAGCCGTCCGCCGGTCGATCCGGTCCCGCCGATCCCGGGCCGGTGACGGTGCGCACGGGTCAACACGCTGAAGGCCGCCCTCCCCCGAGCGGGGAGGGCGGCCTTCGGCGTTGACGCGCGGTCGGGCGGCCGCGGGCCGCCGGGGCGGTCAGTTCCAGTCGAAGCCCTGCGGGTCCGGGCCGATCCGGGTGCCGGTGGCGATGCCGGCGATCGCGGCGAGGTCCTCGGCGTCCAGCTCGAAGCCGGCGACGTCCAGGTTCTCCTTGATCCGCGACGGGGTGACCGACTTCGGGATCGCGATGATGCCGCTCTGCAGGTGCCAGCGGAGCACCACCTGGGCGACGGTACGGCCGTGCTTGGCCGCGATCCGGACCAGCTCCGGCTCGGAGAGCAGCTCCTTGCCCTGGCCGAGCGGGCTCCACGCCTCGGTGGCGATGCCGTGCTGCGCGTGGAAGGCGCGCAGCTCCTGCTGCGGGAAGTACGGGTGCAGCTCGACCTGGTTCAGCGCCGGGAGGAGCGAGGACTCCTCGGCGATCCGGGTGAGCTGCTCGGTGCCGAAGTTGGAGACGCCGACCGAGCGGACCCGGCCGTCGGCCTTCAGCTGCTCCAGCGCCTTCCAGACGTTGAGGTAGCTGCCGTGCATCGGTCGCGGCCAGTGGATGAGGTAGAGGTCGAGGTGGTCGAGGCCGAGCCGGTCCAGCGAGGCGTCGAACTCGCGCAGCACCGCGTCGCGGCCCTGCTCGCCGGACCAGTCGCGGGTGCCGGAGTTCCACAGCTTGGTGGTGATGTAGAGGTCCTCGCGGGCCACGCCGCCGGCCAGGGCCTCGGCGATCGCCTTGCCGGTGCCGGACTCGTTCTCGTAGATCGCGGCGGTGTCGATCGAGCGGTAGCCGGCCTCGATCGCGGTGCGGACGGCGGCGGTGGCCTCCGCGTCCGGCACCTGCCAGACCCCGAAGCCGAGCTGGGGGATCCGGGTGCCGTCGTTGAGCGTGACGCTGGGAATGTTGCTCACGGAAGGAGTGCCCTCTCCTGGTCGTCCCTGTGGTTCTGATGGGGCAACCGGCGCGACGGCCGGAAGTGTTCCCCGGTCGGGGAATTTTCCGACGCCTGCTACCGGCGCATGCACAACCCTAAGCCGTCGGCCGGGTGCCCGGAAAACCTGTTGCGCAGGTCACATCCGAGTTGGCAGTCTCGCTGCCATGACCTCCTGACGAACCCCACGGCCGTGACCCTACCGGCCGTCCTCCGCGTCCTCCGCCCGCACCGCCCCGGATGGGAGCGTCATGCTGCTCAAAACCCTTCCCCTGGCCGATCCCGGCCGACCGGACCTCTCCTCCCCGCTCGCCTTCCTGCGCTGGCTCCAGCGCGGCCAGCGGCGCGGGCAGGTGCTCGCCACCTGCTGGTCGGTGGTCGAGATGGGCTGCCAGGCCGCCCTGCCGGTGCCGGTGGGCCTCGGCGTCCAGGCCGTCGTCGACGGGGACTCCGGCGCCCTGTGGCGGGCCGGCGCGCTCGCCCTCGCGCTGGCCGCGGTGTCCGCGCTCGGCACCGTGCTGCTGCACCGCCAGGCGGTCTGGAACTGGATCCACGCCGCCAGCCAGGTCCGCCAGCTGGTCGCCCGCCAGGCCTCGCACCTCGGCGCCGGGCTGTCCCGGCGGATCGCCACCGGCGAGATCGTCGCGGTCGGCAGCGGGGACGTCGAGAAGATCGGCTGGTACGTCGAACTCGTCGCCCGGCTGCGCGGGGCGGTCGCGGTCTGGCTGGCGGTCAGCGCCGCGGTGCTGGCCGTCGAGCCGGTGCTCGGGCTGGCCGTGCTGCTCGGGGTGCCGGTGCTCGCGGCCTCGGTCTGGCCGCTGCTCGGACCGTTCGAGCGCCGCTACACCGAGCAGCGGGCCCTCGGCGGCAAGGCCACCGAGCTGGCCGCCGACACGGTCGCCGGGCTGCGGGTGCTGCGCGGCATCGGCGGCGAGGAACTCTTCCTCGACCGCTACCGGGCCGCGTCCCAGAAGGTCCGCGCCGCGGCCGTCCGCTCGGCCCGGATCTGGTCACTGATGCAGGCCCAGCAGGTGCTGCTGCCCGGCCTCTTCGTGGTCGGCATCACCTGGTACGGCGCCCGGCTGGCGGCCGACGGGCGGATCTCGGTCGGCACCCTGGTCGCGGTCTACGGCGCCACGGCCTTCCTCGCCGCGCCGCTGCGGATCCTCGGCGAGGCGGCGCACGCGTGGAGCGTGGCCCGGGTCTCCGCCGGGCGCGCCGTGCGGGTGCTCTCGCTGGCCCGGACGGAGGGCGGCGGGTCCGCCGGGCCGGCCGACCCGGCGCGCTCCGACCTGTTCGACCCGGTCACCGGGCTGACCGCCCGGGCCGGCGAGCTGACCGCCGTGGTCTGCGGCGACCCGGACTTCGCCGGGGCGCTCGCCGAACGGCTCGGCGGGCACGTCCCGGTGGCGGAGGACGGGCGGGCGGAGCCGTCCGTCCGGCTCGGCGGCATCGAGCTGGACGCCGTCCCGCTGGCCGAGGCACGGGCCGCGGTACTGGTGCACGACAAGGAGCCGGTGCTGCTCTCCGGCACCCTGGCGGCGCTGTTCGAGGTGCCCGCCTCCGGCCGGGTCGATCCCTGGGAGGCGCTCGCCGCGGCCCGCGCCCAGGACGTCCTGGACGCGTTGGCGGACGGGTCGCCCGAGGCCTCGGCCGAGGTGATGGCGGCGGAGATCACCGAGCGGGGGCGGTCGCTGTCCGGCGGGCAGCGGCAGCGGTTGGCGCTGGCCCGTTCGCTGCTGGCCGACCCGCCGGTGCTCGTGCTGGACGAGCCGACCAGCGCGGTGGACGCGCACACCGAGTCCCGGATCGCCGCCGGGCTGCGGAAGAACCGCGAGGGGCGCACCACGGTGGTCTTCGCCACCAGCCCGCTGCTGCTCGACCAGGCCGACCGGGTGGTCCTGGTCCGCGACGGCCGGGTGGCGGCGGCCGGCGTCCACCGGGAGCTGATGCGCGGTGAGCCGGCCTACCGGGCGGTGGTCACCCGCGCGGAGGAGCCGGCGGCGGACGGGGAGCGGCGGTGAACCGCCGGCGGCCGCCCGGCACGGCGGCGCGGGCCGTCTGCACCGGGTTCGCCGTCCGCGCCGGGTTCGCCGTCCGCATCGGGTGCGCCGGGTGCGACAACCACCGGACCGAGTCGAGGAGTGACGCATGAAGCCCCCCGTCCACCAGGAGCAGCGGCCGGCCACCACCCTGCCGGTCGGCTCCCCGGCCGCCGTGCGCGGCTATCTGCGGGTGCTGGCCCGGCGCCACCGGGGCGCCTTCTCGGGGGTGGTCGGGCTGCACGCGGTGGCCACGGTGGCCGGGCTGGTCGGCCCGTGGGTGCTCGGCACGCTCGTCGAGTCGCTGGCCACCGGCACCGCGGAGTCCACCCTCACAGTCGCCGTGGCGTGGTACCTGCTGGCGCTGGTGGTGCAGTCCGCGTTCACCTGGTGGTCGCGGCTGCGCGGCGCCGTGCTCGGCGAGCGGGTGCTGGCCGACCTGCGGGAGGACTTCCTGGTCCGCTCGGTGGCGCTGCCGACCGGCGTCCTGGAGCGGGCCGGGACGGGCGACCTGGTCTCCCGGGGCACCACCGACATCGACCGGCTGGACAAGTCGGTGCGCGAGGCGGTGCCGGAGCTGGCCGTGGCGATCGTCTCGCTGCTGCTGGTGTTCGGCGCGCTGGTGGTCACCTCGCCGCCGCTCGCGCTCACCTCGCTGATCGGCCTGCCGCTGCTGCTGGCCTCCTCCCGCTGGTACTTCCGGCGCGCCCCGCAGTCCTACCGCAACGAGTCGGCGGGCTACGCGGCGGTGAACTCCGTCCTGGCCGAGACGGTCGACGCCGGGCGGACGGTGGAGGCGCTGCGGCTGGGAGAGCAGCGGGTCCGGCTGACCGACCGCAAGCTGGCGGAGTGGATCGCCTGGGAGCGGTACACCCTCTGGCTGCGCTCGGCCTGGTTCCCGACCGTCGACGCGGCGTACACCCTGGCCGTGCTCGGTCCGCTGGTGTTCGGCGGGCTGTTCGCCCTGCGCGGCTGGATCACCGTGGGCCAGCTGACCACCGGGGTGCTCTACGCCCAGGCGCTGGTCGCGCCGGTCGATCTGATCCTGCGCTGGTACGACGAGCTGCAGATCGGCCAGGCCTCGCTGGCCCGGCTGGTCGGCGTGCACGAGGTGCCGCAGACGCAGGGCGACGACGAGGTCCGGCCGAGCGGGCGGCGGGTCGAGGCGCGGGACGTGCGCTTCGGCTACCGGGAGGGCGCCGACGTGCTGCACGGCATCAGCCTGGACGTCGCGCCCGGCAGCAGGGTGGCGCTGGTCGGACCCTCCGGGGCGGGCAAGTCCACCCTGGGCCGGCTGCTGGCCGGGATCTACGCGCCGGGCCGGGGCAGTGTGACCCTCGGCGGGGCGGCGCTGTCGCGGATGCCGGCCGAGCGGGTGCGCGCCGAGGTCGCGCTGGTCAACCAGGAGCACCACGTCTTCGTCGGCACCCTGCGCGACAACCTGCGGCTGGCCGCGCCGGGGGCCGACGACGCCGAGCTGCGCCGGGCGCTGGACGCGGTGGACGCCGGGGCGTGGGTGGACGCGCTGCCGGCCGGGCTGGACAGCGAGGTCGGCTCCGGCGGCACCGCGCTGACGCCGCCGCAGGCCCAGCAGCTGGCGCTGGCCCGGCTGGTGCTGGCCGATCCACACACCCTGGTGCTGGACGAGGCCACCTCGCTGCTGGACCCGCGGGCCGCCCGGCACCTGGAGCGTTCGCTCTCCCGGGTGCTGGAGGGTCGGACGGTGATCGCCATCGCGCACCGGCTGCACACCGCGCACGACGCGGACGTGATCGCGGTGGTCGAGGACGGGCGGATCAGCGAGTACGGCAGCCACCCCGAGCTGGTGGCGGCCGGCGGCCCGTACGCGGCGCTCTGGCGCTCCTGGCGCGACGAACACTGACGGGGCGTGGCAGGGGAGTGACGGGAGGTGGGCCCGCACGGGACCGGACGGTCCCGTGCGGGCGACTCCCCGGCCGCGTATACGGGCAAATGTGTCCAAGCGCCCTCAGAATGCTCGGGTGACCAAGATTTCGGACTCCTCCGGTGCCAAGCGCAGTGAGATCGGCGGGATTCCCACCCGCTACATCGGGATCGGCGTCATCGTCGTCCTCGCGGTGTGGTTCCTGTTCGCCAACCTCGACAAGGTGAAGATCCAGTTCTGGGTGTTCACCGTGACCGCTCCGCTCTGGATCGCCCTGCTGGCCACCCTGCTCGCCGGCGCGGCGCTCGGGTGGCTGCTGAAGGGGCGGCGCGAGAGGTGAGCGCCGCCGCCGAGCCGCCCGCCGCGCCCGGCCCCGGCGGCTTCACCCCGTTGATCGAGCTGCGCGGCGTCAACAAGCACTTCGGGGCGCTGCACGTCCTCCAGGACATCGAGCTGACCGTCGGCCGGGGCGAGGTCGTGGTGGTGATCGGCCCCTCCGGCTCCGGGAAGTCCACGCTCTGCCGGGCCATCAACCGGCTGGAGCCGGTCGAGTCGGGCTCCATCGTGATCGACGGCCGGCCCCTGCCGGAGGAGGGCAAGGGGCTGGCCCGGTTACGTGCCGAGGTCGGGATGGTGTTCCAGTCCTTCAACCTGTTCGCGCACAAGACCGTGCTGCAGAACGTCTCACTGGCGCAGGTGAAGGTGCGCGGGCGGAGCCGGGCGGAGGCCGACACCAAGTCCCGGGCGCTGCTGGAGCGGGTCGGGCTGGCCGCGCACGCGGACAAGTACCCGGCGCAGCTCTCCGGCGGCCAGCAGCAGCGGGTGGCGATCGCCCGGGCGCTGGCGATGGACCCCAAGGCGCTGCTGTTCGACGAGCCGACCTCGGCGCTCGACCCCGAGATGATCAACGAGGTGCTGGAGGTGATGCGCCGGCTGGCGCACGAGGGCATGACGATGGTCGTGGTGACCCATGAGATGGGGTTCGCCCGCGCCTCCGCCAACCGGGTGGTCTTCATGGCCGACGGGCGGATCGTCGAGGATCGCGCCCCGGAGGACTTCTTCGGCGCCCCGGAGAGCGAGCGCGCCCGGGACTTCCTCTCCAAGATCCTGAAGCACTGAGGCCGGGCCGTGAAGAGGATCGTGACCCTGGCGGCGACCGCGGCGCTGCTGCCGGCCCTGCTGCTGTCCGGCTGCGGCAAGGAGGGCACCCCGCCGCCCAAGGGGCCGCAGCCCAGCTCGCTGCCCAGCTACCAGGTGGCGGCCGGCACCCCGGTGAGCGGCTCGCCGACCCTGGACGCGGCCCGCGGGCGCGGGCACCTGGTGGTCGGCGCCAAGGAGGACCAGCCCTACCTGGGCCAGAAGAACCCGGCCACCGGCGAGTACTCCGGCTTCGACATCGAGATCGCCAAGATGGTCGCCGCCGACCTCGGGTTCGGCCCGGACCGGATCGAGTTCCGGACCATCGCCTCCGCCAACCGCGAGACCGCGCTGCAGAACGGCCAGGTGGACTACTACGTCGGCACCTACACCATCAACGACAACCGCAAGAAGCTGGTCGGCTTCGCCGGACCGTACTTCCTGGCCGGGCAGTCGCTGCTGGTGCGCAAGAACAACAAGGACATCAACGGCCCCGAGGACCTGGACGGCAGGAAGGTCTGCTCGGCGGCGGGCTCCACGCCGTACCAGCGGATCCAGAAGCAGTACCCGAAGGCGGAGCTGATCGGCTACGACACCTACTCGGCCTGCGTGGACAACCTGATCACCTCCCAGGTCGACGCCGTCACCACGGACAACACCATCCTGCTGGGCTACGCGGCCAAGGTGCCGGACGAGCTCAAGGTGGTCGGGCCGCTGTTCTCCCAGGAGCCGTACGGGATCGGCACGCCGAAGAACGACACCGTGCTGCGCGCCGCGCTCAACGACGCGCTGGCGCACCACGAGGAGAACGGCGACTGGAAGAAGGCGTTCGACGCGACCCTCGGCCTGTCCGGGGAGCCCGCGCCCGCCCCGCCGCCGATCGACCGGTACTGAGGAGGGGCCGGGCTGTGAAGACGCTGACCGACAACTGGTCGACCTACTGGGACGGCTTCCTCGGCACCCTCCAGCTGTTCGCGGTGAGCGCCGTGCTGGCGCTGGTGCTCGGGGTGCTGATGGCGAGCTTCCGGGTCTCGCCGGTGCGGCCGCTGCGGGTGTTCGGCACCGCCTGGGTGACCCTGCTGCGCAACACCCCGCTGACCCTGCTGTTCTTCATCGTCGTGCTGGGCCTGCCGCGGTTCGACATCACCCTGCCGTTCTTCACCTTCGCGGTGCTCGCGCTCGGCTGCTACACCTCCGCCTTCGTCTGCGAGGCGATGCGCTCGGGCGTCAACACCGTGCCGGTCGGGCAGGGCGAGGCGGCGCGCAGCCTGGGCATGACCTTCGGCCAGACGATGGGGCTGGTGGTGCTGCCGCAGGCGTACCGCTCGGTGGTGGCCCCGATCGGCAGTGTGATGATCGCCCTGGCGAAGAACACCGCGATCGCCGGCTCGTTCAGCGTCACCGAACTGCTCGGCACCTACCGGACCATCAACGAGCTGGGCTACAGCATCGTCTGGACCTTCGTCTGGATCGCCGTCGGCTACCTGATCATCACCCTGGCCATCAGCGCCGTGTTCAACCTGCTGGAACGACGACTGGCGGTGTCGCGATGACGGTGGAATCCTCGGCGCTCTACGACATCCCCGGCCCGAAGGCGCTGGCCCGGCACCGGCTGTACGGCGGCATCGCGCTGCTGGCGATCGCCGCGCTGATCGGCTGGATCGTCTACATGCTGTTCCACACCCACCAGTTCACCGCGGACAAGTGGACGGCCTTCCAGTACCAGGGCGTCCAGGACCTGCTGCTGCGCGGGCTCGCCAACACCCTCAAGGCCTTCGGCTGGACGGTGCTGTTCGCGCTGCCCTTCGGCGCCCTGTTCGCGGTCGGGCGGCTCTCCGACCACCGGGTGGTGCGCCTGCTGTCCACCCTGGTGGTGGAGTTCTTCCGGGCCATGCCGCTGCTGGTGATGATCTTCTTCATCTTCGTCGCCCTCAAGGTCGCCCCGCTCTGGGCGCTGGTGGCCGGGCTGGTGCTCTACAACGGCTCGGTGCTCGCCGAGGTGTTCCGGGCCGGTGTGCTGGCGGTGCCCAGGGGGCAGGGGGAGGCCGCCTTCGCGCTCGGCATGCGCAAGTCCCAGGTGATGGCGTACGTGCTGGTGCCGCAGGCCGCCCGGGCGATGCTGCCGGCGATCATCAGCCAGCTGGTGGTGGCGCTCAAGGACACCTCGCTGGGCTTCCTGATCACCTACGAGGAGTTCCTGCACGCCGGCAAGCTGATCGCCACCAACCTGGACTACGACCTGCCGTTCATCCCGGTGGTGATGGTGATCGCGCCGGTGTACATCGGGATGTGCCTGCTGCTCTCCTGGTTCGCGCACTGGGTCGAGCGGCGCAGCCGGCGCAGCCCGAGCGCGCGCGGCGGGGCCCCGGTGGCGCCGGCCGAGGTGCCGACGGGGCTGCCGCCGTCCGCTCGGGCGTGAGCGGGCGTGAGTGACCGTGACCGCTCATGACTGGTCATGAGCGGCCTTGATCGATCCGGGTGCGGACGGGGGGCCGGGGGCGGGCGGTTCGGCGGTAAACCATAGGTGCGGCCGAGGTCTGGCTCGGTACCTCCAAACTCTGCTTATGATTGCCGGGCAGCGACGCGACGGCCGGGCGGAGGGACACATGGAGCCGGTGTTCGACTCACGGCACATCAGGACCTTCCACGAGGTCGTCCGGGCCGGCTCCTACTCGGCGGCCGCCCGCGAGCTCGGCTACACCCAGCCCGCCATCACCCAGCAGATGAAGGCCCTGGAGCGCACCGTCGGCCTGCCGCTGTTCACCCGGGCCGGGCGCGGGCTGCGGCTCACCGAGGCGGGCGAGGCGCTCGCCCGGCACGCCGAGCAGATCCTCGGCAGCCTCTCCGCCGCCCAGCAGCAGCTCGCCGCGCTGGGCCGGCTGCGGGCCGGACGCGTCCGGGTCTGCGCCTTCCCCAGCGCCAACGCCACCCTGATACCGGAGGCGATGGCCCGGCTGCTCGCCGAGCACCCCGGTGTGCGGGTCGAACTCCTGGAGGCCGAGCCGCCGGACTCGGTGCAGCGGCTGCTGCGCGGGGAGTGCGACATCGCGCTGGCCTTCCGCTATCCGGGAGCGCCCGCCGAGGTGCCGGAGGAGCTGGACGAGATCCCGCTGATGGAGGACCTGCTGACGGTCCTGCTGCCGGTCGGCCACCCGCTCGGGCGCCGGCACGCCGTCCGGCTGGCCGACCTCGACAGCGAGCGCTGGATCGCCGGCTGTCCGCGCTGCCGGGCCAATCTGCTGCAGGTCTGCGCCGAGCAGGGCTTCGCCCCGGACATCGTGTTCTCCACCGACGACAACCTCGCCGTCCAGAGCCTGGTCGCCGCCGGGGTCGGGATCGCGCTGATGCCCGCCCTGGTGCTCTCCTTCATGTGCCACCGCAAGGTCACCGGCCGGGCCGTCGAACCGCACCTGCGGCGGCAGGTCAGCGCGTACGTGCTCCGCGAGCACCGGGGGATCCCGGCGACCGCGCTGGTCCTCGACCACCTGCGGCAGGCCGCCGCGGCGAGGGTGGGCTGCTGACCCCGCCCCGATCCATAAGCGCGGATGGGGGAGGAGCGAAGGAACCCTCCTTGGACGTGATGGGTCGGTGGCGACCAACCTGCTGACATGACAACGTCAGCCACGGTCGGCGGCGGCCGGCTCACCGAGCGCATGACCGCACTCGTCGGCGAGATCCGCGCGGTCGTGGACCGCGGCCTGCCGCCCGAACTCACCGCCTACCTGGTCGGCGAACGGCTCGCCCCGCACCTCGGCGACGCCGAACTGCTCACCGCGGACCAGTGCGAGGGCGACCCGGCCCGCTACCGCCAGCACGTCCTGCACGCCGAGGGCGACGGCTCCTTCTCCGTCGTCGCCCTGGTCTGGCTGCCCGGCCAGTACACCCCGATCCACGACCACGTCTCCTGGTGCGTGGCCGGCGTCCACCAGGGCCAGGAGAGCGAGACCCGCTACCGGCTGGTCTCCGACGGGCGCAACGCCCACCTCGTCGAGACCGAGCACGTGGTCGGCCCGGTCGGCAGCGTCGCCGCCTTCGCCCCGCCCGGGGACATCCACCTGGTGCGCAACGCGTGCAGCGCCACCGCCATCTCCCTCCACGTGTACGGCGCCGACGTCTCCCGGCTCGGCACCAGCATCCGGCGCGTCTACCGACTGCCCGCCGGCGAACAGCGGTGAGCCCCGTATGGCCCTGACCCTCCGGGACCGCGCGCTGCGCCCGTCCCGCACCCGCGTCCTGCCCCCGCTCGGCGGGGACGTCCCCGGCCTGCTGCTCGCCGCGCTCGGCGTCGCCGCCGCGATCGCCGTCCACCGGGCCGTCCCCGCCGTGCCCAAGCTCACCGCCGCCGTGCTGCTCGGTGTCGCCGCCGCCCACCTGCCCGGTCTGCGGCCGGTGGTCCGCGGCGTCGCCCGGCCCGGGCTCTCCACCGCCGGCAAGCGGCTGATGCGCGCGGGCATCGTGCTGCTCGGCCTCAAGCTGGGCCTCGACGACGTGCTCGGCCTCGGCTGGGCCACCGTCGCCATGGTGCTCGCGGTGGTCACCGCCACCTTCGCCGGCACCCTCTGGCTCGGGCGCCGGCTCGGCCTGCCCGGCGACCAGCCGCTGCTGGTCGCCACCGGCTACTCGATCTGCGGCGCCTCGGCGATCGGCGCGGTCAGCCAGGCCGCCGGCAGCGAGGAGGAGGACGTCGCCGCCTCCGTCGCCCTGGTGACCCTCTGCGGCACCCTGGCCATCGCCGTGCTGCCGCTGCTCCAGCACCCGCTCGGCCTGGACGCGAGCGGCTTCGGCCGCTGGGTCGGCGCCAGCGTGCACGACGTCGGGCAGGTGGTCGCCACCGCGCAGACCGGCGGGACGGGCGCGCTGCGCGAGGCCGTGCTGGTCAAGCTGATGCGGGTGGTCCTGCTCGCGCCGCTGGTCGCCGGGGTCGCGGTGGCCGTCCGGCGCTCGCACCGGCGCGCCGGCACGGAGCCCGCGACCGGCAAGCGGCCGCCGCTGGTGCCGCTGTTCGTCGCCGGGTTCCTGGCCATGATCGCGCTGCGCACCACCGGCGTGCTGCCCGAGCGGGCCCTCACCCTCGCCGGGGACGCCCAGGAACTGCTGCTCGCGGCCGCGCTGTTCGGGCTCGGCAGCGCCGTCCACCTGCCCACCATGGTGCGCACCGGAGGCCGGATCGCCCTGCTCGGGCTGGGCTCCTGGGTGGTCGTCGCGGGGGTCTCGTATGTCGGGGTGCTGGCCACGACGTGAAAACACGGGGCGGCCGGCGGCGGTTGGGGCTATCGTCGGCCGGGCGGTCCGGCGCTCGGCCGGCCCGCGCCCGTGTCCCCGAGCGCCGCAGAGGAACCGCCGCACATGTCGACCGCACTGCCCGACCGGGACGGCTCCGCAGCCGTCGTCACGCTCGACCGGCGCGAGGGCCCGTTCGGGGAGGTGGTGCTGCGGCGGCGCGGCGGGCACTACGAGATCATCGCCAACGGCTGCTTCCTGATGGACACCGCCGACGGGCGCTCCGAGCGGCTGCTGGTCACGGCGGCGCTGGACGAACTGGACCGCACCGGGCCGGTGGCGGAGCCCTCCGTGCTGATCGGCGGGCTCGGCGTCGGCTTCTCGCTGGCCCACGCGGCGGCCGAGCCGCGCTGGGGGCGGATCGCCGTGGTGGAGCGCGAGCGCGCGGTCATCGACTGGCACCGGGGCGGCCCGCTGGCGGCCTTCTCCGCCGGCGCGCTGGACGATCCCCGGGTCGAGGTGCTGCCCGTCGACCTGCTGGAGTACCTGGCCGGCGGCGACGGCGCCCGCTACCACGCGCTCTGCCTGGACGTCGACAACGGGCCGGACTGGACGGTCACCGACGCCAACGCCGGGCTGTACGGCCCGGACGGGCTGGCGCTGCTCGGGCGCCGGCTGGAGCCGGGCGGGGTGCTGGCGGTGTGGAGCGCCCGGCCGTCCCGGGCCTTCGAGGAGGCTCTGCGGACGGCCGGCTTCACGGACGTGGTGACCCGGGAGGTCGCGGTGGCCCGGGGCGTTCCGGACGTCGTGCACCTGGCCCGCCGCGCGCGATGAGCGCGTGACGGGCCAGGCGTCGGAGCGGCGGGGCCGTTCCGGGGCTACTTGAGGCCGTTGTCCACCGCGGCCATCAGCTCGCCGCTCGGGGTGTCGCCGTCGAAGGCCCAGATCATCGCGCCGGCCAGCCCCTGGGACTTGATCCAGGCGGTCTTGCGGGCGATCTCGATCGGGTCGTCGTAGGTGTAGAAGACGGTCCCGTTGTAGATGTAGGCGTGGCCGGCCACCGGGTCGCGGTAGAGGGTGTAACCGCCGCTGGTGGCCATGTCCTTGAGCTTCTTGTAGTCCTCGAAGCCCGCCTCGTAGGTGCCCGGGCCGGGGCCCGTCGCGGTCTGGAAGAGGCCGTTGGTGGTGCCGCGCGGCACGCCCGTCCAGCCGCGCCCGTAGAACGGGATGCCCAGGGTGAGCTTGCTCTTCGGGGCGCCGCCGTCCACGTAGGCGCCGATCGCGACCTCGGAGCTGAACCGGCGGGCCGGCGGGTTCGGGTCGCCGGCGGCGACCTTGATGCCGGACTGCTGGTTGGTGACCATCTCCCAGCCGCCGTGGTAGTCGTAGCCCTGGATGGTGGCGAAGTCGAAGGCGCTGAACAGGCCGGGGACGTCGATGCCCGCGGCGATCTTGCCGGGGTCGGCCGGGAGGAAGGCGCTCAGCGTGTAGTGCTTGCCGGTGGTGGCGCCGAGGGCGTCCAGCTGGCGGCGGAACTCCTGGGCCAGCAGGACGTAGTTGGCCTTGTCGGCGGGCCGGAAGATGTTCCCGGCGTGCCCGTCGGAGTTCGGCCACTCCCAGTCGAGGTCGATGCCGTCGAAGATGCCGGCCGCGCTGCCCGCGCCGCCGCGGCCGTCGATCACCGGCAGGTTGCCCTTGATGTACATGTCGATGCAGGAGCTCACCAGGGCCTTGCGGGAGGCGTCGGTGGCCGCCGCGTCGGAGAAGTACTTGCTGTAGGACCAGCCGCCCAGCGAGATCTGCATCTTGAGGTTGGGGTACTTGGCCTTGAGCTGCTTCAGCTGGTTGAAGTTGCCGGCCAGCTTCTGGTCCCAGGTGTCGGTGGTGCCGGCCACCGAGTTGCCGGCGTCCCAGCCCTTGCCGAAGTCGGCCCAGGCGTCACCGGCGCCGTCACCCGCGTTCGGGTCGTTCTCCGGCCCGGCCGCCTTGTTGGTGATGAAGCACTGCTTGGTGCTCGGGTGGATGTTGGCGAAGGCGTAGTTGAGCACCGAGAGCCGGCCGGCCGAGCCCGAGGTGTCGAGCTGCTTCACGCTGTAGCCGCGGGCGTAGATGCTCCACTGGGTGAAGTAGCCGATCTTCAGCGCGCCGCCGGTGCCGCCCTTCTTGGTGCGGGCGGTCACCGGTCCGGAGACCGGGGAGACGTTGCCGGCCGCGTCGCGGGCCTTGACGGTGAAGGTGTACTCGGTGTCCGGGGCCAGGCCGCCGACGGTGCCGGAGGGACTGGTGACCGTGGTGACCACGCCGTTGCTCGCGGAGATGTCGTAGGCGGTGACGCCGACGTTGTCGGTGCTGGGCGCCCAGCCGAGCGAGACCGAGCTGGAGTCCGAACCGGTGACGGCCGGGGTGCCGGGGGTGGTCGGCGCCTCCTTGTCCTCGATCGGCGGCGGGGTGGTGACGCTCAGCGGACCGGCCGCCGCCGAGCGGTTGCCCGCCGCGTCGAAGGCCTGGACGGTGAACTGGTAGGTGGTGCCGCCGGTCAGGCCCTGCACGGTGACGGCGGTGGTGGCGCCGTCGGTGGTGGCGACCTTGGCGCCGTCCTTGAACACGTCGTACCCGGTGACGCCGACGTTGTCGGTGCTCGCCGTCCAGGAGAGTGCGGCCGTGGTCTGGGTGACGGTGCCGGACGTCAGGGCGCCCGGGACGGTCGGCGGGGTCAGGTCGTCGCCGCTGCCGTCGCACGGCTTGCCGTTCAGCTTGCAGTTCGCCAGGGGCTGGTAGGCGCCCGAGTAGGCGATGTTGAAGCCGACGTTGTAGGTGCCGCCGACCGGCAGGGTCGAGGCCCAGCCCGGGTTCTTCACCGTGACGTGGGAGGCCGCGGTGGTGTAGGAGGCGTTCCACAGGCCCGCGACGGTGTTCCCGGCGGGCAGGTCGAACTCCAGCGTCCAGCCGTTGACCGCGGCGCCGGAGCCGTTGGTGATGGTGTAGCTGCCCTCGTAACCGCTGCCCCAGTCGCTGCCCTTGGTGAGGGACGCGGTCAGGGACCCGGCGGCGGCCCGCGCGGCCGCGTCGGCGGAGGCGTGGGCCAGGGTGGCGGGGAGGGCTGCGCCGAGCAGGGGGACGAGCAGGGTCCCGGCCGCGAGGAGCGGCAGGCCGATCCGACGTCTGCGCATGGAGTGGCTCCTGTCCTGGGGGCCCGGGCAGGACCGGACGCCCCGTTACCCGTGGGGAGGTGTCAGGTGCGTGGAGCAGCGTGATCCGGGCCATGGGGGCGGCGCGGAACCGGTCCTCGGGCCGTCGGGGTGCCGCGGAGGATCCTGAGCCGAGGGTAGGGAGCGGGCGGGTGAACTGGCAATAGGTCTGTACCACTTGCCGATCGTGGACATGACCGCGGGGTGACGGCGAACGCCCTGACGACGGGGAGTCGTCAGGGCGTTCGCGCCGCGGTGGCCCGGGGCCGGCCGGCTCGGTGCTGGGGGCTCAGCCGAAGGGGTCCCGCTCCGGCGCGGCGGCCGGCGGCGGGGCCGGGGCGGCTTCGGGCTGCGGGGCGAAGGGGTTGAAGTCCGGCGGCGGGACCATCACCGGGGTGCCCTTGGCCGGGCCCGGGCCCGGGCCGGTGGCCGGGGCGGCCGCGGGGACGGCCGGCGGGGTGCTGGGCGGGGGCGGGACGGCCACCGGCCGGGGATCCGGGACGGTGGTGCCGAACGGGTCGCCGGCCCGGTCCGCGGCGGTCACCGTGCCGAACGGGTCGGCGGCCGGGGCGGCCGCGGGCTGCGGGGCGGCGGGCAGCGGCTCGGCGGCCGGGGCGCCCAGGATGCCGAAGGGGTCGAAGTCCGGCGGAGGCACCATCACCGGCGTGCCCTTGGACGGCTCCGGGGTGCCGGGGGCCTCCGGGGCGGCCGGTTCGGCGGCCGGGGTGCCGAGGATGCCGAAGGGGTCGAAGTCCGGCGGCGGGACCGTCACGGGCGTGCCCTTGGGCGGGGCGGGCGGCTGCGCGGCGTCCTCCGGCACCAGGATCGGCCGGGCCGGGGTCGGGTCGGCTACCGGGGCGAAGGGGTTGAAGTCGGCCGGCGGGATGCGGACCGGGGTGGCGTCCTCCTCGGGAGCCGGAGCCGCAGCCGGGGGTGCGGCCGGCGCCGGGGCCGGTGCCGGGGGTGCGGCCGGGGCGGGTGCCGGGAGAACCGGGGGAGCGGCGACGGCGGGCTGCGGGGCGACCGGGGTGGCGGGCACGCCGTCCCAGCCGAACTGCACGCTCTTCAGCAGTTCGGCGAAGACGTCCGTGTACAGCTCCCAGTCCTGCGGCTGGGCGGTGGTCAGTTGCACGCAGAGCACCGAGACGCCGTCCGGCAGCGGGACGAACGCCTCCACCACCGAGGTGACCGTCCAGCGGCGCCCCCCGTCGGCGGCCAGCGGGCCCGGCACCGGGACGCTGCGGGCCTCGACCAGGACGGCGGCCGGTCCGGCGGGCAGCAACACCGTCCAGACCTCGGCGTGCCGCCGTACGGTGGCCAGTTCGGTGGCGAGCCCGGTGATCGGCAGCGGGTGGCGGGCCAGCGAGACGACCAGGGTCGCGTCGGTCGGCCGGCCCTCCAGGTGGAAGGCGCCGACGCCGGCGTAGACGGCGCCGGCGGCGGTGACGGTGTCGGCCAGGGCGGCGGCGACCACCGCGAAGTCGCGGCGCTCGCCGGCGCCGGCGCCGCTGAACAGCTCCTCGGCGGTCTCGGCCAGGTGCGCCGTCAGCGCGGCCGCCGCCGCACCGGTGGCCGGGTCGACCCCCCGGCCGGCCGGTATGCCGTCCACCGGGCCGGTGGGCACCGTCCGGGCGGAGACGCCGGGCGGGCCGTCCGGCGAGGTGAGCGTGTGGAAGCCGGGCGGGACGACCAGGCGGACCTCGGCGCCCGCGCCGGTGGGCAGTTCGACCGGCTGCCGGGTCTGCTGCCCGCCGGCCAGGGCGGCCAGCGGCGCGGCGAAGGCGGGGCGGAGCTTGGGGTCGGCGGGCTCGCCGGTCACCGGCAGTTCGAAGGACTCCGCGGTGAGTGCCTCGGCGGGGCCGGCCGCCGCGCCGCGGACCGGGCCGGCGGCGCCGTAGCGGGCCAGCAGCGCGCCGGTCACCAGCGGGGCGAGCGCGGCGCCGGTGCCCGGGCGGGCGGTGCCGGCGGTGACCACCGTGCCGAGCCGGTCGACGGCGGTGTGCACCGGGCCGTTGGGCGCCAGCGGCAGGTGGAACAGGGCGTCGGCGGCCGGGTGCGCGGTGGCCCGCAGGGCGGTCAGCGCGGCGGCCGGGTGGCGCGAGGTCCGGGCGCCGAAGAGCGCGTCGGTGAGGCTTCCGAGGGTCGCGGAGACCCGCTCCGCGGCTGTGAAGGGGCTGGCCTCCGTGCTGAACCGGCCGTCCTGGGTCACCTGTTGAGCCCCCCGCTCCGTTCGCTGTGCGTTCCTGGTCGGTGGACCCGGGCCCGGGGGTGACCGGCGGGCCGTCAGATCCGTGCACATTCCTATCAGAGGCCGCCGACGCGGCAGAACCGGCCGTCCGGAGTCAGCCGGCGTCCGGGGCCGCGGCGGGGACGGCGGCGGCCAGGGCGGTGAGGGCGTCGGCCAGGCCCGGGACGGCCAGCAGGCCCGCCAGGTCGTGCACCAGCCGCCCGGTCGGGCCGTCCGGGCGCTCGTCGGCGAAGAAGCCGGCCAGCTCGGCGGCCAGCGCGGGCTCCCGGGCGGCGGTCAGGGTGAGCGCCGCCACGAACTCCTGCACCAGGTGCAGTTGCAGGTCCTCCAGCGGCACCGAGCGGTCGGCCAGCCACTCCAGCGAGGTGATCTCGGCGTTGGCGATCCAGGCCCGGACGGTCAGCCGCAGCCCCGGGCCGGGCGAGGGCAGCGCCAGGTGGCCGAGGATCTGGTCGTACGCGGCCTGCCGGACCTCGTCGATCACCGCCGAGGTGTTGGTGCTGGCCGTCACCGAACCGCCGCGCAGCAGCGCCGCGAAGCCGGGGCCGTGGCTCTGCACGAAGTCCAGGTAGCGGCCCATCACCCGGTACAGGCGCTCGGAGAGCGGCCCCTCGGCCGGCTCCTCGAACCGGGCCGACAGCTCCCGGCCGGCCCGGCGCAGCGACTCCTCGTAGATCGCCTGCTTGCCCGGGAAGTAGTGGTAGACCAGCGGCCGGGAGGCGCCCGCGGCGGCGGCGATGTCGTCGATCGACACCTCCTCCGGCGGGCGGTGGCTGAACAGCTCCAGCGCCACGGCGATCAGCTGCTCGCGCCGCTCGTCCACGCTGAGCCGCCGGCGCGGGCGCCCGGCGGGCTCCGGGCGGTCGCCGCCCGCGGGCGCGGGCGCGGGGGAGGGGGCCGACGGCGTGCGGGATGCCATGCGCGCCACCCTATCCGTCCCGTCGGGCCGGCCGGTGTTCCAGGTAGCGGCGGTAGGCCTCGCGGCCGTCCGGGACGAAGGTGTCGCGCTCCAGCCGTTCGGCCAGCTCGGCGGGGGTGAGCCAGGCGTGCCAGGCCACCTCGGACTCCTGCGGGGCGACCGGGCCGTCCCACTCGGCCTCGTGCACGTCGGACCACCAGGCGAGGCCCTCGCCGCGGTACAGGAAGCGGAACAGCGGGCGCGGGGCGATCCCGGTGACGCCCAGCTCCTCCTCGGCCTCCCGGACGGCGGCCTGCCCGTAGGTCTCGCCGGCGCCCACCACGCCGCCGACGAACATGTCGTGCGCGCCCGGGGCGAACAGCTTGGTGGCGGTGCGCCGGTGCACGAAGATCCGCCCGGCCGGGTCGCGGACCAGGACGAAGACGCACCGGTGGAGCAGCCCCCGCCGGTACACCTCCCCGCGCCGCTCGGTCCCGATCACCCGGTCGTGCTCGTCGACGACGTCCAGCAGCTCGTCGGCGGGATCGGCGGGACTGGTCCGCGCGGGCTCGGTCATGCACCACAGGTTAGGGTTTCCGGGCGGATCATGGACGGACGGACGACGGGAACGGCGCGCGGTGGTGGAGATCTGGGGCGAGACGGCCGGGGGCTTCGAACCGGTGCGGGAGGCCTTCGCGCGCAACTTCCGCGAGTACGGCGAGCTCGGCGCGGCGTTCGCGCTGTACGTGCACGGCCGCAAGGTGGTCGACCTGTGGGGCGGCGACGCCCGGCCCGAGGTCGGCGGGCGGCCCGCGCCGGCGGTGCCCTGGACGGCGGACACCGCGCAGGTGCTGCGCTCGGTCACCAAGGGCCTGACCGCGGCCACCGCGCTGCTGCTCGCCGAGCGCGGGCAGCTCGACCTGGACGCCCCGGTGGTCGCGTACTGGCCGGAGTTCGGGGCGGCGGGCAAGGGCGGCGTGCCGGTGAGCTGGCTGCTGTCGCACCAGGCCGGGGTGCCCGCCCTGGACGTGCCGCTGCGCCTGGAGGACGTGCTCACCTGGGAGCGGGCGGTGGCCGCGGTGGCCGCCCAGGAGCCCGCCTGGGAGCCCGGCACGGCGCACGGCTACCACCCGTACACCTTCGGCTGGCTGGTCGGCGAGGTGGTGCGCCGGGTGAGCGGGCGGACCGTCGGCCAGTACTTCGCCGAGGAGATCGCCCGGCCGCTCGGCCTCGACCTGTGGATCGGCCTGCCGGCCGGCGCCGCGCCCCGGGTCGGCCAGCTGGTCGACCTGCCCGCGCCGCAGGCCGCCCGGACCGGGCCGAGCGGGCTGCGGCTGCGCGCCAAGCAGTCGGTGCGGGAGGCCTACCGGGACCCGGCCTCGCTGACCGCCCGGGCGTTCGCCTCGGTGCGGCCCGGGGTGGACCTGAACGACCCGGCGGTGCAGGCCGCCGAGATCCCCGGCGCGGGCGGGATCGGCACGGCGCGCTCGGTGGCCCGGTTCTACGCGGCGCTGATCGGCGCGGCCGACCGGCACGGCAGCGGCGGCGGGACGCTGCCGCCGCTGCTCGGGCCCGAGGTGCTGGCCCGCGCGGTCGGGCCGGTGGTCAGCGGCCCGGACCGGGTGCTGATCGTCAACTCGACCTTCGGACTGGGCTTCTTCCGGCACAGCCCGACCGCGCCGATGGCCTCGCCGGCCGCCTTCGGCCACCCGGGGCGGGGCGGCTCGCTGGGCTTCGCCGACCCGGAGCTCGGGATCGGGTTCGGCTACGTCACCAACGGCATGCAGCCCGGGGTCACCGGGGACATCCGCTCCCGCACGCTGATCAGGGCGGTACGGGAGTGCCTCGGGGCGTCCTGAGGCGGCGGCCCGGGGCGGCGGCCGGAGGTGGTGGCCCGGGCGGGCGGCGGTCCGCGGCGGAGCGGGCCGGTGATCAGGCCTGGCCGGTCTCGAAGTGGCTGATCCGGCCGTTCGCGACGGTGAAGCGCCAGGCGGTGCGCATCTCGCCCCAGGTCTCGTTGCGGTAGTCGGCGACCAGCGCCCGGCCGCCGTCGGACTCGGAGCGGACCTCCATGTGGCCGCGGACGGTGAAGATCTCCCGGTCGATCCAGTCCTGGAGGTCGCGCGCGGAGCCGTCGTCGGCCATGGTCGCGTCCGGGGCGAGCAGGTCGACGAAGGCCTGCCGGTCACCGGCGTTGATCGCGGTGACGGCGGCGCGCACGGTCGGGTCGGAGAGTCTGGCGGGGGCGATGGTCATCCGGTCTCCCAGGAGTCGCGGCGGGTCGGGACTCCTGTTTAGGGCGTCGGCCGGAACACGCCGCGCATGTCGGCGGCGCGTCGGGGATTTCCGGGGGATTCATGTGCTTGGATCCCGGCACGGGTGATGTCCCCCAGGGATCCCCGCGCGGGCCACGGGGAGTGGCAGACGGGGTGGGAAGCCGGCCGGCCCGGCTTCCCACCCCGGGTTCCGGGGCCTGGCGTCAGAACAGTCCCAGGGCCTGCGGGGAGTAGCTGACCAGCAGGTTCTTGGTCTGCTGGTAGTGCTCCAGGACGGTCTTGTGGGTCTCCCGGCCGATGCCGGAGTTCTTGTACCCGCCGAACGCCGCGTGGGCCGGATAGGCGTGGTAGCAGTTGGTCCAGACCCGGCCGGCCTGGATGGCGCGGCCGGCCCGGTAGGCGGTGGTGCCGTTGCGGGTCCAGACGCCGGCGCCGAGCCCGTACGGGGTGTCGTTGGCGAGCGCGACCGCGTCGTCGAAGTCCTCGAAGCGGGTCACCGCGAGGACGGGGCCGAAGATCTCCTCCTGGAAGATCCGCATCCCGTTGACGCCCTCGAACACCGTCGGCGTGACGTAGTAGCCGCCGGACAGCGGGCCGCCGAGGTCGGCCCGCTCGCCGCCGGTCAGCACCTTGGCGCCCTCGGCCTGGCCGATCTCGACGTAGGAGAGGATCTTGCGCAGCTGTTCGTCGCTGGCCTGCGCGCCGACCTGGGTCGCGGTGTCCAGGGGGTTGCCCTGGCGCAGCGCGCGCACCCGCTCCAGGCCGTCGGCGAGCAGCCGGTCGTAGACCGAGGACTCGATCAGCGCCCGGCTGGGGCAGGTGCAGACCTCGCCCTGGTTGAGGGCGAACATCGCGAAGCCCTCGACGGTCTTGTCGTAGAAGGCGTCCTGCTCGGCGGCGACGTCGGCGAAGAACAGGTTGGGGCTCTTGCCGCCGAGCTCCAGCGAGACCGGGATGAGGTTGCCGCTCGCGTACTGCGCGATCAGCCGGCCGGTGGTGGTCTCGCCGGTGAAGGCGACCTTCCGGATCCGGTCGCTGGAGGCGAGCGGGCGGCCGGCCTCCAGACCGAAGCCGTTGACCACGTTGAGCACGCCGGGCGGCAGCAGGTCGGCGGTCAGCTCGGCCAGCAGCAGGACGGAGGCCGGGGTCTGCTCGGCCGGCTTCAGCACGACCGCGTTGCCCGCGGCCAGCGCCGGGGCGATCTTCCAGACGGCCATCAGGATCGGGAAGTTCCACGGGATGATCTGGCCGACCACGCCCAGCGGCTCGTGGAAGTGGTACGCCACGGTGTCCTCGTCCAGCTGCGACACGCCGCCCTCCTGGGCGCGCAGCGCGCCGGCGAAGTAGCGCAGCTGGTCGACCGCCAGCGGCAGGTCGGCGGCCAGGGTCTCGCGGACCGGCTTGCCGTTCTCCCAGCTCTCGGCGACGGCGAGCCGCTCCAGGTTCTGCTCGATCCGGTCGGCGAGCCGCAGCAGCACCAGGGCGCGCTCGGCGGGCGGGGTGCGGCCCCAGGCGGGGGCGGCCGCGTGGGCGGCGTCCAGCGCGGCCTCGATGTCCTCGGCGGTGCCGCGGGCGACCTCGGTGAAGACCTCGCCGGTGACCGGGCTGGGGTTCTCGAAGTAGCGGCCGAGGACCGGCGGCGTCCACCGGCCGCCGATCCAGTGCTCGTAGCGGGGGTGGTAGCTGACGACGGATCCGGGCTGCCCGGGGGGCTGGTAGACCGGCATGCTCTGGGGCCTCCTCGCGCTGTCGGGGCACCGCTTCGGCACGCGGGCCGGAGCGGTGCGCCGGGCCGCGCTGGGAGCGGCCCGGCGGAGGGTACGGACACACACGCGGGTCGGGCGCACCCCGTGCCGGGGGCGTCCGCCGGGCAGCACCCTAGCCGGGGGACGGCCGGTTCGGCTACGGTCCGTGCGGCGGCGGTCGACGGAGGGTGGTGCGCTCCGGCCGTCGGGTCCGGGTCACCGGGCCTCCTGGTAGCGGCCGGTGCGGCGCTCCCAGCTCAGGTAGCCGGCCAGCCAGGTGACCAGGCCCTCGGCGTAGCGCTGGGCGATGATCCGCTCCACCCGGGCCAGGCCGAGCTCCCGGTGCACGTCGGGCAGGCCCTCGTACAGCTCGCGGGCGCGCTCGACCATCAGCTGCGCCTCGGCCATCACCACGGCGCACGCCTCCTCGGCGGAGCAGTCGCGCTCGCGCCGCACGATCATCACCAGGTTGTTGACGTCGCCGCGCGGCGCCTCCAGGGGGAAGGACCGCACGTCGTTGGTGAGCGAGGGGATGTCGGCGGCGAGCTGGCGCAGTTGGCGCAGCACCGGGTGGTGCAGCACGGCCGGCGGCACCTCGAAGCGGCCGAGCCGCTCGATCATGTCGAAGATGGTCTCCATCGCGGCGGTGCCGCGTCGGAGCACCTGGTAGCCGGCCCGGTCCGGCGGGCGCGGGCTGATCCGTCCGGCGGCCTCGGCGGGGTGCGAGGCGAGGTAGTACTCCCAGTTGTACGCCGCGCGCGCCTGCCAGCGCGCCGGCATGCCCTGGACGCTGCGCTCCCACAGGTCGGCGAAGGCGGTCTCCACGGGGGAGTCGCGATCGGCCTTCGCGCCGTGCAGGACGGCGACCAGCCGGTCGCAGATCGGGGCGACCTCGGCGGGGCGGCGGCCGAGCGGGCCGTCGAACTGGTCGTCGAAGAGGAAGTAGAAACCCATGAGGTCGGCGGCGAGCGCGAGTTCGTCGGGCCCGGCGTCGGGGTAGCCGAGGGCCGCGAGGTCGACCACGTCCCAGTGGGCGTAGGACGGGTGGGCCGGGTCGGGCAGCAGGGGATGGCGGGTCAGCCAGGCGCGGTGCAGTTCGGTGGCGTACGGCCCGTGGCCGCTGCGACGGTGCGGGAACGGAATCTGAAGTGAGGTGTCGTCAGACATCGGACTCCCGGAGCTGCGAAGGTTGGGGTCACTGATGGGCAGGAAGGGCTCGGGTGGGGGAATCGGGGCGTCGGTGCCAGCGGAGGCTGCATGGTCATGGCATGATCAACTCGGCTGGCGGGGCGTAGAGTATCTGATGCAATGATCCGACGTTAGGGATATAGGGCAATTGCCCTCGGCAAGCCCCCCAAACCCTTCAACTCGCCCCTCGCCTGCGTGAATACACTCCACCAGGCCCCCTGCAACGCTAACCTCGGCTCCACGAGCAGATCGGCGAGGCGGAGGCACGACGGTGACCGAGCGGGACAGGGATTTCCGGGCGGAGGCGTTGCCCGGCGCGCGGGAGGTGGAAGGCGCCCCCAGCCGGATCAGGCTGCGCGACCGCGACGCCGAACTCCGCTCCGCCGAGGCCGCGGTGGACAAGCTCTGCCGCGACTTCGCGGCCGGCGGCACCGAGATCGGCGAGCTGCTCACCTTCTCCGGCCGGCCCGGCATCGGCAAGACCAGCCTGCTGCACGAGGTCCGCCGGATCGCCAAGCTGCGCGAGGGAGCCACCGTCCTCTTCGCCCGCGGCGGCGAGCGCCAGTTCAACGAGCCGTACCACGTGCTGCGCCAGCTCCTCCAGCCGGTGCTCGGCGGCCTGGATCCGGACGAGTTCAGCCAGGTGATGGGCACCTGGGAAGAGGTCGTCGGCCCGGCGATGGGCCTCAAGCAGCCCAGGAAGGGCGCCCGCCGCCTCGACCCGCAGGGCGTCCGCGACGGCCTCGACTTCGTCCTCACCCAGCTCGCCCCGCGGCGCGCCCCGCTGGTGATGATCGTCGACGACCTGCACTGGGCCGACCTCGAATCGCTCGGCTGGCTCGCCCAGTTCGCCGTGCGGGCCCGCGAACTGCCCGTCCTGCTGGTCTTCGCCTACCGCGACGACAGCGCCGACTGGCAGCAGGAGTCCCAGGAGCACCAGCGCGCGGTCGCCGGGCTCGCCACCCGCCGGCACGAGCTGAGCCGGCTGTCCCTGGTCGCGGTCACCGACATGATCCGCGCCGAACTCGGCGACAAGGCCGAGGACGCCTTCTGCTACGAGTTCTGGAACGTCGTCAACGGCAACCCCTTCGAGGTCGTCGCGCTGCTCGACCAGGTCCGCGACCAGGAGCTGGAGCCGGTCGAGGAGAACTCCCAGCAACTGCGCGAACTCGCCGTCGACGCCACCGGGATGACCCTCAAGTCCTGGCTGGACCGGCTCGGCGCCGCCACCCTGCGCTTCGCCTGGGCCGCCGCGATGCTCGGCACCGACATCCGGCTGGACCTCGCCACCCGGATCTCCGCCCAGACCGCCGAGGGCGCCCGCGAGTCCGTCAAGGAACTGCGCAAGCAGCGCGTCCTCACCGCCACCCCGAACGGCAACCTCGAGTTCGTCCACCCGCTGATCGCCAGCTCGATCTACAACACCATGCCCGAGGCCACCCGCACCGGCATGCACGGCGTGGCCGCCGCCGAGATCGAGAACGCCGGGCTCGGCCTGCTCGCCGCCTCCCGCCACCTGGTGGAGACCTTCGCGGGCGAGGGCGACGACCGCACCGTCCGCAAACTGCGCCGGGCCGCCTCCGAACACCTGCTGATCGGCGCGCCCGAGGCCGCCCAGCGCTGTCTGCACCGCGCGCTCGCCGAGCCGCCGGACGACCAGGACCGCGCCGAGGTGCTCTACGAGCTGGGCTGCTCCGCCCTGCTGACCGACCCCGCCGCCACCGTCAACCAGCTGAAGCTCGCGCTCGACCCGGAGGAGGGACCGCTGCGCCCCTCGATGCGGATCGACGCCACCTTCCGGCTCTCCGAGGTGCTCGCGTACAGCGGCGAGCTGCGCCAGGCCGCGCTGGTCTGCCAGCAGGAGGCGGAGAAGACCACCGGGGATCCGGAGGGCCGGCTGCGGCTGGAGGCCGCGTCGTTCATGTGGCATGCCTACCGCAAGTCCGAGGAGGACGGCCCGGCCCGCTCCGCCCGGCTCGGCGCGCTCTGCGAGAGCCTCACCGGACGGGAGGCGGCCGACCGGGCGGTGCTGGCGCTGCGGGCCTGGGACCTCACCCTGCGGGGCGAGCCCTCCGCCGAGGTGCTGCGGCACGCGGACGACGTGCTGGACAACGGCAGGCTACCCAAGGGCCTCGGCTGGACCGACAACACCTGGGGCTTCGAGCTGCCCGCCACGCTCGGCCTCTCCTACACCTACAGCGACCGGATCGCCCAGGCCGAGCGGCTCTTCTCGGACGCCATCGTCCAGTTCGAGGTGGCGGGCTGGAGCGGTGCCCACCGGGGCTTCGCCTACTTCCTGATGGGCCTGGCCCGGTTCCGCCGCGGCCTGCTCGCCGAGGCCGAGGACTTCCTGCGCCGGGCGCTGCGGCTCTCCGAGCGGATCAGCGCCAAGCTGCCGCTGGCCTGGGACGCGGTCGGCGTGCTGATCGACACCCTGATCGCCCGCGGCCGCAGCCAGGAGGCCTGGGAGCTCGCCATCGACTTCGGCTTCCACCCGCCGTACCACCCCACCGCGATGGTGCTGCCCGACGCCGCCTCGCTGTACGGGAAGCTGCTGCTCGCCGTCGGCCGGCCCGCCGGCGCGGCCGCGGCGCTGACCGAGGCCGGCGCCCAGCTGGACGTCCGGGGCTGGCACAACACGGTCTGGGCACCGTGGGCCGGGCACCTGGCCATCGCCCTCGCCCAGGACGAGCCGGAGCGGGCCCGCGCCTACGCCCGCCGCTCGGTCGTCGACGCGGAGCGCTTCGGCACCGCCTCGGCGATCGGCACCGCGCTGCGGCTGCACGCCCAGATCGAGGACGGCCAGCAGGCGGTCGAGCTGCTGGAGCGGGCGGTGACCCACCTCGGCCAGTCGCCGGCGGGCTACGAGCACGCCGTCGCGCTGGTCGACCTCGGCGCCGCGCTGCGCCGGGTCGGCCGACTGGAGGACGCCCAGGAGTACCTGTACCAGGGCATCGAGCTCGCCCAGCACTGCGCGGCGGACGGGCTGGTCGACCGGGCCCGGCGCGAGCTGGCCAACTACGGCCTGCGGCCCAACCGGCTCGGCGACGTGCGGGAGACGCTCAGCCAGCCGGAGTGGGACATCGCCGAGCTGGCCGTGCGGGGCGTGCCGCCGCAGCGGATCGCCGATCACCTGGCGCTGCCGCTCAGCCTGGTCAACCGTCGGCTGGCCGCCGTCTACCGCAAGGCCGGCAGCGGCCCCGACGGCCTGGCCGCCGCGCTCGGCCTGCCGCCCGCGCAGCGGGACGGCTCGGACCCGCTGGACCGGCCGGGCGGCCCGGGCGGGCCGGACACCGTCGGGGACGGCTTCGGCCTCGGCCGCTGACACCCGCCGCTGACACCCGGGCCGACGACACCTCGGCCGTCGACACCTGGGCCGCCGACTCCGCGGCGCACGGAGCGCCGGACGGCGCGCGGGCACTCGATGAGCGCCCCCGCGCCGTCCCCGCTTACTAAGCTGACGCCGACCCGGGCCCATGCGGGACCCGGTACCCCGGCGAAGGGCGGGCGCGTTCCGGTGGCCCGCCAGTGAGGAGCAGGCCATGGCGACGCCCCCGGCGAACGGGCCGCAGACCACCAGCGTGCGGCGCGAGCCCTTCGAGCCCTCGGGCGCGGGCGCCGCGATCGAACGGTGGACGCTGCGCGCCGGCCCGTACGAGGCGAGCGTGCTCACCCTCGGCGCCACCCTGCACACCCTGGTCGCCCCCGACCGCGACGGCCGCCCCGCGCAGGTGCTGCTCTCCACCGACAAGCTGGCCGACATCCTCGGCCCGGCCCGCCACTACGGCACCGTGGTCGGCCGCTACGCCAACCGGATCGACCGCGGCAGCATCACCGTCGACGGCGAGGAGCACCAGCTCGCCCCGACCGGCGGCGGGATCACCCTGCACGGCGGTCCGGACGGCTTCGCGCACCGGATGTGGGCGGCCGAGGAGGTGCCCGGCGGCGTCCGGCTGACCCTGCACAGCCCCGACGGCGACCAGGGCTTCCCGGGCGCGCTCGACGTCACCGTCGACTACACCCTCGGCGCCGACGGCGAGCTGGCGATCCGCTACCACGCGGTGACGAGCGCGCCGACCGTCGTCAACCTCACCAACCACGCGTACGTCAACCTGGCCGGCGAGGGCTCCGGGGACGTCCTCGGCCACCTGCTCACCCTGGACGCCGACGGCTACACCCCCGCCGACGAGCGGCAGATCCCGTACGGCCGGATCGAGCCGGTGGCCGGCACGCCGTTCGACTTCACCACCGCCCGGCCGATCGGCAAGTCGGTGCACGACGGCCACCCGCAGCTGACCGGGCCCGGCGGCTACGACCACAACTGGGTGCTGCGGCCCCGTCCGGCGGACGGCGGCCCGGCCCGGGCGGCGCGGCTGGAGGACCCGGTCAGCGGGCGCACCCTGGAGGTGCTGACCACCGAGCCCGGCATCCAGGTCTACACCGCCAACACCTTCCGGGGCGCGGTCACCGGCGCGAGCGGGGTGCCGTACGGGCCGTTCGCCGGGATCGCGCTGGAGACCCAGCACTTCCCGGACTCCCCGCACCACCCGGCCTTCCCGAGCACCGAGCTGCGCCCGGGGGAGGAGTTCCGCTCGACCACCCTGCTGCGCTTCGGAACCACCGGCTGACGGGGGCGCTGCAAGGGCCTTTCACCACGGAGGGTGGCCCCGGCGGCCGCAGCCGACCGGGGCAAACCGGACAAAGTGCGATGATCTCCTCGGCCGTCAACTACTGTGCGGCAACGTGGAGGACACGTGGGTGTAACGATCGCCGTTTCTTGCAGAAACTTGCTGCAAGGGGTTTCCGTCACTGTTGCCCCGCTGTTAACTTCCTTGCGAGCCCGGCGGCAGCAACGGTGCGGTCGGCGCGAGGCAAGGCAGCCATTATGCGCCTGTCTCCGAACAATTCGGGCACCCCCACCCTCCAAGGAGTTCAAATGCGGCGTGGCATCGCGGCCTCTGCCCTCGTTGTGGCCCTCGCGGTCTCGATGGCTGCCTGTGGCAGCAGCGGCTCCAGCTCGGACGGCAAGGCCGACGGGCCGGTCACCCTCACCTACTGGGACACCTCGAACGCCACCAACGAGGCGCCGAACTACCAGGAGCTCGTCAAGAAGTTCGAGGCCGCCAACCCGGGCGTCAAGGTCGACTTCGTCAACGTGCCGTTCGACCAGGCGCAGAACAAGCTCCAGACCGCGATGGGTGCCAAGGGCGCGCCGGACGTGTTCCGCTCCGAGGTCGGCTGGACCGCCGCCTTCGCCAAGGCCGGCTACCTGTCGCCGCTGGACGGCACCCCGGCCGCCGCCGACTCCGCCAAGTTCCAGCCCAGCCTGATCCAGCAGGCCACCTACGAGGGCAAGCTCTACGGCGTGCCGCTGGTGACCGACACCCTCGGCCTGCTCTACAACAAGGAGCTCTTCGCCAAGGCCGGCATCACCGCCGCCCCCACCACCTGGGACGAGCTGAAGACCGCCGCCGCCGCGGTCAAGGAGAAGGCCGGCGTCGACGGCTTCTGGCTGAAGGCCGCCGACGGCTACTACGCGATGCCGTTCCTGTTCGGCGAGGGCACCGACACGGTCGACGCCAAGGGCAAGAAGATCACCGTCGCCGGCCCGGAGGCCGTCAAGGCCGTCGAGACCTACAAGTCCCTGTTCACCGCGCCCGGCACCGCCAAGGCCGACGTCACCACCGACGCCTACGCGCACATGATGGACGCCTTCAACAGCGGCAAGGTCGCGGCGATCGTCCAGGGCCCCTGGGAGATCACCAACATCTACAAGGGCTCCGCCTTCGCCGACAAGGCCAACCTGGGCATCGCGCCCGTCCCGGGCGGCTCCGCGGGCAAGGGCGGCGCCCCGACCGGCGGCCACAACATCTCCGTCTACGCCGGTGCCGACAAGGCCCACAAGGCCGCCGCCGAGAAGTTCGCCGCCTTCATGACCTCGGCCGAGAGCCAGGCCTTCATCGCGCAGAAGAACTCCACCCTGCCGACCCGCGAGGACGCCTTCACCCCCGAGGTCAAGGCCGACCCCGGCATCGCCGGCTTCCAGGCCGTGCTGTCGAGCGCCAAGCCGCGCCCCGAACTGCCGGAGTACAGCTCGCTGTTCGCGTCGCTGGGCACCAACCTCGGCAAGATCGTCCAGGGCACCGCGACCCAGGACGGCCTGAACACCGTCGCCACCGACTACGCCAAGCTCCTCCCGGGCTTCGCCAAGTAGTCCCTTCCCGCAGCCGTCCGGCCCGCCGTTCCCCCGGCGGGCCGGGCGGCCGGACCCGTAGCAGCAGTCGCCGAAGCGAGGCGGCGGACCTCCCCCGAGAAGGTGTCGAACAATGTCAGTCGCCGTGCAGGGCGCCACCGGCCAGGGCAGCCGGCAGCGCGATCCGCGTCCGGGCCTGATGGAGCGCGTCAAGCGCTCGTACGCCAAGCACTGGTACGCCTACGCGATGATCGCACCGGTCGTGCTGGTGCTCGGCGTCCTGGTGCTCTACCCGCTCGCCGAGGGCCTCTGGCTCACCCTCACCGACGCCAACAGCCTCAACGTCGCCCGCAAGATCGGCGCCAACGAGATCCCGGCCAGTTACACGTTCGTCGGCTTCGACAACTACGCCGACATCCTCTGGGGCCCCGGCTCGTACGACCGCTTCTGGTCGCACTTCGTCTGGACCATCGCCTGGACCGCCCTGTGCGTCGGCCTGCACTACACCATCGGCCTGGGCCTCGCCCTGCTGCTCAACCAGAAGCTGCGCGGCCGTGCCGTCTACCGGATGCTGCTCATCCTGCCCTGGGCCGTGCCGACCTTCGTCACCGTCTTCTCCTGGCGGCTGATGCTCGCCGACGGCGGCGCCGTCAACGGCCTGCTCTCCGCCCTGCACCTGCCCGAGCCCGGCTGGCTGGACGACCCCACCGCGCAGAAGGCCGCCGCCGTCCTGGTCAACACCTGGGTCGGGGTGCCGTTCATGATGATCTCGCTGCTCGGCGGCCTCCAGTCGATCCCCGCCGAGCTGTACGAGGCCGCCGAGATGGACGGCGCCACCGCCTGGCAGCGCTTCCGCCACGTCACCCTGCCCGGCCTGCGCACCGTCTCCTCGACCGTCGTGCTGCTCGGCATCATCTGGACGTTCAACCAGTTCGCCGTCATCTTCCTGCTGTTCGGCAACGGCGCCCCCGACGCCCAGCTGCTCGTCACCTGGGCCTACCGGCTCGGCTTCGGCCAGCAGCCCCGGGACTACGCGCAGTCCGCCGCCTACGGCGTCATCCTGCTCTCCATCCTGGTCGTCTTCACCGCCTTCTACCGCCGCTGGCTCGCCCGCAACGAGCGGGCGAACGGCTGACCCAGGCGAATCCAGCGACCACGAAGGAGGCACCCCGATGAGCACCACCACCGACCGACCCACCCCCCTCACCGCCCGGCCCGCGGCCCCCGCCGCCCGGCCCGCCAAGGCCCGCCCGCGCGGCGAGAACGGCCCGCTCGCCAGGGCCCTGATGCACGGCGCGCTGACCGTGGCCAGCCTGATCGCGCTGTTCCCGGTGGCGTGGATCCTCTACGTCTCGTTCGGTCCCGACAAGACCGACTACCTGCACCCCGGCGAGATCCTCGACAAGCTGACCCTGGCGAACTACCACACGGTGCTGTTCGACACCGACTTCTTCCAGTGGTTCGGCAACGCCTTCCTGGTCTCCGGCGTCACCACCGTGTTCGGCGTGCTGATCGCCGCCTCCACCGGCTACGCCGTCTCCCGGATGCGCTTCCCCGGCCACCGGCCGCTGATGTGGTCGCTGCTGGTCACCCAGATGTTCCCGATCGCGGTGCTGATCGTGCCGATGTACACGATCCTGTCCGAGCTCGACCTGCTGGACAGCTACGCCGGCCTGATCCTGGTCTACTCGACCACCACCGTGCCGTACTGCGCCTGGCTGATGAAGGGCTACTTCGACACCATCCCGGTGGAGATCGACGAGGCCGGCCGGGTCGACGGGCTCACCCCGTTCGGCACCTTCTGGCGGCTGGTGCTGCCGCTCGCCCGCCCGGGCCTGGCGGTCGCCGCGTTCTACTCCTTCCTCACCGCCTGGGCCGAGGTCGCCTTCGCCTCCACCTTCATGCTCAGCTCCGACAAGTACACCCTCGCCGTCGGGCTCCAGACCTTCGTCAGCGAGCACGACGCCCAGTGGAACCTGATGGCCGCGACCGCCGTGCTGATCGCGATCCCCTCCTCGGTCCTCTTCTACCTGGTGCAGCGCCACCTGGTGACCGGCCTGACCGCCGGCGCCTCGAAGTCCTGACCGACGTCCCCGCCGACGCCCCGACCGCTCCGCCCGCCCCACTTCCCAAGGGATACCGTCCATGACCCAGAACCTGGCCGACACCTCCCGGCCCGCCGCCGACGCCACCGCTCACGAGGCCGGTGCCGCCGCGGACAGAGGCTGGTGGCGGGACGCGGTCATCTACCAGGTGTACCCGCGCAGCTTCGCCGACTCCAACGGCGACGGCATGGGCGACCTGCCCGGCATCCGCAGCCGCCTGCCCTACCTGCGCGACCTCGGCGTGGACGCCGTCTGGCTCTCGCCGTTCTACGCCTCCCCGCAGGCCGACGCCGGCTACGACGTCGCCGACTACCGCGCCGTCGACCCGATGTTCGGCACCCTGCTGGACGCCGACGCGCTGATCCGGGACGCGCACCGGCTGGGCCTGCGGATCATCGTCGACCTCGTCCCCAACCACTCCTCCGACCAGCACGAGTGGTTCAAGCGCGCCCTGCGCGAGGGCCCCGCCTCCCCGCTGCGCGACCGCTACCACTTCCGCCCCGGCAAGGGCGCGAACGGCGAACTGCCGCCCAACGACTGGGAGTCCATCTTCGGCGGCCCGGCCTGGACCCGCACCGAGAACCCGGACGGCACCCCCGGCGACTGGTACCTGCACCTGTTCGCCCCCGAGCAGCCCGACTTCAACTGGGAGAACCGGGCGGTCGCCGACGAGTTCCGCTCCATCCTGCGGTTCTGGCTGGACATGGGCGTGGACGGCTTCCGCATCGACGTCGCCCACGGCCTGGTCAAGGCCCCCGGCCTGCCCGACCTCGGCGGCGCCGACCAGCTCAAGCTGCTCGGCAACGACGTCATGCCCTTCTTCGACCAGGACGGCGTGCACGCGATCTACCGCAGCTGGCGCAAGATCCTCGACGAGTACCCGGGACAGCGGATCGGCGTCGCCGAGGCCTGGACCCCGACCGTCCAGCGCACCGCCAACTACGTGCGCCCCGACGAGCTGCACCAGGCCTTCAACTTCCAGTACCTCGGCACCTCCTGGGACGCCGCCGAGCTGCGCGCCGTGATCGACCTCTCGCTCGACTCGATGCGACCGGTCGACGCCCCCACCACCTGGGTGCTCTCCAACCACGACGTCACCCGGCACGCCACCCGGTTCGCCAACCCGCCCGGCCTCGGCACCCAGATCCGCACCCCCGGCGACCGCCCGCTCGGCCTGCGCCGCGCCCGCGCCGCCACCCTGCTGATGCTCGCCCTGCCCGGCTCCGCCTACGTCTACCAGGGCGAGGAGCTCGGCCTGCCGGACGTCACCGACCTGCCCGACGAGGTCCGCCAGGACCCGTCGTTCTTCCGCCAGGCCGGCCAGGACGGCTACCGCGACGGCTGCCGCGTCCCGATCCCGTGGTCCGGCACCGAGGCCCCGTACGGCTTCGGCCCGGCCGCCGGCGGACCGTCCTGGCTGCCGCAGCCCGCCGAGTGGGCCGCGCTCAGCGTCGAGGTGCAGACCGGCGACCCGACCTCCACCCTGGAGCTGTACCGCTCGGCGCTGGCCCTGCGCAAGGCGCGGCCCGAACTCGGCGCCGGCACGGACGTCGAGTGGCTGGAGAGCCCCGAGGGCACCCTGGCGTTCCGCCGCGGCTCCTTCGTCTGCACCGTCAACACCACCGGCGCCCCGGTCCGGATACCGGCCCCCGGCCGGCCGCTGCTCACCTCGGCCGGCGCCGACCCGGCGGTGGCGGACGGCGAGGCGGTGCTCGCCCCCGACAGCACCGACTGGTGGGCGGTCTGACGTGGTTGCAATAGGCTCTGGGACCGTGACTACGGCGCGACTCTCAGACATCGCGGCGCAGGCGGGGGTCAGTGAAGCCACCGTCTCCCGCGTGCTCAACGGCAAGGCCAACGTCTCGGCCACCACCCGGCAGACCGTGCTGGCGGCCCTGGACGTGCTCGGCTACGAGCGGCCGACCCGGCTGCGCCGGCGCAGCGCCGGGCTGATCGGGCTGATCACCCCGGAGCTGAGCAACCCGATCTTCCCGGCGCTCGCCCAGGTGATCGAGCAGGTGCTGAGCCGGCACGGCTACACGCCGGTGCTCTGCACCCAGACCCCGGGCGGCTCCACCGAGGACGAACTGGTCGAGATGCTGGTCGACCGGGGCGTGGCGGGCATCGTCTTCGTCTCCGGCCTGCACGCCGACTCCACCGCCGACCACGACCGGTACGCCCGGCTGGCCGGGCGCGGGGTGCCGTTCGTGCTGATCAACGGCTACAGCGAGCGGATCGACGCGCCGTTCATCTCGCCGGACGACCGGGCGGCGATGTGGATGGCCGTCCAGCACCTCGCCGAACTCGGCCACGAGCGGATCGGCCTGGCCGTCGGCCAGAAGCGGTACGTGCCGGTGCTGCGCAAGATCGAGGGCTTCACCGCGGCCCTGCGGGAGGTGCTCGGGAGCACCCGGGAGGAGGCCGAGGCGCTGGTCCACCACACGCTGTTCAGCGTGGAGGGCGGGCACGCGGCGGCCGGGGCGCTGCTCGACAAGGGCTGCACGGCGATCGTCTGCGGCAGCGACATGATGGCGCTCGGGGCGATCCGGGCGGTCCGCCAACGGGGCCTGTCGGTGCCGCAGGACGTCTCGGTGGTCGGCTTCGACGACTCGCCGCTGATCGCCTTCACCGAGCCGCCGCTGACCACCGTCCGCCAGCCGGTGGAGGCGATGGCGACCGCGGCGGTGGACGCGCTGCTGGAGGAGGTCGGCGGGAACGCCGCGCAGCGCGGGGAGTTCATGTTCCAGCCGGAGCTGGTGATGCGCGGCTCGACCGGCGCCCGCGCGCGCTGAGCGGAACGAGGAGGCCCGGGAGCACACCGCTCCCGGGCCTCCTCGGCGTTCCCGGGCTCAGCCCTCCTGGGCGGTCGGGCGGTCCTGGGCGACCCGGTGGCCGTCGGCGGAGTCGCCGGTGCGGCTCTCGGTGCGCCGGCCCCGCTCCAGGTAGTCGCGAAGGATCAGTTCGACGGCGTCCTGCGGGCTCTTGGTGCCGGACAGCATCATCGCGTCGATCGCGAGGTTGGCGTCGAGCGAGACGGTGACCTGGGCCATGGTGACTCCTCCTCGGGGGCAGGGCAGCAGCATGCCCGCTGCGGCCCCGGTTTGACCACGGCCGCCCGGTGGCCCGGACCCGCCGCGACGACCGGCGCGCGGCCGCCGCGGCGGGTCCGGGCAGGCCGAAGCCCCCGGGGAGGAGCGACCCGACTCTCCCCGGGGGCTTCGGCGCGACGGGATCAGACCCGGCCGGCGAAGTCCGGGGCCCAGTTGGCGACCGTCTGGAGGCGCACGCCCGAGCTCGGGTTGGCGGCCTCGACGTACTTGCCGTCGCCGATGTAGAGCGCGACGTGGTAGACGCCGGAGTCCTTGCCGTTGTTGGACCAGAACAGCAGGTCGCCCGCCTTGAGGGCGTCCAGCGAGACGTGGGTGGACGCGGCGGCCTGGTCGGCGGCGATGCGCGGGACGGAGACGCCCGCGGCGCGCAGCGCGGCCTGGGTCAGGCCGGAGCAGTCCCAGCCGCCGTTGCCGGTGCCGCCGTAGACGTAGGCCTGGCCGACCTTCGACTGGGCGAAGGAGACGGCGGCGGCCATGCTGCCGGTGGCGGTCGGGGCGGTGGCCGGGGTCTCGGCCTGTGCGGCGGGCTTGCTCGCTGGCTTGGCGGCCGGCGCCTGGGCCTGGGGCCGGGACGGGGTGGCCGGGGCCTGGGTGCCGCCCTGCGAGCCGCCCTGGGCGCGGTTGAACCAGTCGAAGCCCTGGCGCTCACCGAGGGTCAGGTGCTGGCCCGGGTAGATGGTGTGCGGGCCGTCGGCCAGGGTGGCGCGGTTGAGCTCGTACAGGCGCTGCCAGCCGCCCTGGACCTGGTGCTCGTCGGCGATGCTGGACAGCCAGTCGCCGGCGACCACGGTGTAGTCCTCGGCGGCCTGTCGGCCGCTCTGGGGCTGCTGCGGGGCGGCGGCGGTGCCGGAGGCGGCCGGGGCCTGGGTCTGCGGCTCGGCGGCGGGCTTGGCGGCGGGGGCCTGGGTCTGCGGCTTGGCGGCGGGCTTGGCGGCCGGGGTCTGGGCCGGGGCCGGGGTCTGCGCGGCCGGCTTGGCGGCGGCGGAGGTGTCCACCGCGGCCGGGGTGCCGCCCTTGGTCAGACCGGCCTGGACCGAGCAGACCGGCCAGGCGCCGGGGCCCTGGACGGCCAGGACCTTCTCGGCGGTCGCGATCTGCTGGTCCTTGGTGGCGAGGTCGGCGCGCGCGGCGAACGCGGTGCCGCCGAACGCGGACCAGGTGGAGTTGGTGAACTGGAGGCCGCCGTAGAAGCCGTTGCCGGTGTTGATGCTCCAGTTGCCGCCGCTCTCGCACTGGGCCACCTTGTCCCAGGTGGCGACGGAGGCGGCGGAAGCGGTGCCGGTGGTCAGGCAGGGGATGGTGAGGCCGATGCCCGCGACGCCGAGGGTGGCGATCGCGCGACGGGTACGGCCGGACAGTCGGGTGCCGTTGGTGGGCAGCATGAAGACGCGGTCCTCTCCCACGCCTGCGAGGTGAGCTGTCGGATTCGGGCTGGAGTTGCCCGGCCGCGCTGTGGACGCGGCTTCACCCCTAGCCCGGGGCCGGTCCGTGGACCGGTCCTGGGCGAACTACCTGTGGTTCCCCCGCTCCTGCCGTGATGCATTGCGCTGCCAGCACGGCCGACGGCAGGACTCGGCGAAGCGGACGTGCTGGGTTCGTGTGGTCACGAACGGGGAGCACGTTAAGCAGAGGCGCGTTCAAACCGCAAACATGTGTGACGCTCGTCACGGTTTGCGAAATCCATGCTGAGCGGCTGTCCTTCATGATCAGAAATGACCGATTTCCCGCAACGCCGGTCGCCGTCAACGCAACTGCCTATGCTTCAGAGCGTCGGCAGGACGCCGGCGCGCCGCAGCCGTCCGGGGAGAGGGCTACGCACCGATGGGCATCGACGAGGAGCCGGACGCCATCCGTCCGGCCGCCCGGCCGGCCGGAGCACATCGCCGGGCAAAGCACCGCAGAGCGGACATCCCACCCGAACCATCCCGAACTCACTTGACCCGCCGGGCACTCCTGCGCTGGCTCGCCGTCGGCACCGCCTTCGCGGCGATCAGCGGCGAGGAGATCCTGCGCCGCTCGCTGACCGGCGAGACCCACCTGGTCACCCCGGCCGCCGTCATCGGGACGACCCCGACCGAGGCCGTCGGCCCGGAGGGCCCCGACGGCGGCCACGGCGGCGCCCCGCCGGAGGGCACCGGCGCCCCGGAACAGCCCGCCCCCGCGCCCACCGTCGACCAGGGCGGCCGCCGCTGGTCCGACCGGGCCGGCTGGGGCGGCAGCCCGCCGGGGCCGCGCAGCGCCGTGCGGATCACCGACCGGGTCCTGCTCGACACCGACGCCGAGGTCGGCTCCCTGCTGGTCGAGCCGTCCGGCGCGCTCACCTTCGCCGCCGACCGCACCGTCACCCTCGCCGCCGCCGGCAACGTCGAGGTCCGCGGCGCCCTCGCGCTCGCCCCCGACGGCGGCCGCGTCCACACCCTGCGCTTCCCCGGCGTCGACGAGAAGCGCTTCCAGGGCGACGGCATGAAGGTGGTCGACACCGACGTCGGCCTCTGGGTCACCGGCGCCGGCTACCTGCGGCTGGACGGCGCGGCCAAGACGGCCTGGGTCCGCGCCGAGGGCGAGCTCAAGGCCGGCGACACCGTCGTCGACCTGGCCGCCCCGCCCGCCGGCTGGCTGCCCGGCGACGAACTCGCCGTCACCCCGACCGGCCCGCCCGACCAGGAGGGCTTCGCCGCCCGCTACGACCTCGTCACCATCCGGTCCGTCAGCGGAGCCGCCGTCACCCTGGAGGCCCCGCTGCGGTACGCCCACCCCCGGGTCGCCGCCGGAGGGGGCGTCACCGTCGGCGCCGAGGTGCTCAACCTGACCCGCAGCGTCCGGGTCGAGGGCAGCGCCGAGGGCCGCACCCACGTCCACCTCACCAGCTCCCGGCGCGCCGACGTCCGGCACACCGCGCTGCGCTGGGTCGGCCCGCGCGCCGACACCAAGGAGACCTGGAAGGGCCCGGACGGCGCCGCCCCGGTGACCGCGCCGGTGCTCGGCCGCTACGGGCTGCACTTCCACCGGCTCGGCGACGCCACCCGCGGCACCGTCGTCGAGGGGGTGGTGGTCCGCGACGCCGGCAGCCACGCGTACGTCCCGCACGCCAGCCACGGCATCACCTTCCGCAGCTGCATCAGCCACGAGACCTGGGAGGACGCCTACTGGTGGGACGGGCCGCTGGACACCCGCACCCCCCAGCAGCCCTCCGACGACATCGTCTACGAGTCCTGCGTGGCCTCCCGCACCCTGCTCGAACCCAACCCCCGCGCCTACCGGCTGACGGGCTTCAACCTCGGCGCCGGCACCGGCGGCAAGGCGCTGGACTGCGTGGCGGTCGGCGTGCAGGGGGCCAACGGCGCCTCCGGCTTCGAGTGGCCGGAGAACAGCGAGGGCGTCTGGACCTTCCAGCGCTGCCTGGCCCACAACAACCTGCAGGACGGCATCTTCGTCTGGCTCAACGCCAAGCAGCACCACGTGGTCACCGAGTTCGCCGCCTACCACAACGGCGGCTGGGGCATCGAGCACGGCGCCTACCTCAACGACTTCGACTACTCCGCGAGCGTGCTGTACGGCAACGCGGGCGGGGGAGTGGCGCTGCACTCGCTGGGCCGGGACAAGGGGACCGTCTTCGACGGACTGCTGATCGACGCGGCCGGGCGCAGCGACTTCGCGGTCTCCACCGCCCGGCACGAACTCGCGGGGGAGTCCGTCACCTTCGGCCGCTGCCGCTTCACCGGCTACCGCCGGGCCGGGATCGCGTTCCGCGCCGGGGCCGACGGCAAGCCGGACGACGTGCTGGTGCTGGACTGCGAGTTCGGCGGCAACGAGCTGTGGCTGGACCCGGAGGCCGGTCCGCCCAAGAGCATCCTGCTGCGCCGGGCCGGGTCCACCGAGGTGCTCCAGGTGCGCCGGGCGGGGGAGGAGGGCACCGCCCAGCCGCAGTGGAACGCCGCCGCGGCCCCGGTGGCCACCCTGGCCGGCCAGTCGCGGCCGGTGCGGGTGCCCGTGCTGAAGCTGAAGGACGCCGCGGCGGCCACCACCCGGGTGGGTCGGTAGGCGGCACGCGCGGGGCCCGGAACGGTGCGTCCGTTCCGGGCCCCGCGCGTGTCCGGGATGCTACTGGGCGGCGTGCCGCCCGACGGCGCGCGGGCCGTCCTGCTCCTCGGCGTCGGCCTCGTCGGCCGCGGCCCCGGGGTCGACGGCCGGCAGCGCGGCCAGGTAGGTGGAGGCGACCAGCTGGCCCACCGCCTGGTAGGCGCCCAGCGGTGCGGCCGACGGGCAACCGGACTCCTCGGCGGCCGCGGCGAGCAGCTCGGCGTCCGCCTCCGGCCCGATCACCAGCGGGGCGAGCGCCGGGTTCTGGGCGCCCATCTCCTTGAGGTGGGCGACGGCGTCGGCGACCGAGCCGGGCACGTCCAACGCGGCGGCGACGACCGGCACGGCGAGCCGGGCGGCCAGCAGCATGCCGGTGATGCCCGCGGCGTCGGCCGCGGCCCGGCCGCCGGCGGTGGTGAGCACCACGCCGTCGGCGGCGGTCGCGATGGCGAACAGCCGGGCCCGGTCGGCGCGGGCCAGCCCGGCCTCGGAGAGGCGGACGTGGACGCCCTCGGCGAGCAGCGGGTGCGGGCCCAGCGCGTCGGTGACGTGGGCGCCGTACTGGGCGGCGAGCGCGTGCAGTTCGGGGAGGAAGTCGTGCGGGCCGGGCACCAGCGGCACCACGACCGGCACCGGCAGGCCGGCCTCGGCCGCCTCGGCCAGCAGTTCGGCGACGGTGCGCCCGCCGTCCGCCTCGCCGGCGGCGTCACCGGAGGGCAGGTAGCCGGCGGCGGTCCGCACGCCGTTCTGCTCGCTGCGGACGATGGACAGCAGCTCCTCGACGACGGGCCGGGATTCCGGTCCGTCGGCCGCGGGGACGGCGAGCAGCAGGGCCGGGGAACCGGCCGGGATCTCGGGGCGCTCGGGACGGCGGTGGCGCCCCCGCGCACGGGAGCCTGGAGTGCGGACGGGCAGTGGCGCGCCCGGGATGGCTGCGGTGCTCATGGCGGAGATCGTAGGACATCGGTCCGCCCGGTCCGCAGTCGGCTGCCGAACCGGGCGGGACGACCGCCGCGAAAAGCGGACATAACCGGCCCCCGGGCGGCAGTTCTCCCGGTACCCGGTCAGATGCGCCGGAACGGGAACCGCGTTGCCGCCTCCGTGCGTGAGATGTCTCACAGCGCGCGGGCGGTCTGACGGAGGGTCACGGAAGGGCGACTCCCGGCGTTCGAAGATCAACAATCGGCGGGTGGTCGCCTACGGGCGGTCATCGACGGCCGGTCGATTCCATCGGCTATGTCCGTTTACGTACCGTCAGGCGGGTGCCTCGTGATGAGTTCCGGTTCGGTGTCGAAAAGGCCGTGCACCTGCAATGTCCCGTGCTGATGCACGTGCACTGGAGCTATCATCACGTCAAGTGAGGCGGTGTGCCGGGCCGGTACGGGGCCGGTCCGTCCGTTCGGCCGGTGCCGGGGCGCCGAGCTGAACGACCCACTCCGGAGCTCTTCGGGAGATTTCTATGCACGACACGCACGACACGTACGACCCGTACAACGGGATGGCCGCTACCGACCTTGAGGGCGTGGTCTGGCAGAAGAGCCTGCACAGCAACTCCCAGGGCAACTGCGTCGAGTTCGCCGCCCTCCCGGGTGGCGAGGTCGCGATGCGCAACTCGCGCTTCCCGGACGGTCCGGCCCTCATCTACACCCGGGCCGAGATCGCCGCACTGCTCCTGGGGGCGAAGGACGGGGAGTTCGACCACCTGGCGGTCTGACCGGCCGCCGGCTTCACCATCGGGGGGCCGTCGTGGGTGCTGACACCACGACGGCCTTTGTCTTTGTCCGGACGCCCGACCGGGGCCGCGCTGTCCGGGTTCTCCGGTCCGCGGGCACCGCCCCCGAACACGCCGGGAGCCCCTGAACGCGGCGGGAACGCCACGGCTCCCGCTCCGCCGCCGTGCCGAGCCGCCGCACGCGGATCGGAGGGGCGCCACCGCCGGGGGCTGCCGGTGCCCGCTGCCCGAGGGCCGCCGGTCGCCGCTGCCGGGGTGTCGTTCGCCGTGCTGTGGTGGTTCCTCGGGGACGTGCTGCCGGACGTGTGCCGTCCGTGCGCCGCCGCCCGTGCGTCGCTCGTTGTCCAGGGCCGGCCCGTTGTCCGCCCGTCAGCCGGTCAGGCCGAGCGCCGGTGCCGTCCGCCGAACTCGGCCACCGGGGCCGGAGCCGTCCGCTGTGCCTCCTCCGCCTCGAACAGCGCCCAGACGATCTTGCCGCCGCCCAGCGGGTGCCAGCCCCAGGAGCGGCTGAACGAGTCGACCAGGTGCAGGCCCCGGCCGGACTCCGCGACGAAGTCCGCCTCCCGGGCCACCGGGCCGATACTGCTGGGGTCGCTCACCGCGCAGACCACCTGGGGGGCGCGGTGCACGAGGCTTATTCGGATCGGCAGCCGGCTCTCCACCGCCGGTTGCACGGGAAAGTCGTAGTCGTCCGCCGCGGTGGGACACGCGCCGATCGCGTGCCGCAGCGCGTTGGTCACCAGCTCCGAGGCCACCAGCGCGACATCGTCGAAGAGCTCGCCCAGCCCCCACCGCTGCAGGGCGGTCCTGGCGAAGTCGCGCGCGGTTCTGACAGCCTCATAGCGGGGAGCGAGCGTACAGGTGACCACATGGGGGTCGACTGCCAAAGCCGTTCCGGTGCTCATGAAGAGCTCCTCCCATAAGGGGGCGGACACGGCTGGACCCGCCGGGGTCATGCCGGTCACCTCCGACTCGCTCGGCCGCGCGGCCGCCCCTCGACCCGACGGCGCGCGCGCACGAGGGCCCGGAGGCGCGGGGGCGCTGCCGGGCCGGTGCACGGAATCGCGCGTGGGGTCGACGCGGAGCCCGCGGGATTGCCAGGGATGTGCAGGTGCACGTGCACCATCGTGCTCTGCGCTCACTGCAGATGCAAGAGTCGATTCACGTGCAGTCGTTCAAATGGCATATGCAAGCGCCGGATGCACGTGCATCCTGGTGTGTGGAGTGCGGAACTGATAGGAACATCCGTCAGTATCGGCACCGTGAGCGCTCAACTGATGGCAGACTGTGCGCTGTTTGCCCTAGGTGGAGGTTAGGACCGCATGACCACAGTTCAGCCGGGCGGCGGCTCGATGGTCCGCCGGATCCTCCTCGGCTCCCAGCTGCGCCGGCTCCGCGAGACGCGCGGCATCACCCGCGAGGACGCGGGCTACGCGATTCGCGCCTCCGAGTCCAAGATCAGCCGCATGGAACTCGGCCGCGTCAGCTTCAAGGAACGAGACGTCGCCGACCTGCTCAGCCTCTACGGCGTGGACGACGGCCTCGAACGCGAGGCACTGCTCGGCCTGGTCCGCGAGGCGAACAAGTCGGGCTGGTGGCACAGCTTCAACGACGTCCTGCCGGGTTGGTTCCAGACCTATGTCGGCCTGGAGGAGGCCGCTGCCCTGATCCGTACCTACGAGGTCCAGTTCGTCCCCGGCCTGCTCCAGTCCGAGGAGTACGCACGGGCCGTTTTCGGCCAGAGTCGGCCGGTGATCAGCGAGGAGGAGGTGGAGCGCCGGGTCAGCCTGCGCATGCGCCGCCAGAAGCTGCTCACCGAGGGCAACAGCCCGCGGCTCTGGGCGGTCATCGACGAGGCCGCGCTGCGCCGGCCGGTCGGCGGGCCCAAGGTGATGCGCGGCCAGGTCCAGTACCTGATCGACGCGGCCGAGCAGGCCAACGTGGTCATCCAGGTCATGCCGTTCCGCTTCGGCGCGCACGCCGGTGAGTCCGGTGCGTTCACCATCCTGCGCTTCCCCGAGCAGGACCTCGCCGACGTGGTCTACCTGGAGCAGCTGACCAGCGCGCTGTACCTGGACAAGCGCGACGACGTCGACGCCTACATCCAGGTCATGGAGCGGCTCTGCGTGGACAGTCTCACGCCCGAGCGGACCATCGACCTGCTGGCCTCGATCCTGAAGGAACGCTGAGCGGGAGCCGGGAGGCCGCCGGGAGACCGGGAGGCGACCGGAGCACGACGCAGGAGCGGCCGCCGGCCGCCGCGGGTCAGCCGCGGGCCGGCGGCCGCTCCCGTTCCGGCGGGAGGGGCTGCGGCGGGCGGCCCAGCTGCCAGGGCAGGTCGTAGCGGCGGAACAGGTCGGCGCGGATCGGGGCCAGCGGAAGCTCGGCCCCGGGCAGCAGCACGCCTATGCAGCCGCCCATCAGCGCGCTGCGCAGCACCGCGTGCTCGGCCGCCGGGTCCGGCGCCCCCCAGTCGCGCAGCAGCCCCTGGAAGATGGAGCCGAGCCGCTGCTGCTCCGGGTCCTGGACGAAGGCGCCGGCGTCCGGGTCGAGGATCAGCGCGAGGTGCGAGCGCATCACCCGCGGGTGGTCCATGGCCAGGCCGAGCACCGCGTCGATGGCCCGGGCCAGCCGGGCCTCCGGGCCCGCGTCGGGGGCCAGCTCGTCGAGCGCGGCGGAGAGCGACTGGTGCATCATCCGGTGGGTCGCGGACTGCATCAGCAGCCGTTTGCCGTCGAAGTAGTAGGAGAGCAGCCCGCGCGCGAGTCCGGCCCGCTCGGCGATGTCGGTCAGCGTGGTGCCGGCGTATCCGTGCCGGTCGACCAGTTCGACGGTGGCCCTCATGATGCGTCGCCGGGAGCGCTGCCGCATCTCCTCATTGACCGAATCCCCGCGAGGTGCCATCGTGTCTGCTCCGTACGTTCGTTGGCTGGCGGCCAATATACTGGCCGGGCCGGCGACCGAACCGCGGCGGCCGGTCCTTGGCCGGGCGGCCCTGTTCGGTCCGTACGGAGGCGCCGGCCCTACCAACACGGGGGTTTGGTAGAGCCGGCGCCCGATCCGTCGGCGAGGGCCGGACTCCGGCGCCGGTCCCCTCGGTCGAAGGGCCCCTGCCGTCGTCCGGCGTTCGTGGATCAGTTCTTGCTGAGGACCTCGCCGCGCCGCTCAGCCAGGTCTTCCCGGCTTACTGACGGATAATCATAGTCCGGCACCCGCGCGGGAGTTGTCTTCTTCCGCCGGTCGAGCACGGCACCGGCCGCGGCGATCACCAGGCCGACCAGTGCGACCCCGGTGACGAAGAGCAGCGCGGGCCGGTAGCCGTCCAGCTGGGCCTGGGCGGTGGTGCCGCCGTCGGTGCCGGCGGTGATGATCGCGGTGGCCCCGGCCAGCACGACCGCGGTGCCCACCTGGATCGCGGTGTTCACCAGCCCCGAGGCGAGCCCCTGCTCGTCGTCGGCGACCCCGTCGGTGGCGGCGATGTTCACCGAGGGGAAGGCCAGCGCGAAGCCGATGCCGAGCAGCACGATCGACGGCAGCACCAGCACCGGGTAGGAGCCGTGCTCGTCCAGCCGCAGGAACAGCGCGAACGCGGCGGCCAGGGCGAGCAGGCCGATCGGCAGGAGCCGGCCGGTGCCGAAGCGGTCCACCACCGGCCCCATGAAGGGGGCCGAGAGGGCGACCATCGCGCCGGCCGGGAGCAGTCCGAGTGCCATCGTCAGCGCCGACCAGCCGAGCAGGTCCTGCAGGTAGAGCGTGACCACGAACTGGAAGCCGCCGTACGCGCCGGCCATCGCGAAGGCGATCACGTTGGCCCGGGCGACCCCGCCGTTGCGGAAGATGCCGAGCCGGACCAGCGGGTGCGCGGTGCGGCTCTCGACGATCAGGAAGGCGGCGACGAGCAGCACCACGACGGCGAGCGAGCCCAGGGTGCGGGCGCTGAGCCAGCCCGCGCCCTGGGCCTCGGTGGCGGTGAAGACCAGCAGCAGGACGGCGCCGGTGCCGGTGATGGCGCCGAGCACGTCGTAGCGGCCGTGCGCCTTCTCGTCGGCCGGGCGGGGGAGCAGCCGGACGGCGAAGACCAGCGCGATCAGCGCGATCGGGACCGGCACCAGGAAGGTCCAGCGCCAGCCGACCGAGGTGAGCAGCCCGCTGAGCACCAGGCCGAGCGAGAAGCCGCTGGCGCCGCAGGTGGTGTAGATCGACAGCGCCCGGTTGCGGGCCGGGCCCTCGGGGAACGTCGTGGTGATGATCGACAGGCCGGCCGGCGCGGTGAAGGCGGCCGCGACGCCCTTGAGGAAGCGGGTGACGATCAGCAGCCCGCCGTCGTCGACCAGGCCGCCGAGCAGGGAGGCGGCGGCGAAGACGGCGAGCGCGGTGAGGAAGACCCGGCGACGGCCGAGCAGGTCGGCGGCGCGGCCGCCGAGCAGCAGCAGGCCGCCGTAGCCGAGCACGTAGCCGGAGACCACCCACTGCAGGGTGGAGGTGGAGAGGTGCAGTTCGGAGCCGATGGAGGGGAGGGCGACGCCCACCATCGAGACGTCCAGGGTGTCCAGGAAGAGTGCGGCGCAGAGCACGATCAGGGTGCCCCAGAGACGGGGTGTCCAGTGGCCCCCGGCCGCTGACGGTGCGTCGGGTGTCGTGGCGGTCGCTGTGGTCATGGCGCAAGACACTACATGCACGTGCAACCAATGCAAGTGAATAAGATGTTAACGCATAAGTTGCTGTCGCCTGTGATACTGTGGCGCGGTGGCTGAACTCGACTCCCCGGCGGAGGCAGGTCTGGTCGCCCAGTGGCGCGACCTGCTGGCCCGGCATGCCCAGACCGCCTGCCTGCTCGATCGCGAGCTGGGCGAGAAGCACGGCCTGGGCATGAGCGAGTTCGAGGTGCTGGAGCGACTCGTCGAGGGCTGCGACGGCACCGGCGGCGGGCTGCGGGTCCAGGAGCTGGCCCCCACCGTGCACCTCAGCCAGAGTGCGCTGTCCCGGCTGATCGGCCGGCTGGAGAAGGCCGGACTGGTCACCCGCGCGATGTGCGCCGAGGACCGGCGCGGCATCAAGGTCGCGCTGACCGACGAGGGCCACCGCCGCTACGTCGAGGCGCGCCCGCTGCACCGCGAGGTGCTCTCGCTCACCCTGGCCGAGGATCCGGCGGGCGTCTGCGGGGCGATCGCGGACTGACCCCGCGCCGGCGCGCGGGCCGCTGCCGCGGTCGGCCGCTCAGCGCAGGGCGAGCAGGCCCGGAGCGGCGGCCAGGACGACGACCGCGGCGGGCGCCGCCAGGGCGGCCAGGGTCAGCCGCAGCCGGTTCGGCACGGACAGCCGCGGCCGCCCCGCCAGCAGCCGGTCCACCCGCTTCGGGGACTGCGCAAGACCGGGCGGGCAGGAGCCGAAGACCCCGCGCCCCAGATTGATCTCGGCCAGCGCCAGGGCCGTGGTGTGCCGCCCGTGCCGGCGCGCCGCCCGGTCGTCCGCCGCCAGCTCCACCAGCTCGCCCACCTGGTTCCGGAAGGCGCTGAACACCCCGACCCCGGGGAACCCGGAGGCGAGCGCCTGGGCGCCCTGCGCCAGCCAGTGGTGCCGGGCCCGGACGTGCCCGCGCTCGTGGCTGAGAACCGCCGCCAGCTCCCGGTCGGTCAGCTGACGCATCGCCCCGGTGGTCACCACCAGCCGGGAGTCGCTGCCCGGCAGCGACCAGGCCTCCGGGCGGACGTTCTCCAGCACCACCAGCCGCTCCCGGCGCGGCCGGGCGCCCTGACCCGAGGGCGGCTCGATCGACTCCGGCAACGGCGGTGACAGCTCGGCCAGTTGGGCGTGCCGACGGGCGCGCAGCGCCTTCGCCGTCCGGACCTCGCGGGTCAGCGCGACCAGCGTCTGCAGGCCGCCCGCCGCCAGCACGGCCGCGCAGAGCCGGCCCCAGCCCTCCGCGTTGTGCAGCCCGTACGCGGCCTCGACGCCGTTGGGCGCGCAGGAGAACAGCACTCCGCGCAGCGCGGGCAGGGCGGCCATCGCGGCGAGCACCAGGCTCAGCGCGCAGCACAGCAGCACGGCCACCACCAGGCACTGCCAGACCAGCAGCGCGAGCACCGGTTCGCGCTCCACCCAGCGCGCCCGGGTCAGCAACCGGGGAGCGGCGGTGGCGAGCAGCAGTCCGAGCAGCAGCAGGCCGAGCAGGGCCGTCATGGCATGGGCTCCCCGAGGACGCACGGAGCGCGACAGTGCGCTTCCCGCCAACTTATGCGCTGCCGGGGCGGCGCGGTACGACTTTCGGCCACCCGTGACCAACGCCACGACCGTGCTCCGGCGTGGCGGGTTCCGGCGGCCCCGTACGGCGGCTACGACGCTGTTGGCGAATTCGGGGTCGTGATCATTTTGCCCCGCCGAGCTAGTGCTCGGCGGGGCGAAGTGCTGCGAAGTGGGTGGTGCGGGTGCGGGC